>CAZZEL010000069.1:0-22174 GCA_964652625.1 uncultured Gemmatimonadaceae bacterium
GCGAGGCCCTGGACCTGCACTGGGCGGTGCAGGCGATGCTGGGGTTGGGAAAGGGGCGGGGTCCGGTGGGGGCCTCCGGAGACGCCGGAAACGTCTCCGCGGAGACGCCCCGAAGACCAAAAGACGCCGCCGAACCGGGGAAGGAAGAAGAGGAAGGGCCACCGCCGGGATCGGCGTCGGAGGACCCACCTCCGAAGCCTCCACACATGTCCTGACGCAGGACTCTGCCGGGTGGAGGGTACATCGCCTTCTCCCCGTTGCCGCCGATGGTTCCCGACATTACCTTCTTCCTTATTTCGGTTTTTGTTCGGTATCGTCTCTCCAACCCGATTCCATGGCCCTGCTGGACCGAGAGCTCCGTCATCCATTGGCGTCCCACGGGACGCCCGGCAGTCGCGGAGGAGGATCCCCCTCCCCTGCTTCCTCCTCTTCGGGGCCCCCGGCGTCTTCCGGAAGCCGGGAAGCCCTGTGTCTCTGGCTTCCCACCTTCGAGCTTCGCCTGGAACTGGTTCGCTCTCCATCCCTGGACACCACCTCCGTGGCTCTCCTCTCCCCGGGAGAAGGGGTCCGGCGAACCATCCACCAGGTCTCGGAGCGGGCGGCGGACGCTGGCGTGAAACCCGGACAGCAGGTCTCTCAGGCCATCTCCCTCTGTCCGTCCCTGACTCTCCTGGAGCCGGATCCGGCCCATTACGACGCCGCCCAGGAGGAGATGGTGGTGGCCCTGTCCCAGCTCAGCCCAGTGGTGCAACCGGCGGGGCGAGGACGGGTGTTCGTGGGCGTGGACGGACTGGAACGCCTTCACGGCTCTCCCCCTCGGCAAGCTGAACGGGCCCTCCGGACCCTCTTCGAGATCTTCCCTCGTCCCCTGGTGGCCGCCACCCGGGTGGGCCGGGCTCCGGGAACGTTCGGGGCGTGGGTGGCAGCGGCCGGGGCCCGACCCGGCCGACCGGTCCTGGTCTCGCCGGAGGAGCTCCCTTCCTTTCTGGCCACCTGCCCCGTGTCCGTCCTCCCGGTGGACCCCCTCATGATCCAGCGCCTGGAGCGCCTGGACATCGCGACCCTCCGGGACCTGGTGGCCCTGCCGGAATCGGCCGTGGTGGCCCAGTTCGGAAGGGAAGGTCGGAAGGCCCGGCAATGGGCCAGCGGCCGTCGCCTGGATCCGGTCCAAGCCCTTCATCGTCCCCGCCCCATCCGGGTTTCCCTGGACTTCCCCTCCCCGGTGGGCCGCACCGAGACCCTCCACGGGGCCCTGAACCGCCTCCTGGAGAAAGCTCTGGCCCGGCGAGACCGTCGGGGCCGGAGCGTCCAGGGACTCCGTCTCCGGGGCAGCCTGGAGGGAGGTGGGTCGTGGTCCGTGGAGTCCATCCTCCGGGAGCCCACGGCTCAGCGGGACTCTCTGGCGTCTCCCCTCCGAGGCAAGATGGCCCTCTCTCCCCCTCCCCGGGCCGTGGAGAGCCTGACGGTGGAGCTCTTTCGCTTCGGGCCCGCCACGACCCAGTCCAGCCTCTTCCACCGGAAAGAAGAGAAAAGGAGAGAAAGAGAGAACACGAACCTGGCAGAGGGCGACGTTCCCCCCTCCCTCCGGCAGGCGGTCAGGGAGCTGAAGCTGAAGCTGGGCCACTCCCCCCTCTACCGGGTGGTGGAGGTGGATCCCTGGTCCAGGATCCCGGAGCGACGGTTCGCCCTCCTGAACTTCGAGCCGTGAATCCCAGAGCGTGAGGGGCGATCCTGCGCTGTGACCCTGAGCTGCGAGCCATGAAGCGTAACCACGACCCACGGAATTCCCGTCTCCTGCGGCCCCTGAACACACCCCGCCCCCTCCGGGTCCGGACGGGGGCCCGAGGGCGGCCCCGGATGCTCTACCTGAAAGGAGGGCCTCGCCGGGTGGAAAGAATCCTGGAGATCTGGCAGGTGGACGACGAGTGGTGGCGAGAGGAGATCTCCCGGCGCTACGCCACCCTGGTCCTGGAAGACGGCAAAACGCTCACGGTCTACCGGGACCTCCTGCACGGCCGGTGGTATGTCCAGGGGGGGTGAGGGGGGCGGCCCTTTCCTACCGGAACAGGAAGGACCCGTATCCCACCACCTGATCCCTGGAACCCGCCGTATCCCCGGAGTTCCTCAGATCCACCCTCTCCACAGACATCTCCTCTTCACGGGCCCGGAGGAGGAGACCTCCCATGGGAGTCCTTCCGCAGGCCTGCTTCGCCCCGATGTCCTCGGGCCTCAGAGCCTCGATGGCCACGGCCGTGGCTTCGTCCACCCGGGCGGCCTCGTCGTAGGGGAGGTAGTGACTGAGATCGGAGCTCACCACGACGAGGGTCTCGGGACCTCCCCACAGGACCCGAAGGACCTCCTCCACCTCCTCCGGTCGGGCCACCCCTACCACCAGGGGCACGACGGTGAATTCTTCCAGGATCGTCTGCAGGAAGGGCAGGTGCACCTCCAGGCTGTGCTCATCCTGATGGGCTTCGTCCAGGATGTGGACGTGGGGAAGATCCATGATCTCCGCCACGGCCTCGCCGTCCACCTCCACCTCTCCCAGGGGTGTCTCGAAGCTCCCGGCGCTGGGGGCGGCCAGGCCCCGGAAGGAATACCGGTGGGCCGGCCCCAGGAGAACCACCCGCCGGATGGGCGCTCCTCCGGTCCGGAGGGGGGCATACGCCGAGGCCGCCACCGGGCCGGAATACGGGTAGCCGGCGTGGGGGGCGATCATGGCCTTGGGAAGAGGGGCCTGGGAGTCCCGGGCCGGCGCGTTCTCGAGGAGGGAATCCACGGTCTTCCGGAGACTGGTGGCATCTCCGGGATAGAAGAGACCGGCCACGGCCGGAGCTCGGGTCCAACTCATGGGATCCTCGTGGAGCAGCGTGGGCAGATGGGGCGAATCGGACCGTGTTCCCGACGAGCAGGGGGAACACAGTCACCGTGAAAAGATAGAAGGACCTGGAGCGTATCCCAAGGTAGAGGGTACCCCTGATCAACCGGACGTCATCCGGAGAGATGCTTCGGGCAGGACCTGGAAGGAAGGGGATTCCAGAGATCCGGAGGCCTCGCCGGCACAACCCAGGAAGTCTCTCATGCGAATCTCCACGATCCTCGCCGTCCTCCTTCTGCTCGGCACCCTCCTTCTGGGAGCCTGCGCCAGCGGGCGGTCGTCCAACGACCCCTTCCGGGGTGGCGGCGGTCCGGCCTCGTTGAAGGTCCACGTGACGAACCTGAACTTCAACGACGCCCGTCTCCACGCCTTCGTCTTCGGAGCCCGCAAGATGCTGGGAACGGTGTCGGGGAAGCGGGAAACGACCTTCACCATCCCGTGGGAGAGGCCCTCGGACCTGCGGATCGAGATCGATCTGTTGGCCGGGGACCGCTGCACCACCCGTCCCATCTCGGTGAATCCGGGAGACCAGGTGGAGCTGGTCATCGACCAACGGCTCCTCAACAGCCCCCTTTGCCGGGGGAGAGACTAGAAGCGTCGTCCAACAGCCCTTGAAAACACCCGGAGGCCACCTCCCCCACGTGAAGAGGTGACCTCCGGACTCACTACCTCGACTCTGGCCCGCGGCCTGTGCGGTACCGCCTGCTCCTCAGCCCTCGAGCACCGGAGCCAGGACGTCCTTCAGGGTGGGCGTGCCCAGGACCTGCAGCTCGTACCGCACCCGGGTGTAGGGCACGGGGATGTCCACGAGCCGGGAGAGATCGATGGGCGTGCCCACGGCCAGGGCCTCCACGCCCCCATCCACAGCCTTCTTGATGGTGGCCTCCAGGTCCTTCACCTGCTTCTGGCCGTAGCCCATGGCCGGGAGGAGGATCCCCAGGTCGGGGTAGGCCTCGAAGGTGTCCTTGAGCTCCCCCACCAGGAAGGGCCGGGGATCGATGAGCTCGGCGGCTCCGCTCTGCCGGGCTCCCAGAGTTCCCGCACCGTACTTCATCCCCCCGTGGGTCAGGGTGGGGCCGTCCTCCACAGCCAGAACTTTCTTGCCCTTGAGAACGGACGGATCGTCCACGAAGAGAGGCGAGGCGGCTTCCAGGATCTCGGCCTCCGGGTTCACGGAGAGGACATTCTCCCGGACCCTCTGCACGTTGGCCGGGTCCGCCGTCGCCACCTTGTTGATGACGACCACGTCGGCCATGCGAAGGTTCGTCTCCCCGGGATAGTACGTCAGCTCGTGGCCCGGCCGATGGGGGTCCACCAGGGTGATGTGAACGTCGGGGACGTAGAAGGGCGTGTCGTTGTTGCCTCCGTCCCAGAGGATGACGTCGGCTTCCTTCTCCGCCTCCTCCAGGATGGCGCCGTAGTCTACCCCGGCGAACACCACGGACCCGTTGGCGATATGGGGCTCGTACTCCTCCCTCTCCTCGATGGTCACGTCGTGCTTGACCAGGTCCTCCTCGTCGGCGAAGCGCTGGACCTTCTGCTTCGCCAGGTCCCCGTAGGGCATGGGGTGCCGGATCACCGCCACCTTCAGCCCCGCATCACGGAGCTCCCTGGCCACGGCCCGGGAGGTCTGGCTCTTCCCCACACCGGTGCGGACAGCGCAGACCGCCACCACCGGGAGGTTGGACTCGTACATGGTCTTCGTCTCGCTGGGGAGCTCGAAGCTGGGCCCCAGGGCGTTGACCCGGGCCGCCAGGTGCATGACGTACTCGTGGGAGACGTCGGAGTAGGCCATGACGCACCGATCCACCTGGAGCTCCTCGATGAGCCGGTCCAGGTCTTCCTCCGGATAGATGGTGATCCCATCCGGGTAAAGATCCCCGGCGATGCTGGGCGGGTACTGTCGATCTTCGATGTGGGGAATCTGCTGGGCGGTGAAGCCCACCACCTCCACCGAGTCGTCCTCCCGGTAGAGAGTATTGAACACCTGGAAATCCTTCCCGGCTGCGCCGAGAATCAGGATGCGAGTTCTAGCCATGAAGCCAACCTCATCGGATGTGGTTAGACGGGTATTCCTGCGTCCGACGTCGGAAGAAAACGGAACGGGGATCCACCGTTTTTCCGGTTCTCCCGGTCCATTTTCAACCCTCTACACTAGTCAGGTCCCACCTTCCGGTCCAGACGAAGGAGGAAGGAAGGCCCCTTCCGGGAAATCGCGTTTCCCTCTACCCCTTTCCAAACCCCAGCGTACCGCTGCACTTTTTCTTCCGGCGGGGCCTCCGGGAGTTCCTTTCGCCATCTCTTCCCTTCCCGGGGCCCCTTCCCGTCACCCTCACCGGCAACCGGATCGAACCGTTCGGCTCTCTTCGCCCACCTCGGAGGCAGCATGCGAAGGCACCTGGCAGGGCTCTTCCTCGCACTTCTGACTCTTCCCATCCTTCCCTCCCTTCTCGCGGCTCAGCTCACCCAGCCCCTGGATTCCGCCACCCTCTCCGCCTTCCGCTGGCGGTCCGTGGGACCGGCGAACATGGGCGGCCGGGTCACGGACGTGGAGGGAATCCCCAGCCCATCCAAGACCTTCTTCGTGGCAGCCGCCACCGGCGGCATCTGGAAGACCACGAACAACGGAACCAGCTTCCGGCCCCTCTTCACGGACCAGCGGGTCATCTCCATGGGGGACCTGGCCATCGCCCCCTCGGATACCCTCCAGATCTGGGCCGGCACCGGGGAGGAGGACTCCCGGAACTCCATCTCACCAGGAGGAGGGGTCTACAAGTCCGAGGACGGCGGGCTGACCTGGGAGCTGAAGGGGCTGGAGGACACCGAGGTCGTGGGGCGGGTCATCGTCCACCCCACGAATCCGGACGTGGTGTTCGTCGCCGCCCTGGGCCACATCTGGAACGCCAATCCCCAGCGAGGGCTCTACCGGACCAGGGACGGAGGAGAGAGCTGGGAACGGGTGAAGTTCGTCAGCGAGGACGCCGGTTTCGTGGACGTCATCATGCGGCCCGACAACCCGGACATCCTCTTCGCCGCCTCCTGGGAACGGGTCCGGGGACCCTACTTCCTGCAGAGCGGCGGCCCGGGAAGCGCCCTGTGGAAGAGCACGGACGGGGGTGACACCTGGTCGGAGCTCCGGGGGGAGGGCTGGCCCACCGGAACGCTGGGCCGCATCGGCCTGGACATCTCCAGGAGTCACCCGGACATCATGTACGCCATGGTGGAGGCGGAGGCCACGGAGGAGGACGAGAACCCCTCCGGGCTCTATCGGTCCGAGGACGGGGGGGACACCTGGGAGAAGATGAACACGAACAACACCCGGCCCTTCTACTACTCCCAGGTCCGGGTGGATCCGGAGGATCCGGACCGGGTCTGGTGGTCCTCCACCCCGGTGAACGTCACGGACGACGGTGGCTTCACCATCGGTCAAGCCACCCTGGGAGTGCACGTGGATCACCACGCCATGTGGATCGATCCGGTGGACCCGGAACGGATGATCGTGGGCAACGACGGCGGGGTGGCCATCACCTTCGACAAGGGTGGCAACTACAACTTCCTCAACACCATGGCCCTGGGTCAGTTCTACGAGGTGAGCTACGGTATGGAGATCCCCTACACCGTCTGCGGGGGACTCCAGGACAACGGCTCCTGGTGCGGACCCAGCCGGGTCCGGAACGGTGACGTCACGAACTACATGTGGCGGACCGTGGGCGGGGGCGACGGGTTCTTCACCCTCCAGGACCCGGAGAACCCGGAGATCGTCTACTACGAGTCCCAGGGCGGAAACATGGGCCGGATCAACACGGCCACCAGCCACCGGCACTCACTTCCCAAGCCGAACTGGAAGGAGCGCTGGCTGGCCTGGGAGGATTCCATCCTGGCCCTGAGCCCGGCGGACGAGGTCCAGATCGAGCGCCTCCGGGACCTCCAGCGAGCCGATTCCGCCGAAGCGGACCTGCGCTACAACTGGAATACGCCCATGGTCCTCTCTCCCCACGATCCCACGGTGATCTACGCTGCCGGGAACCGGGTCCTGAAGTACACGAACCGGGGGGAAGAGGTGGAGGTCATCAGCCCGGACCTCTCCTACGCTGACGAGGAGAAGATCCGGATCAGCACGGAAGAGACAGGGGGGATCACCCCGGACATCACCGGGGCCGAGACCTTCGCCACCATCGTGGCTCTGGCCGAGTCCCCCCTGGAGGCCGGCCTTCTCTACGCCGGAACCGATGACGGGCGGGTGTGGATGAGCCCCGACGACGGGGAGACCTGGGAGGAGCTCACCGGCCGCTTCCCCGGGGTCCCCCAGGGCACCTGGGTGCGCCGTATCGAGCCGTCCCACCACCACCTGGACACCTTCTTCGTGGCCTTCGACGGACACCGGACGAATGACTTCAGCCCCTACGTATACGTCACCCAGGACGGAGGCGAGAGCTTCCGGTCCATCGCCGGAGATCTTCCCACGGGTGGGCCCGACTTCGTCCACGTGGTCCGTCAGGACCCGGTGAACCCGAATCTCCTCTTCGTGGGCACCGACGTGGGACTCTACGTCTCCATGGATTTCGGAGGCCACTGGCAGAAGTTCATGGAGGGGCTGCCCACAGTCCCCGTCCACGACCTGGCCATCCATCCCAGGGACCACGAGCTCATCGCCGGGACCCACGGTCGCTCCATCTGGATCGTGGACATCGGGCCTCTCCAGCAGATGACCCGGGAGGTCCTGGCCTCCGACGTCCACCTCTTCCAGCCCGAGCCCGGCCTCCAGTTCGGGACGCCTCCCATCGGCGGGGAGTCACCGGGCCACCAGTTCTTCCAGGTCTCCTCCGAGCCCTACGGAGCGGAGCTGGTCTACCGGGTGGGTCCGGAGGCCGACCTCCCCGGGCCTGAGTCACCGGACACGGCTCAGGGAGCCCCTGGCCGGCGTGACGCCCCGGAGGAGGCGCAGGCGGCCGGACGCCCGGGCAGGCCCGGCAGCCGACAGGAGAGAGGGCCCCAGGTGAGCCTGGTCATCCTGGATGCCCAGGGGGACACGGTTCAGACCCTGAGGGGTCCCGGGACCCCGGGCCTCCACCGGGTCCGGTGGAACTTCCGGGGGGAGGCCCCGCCCCCGCCGCCCACAACCCCTGCGGAGGTCCAGGACAGCATCCGGGCCGTGGAGGCCATGTGGGTGGTGGTGGACTCCCTGGTGGAAGAGGGGATCATGGAGCGGGCCCGCCTGGAGCGAGTGGCCAGAATGATGATCGCCGGGGACCGGGAAGGCCTGTTCTCCATGTTCGGAGCCGCCGGCGGAGGCAGGTCGCCCCGCCCGGGCCCGGGTGAGTTCAACGAGCGCCCGGGAGAGAACTGGCGGAGCGGAGGCATGAGCCTGGGCAGCGGAATGATCCGGCACTTCATGCGTCTGGTCCGGCCCCTGGGAGGGGCCCAGGCCTTCATGGGAGGCCGGAGAGGCCCCCAGCCTCCCCTGGCCGAGGCCGGGGAATACACCCTGGTCCTGAAGGCGGGGGAGGAGGAGCTGCGGCAGAACCTCACGGTCATGAAGGGGCCCGGGGCCGAGGCCGGGGGCGGGTTCTTCTGAGGGACGCTTGAAGGGCTCTGGAGAGCAGTTGAATGAGGGGGGTGCGACCGCGGACAGGGGTCATGCACAAACGGGGACGCCCGAAGAGGAGGAAGACCATGGGTAGAAGGTCTCATCAAGGGGTCCGGGTCCGAAGCGGGGCCTTGCTGATCCTGGGCGGGATCCTGGGGACCTGGGCCCCCGGGTCCGCCCAGATTCCGGACGATCGGTTTCACATCTCCCTGAGCGTGGGGGGCTACATCCAGGTGGGCGTGGGCTACACCCACTGGGTGGAGGAGCACCACGCCCTGGAGATGACCCTCTTTCCCCTGTCCTATCCCTTCGAGACCATCCCCTTCGGCATCCGCCTGGGGCACGCCTGGACCCCTTCCGACGAACGATGGCGGGCCAAGCTGGGGAGCAACCTCACCCTTCTCCTCCGATCCTCGGAACGGAGGGGGACCGTTCTCACCCCCCTCCTGGCCTTCACCCCCGGTCTCCAGTACGACCCCACGGACGAGCAAGCCTTCCGATTGGATCTGTGGATGTCCTACTACCTCACGGAGCAGGTCTTCGCTCCCACAGCCCTGGAGCTCCTCACCTGTTGGGAGAAGTGACACACCTCATGTTCCGGCGCTCCCTACCCTTCCAGGTGTTCGCGTAGGAAGTCCAGCATCCGGGACCAGGCCCCCTGGGCCGCCTGCCGATTTGCACCTTCCCGCCCGGACTGGTTCCGGAGGAACCCGTGCCCGGCACCGTCGTAGAGGTTCACCTCGTAGGTCTTCCCCAGGGACTCCATGATCTCCCGGGCCTCGGGAATCGTGGCGTTCACCCGGGCGTCGTCCTCCCCGTAGAGGCCCAGAACCGGCGCCTGAACCTCGGGGAGGGCCCCGGAGGCCGGTGAGCTCCCGTAGTAGACCACCGCCGCATCCAGCTCCGGCCACTCCGTGGCCACCCGGAAGCTGGTGGTGCCACCCCAGCAGTACCCCACCACGGCCACCGCCTCCGTGGCCGCCGGCAAGCCCGTAGCGTAGGCCGCCGCCGCCTTCAGGCGCCGGGTCACCTCCCGGGGATCCAGATCCCGGATCAGCCGAACCGCCTCCTGTCGGTCCACCGAAACCGTTCCACCTCCCTGGGGCCCCTTTCCGCTGAGGAGGTCGGGAGCGATGGCGATGAAGCCTTCGGCGGCCAGCTGGTCCGCCACGGCCCGGATCCAGTCCGTGAGGGCGTAGATCTCGTGGACGACCACCACCACGGGAGCCGGGCCGCTCCGCTCGGGATAGACCACCCAGGCCGTCACCCGGTCCTCCCCACCGGCGTCGTACTCCACCCACTCCCCGTGTCGGGGGGAGGCATTCAGGTGAGCTTCGGCCCCGGCTTCCTCCGGGGGAAGGTCCTGGAGGGCGGTGGCGCCACCGGAGGCCTGGGCCACTCCCGGCTCCGGCGGGAGAGCCGGGAGGAGCAGGAGGAGGGAGAGAGCAAGGGGAAGGAAACGGACGTGGGTCTTCCGGTCCCGGACGGACATGAAGCCTCCCGTTGGCCATGGGGAAACGGTGTTGTGGGAATGTCCTTCCGGGGAAGAGGTCAGCCGCGACCCCGGAAGGAACCCGCCGTTACCCCGAAGCCCCTGTCCGGTTCAACAGCCCCTTCAATGAGGGGATGCCGGGCGGTCCCCCCTATCCGGGCGCGGAGGCCAGGCGCGAAGGCCAGGCGCGGAGGCCGGACGCGGAGGCCGGACGGGGAGGACGGACGGGGAGGAAGACCTCAGCGGGTCTCGAACGTGATGGGCAGGGAGATCCAGACCGGCACGGGCTCATCCCGGTTCAAGGCCGGCGTGAATTCCAGGACTTCGGCCACCCTCAGGGCCGCCTCGTCCAGGGCCTGGTGCCCGGAGCTCTCCTGAATGCGGATATCCCCAACCGTCCCGGTCTCGTCGATGAAGAACCAGACCCCCACCTGGCCACCAATGCCTGCGTCCCGGAGGAGAGGCGGATACTCCCGGATCATGGCCTCCTGGATCTCCCGCCGGTTCTTGATGTCCGGCCGGACGGTGTAGGGCGTGAAGGTGGGTGCGGATCCGGTCCCCTCCGACGAGGCCTGGCCCGGGCTCTTCACGGGGACCCGGGGAGGAGCCTCCTCCCCGGATCCCCCGGCGGGGTTTCCTTCCCTTCCGGAGTCCGAGTCGGCTGAGAACGTGATGGGCAGGGAGATCCAGACCGGCACGGGCTCGTCCCTGTTCAGGGCCGGGGTGAATTCCAGGACTTCGGCCACCTTCAGAGCCGCATCATCCAGGGCCTTGTGGCCGGAGCTCTCGGCGATCCGGGTATCCCGGACCGTCCCGGTCTCGTCGATGAAGAACCAGACCCCCACCTGCCCTTCGATGCCGGCGTCCCGCAGAAGGGGCGGATACTCGTCCCGCATGGCCTGAGCCACCTCCCGCCGGTTCTTGATGTCCGGGCGGACGGTGTAGGGTGTGAAGGTGGGTTCCGCTGCCAGGTCTTCACTCCCGGCCGCCGGGCTTTCCTGGGCCGTGCTCGGAGCCGGGCTCCCTGCATTCTCCTCCAGGTCCGTGGGGCCCGGAGCCCAGCAGGCCACGGCGATCAGGCCCGCTCCCACCGCGGAGAGCAGGACGCCTCGGACCCAGGGTCGTTTCGGCAAGGGCATGGTCATGATCTGAATCCTCCTTCTCAGACTTCGCTCGGGTTCCGACAGCATGGCCGCAGCCATCCTCTCTCCGGACAGGCGATAACCCACTTCCAGGAGGAGGTCCAGGTAGGCCCGGGTGGACCTGGGATGCTGCCGAAGGACACGTAGATCGCAGTCCCCTTCCGCCGCCAGCCGGAGCCGGCGCCATTGCCACCACAGGGGCAGGTTCCAGGGAAGGAGAAGGGGGAGGAGGCCGGCCAGGATCTGGAGACGGAGGTCTCCGGCCCGGAGATGCTCCGCCTCGTGATCCAGGATCAGGCGGAACCCCTTCTCGTCCAGGTTCCGGCTCCACCGGGGCAGGACGATCTGAGGCCGGAAGAACCCCACCACGGCCGGACCCCAATTCTCGGAGAAGAGAACCCGTCGCCCCCCAGCCTCCTCCCCGGTCCACCGCTTCCTCAACCAGTGGGTCCGAAGGAGAAGAAGGAGGGCGAGGGTCAGGAGGAGTCCCGACAGCCCCACCCAGAGGACCACCAGGGGCTCGTCCAGGGCCCTGAGGGAGGACTCTCCCTCCACCGCCAGGGTGAGGGGCTCCAGGAGCACGGCGGGCGCCTGCCCCCCGGATCCGCTGGCCGAGGCCCCGGCGTTCGGAGGCCGGAGAGCCGTGACCAGGGGCCAGAGGACGGAGAAGAGAAGAGCTCCCAGCCAGACCCAGCGGGCCGGCCTCCGGTGGCTCCGGAGCAAGGCCTCCAGAACCCAGGCAGCTCCCCCCGCCAGGATCCCCACCAGGAGGGCGTAGACCATCCAGGCCAGGATCATGACTCCTCCTCCCCCAGGCGCTCATCCACCAGCTTCCTCAGACGCCGGAGTTCGGCGTCGCTGAGGCCCCGCTGGCTCAGCAGCTGGGTCATGAGCAGCTCCGGGGACCCGGAGAACAGCTTTCGGGTCATGCGACGGATGGCGCTGTCCTGGGCCTCCTCCCTGTCCACCAGGGGGTGGTAGCGATGGGCTCGCCCCTCCGCCTGGTGACTGACGTACCCCTTCTGCTCCAGGGTCCGGAGAACGGTGAGGACGGTGGTATAGGCCAGCTCATCCTCAAGGGCCTCCTGGACCTCGGAGACCGTCCCGGAGCCCCGGGACCACAGGACATCCATGACGTCCATCTCCCGGCTGGTGAGGACCACCCGGTCCATGTCGGAATCGGAATCTACTATACTCATAGTACCAACCTACGCACAGGTTTCCCGGATGTCAACTACCTTCTTAGTAGATGGTACCGGGGTCGGTGGGGGAACGGTTTTCCCAGGAGCCCGGTATTAAGTACGTTTCCTCAATCTACTTTCCGGTTCCAAACCCGGACCAGCATCCTCCACATGGGAAGAGCACCATGCGCCATCCTCGTACCTGGGCTTCCTCCGGCCTGCTCGTCCTCTTCGCCCTCCTCCTGGGCCCCCTGGCCGCCGCGGCCCAGGAGATGCCGGGCTCGCCCACCGACACCCTTCCCCTGGATCCGGCCCTCCGGTCCGGCATCCTGGAGAACGGTCTCCGGTACTTCGTCCGGGCCAACGAACAGCCGGAGAATCGGGCGGAGCTTCGCCTGGTGGTGAACGCCGGCTCGGTCCTGGAGGACGAGGATCAGCAGGGCCTGGCCCACCTCATGGAGCACATGGCCTTCAACGGGACGGCCAACTTCGAGAAGCAGGAGCTGGTGAGCTACCTGGAGTCCATCGGGATGGAGTTCGGACCGGAGGTCAACGCCTACACCAGCTTCGACGAGACGGTCTACATGCTCCAGGTTCCCACCGACGACCCGGAGTTCATGGCCACGGGCTTCCAGATCCTGGAGGACTGGGCCCACCGGGTCTCCCTGGAGGGGGAGGAGATCGACAAGGAGAGGGGAGTGGTCATCGAGGAGTGGCGTCTGGGCCGGGGGGCCAACGCCCGGATGCAGGAACAGCAGTTCCCCATCCTCTTCCAGGGCTCTCGCTACGCCGAGCGGCTGCCCATCGGCGATGTGGAGATCCTGGAGAGCTTCCAGCACGAGACCCTTCGCCGCTTCTACCGGGACTGGTACCGGCCGGACCTCATGGCCGTGGTGGCCGTGGGGGACTTCCATGCCGGAAGCGTGGAAGGGCAGATCCAGGAGGTGTTCTCCAGCATTCCGGTGCCGGAGGATCCCCGGCCCCGGACCTACTACGACGTTCCCGGCCACGACGAGACCCTCTTCGCCATGGCCACGGACCACGAGGCCACCAACACCCAGGTGGCCCTCCTCACCAAGCGGCCCGCTGGAGCCGGAAACACCCTGGAGAGCTACCGGCAAGGTCTGGTGGAGGGGCTCTTCACCGGGATGCTGAACAAGCGCCTCTTCGAGCTCACCCAACAACCGGATCCCCCCTTCGCCGCCGGGTTCTCCGGGAAGGGCCGGCTGGTTCGCACCGCGGAGATCTTCCAGCTCGGAGCCCTGGTGAGGGAGGGAGGCGTGGCCCGGGGCATGGAGGCCCTCCTCACGGAAGCGGAGCGGGTGGCCCGCCACGGGTTCACCGCCTCGGAGATGGAGCGGGAGAAGGCGGATTTCCTCCGGGCCATGGAACGGGCCTTTGCCGAGCGGGAGAACCAGGAGTCTCGAAGCCTGGCCGGTGAGTACGTGAACCACTTCCTCCAGGGAGAGCCGGCGCCGGGCATCGAGTACGAGTTCCGGACGGCCCAGGCCCTGGTTCCCACCATCACCCTGGAGGAAGTCAACCAGGCGGCCCGTAGCTGGCTCGTGGACGAGAACCGGGTGGTGCTGGTGAACGCACCGGACCGGGAGGGGGTGGAGGTCCCGGCGGAGAGCCGCCTGGAGGCCCTCTTCCAGCAGGTGTTGGCGGCGGACATCCAGCCCTACGAGGACACGGCCACCGACCAGCCCCTCCTGGCCGAGACGCCGGCCCCGTCACCGGTGGTGGACGAAGCCATGGACCCGGAGCTGGGGCTCACGGAGTGGACCCTGGCCAACGGCGTCCAGGTGGTCCTGAAGCCCACGGACTTCAAGGACGACGAGATCCTCTTCCAGGCCTTCAGCCCCGGAGGGTTCTCCCTTTCCGGGGAGGAGGAGCACATGTCCGCCTCCACCGCCGCCCAGGTGGTCTCCCTGGGAGGAGTGGGAAGCTTCAGCCAGGTGGACCTGCAGAAACGGCTGGCCGGCAGGGCGGTGAGCGTCTCCCCCCGGATCGGGGAGCTCACGGAGGGGCTGGCCGGAAGCGCCTCCCCCAAGGACCTGGAGACCCTCTTCCAACTCATCCACCTCTACTTCACCGCGCCCCGGAAGGACCCCACCGCGTTCCAGGCTTTCCAGCAGCAGATGGAGGCTGTGCTGTCGAACCGGAGCGCCAGCCCCATGGCGGCCTTCCAGGACACCCTCACCGTCGCTCTCACCCAGGGCCACCCCCGGGCCCGGCCCATCTCCGTGGAGAGGATGCGGGAGATCGAATTGGACGAGGCCTTCACCTTCTACCGGGACCGGTTCGCCGACGCCGGAGACTTCACCTTCCTCTTCGTAGGTTCCTTCGAGCCGGCCCGGATCAGGCCCCTGGTGGAAACCTACCTGGGTGGCCTCCCCTCCATGGAACGGGAGGAAAGCTGGAGAGACCTGGATATCGATCCCCCCACCGGCGTGGTGAAGAAGACGGTCCGGAAGGGTGTGGAGCCCCAGAGCCGGACCTTCATCGCCTTCACCGGACCCTTCGAGTACACGCCGGAGAAGCGCCTGGGACTGCGGGCCCTGGAGGGGGTCCTGGGGATCCGCCTCCGGGAGGTCATCCGGGAGGAGCTCAGCGGCTCCTACGGTGTCAGCGTCCAGGGTGGGTACGAGAAGTACCCGGAGGAGCGCTACACCCTGAGCATCTCCTTCGGATCCGATCCCCAGCGGGTGGACGAGTTGGTGGAGACCATCTTCGCCGAGCTGGATAGGATCAAGGAGGAAGGCCCGTCGGCTGAGGACGTGCAGAAGGTCAAGGAGCAGGAGCGCCGGAGCCGGGAGACGAACATGGAGCGGAACGCCTGGTGGCTCGCCCAACTCCGGGCCGCCGAAGAGTACGACTCGGACCCCCATGTCCTCCTGGACATGACCCTGCTGGACACCGTGTCTCCGGAGACCGTCCGAGCCGACGCCAGCACCTACATCCGGACGGACAACTACGTCCAGGTCACCCTGCTTCCGGCCTCCGGGCCGGTGCCGCCTATTTGAAGAGCTTGCCGGCCATACTGGGGACCTTGTCCGTCCGGGTGCCGATCTTCACGTGGGTGGAAAGCCGGGCAATGCCTTCGTCGTGGAGGGTCTCGATGGTGTGCTGAAGGGCCGTCAGGACCTCAGCCAGCTCTCCCTCCATGTTCGAGCCGTTGGCATGGAGGGAAATCTCCAACCCGGACTCCTCCAGGAGCTCATGAGCCCTCATGACCTCCTTGCGCACGGAGACTCCGGTACCGATGGGGATGATCTGGATCTCCACGATGGCTTTCATCCTGTCCTCCTGTCTTCGTGGTCAGCGGGGGGTCTTCCCTCCCCTGTATTCTCGGCGAAGCCCGGTGAAACCTGCCGGACCCGAGCCCCGCAGGGCCGGACCACCGGGCCGGACCATTCCGCCTCCGGGGAGGCTCCGGGAAAGCCCCGTCGGGCCCTGCGTCCCGGCCCCGGATGTAGTAGGTTACTACAGTGTCCAACGGGAAAGGAGCCGTCCATGGGCCGTGTGGACCAGGGCCAGGAAGGGGGAGGCCGTTCACGTGTCTTCGGCCCCGCTCCATCCTGGCGTCTCGGACGCTCCCTGGGCATCGACCTGGCCCCCCTCAAGACCTGCAACTGGAACTGCGTGTTCTGCCAGTTGGGCCGTACCCGGCCCGTGCAGAGCCATCCCCGACCCCGCCCTCGGGCCGCCGCTGTCCTGGCCGAGCTGGACGCCTTCCTGGAGACCCTGCCAGCAGGATCCGTGGACTGGATCACCCTTCTGGGATCCGGAGATCCCCTCCTGTGCTCCGAGATCGGAGAGGTGGTCAGGGGCGTGAAGGACCGCTCCGACCTGCCTGTGGCCCTCCTGACGAACGGCGCCCTCCTCTCGAACCCGGTCATCCGAGACAGCGTCATGGCCTGTGACGCCATCCTGCCCAGCCTTTCGGCGGGCACCCCCAGGCTCCACCGACTCATCCACCGACCCCACCCGGATTTCACCTACCGGGACCACCTCACCGGCCTTCGGGATCTACGCCGGGACTTCCAGGGCCGGATCTGGGTGGAGGTCATGCTGGTGGCGGGAGCGAACGACTCCGAGGGAAACCTCAGGGCCCTGGCCCGTCGGCTCCGGGGCATCCGACCGGACGAGATCCATTTGAACATCCCCAGCCGCCCCCCTTCGGAGGCCTGGGTACGGCCCCCGGGATCCGAAGCTCTGGACCGGGCCCGGGAGATGCTGGGGGCGGTCGCCGCCCTCCGGAGCCCGGTACCCGTGACGCACTCGCCGAAGACCCGGACCGCGAGGAAAGCGGAGGGGCCCGAGACCGGCCCCTCTTCCGGCTTGGAACGGGGCTCATCCTCCCCCGGAAGCCCGGAGGGAGCCGGTCTTTGGAAGCGGGATGACCAGGGGGAAGGACCGGATTTCGACGCCCTGGCCGACCTCCTGCTCCGGCATCCCATGACCCGGGACGAGCTGGCCGACACCCTGCCCTGGGACAAGGAGGAGCTGGAGACCTCTCTCCAGGCCCTGCGGCAAGACGGACGCCTCAGCACCGTCTCCCGCTTCGGGAAGCGCTTCTGGGTGCCCGGTGAGGCGTACTTTCCGGATGCGGAGAACGCCCGGCCTCCCTGGATCTTTCGAGGTCGGATGCCCGGCCTTTCATCTCACTCTTCCCCCTCCCTTCCAACCTGAAGGAGTCCAAACCCCTCCATGACCCTCGAGTGTGCGAAATGCCCCAGCTTCGTCTGCAGAGGAGGAAGACGGGACGCCGGTCCGGAGAACTGCCCCATGCGGGGCGACTTCCCGGAGTTCCAGGAGCTCTACGAGAACGGAGACGGCCTCCGCCTGGCGGTCCGGGCCGCCCTGGTGGAAGGAGAGGGGTACTGCCGTTGGAGCCGGCTGAGGGAGATCGCCGAGTTCGCGCGGCTCATGGAGATCACCCGACTGGGCATCGCCCACTGCCCCGACATGGCCCGGGAGGCGGCCCTGGCGGCCAGCTATCTCCACGGCACCGGCCTGGAGCCCGTCCTTCCTCCCTGCCCTCCCCGGAGTGACCCCCTGGGCCAGGCCCGGTTCTTCGAGAACCAGGAGACGGAGCTGAACGTCGTGGCCGGAATGTGCGTGGGCCACGAGGCCATGTTCATCCGGGCCAGCGCCGTTCCCGCCACGGCCCTGGTGGCCCGGGACCGGCGCCTCCGACACAACCCCGCTGCGGCCCTGTACACGAGTCGGAGTTACCTGAAGAACGACGTGTTCGGCCACTGGACCGCCTCCGAACGTCCCGAGTTCCAGGGCTGGGACCTGGAGACCCTGGACCGGGTGGCCCAGGAGACCCTCACCCGGGGGCACGGCAACCGTTCCCGGGTCGGGGAGGCCATGGATATGGCCCATCGCCTGGGAGCCACGCACATGGGAATCAGCTTCTGTGTCGGCTTCCGGGAGGAGGCCAAGATCCTTACGAAGCTCCTGGAGACGAACGGGTTCCAGGTCTCCTCGGCGTGTTGCAAGACCGGTGCGGTGCCCAAGGAGGACGTGGGAATCCGGGACTCCCAGAAGGTGCGGCCGGGTCGGCGGGAGATGATCTGCAACCCCCTGGCCCAGGCCGAGCTTCTCAACCGGGAGAAGGTGGAGTTCGCCCTGGTCCTGGGACAGTGCGTGGGGCACGACGCCGCCACCTTCCAGAAGCTGGATGCTCCGGCAGCCTGCCTGGTGGCCAAGGACCGTCTCCTGGCCCACAACACCGTTGCGGCGTTCTACTGAGCCGGAGCCCCGCAGCCGTCATGGACCCCCAGAGCCCCTCCCCCACGTTCCAGCCCATCGGTCATGTGGAGAACGGCCTGCCCCTGGGCACCAGCAGAGAGCTCCTCCTGCGGTCGGAGTCACGGATCGTCCTGGATCCCTCCCTGGAAGAGGGACTCCGGGAGCTGGAGAAGGAACCCCGCATCCTTGTGGTCTTCCTCTTCCATCGCTCCCGGGACTACGAACTGCTCCAGCACCCCAGGGGAGACGAGACCCGGCCCCGGCGGGGGGTGTTCGCCCTGCGAAGCCCCCGGCGACCCAACCCCATCGGGGTTGCCGAGGTGGAGCTCCTGGGGATCCGGGGAAGCGAGCTCCGGGTCCGGGGGCTTGACGCCATCGACGGAACCCCGGTCCTGGACCTGAAGCCCGCCTGACCTTCTTCCCAGGAGGCATCGACATGCACACGATCCAGCTTCTGGGCTCTACCCTTCTCCCCCTCCTGGGCCTGTCCGCCGGCCTGGAGGAGCATCCCCGGAGTCAGGCCGACCACGAGCTCGTCATCACCATCCTCTTCGACAACTACGCCACCCACGACCGCTTCCGGAGCGGGTGGGGTTTCTCTGCCCTCCTGGAGACCGGCGGCCACACGGTCCTGTTCGACACCGGAGCCGACGGCGAGGCTCTCCTGGAGAACATGCGCCTCCTGGACAAGGACCCCATGGACGTGGAGGCGGTGGTGATCTCCCATGCCCACGGAGATCATACCGGCGGGCTCCAGGCTCTTCTCGACCAGGGTGTTCGACCTCGCCTCCACCTCCTCCGGGCCTTTCCGGCGGATCTGTGGGAGAGGGCCGCCCAGGTGACGGACGTGACCCGGACGCCCCCGGGAGAGGAAATCGTCCCCGGGATCCGGACCACGGGAAGGATGGGGACGGAGATCCCGGAACAGGCCCTCCTCCTGGACACACGAGAGGGAATCGTGGTCCTCACCGGCTGCGCCCATCCCGGCGTGGTGAGCATGGCTGAGCGGGCCGGAGAGCTGGCCGACGCTCCCCTGCATGCGGTCCTGGGCGGATTCCACCTCATGAGGGAGGGGCCGGAGGCCATCCAGAACGTGCTCCAGGCCTTCCGGCGCCTGGGCGTGACACAGGCAGGGCCCACCCACTGCTCAGGGGACGAAGCCATGGCCGCCTTCCGGCAGGCCTACGGCCAGGCATACCTCAGCCTCGGGGTGGGTCGGGTTCTCCGTTTCGCCAGTACCGAAGGCTGATCAGCCCTTCGCAGCCACCGCCAGAGCTCAGTTCCCCGCCCCCTCCCCCCCGGAAAGCAGACCCACCTGGATCCGGGACGGGTAGCGCCGGGACCGGTACAAACGGTGGGTGGCCTCCACGTAATCCTCTTCCCGGGCCCGGTAGATGTTGTCCACCCAGCTCTGGGGATTCCGGTCCACCAGGGGGAACCAGGTGCTTTGAACCTGGATCATGATCCGGTGCCCCGGCCGGAAGGTGTGGAGAACGTCCTGGAGGGGGAGCCGGACCCGGGTGGGACGATCGGGGACGAAGGGCTCCGGCTCCTGGTAGGAGTTCCGGAACCGCCCCCGAATCACTTCGCTCCGGACCATCATCTGGTACTCTCCCATGTGCATGCCCCGGGGGAGTCCCTCATGATCCGGCGCCGAAGGGGGAAAGACGTCCACGAGCTTCACCACCCAGTCCGCTGCCTCCCTGGAGGTGGACACCCACAGCTCCGCCACCAGGGGGCCCACCAGGGTCACCGGCTCCTGAAGCACGTCCGTCTGGTACGTCATGACGTCCGGCCGCCGGGCGGCGAACCGCTGGTCGTCGGTCATGTACTCCCGGGTCATGCCGATGGTGATGTCCTGGGTGTAGGGCACCGGGTTCCAGGGATCGCTTAGCCAGGTGTCCAGGGCTCCGGTGGCTGCGGTGGGAGGATCGAAGGACAGGCCCCCGTCCTCCCTGAGGTACAGGAACCCCTCCCGGGTCTCGGGGGGAGGCCAGTCCGGAAAGGTCCTCCAGCGGTTCTCCCCCGTCTCGAAGACGTAGGCCTCGGGAAGGGTCATCTCCCCCTCGTCCTTCAGGAAGTGCTGGAAGAAGACCGCTTCCATGGTCTCCCGGTAGAAGGGTCCGGTCCGGGATCCGAAGGTGACGTTGCCCAGGGAGGTGCCGTCGGTCCGGGCCCAGCCGCCGTGCCTCCATGGCCCCATGACCAGAAGGTTCACGGCCTCCGGGTTCTTCTCCTCGATGCTCCGGTAGATGTTCAACGGGCCGTAGAGGTCTTCGGCGTCGAACCAACCCCCCACGGTCATGACCGCCGGGGCCACGTTGCTCAGGTGGGGAAGGATGTTCCGGGCCTGCCAGAAATCATCGTAGTTCGGGTGGGCTATAATACTGTCCCAGAAGGGTATACGGTTTTCCAGGTAACGTTCGTTCCCACGGGCCGCGGACCCCATGTCCAGGAAGAAGGAGTAGCCGTCCGGCGTGCCGTGCTGGAACCGGGGATTGCGCCGGGTGGTGGGCTCGGGACGAGGCAGCCCGAAGGAGCTGAGGAAGTTGAAGGCGTGGGGCAGGAAGAAGGCCCCGTGGTGGTGGAAGTCGTCAAACCACCAGTCGGCGATGGGAGCCTGGGGCGAGACGGCCGTGAGGGCCGGGTGGGCATCGATCATGCTGGCGGCGGCGTAAAAGCCGGGATAGGAGATCCCCCACATCCCCACCCGGCCGTTGTGGTTCTCCACGTTCGCCAGGAGCCACTCGATGGTGTCGTAGGTGTCCGTGCTCTCGTCGATGTCCTCCGGCCCCGTCTTCTCCGGCACGTGGGGCGTCATGTTCACGAACTGCCCCTCGGACATGTATGTGCCCCGGACGTCCTGGAAGACGAAGATGTAGCCCTCCCGGAGGAGGATGTCGCTGGGCCCCATGCGGTCCGGGTAGGCGTCTTCCCCGTAGGGACTCACGCTGTAGGGGGTCCGGCGCATGAGGATGGGGTAGGTGCGGGACCGGTCCCGAGGCGAGTAGATGGCGGTGAAGAGGTGCACTCCGTCCCTCATGGGGATGCGCACCTCCCGTTTCTCGTAGTTCTCCCGGATGAAGCGGGCCGTGTCGTCCTGGGCCCCTTCCCCCAGAGGCTGCACGGTGCAGGAGGCCAGGACCAGGACGGCCCAGGCCAGAAACAAGCAGCCCCGTCGGCTGCGGACAACCCTTCCTGCGTCTCTCCCTCGCATGACTCTCTCCCTCCTTCAGGAGAACGGCTCCCCGCCTCTCGTCAGTAGTTCCACCAGGGTGTGGTCGTCCCCTCGGGCATGTGCCGGAGGCCGTGCATGGCCATCTCCTTCAGGCGTTCCGGCATGGTCACCGGCCCGATCCAGCAGTGGGGCTTCCGGTCGCCGTACATGAAGAACCCGGGGTAGTGGGGATCGGTGGTGGTTTTCATCCAGGCTTCCAGATCGTAGACGGGCTGTTCCAGGCGGTAGGTGTCCATGTCCCCGATGTAGATGTGGATCTTGTCCACCAGCTTTGGCCCCAGCCAGGACCAGTTTCGCTTCATGTACTCCAGGAGGTCGTAGTTCTCCCGCCAGTACTCGGCCACGCTGGGATCGATCTCTCCCGTCCTCTTGTCGAAGAGGGGCTTGAAGTAGCCGTCCTGCCCCAGGGGGCCATAGACGGCGGACCAGATGTCCAGCTGCTCGCCACTCCGTCCCCGGGTCCCCTTGGCCAGCTCGTAGTAGTTTCGCTGCCTGGAGGTCATGCGCATGGTCCCGTCCGTGTCCCGGGAATTCACGATGGGGACCTTCCGCCACCCCCGGACCTTGTAGAAGGCGTTCCCGTCCTCGTAGATGTTGATCCCCTCCACGTTCGTGAAGGTCACGGGATCGGGACAGTACGACCATACTCCGCCGAAGAAGTCCGGATGGTAGAGCTGGAGAGCCAGGCTCTCCCATCCACCCGTGGATCCCCCGTCCAGCCAGCGGGCCCAGGGCTCCCGGATGATACGGAAGCGCTCCTCGACCCGGGGAATGAGCTCCTCCATGAAGGCATCGCCATACGGGCCCACGTTCACCGAGTTCACGGCGTAGGAGTCGTCGAAGTAGGGCGTGGGATGCTGGAAGGTGACCACGATCATCCGGGGGAAATCGTC
>CAZZEL010000070.1:0-22012 GCA_964652625.1 uncultured Gemmatimonadaceae bacterium
GGCACGGCGAGGCCCTGGACCTGCACTGGGCGGTGCAGGCCCTGCTGGGGTTGGGGAAGGGGCGGGGTCCGGTGGGGGCCTCCGGAGACGCCGGAGACGTCTCCGCGGAGACGCCCGATGGCAAGACCGACGAAGAGAAGGAGAAGAGGGGTCCGGCGCCTGGAACGGACGGTCCCGGCGGCGAGGCCGGGAGATGAGAGAGGCCAAAAGTCGGGGAAGCCGAGCAGCAGCAACCGAGCAGCGGGACCCGAGCAGGGGCACGGGAGAGAGCTACCCCCTCGGACACTTCTTGACGCAGGACGTTGACGAGTGGATCGCATACCCTTCCTGCCCCCTGGACCGGCCCCCGGGTGCCTGTGTAAGCTTCACGGTTGCTGGCCACCCTCCCACGGCAGCAAGAAAGACGGTACACAGGACGGGTGTTGACGTGAATCTCAGGCCGTACATCGAAACGGTAGCCCGGGGAGAGGCCCTCTCCCCGGAGGATGCGAAGGAGGCCTTTCTGGCCATCGTCTCCGGGGAGGCTTCCCCGGTGCAGGTGGGGGCCCTGCTCATGGGGCTCCGGACCCGGGGAGTCCTTCCCAACGAGGTGGCCGGAGGGGTCCGGGCTCTCCAGGACGTGATGGTGCGCGTGCCGGTGGAGAACCCGGACGAGCTGGTGGATACCTGCGGGACCGGGGGAGGGGACGTCACCACCTTCAACATCTCCACCGCCGCGGCCCTGGTGGCGGCGGGGATGGGGGTCCGGGTGGCCAAGCACGGCAATCGCTCCTTCACGTCCCGGAGCGGAAGCGCCGACGTCCTGGAGGCCCTGGGGGTGAAGATCGATCTGACCCCGACCGGGATCGCACGGGTCCTGGAGGAGGTGGGCATCGTGTTCATGTTCGCCCCCCTCCTTCACCCGGCCATGCGCCATGTGGCCCCGGTGAGGAAGGCGCTGGGCATCACCACCATCATGAATCTCCTGGGGCCCCTCACGAACCCGGCGGGGGCCCGTCGCCAGCTGGTGGGCGTGGCCGAGCCCGGCATTCTCTGGCTCATCGTGGAGGCCCTTAGGGAGCTGGGACACAAGAGGGCACTGGTGGTCCACGGATCCCCGGGGATGGACGAGTTCAGCCCCCTGGGCCCCACCCAGGTGGCAGAGCTCCGGGAGGACGGATCCATCCAGGAGGGCATGCTCACCCCCGGGCAGCTGGGGCTGAGTACCTACCGTGTCGAGTCCCTTGCCGGTGGGAGTCCGAAGGAGAACGCCGCCATCGTGGAGAAGGTGCTCCGGGGGAAGGATCAGGACGGGGCCCGTGCGGCGGTCCTGCTCAACGCGGCGGGGGCCCTCTACGTGAGCGGGAGGACCGAGAGCTTGCCCGACGCCCTCATCCTGGCCCGGGAGGGGCTGGACTCCGGGGCCGGCTACCGGAAGCTGGAGGAGCTCCGGGAGGCGTCCAGCGGGGTCAGAAGCGACGAATGAGCCCCACCACCACCCCCTGGACCATGACGTCGTCGGCTTCCACGACGATGGGATCCATGGCGGGATTGGCGGGCTGGAGCCGGATCCGGTTTCCGACCTCCCGGTAGAGCTTCTTCACCGTGGCAGAGTCCCCTCCCACCAGGGCCACCACCATCTCCCCGTCTTCGGCCGTGGGTTGGGAGCTGACCACGATGTAGTCCCCGTCCCGGATCTGCTCGTCGATCATGGAGTTCCCCTCCACCCGGAGGACGAAGTTGTCCTTGCCGGGCCGCACCATGTCCGGGGGAACGGCCAGGTTTTCCTGTTCCGGGATGGCCTCGATGGGAAGCCCCGCCGCCACCGTCCCCAGGAGTGGAAGCTCGGTGCCGGAGGCGGAGGATTGGACGGGAACGACCTCGATGGAGCGGCTCTCGTTGAAGGACTTCCGGATGTAGCCCTTCCGCTCCAGATTGCTCAGGTGCTCGTGAACCGTGGCCAGGGAAGAGTACCCGAAGGCCTTGGCGATCTCCTCGAAGCTCGGGGCGTAGCCGTGCTCGTCGATGAAGGCGTGGATGTGGTCCAGGATTTCTTTCTGGCGTTTCGTGAGGGGCATGATCCCTACTCCTGAAGTCGAACCCGAACAGGAACCGAATGAACGATACCCGAACACTTTCCGAAGCGCAAGGCTCGTCCCCGTCCCGGGGAATTCTGGATCGGATCGTAGAGACGAAGGAGGGAGAGGTGAGGGCCCTCCTGGCCCGAGAGGAGGCGGTCCGGGCCCGGCTGGACGAGGCCCCGCCGGTCCGGGGTTTCGGCAACGCCCTTCGCCGGGAGGGGGAGGTGGCGGTGATGGCGGAGGTGAAACGCAGGTCTCCGGGAGCGGGCCCCATCCGGCCGGATCTGGTCCCGGCGGAGCTGGGGCGGGCCTACCAGGGAGCGGGGGTGGCGGCCATCAGCGTTCTCACGGACCGGGAGTACTTCGGCGGGTCGCTGCAGGACCTCCAGGAAGTCCGGGCCGGGGTGTCCCTGCCCGTGTTCCGGAAGGACTTCATCCTGGATCCCCTCCAGCTGGTGGAAGCCCGGGCCGCCGGAGCAGACGGTGTGCTTCTCATCGTCCGGATCCTGGACGATGATCGTCTCCGCTCCCTCCACCGGCGGGGGGTGGAGTTGGGGCTGACACCCCTGGTGGAGGTTCACGACGGAGAGGAGCTGGACCGGGCTCTGGCTGCCGGGGCGGAGGTGGTGGGGATCAACAACCGGAACCTCCAGACCTTCCGGACTTCCCTGGACGTCACCCTGAGCCTCATGCCCCGCATTCCGGAAGCGGTGACGGTGGTGGCGGAGAGCGGAATCCGGACCCGGGAGGACGTGGATCTCCTGGGCTCGGCCGGGGTCCATGCTATACTGGTTGGGGAGAGCTTTCTCCGGGACCCGGATCCGGGCCGGGCCGCGGGGAATCTGACGGGACGTCCCCGGGTGGCGAGACGAGACGAGGGACGCCGGTGACCGGAGGGTCGGAGGTGGGAGTCAAGATCTGCGGGCTCACCCGGGGTGAGGACGCTCGCCTGGCCCAGGCCGCCGGAGCGGACTACCTGGGCGTGGTGCTGGTTCCCGAGAGCCCCCGGGGGCTTGTTCCGGAGGAGGCCCGGGAGGTGGTGCGGGGAACGAGCCTGCCCGTGGTGGTGGTGGTGGCGAACCTCCCTCCGGAGGCTGCCCTCCGAGCTGCGGAGATCGTGGGGGCCTCGGTGATCCAGCTCCACGGGGAGGAGCAGCCGGCGGAGGTGGAGGCCATTCGGCGCCCGGGGGGTTTCCGGGTGTGGAAGGCCCTCCGGATCCGGGGGCGCTCCGACGTCCGGGAAGGGCTCCGGCGCTACGGGGACGTGACTGACGGCGTTCTCCTGGATGGCTGGCATCCGGAGGGGCGGGGCGGTATGGGAGCGTCCTTCTCCTGGGATGAGGTGGAGGGGCTGCGGACGGAGTTCCCCCCGTCCGTCTCCTTCATCGCCGCCGGGGGGTTGCGGCCGGACAATGTGGCGGAAGCCGTGGCCCGCCTCCGACCCCACGTGGTGGACGTCAGCTCCGGCGTGGAGAGCCGTCCCGGGCTCAAGGATCCGGCTGCGGTGGAGGCCTTCGTGCGAAACGCCGCGTCGGGGTGATGCCCGGAGTCGAGAGGGGGAAAGGAGCGGACGAAGAGGAGGCGGGAAGAAGGCAGGACGGGGAAGAAGGGAAGAAGGGAAGAAGGGAAGAGGAAGCGAGGGCGAAGGCGTGAGGAACAAGAGGGGGATCAGGTGAGCAAAGCCGAGGCGAAGACGGCAGGACGATTCGGGACCTTCGGGGGCCGGTACGTTCCCGAAACCCTCGTGACAGCCCTGGAGGAGCTGGAGGAGGCCTACGAGGCCATCCGGGACGATCCCGGGTTCTGGGAAGAGCTTCAGGCCCTTCTCCAGGACTTCGTCGGCCGGCCCACGCCCCTCTACCGGGCCCGGCGCCTGGAGGAAGCCCTGGGAAGCCGGACCTCCTTCTTCCTGAAACGGGAAGACCTGAACCACACCGGGGCCCACAAGATCAACAACACCCTGGGTCAGGTCCTGTTGGCTCGGAGGATGGGCAAGGAGAGGATCATCGCCGAGACCGGCGCCGGACAGCACGGGGTGGCCACGGCCACGGCCTGCGCCCTCTTCGACCTGGAGTGCGTGGTCTACATGGGGGAGGAGGACGTGGAACGCCAGGCCCTGAACGTCTACCGCATGGAGCTCATGAATGCGGAGGTTCGGCCCGTGAGCTCCGGGACCCGTACCCTCAAGGACGCCACCAACGAGGCCATCCGGGACTGGGTCACCAGCGTGGAGAACACCCACTACGTCATCGGGTCCGTGGTGGGACCGGATCCCTTCCCCCGGATGGTTCGGGACTTCCAGTCCATCATCGGGCAGGAGGCCCGGGACCAGATGCTCCGGGACGTCCACCGGCTCCCCGGCACCGTGGTGGCTTGCGTGGGCGGCGGCTCCAACGCCATGGGGATCTTCCACGCCTTCCGAGAGGACGAGGATGTTCGGCTCGTGGGGGTGGAGGCTGCCGGGGAGGGGATTGACACGGGCCGCCACTCGGCGTCCCTTATCGCAGGGAAACCCGGGGTGCTCCATGGTTGCCTGAGCTACCTTCTTCAGGACGACGACGGACAGGTGGCACCTGCCCACTCCGTATCCGCCGGCCTGGACTATCCGGGGGTCGGACCCGAACATTCCTTCCTGAAGGACAGCGGCCGGGCCATCTATGAATCCGTCACGGATGAAGAGGCGTTGGAGGCTTTCCACCTGCTGTCGAGGGCGGAGGGCATCATCCCGGCTCTGGAGACGGCGCACGCCATCGCCTACCTGGGTCGGATGGCTCCCGAGGCCCAGGAGCTCGGTCCCGTCCTCCTCTGCCTCAGCGGCCGAGGAGACAAGGACGTGGCCCACGTTGCCCGCTGGGAGGGACAAGACCTGAAGGTTTGAGCCTGTGACCCAGAACCCCCCCGACTCGCAGGAAGGGCTTCCCGGGGCCGCGCTGGACTGGGACGATCCCTCCACGCTGCCCGTGGAGGAGGTGAGAGGGGTGTTCTCCGTCCTGGGCAAGGCCCTCCGGGCTCAGCAGCTCTACGACGAGAACAACCCCGTCTACCAGCGGTTCACCGGGCAGCTGCGGCAAGTGCTCCTGGACCTCTGGGAGGAGATGGATCGTCTCCAGGTCCAGGTGGAAGAGGATCGTCTGACCTGGATGGGGGAAGAGGTCTACAAGAGCACCTCCCGCTCCGACTCCCTGGCCTTCCTCCTCTACAAGGACGGTCTCCGGGAAATCACCCTGAAGAAGGGGCTGGAGAGCCATGAGCTGAGCACCTTCCTCGACCTCCTGAACCGGGCCCGGGACCTCCGACCCGAAGGGGATGACCTCCTGACTCTCCTGTGGGAAGAGGAGCTGGAGTACCTGGAGTACCTCTACGTGGACCTCCTGGCCGAGGGCCTGGAACTGCCCAGCGCCGGGGACGGTCAACCGGGTCTTCTCCCGGATGTCCTGGTGGAGGAGATGGGGGAGGGAGGGGAGGCGTCGGCGGCGGAGGCTGCCCAGGCCGGCCAGGAGGTGGGAGGCCCTGCCCCGGGCCAGGTGACCGCCGAGGACTTCAACCCCACCCTCTACTCCCTGGATCCCCGGGAGATGGAGGAGATCCAGCAGGAGTTGGACCAGGAGATGGCCCGGGATCTCCGGAAGGACGTCCTGTTCGCCCTCTTCGACCGGGTGGAGGAGCCCCGCTTCCCCAAGCGCCAGAGGGAGATCCTCGAGGTCTTCCGCATCCTCCTTCCCAACCTCTTGAGCCGTGGTGCTCTCCGGGCCGCTGGCGCGGTTCTGGAGGAGACCACCCGCCTCCTGACCACCGAGGGAGCCCTGCAGGACTCGGAGCGGGGCCTGGCCGAGAAGATCCTCAACGAAGTGAGTTCTCCCGAGACCCTCCGGGAGCTCATCCAGGCGTTGGAGGAGGGCACGATTTCCCCGGACCCCACGGCGGTGGCGGCCTTCCTGGGACATCTTCGCTCCGGCGCTCTGGCACCCCTTCTCAAGGCGGCGGGGGAGACGGGAGACCGGGAGATCCGGAGGGTGGTGCAGGAGGCGGCCCGGGGGCTCGGGAGCAAGTACCGCAACGCCCTCATCCGGTGCCTGGGCTCCGGAGATCCGGTTGTGGCCGCCGAGGCGGTATCCCTGGTGGGGAAGATCCAGTTGAGCGAGGCCGGACCCCGGGTGGCCGATCTCCTGGCCCACGAGGCCCCGGAGGTGCGCCTGGCGGCGGTCCAGGCCGCCGGAGACCTGAAGGCCTCCACTGCGGTGGGGGCCCTCCTGGACACCCTGTTCGATCCCGAGCGGGACGTTCGCATCGCCGCGGCCCGGGTCCTGGGACGTCTTCGGTACGGCCCCGCCGCCTCCTACCTGCGCCAGATCGTGGAAAGCAAGGACATCCGACAGACCGACATCTCGGAGCAGATCGCCTTCTTCGAGAGCTACGGGATGCTGGGGGATGCCGACGCCCTCAAGGTGCTGGACGGGATCCTGAACGGCCGGGGCTTCTTCGGCCGGAAGGAGTCCGGGGAGATGAGGGCCTGCGCAGCCCTGGGTCTCGGAAGGATGGGGACCTCCGAAGCTCGCTCTTCCCTTCAGAAGGCCCTGGGGGACCAGGACCCGGTGGTGAAGAGCGCCGTGAACCGGGCTCTCCGGGGAGAGGGGTGAGGGGCATGGCCCGGCAAGCTCGTCCCGCTACGGACTCGGCCCGGCTCCAGGAGGAGGGCAGGAAGGTCCTGATGGCCATCTACGCCGCCGTGCGGGCTCTGAAGCTCTATCCCCTGGAGAACTCGGCGGTGCAGCAGGCTTTGGACGATCTCCATGCCCTGGTGGCTCAGTTGGCCTCCCGGGATGGGGCCCTGGAGCTTCGGGTGGTGGGGGATTTCTTCTTCTTCAACGAAACCCGCCTCCGCCTGGACCTCTCCAACTACTCCACCTTCGGGAGCTTTGCCCGGGTGCTCACCGACCACGGAGTGGGGGCCGTGGAGATCCTGGCGGGCATTTCCCGGGACGAGTGGGCGCCTTTCCTCACTCTGCTCCTTCGGTCCCCCGACGAGTCCGACCCCTACGGCGTCTTCGAGGAACGTCTGGGCGCCGCACCCATCCTTCACCTCCAGACCTTGCCGGAGAGTGAGGTCCAGGAGCCGGAGATGGAGGAGGAGGAAGCCCTCCACGCCGCCAAGCGCACGTATGCCCAGTCTGTACGGGTGGCCCGGGATGTCCTCACGGACATCCGGATGGGACGGGCGGTGAACGTGAGGAAGGTGAAGCGGACGGTCCAGGGCATCGTGGACCAGGTTCTGTCCAACGAGCCGTCCATGATCACCATGACCACCCTCCGGGACTACGACGAGTACACGTTCACCCATTGCGTGAACGTCTCCATCTTCAGCGTGATCATCGGGCAGCAGTTGGGCTTCTCCAAGCTCCAGCTCTACGAGCTCGGCCTGGGTGCCCTCTTTCACGACCTGGGCAAGAGCCGCATCGATCACGAGATCATCAACAAGCCAGGGGGGCTCGACGAGGAGGAGTGGTTCCAGCTCCAACAACACCCCACCGAAGGGCTCCTGGCCCTCTTCCACCTCCACGGTTTTCCCGATGTCCCCTACCGGCAGATGCTCATGGCGTACGAGCATCACATGAAGGTGGACCTCACCGGGTATCCCAGGAACCGGAGGCCTCGGGAGCTGGGGCTGTTCTCCCGGATCGTGGCCGTGGCCGACGCCTTCGATGCCGGCACCTCGGTGCGGAGCTACCAGTACGAGCCCCACCCGCCGGACGCGGTTCTCCGGGAGATGAGGGACAATCCCCGGAGAGGATTCGATCCCCTCCTGGTAAAGGCCCTCATCAACGCCACGGGGGTGTACCCGGTGGGGACGCTGGTCATCCTGGACACCATGGAGATGGCCGTCGTGGCCAGCGTGAGCAAAGATCCGGACCGACTCCACCAACCGGTGGTCAAGGTCATCTCCGACGCCATGGGCATGCCTCTCACCGAGCCCGAGAGCCTGGATCTCTCCCGTTTGGACCCTGCCACCGGGCGACCCGTCCGCACCATCGTCAAGACCACCGATCCCCAGAAGTACGGGATCAGGGTCAGTGATTACCTGATCTGAGTCCCCTCACAAGGGTCACACCCCGGACCCTCTGATCGTGGGATCCGGGACCGGCCCCCCAACCCCTCCCGTCATGTCCGAAGGCTCCGTCACCATCCAGGATCGTTTCCGCCAGCGAAGGCGTGAGGGTCGGGCAGCCCTCATACCGTACCTCACGGCCGGGTTCCCCGACGCCCCCACCTCCCTGGAGCTCATGGGGACCATGGTTCGGGCCGGGGCCGACATTCTGGAGCTGGGTATCCCCTTCAGCGATCCCCTGGCCGACGGGCCCGTCATCCAGGGGACGTCCTACAGGGCCCTGAAGGAGGGGATGACCGTGGCCGGCGCACTGGATCTCCTCCGGGCTTTCCGGAAGGAGCACGACACTCCGGTGGTCCTCTTCACCTACCTGAACCCGGCCCTCCGCTTCGGGATGGAGCGCTTCCTGGCGGAGGCCGTGGAGGCCGGAGCCCAGGGACTTCTCCTCACCGATCTTCCCTCCGGTGCCGATCCAGGGTTGGAGGAGACGATTCTGGGGACTCCTCTGGACCTCATCCGTCTCATGGCTCCCACCACGCCCCTTTCCCGGGCCGGGACGGTGGTGCAGGGAGGAGGGGGATTCCTCTACTACATCTCCCGGACCGGGGTCACCGGGGCCCGGACGGAGCTCCGGGGGGAGCTGAAGGAGGAGCTGGAGGCCCTCCGGAGATTCACGGACCTTCCCATCGCCGTGGGGTTCGGCATCGCCGCGCCGGAGCAGGCCCGGGTCGTGGCCGGCGTGGCGGAGGGCGTGGTAGTGGGGAGTGCTCTCATGGAGGCCCTGGACCGGGACGGTGTGGCCGGGGCCGAGGCATTGTTGCGCCGTCTCCGGGAGGGGATGGATCAGTAGTCCTCCCGGCCCAGCCTCTGGGGGAGCTCCGGGTCCGGGCGCACGAAGACGGTCTGGACCCGGTCCGGCACCACCGCCCCGGGAGGGGCCTTTCGGGGCTTGCGGACGTACTTCCTCCGGGTCCAGTCCACGGGAACGGTTCCGGCGTTCCTGGCCTGGGAGTTCAGGGCGGCCAGGGTGGCGGCTTCCGCCAGATCGTTCCGGGGCGGATTGCCTTCCCGGCTCCACCGTAGGATGACATGGGCCCCGGAAGCCTGCCGGGCGTGGAGCCAGATGTCCTCCGGGTCGGAGTGGCGGAACGTCAGGTCGTCGTTGTCCCTGGGGCCCCTCCCCACCCGGATCTCCAGCCCCCCGGAGCTGCGGTAGCGCTGGAAGGGGAGGCGTTCCTCTCCCTCCGGGGATCCTCCCGAGCCCTTCCTGGCCACGTCGGGGACCTTCCGGTCCAGGTCCTCCGGATCCACTTGTCCTTCCTCAAAGCTCGTCCGGAGCTCCTCCAGCTCCCGGATGCTCCCCTCTGTCTCTGACAGAAGATCCGGAAGGCGCTCCCGGATCCGTTCCAGTCGGGCGGCCTCCCGGTAGAGGGCGTCGGCGTTCTCCTGGGGGGAGAGGGTGGGGTCCAGGGAGATCTCCACCGGCTCCCCGTGAAACCCCGTCAGGGTCACCTGCTCCTGACCCCTGGATAGCTGGTGGAGCCGGGCCAGGAGGAGGTTGGCCTGCTGTCGGGGGCCCTGGGGGTCCGGAGCGTCTTCCAGCTCCCGGCGGAGGCCCCGGGCCCGGCCCCGGGCCTGGCCCAGGGCCCGGTCCAACCGCTCCAGCAACCGGGCTCTCCCCTCCTCCGCCCCCACCGCCCCCGGGGCCGGGACCTCCTGCATTGCCCCTAGAACGGTTCTGAAGAGGTCGTAGTCAAATATCTGCAAGACAAAAGGATAGGGGTTATCACCGTGCGTTGTGTGGAGGAGGCAGGGCGCCAGGGGATCCAGGGTCCGGAGCTGGTGCCAGAGGCGGTAGCCTTCCTCCGGACCTCCGGCCAGAAGGGCAGGGGCGTTCAGGGACGAGGTGAAGGCCACCTGGTCCAGGAGGATGCTCCGTCGCTCCTCTTCCGGGACCTGGCTCACCGTCTTCTCCCACGTCTCCCGGGAAAGGGGTCGATGGATGCCCATCCGCCGGGAGGGCCCCGGTGGCCGGTACGGCTGTCCGATGGCCAGGGCCCGTTCCTCCAGCCTCCGGGTCCACAAGAGGTGCCGGATGATGGCGTCCTGCCCCTCCACCAGGAGGGCGTTCCACTGGTTCGTCATGAGCTCCAGGACGACCTGGAGGGAGAGCTTGCGGCCCCGGACCCGTCGGAGCCGGATCCTGAGGATGCGCTCGTCGGGAGGAGCCTCCACTCCCTCCACCCGGGCCTGGAGAGGACGGCTCTCCGGGGAGGGATCCACCGGAGCCTGGAACAGGACCCGGCCGTCCCGGGGATGGAGGTGGCAGGTCAGGGTGCCGGAACGGAAGAACAGGGCCAGGCGGCGCCGGTCCCAGTCGAAGTGGTGGGCCCGGAGACGATCACCCCGGAGAAGGTCCTCCAACTCCCGGGCTACGGCCATGACGAGGGGGGCATCCCAGACCAGCGGCATGCCCGGCAAGGTAGGAAGGAGAGGCCGCCGGGGCGAGGTTTGACACTCCTCCTCCGGAGATCTAAGCTTCGGGCCTCACCCCTGGGGGGACCGTCACTCCGGCCCGACTCCCAGGCCCCGGACCCACGGAAGGGAGCCGTCCGTGACCACGGATCGCCAAGGTTCCAGGCCCACCGTCACCGTTCACCGCCTCCTGCAGATGAAGAGCCAGGGGAACACCATCGTGGCCCTCACGGCCTACGATTTCCTCTTCAGCCGCTTCGTGGAGGAGGCGGGGGTGGACGTGATCCTCATCGGAGACTCCCTGGGTCAGGTCGTCCTGGGCTACGACTCCACCATCCCCGTGACCCTGGAGGAGATGATCCACCACGGCCGGGCCGTGAGGCGCGGAGCCCCGGACAGCTTCCTGGTCCTGGACATGCCCTTCCTCACCTACCAGGTGAGTCCCCAGGAGGCGGTGCGGAACGCCGGCCGAGCCCTGAAGGAGACCGGGGTGGAGGCCGTGAAGCTGGAGGGTGGCAACGCCCCCACCCGGAAGACGGTGGAGGCCCTGGTCCGTGCCGGCATTCCCGTCATGGGGCACATCGGCCTCACCCCCCAGTCTGTTCACGCTCTGGGTGGATACCGTGTCCAGGGCCGGGAGGCGGCGGCGGCCGAACGCCTCCGGGACGAAGCCAGAGCCCTGGAAGATGCCGGGTGCTTCGCCGTGGTCCTGGAACTGGTCCCGGCTCCCCTGGCCGGTGAGATCTCCCGGAGCCTCACCATCCCCACCATCGGGATCGGGGCGGGGCCGGAGTGCGACGGGCAGGTCCTGGTCCTCTACGACGCCCTGGGTCTGAATCCGGGCTTCCGGCCGAAGTTCCTGAAGCGCTTCGGAGAGCTGGACCGGGAGGTGAGAACGGCCCTGAAGAGCTATGTGGAGGAGGTCCGGCGGGGAGACTACCCGGATGCGGAGCACAGCTTCTCCGGGGAGTCATGATTCTCGTCGAGACTCGCATCGATCTCCGGAGGGCCCTGGAAGAACCCCGTTCCCGAGGAGACCGAATCGGGCTGGTTCCCACCATGGGGTACCTCCACGAGGGCCATCTCTCCCTGGTCTCCCTGGCTCGCAACGAGTCGGACTTCCTGGCGGTCTCCATCTTCGTGAACCCCCTCCAGTTCGGACCCGAGGAGGATATGGAGGCCTATCCCCGGGACCTGGACCGGGACCTGGCCCTCCTGGAGGATCGGGGCGTGGACCTGGTCTTCCATCCCTCGGTGGACGAGATGTATCCCCTGGGGAGCCCCCTGGTGACCGTGGACCCGGGGCCCATGGCTCGGGTCCTCTGTGGGGCCTACCGTCCCGGACACTTCCGGGGGGTCCTCACGGTGGTGGCCCGCCTCTTCGGCCTGATCCGGCCCCACCTGGCGGTCTTCGGTCGAAAGGACTACCAGCAGGGGGTCCTGGTCCGTCGGATGTGCCGGGACCTGGAGATGGAGGTGGAGGTCCTCATGGGGCCCATCGTCCGGGAGGCCGACGGGCTGGCCATGAGCTCCAGGAACAGCTACCTGGACTCCCGGGAAAGGGAGGAGGCCTCGGGACTTCACCGGGCCCTGGAGAAGGCACGAGCCGCCTTCCGGGAGGGGGAGCGGGGGCCGGAGAGCCTCCGGGCCGTCCTGGAGGAGGAGCTCAGGGCCTATCCCTCCCTGTCCCTCCAGTACGGAGAGGTGGTCCATCCCGAGACCCTGGAGCCCGTGGACCCGGTCATGCCCGGATCCGTCATGGCCGTGGCCGCGTTCTGCGGCCGGACCCGACTCATCGACAACCTGATCCTGGGAGCGTGAGATGGCAGGGGGGCTTCACTGAGATGCCAGAGGGTCTTCATCCCCTTCTCCGGAAGGCCTCCAGGGGGGACCTCCCCTCCTGGACCCGGGCCCGTGAGGAGAGGCGGGAGCACATGGCCCGGGTGGCGGCTCTGTTGGAGGCGTGGGCCCGAGCCCGGGAAGAGGAGGAGACGGAGGTGGCCCGGTGGGCTGCGGCAGGCCACCTCCACGACGCGCTCAGGGACGCGGACCCGGAGGACCTGCGCCCCCGGGTGGATCCACCCTTCCGGGGCTTTCCGGGCAAGGTGCTCCATGGCCCGGCGGTGGCTCGCCGACTGGAAGAGGAAGGGGTGGAGGACGCGGAGCTCCTCCACGCCATCGCTTACCATACCCTGGGCTCGGAGGACTTCGGGACCGTGGGTCTGGCCCTCTTCGCCGCAGACTTCCTGGAGCCCGGACGGGAGTCGAAGGAGGAGTGGCGCCGGGAGCTGAGAGAGAGGGCCGCCCGGGACCTGGAGGGGGTGGTCCGGGAGATCCTCTCCGCCCGCATTCAATACCTGGTGAAGGAGGAGCGCCCGCTGCGTCGGGAGACCGTCGCGTTCTGGAACCGGATGACCCGGGGGCAGGAATGGGCCAGCGCATCCGAAGTCTAGTCCTCCTGGTGGTTCTCCTGGCTGCAGCGATCCTCCTGGGCTCCTCTCTGGCCCAGTGGTGGTCTCCCACCCCGACGCCGGAGGCCGGGCCTCGCCCCGTCCCCTCCCCCCTTGGGGAGCGGGTCCGGGTGGAGGTCCTGAACGGGGGGGGCGTGGCGGGAGCCGCTCGGGCCGCCACCGGCGTTCTCCGGGACCTGGGATTCGATGTGGTGTATTTCGGCAACGCGGAAACCTTCACTGCGGACTCCTCCGTAGTGTTGGACCGGGTGGGAAAGGAGAGGCCGGCCCGAGCCGTGGCCCGAGCCCTGGGCATTCCGGATGTCCGGAGTGAGCCGGACTCGGGCCTTTACGTGGACGTCACCGTCCGGCTGGGGCCCGAGTGGCGAGATCCGGCCTCTCCGCCTCCCGTCACGTCGTCAGGCGAAACAGGCCGCTGATCATGGCAAAGAACAAGAGACAGAAGAGGGGGAGGTCGAAAGGTCCGGACAAGAGGAAGGGGCCGGAGAAAGGGGGAAACGGGGACAACGCATCCCGGCCCGGCTCCCGGGGAGAGAACGCCCTCTGGGAATGGATCAAGTCCCTGGGTGTGGCCTTCGTCCTCTTCCTCATCATCCGGTCCTTCCTGATCCACACCTTCGTCATCATCTCCGGGTCCATGGAGGATTCCCTCCTGGTGGGAGATCTCCTCCTGGTGAACCGGGCGGCCCTGGGCAGCCCGGTTCCCGGGACCTCCTGGCGCATCCCGGGCTATTCGGAGCCGGAGCGGGGAGACGTGATCGTCTTCGATCCTCCCCACGAGGAGGACCTGAAGCTGGTCAAGCGCCTCATGGGCCTGCCTGGAGACACCCTGGCCATGCGGGACGGCGTCCTCTTCCTGAACGGGGAACCGGTGGAGGAGCCCTACGTCCAGCATCTGGATTCGGGAGGAGACACCAGCCACGCCTGGATGGCCTGGCAGGAGGATTACCTCCTGCCCCGGGAACGGAACGGGGCCTACCGACCCACCCGGGACAACTGGGGACCCCTGATCATCCCCCAGGGCCGGTACTTCATGCTGGGAGACAACCGGGACACGAGCCTGGACTCCCGCTACTGGGGCCTATTGGAGCGGTGGCGACTGGAAGGTCGGGCCGTCCTCATCTACTTCTCCTACAACAAGGACTCGGCCAGGCCCTTCCCATGGATCCGGGAGGTTCGGTGGGGCCGCATCGGCGACCTGGTGCGTTGAAGGGCTCCATCAGCTACCGGCATCCCGCTCCTGAACGGCCCGGGCCCGCAGCTGGCCGCAGGCCGCGTCGATGTCCCGGCCCCTGGGCTCCCGGACCGCTGCCGACACTCCCCAGGCCTCCAGCACCTGGGCGAAGGCTCGGATTCGCTCCCGGGAGCTGGGTTCCCAGTCCTGGAAGGGGATGGGATTGAAGGGGATGAGGTTCACGAAGGCCTGGAACTCCGCCGCCAGCTCCGCCAGCTTCGGAGCCAGCTCCGGGTCGTCGTTCACGTTCCGGATGAGGGTGTACTCGAAGGTGATCCGCTTGCCGCCGGCAGCATCGAAGACTCGGAGAGCGTCCAGGACCTCCGAGAGAGGGAACCGGGCCTCCAGGGGGACCAGCTCCCTGCGTAGCTCCGAGGTGGGGGCATGCAGGGAGAGGGCCAGACGGAACTGCTCGGGACGCCGGGCCAGCTCCAGGATCCCCGGGACCACTCCCACGGTGGAGACGGTGAGGCGCCGGGCCCCCAGGCCGTAGCCCTGGTTCAGGAGGGTCAGGGCCGGGAAGAGGGCCTTTCGGTTGGCCAGGGGCTCTCCCATCCCCATGAAGACGACGTTCGTGATTCCCCTCTCCTCGTCCTGGCTCGTGGCCCACCGCTGAGACGCCCGGTACTGGCTCACGATCTCTCCGGCGGTGAGGTTGCGGCGCAGACCCCCGTACCCTGTGGCGCAGAAGGTGCAGCCCATGCCGCAGCCGGCCTGGGAGGAGATGCACAGAGTGAGTCGGTCCGAGGCGGGGATGAGGACGGACTCCACCAGCTCCCCGTCCTCCAGGCGCCACAGGTGCTTCACCGTGCCGTCGGAGGAGTGGGCCACCCGCACCGCCTCAGGCTCCCCCAGGAAGAAGCTCTCCCCCAGAGCCTTTCGCTCCTCCCGGGGCAGATTCGTCATGGCCTGGAAGTCCGGGACCAGCTTCTCCAGGATCCACTCCCGGACCTGGTCCGCCCGGTAGCGGGGCTGGCCCCGGTCACGGAAGTGCTCTTCCAGGACCCGGGTCAGGTCCCGGGGCGTGAGATCCAGGAGGTCGGCGGGTGTGCTCGTGGACGTCATGGACGTAGGGTAACCCTCCGGGGACCATCCAGGTAGGCGGCACCGGCCCACGGCGCCGGTGGATCCCCCGAAGGGCCGGTGGCCCAAGGGGGGGAGGGGCCTTCAGAACCCCACGGCCAGCCGGAAGTAGTGCACGGCACCGAACCCGTTCGCCAGGCTCTCCCGGAGGACGGAAAAGGAGTACCTGCCGATATTGGTCCCCACCATCCAGAGGGGGACCCATCCGTCCTGGGCGCCGAAGCGGGTCGTGGCGATTCCCACATGGAATACGTCCTCCCAGGAGGCCCGGGCGGACAGGCGCTGTACCGGGCTCCGGGAGTCCCGGCGGGTCTCCATGCCGTATCCCAGGCGGAGAGGGACCCGGGAATCCACCAGGGAAGGAAGGGTGATCTCCATGCCCCCCAGGAGTGTGGGGTCTCCCCCCAGTCCCCTGAGGGACAGGCCGAACCGGGGCCGGAGGGGAAGGACGGGGTGGAGGTGGAAGCCCACGTCCCCCAGGATCCGGGTCCGGACCACGCCTGCCGCTTCTCCCCGAACGAAGTAGAGGCTGCCCCCGAGGCCGGCTGGAGCCAGGAGATCCCGAGCCAGGGCCACCACCCCCACGTCTTCCGTGACCTGGAGATCCCCGGGCTCGGGTCGAGGGGAGTCGGTGGTCCGGGGGATGTCCGGGATCCCCAGGTGCCAGTAGCCCACGGCGCCCCGGAGGCCCAGGGGCAGATCCAGGGCTCCGGCCGCGGCCAGCCCACGGATCCCTGTGGCGTCGGGACCGTCCACGTGGGCGATCCAGAACTCCTGGCGGGTCCCCACGCTCCTGGACAGGCTCCCGGGGTTCCAGAAGGTGGCCGCTGCCCCGGTGAGGACCGCTTCCGGCTGGGGAAGGGCTCGGATGGGCCAGTCGAAGAGGAGCTGGCCGGCCCCTGCCCCCGGAAGGAGGGGGATCAGGAGGACGGCGACGAGGAGACGGGACGATCTGGACAAGGACAGGCCGGGAATCTTGTTTCTTGAACCGGAAAAAACCCGCCGTTAACTTAGCGGAGCCGGCTCGGGAGTGGAAAGCGGACCCCTCCGGTCCGGCTCCTGCCGGGGTTCGGGGAACCGCACGATTGACTCGACAGGATCGATCGATTCAAGCTCTGAAAGCGTGGGGGCCCGCTGCAATCTGGGCGGCGGTCCTTTTTTTGTTGAGTCGCATCTCCGGGGAGGGGACCCCGGATTTGCCCTGGATGAGCGACAAGGTCGTCCACTTGGGGCTCTATGCCGTCCTGGGCCTGGCCCTGGCCTGGGCCGGTCGGGAGTCCGGGTGGAACCGCCCGTTTCTCCTCCTGGCCCTGGGGTTCGGCTATGGAGTGTTGGACGAGTGGCACCAGAGCTTCGTCCCGGGACGGGATCCCTCCTTCGGGGACCTCCTGGCCGACGGAGTGGGCGTGGCCCTGGGTGTCCTCCTGGGAGGCCTTCTCCTGGCTCGGACCCGCTCGTGACCCGGACCTTCTGATCGGGGAGAGAAACCCCGGTCGTCATCCACAACCACGATTCCACCGGACTGCCTTCATGGCCTCATCATCCGATATCGAGCTCGAGAAGACCGCTTTCAGATCCCGCATGCTGGGACGGATCCACGCCGATCACGCCGGTGAGGGTTTCCTTGTCAGCGGCTGGGTCCATCGCCGTCGGGACCTGGGCGGACTCCTGTTCCTGGATCTCCGGGACCGGACGGGCATCCTGCAGGTCTCCGTGGGTCCGGACTGGACGGCCCCGGATTCCCTGCACCGGGCCCGGGAGATCGGGGCGGAGGACGTGGTCCAGGTGGAGGGGGAGGTGGCCCTCCGGCCACCGGAAGCCAGGAACCCGGAGATGGCCACCGGCGAGGTGGAGCTCAGGGCCACCCGGGTCACTGTTCTGAACAAGAGCAAGACACCGGCCATTCCCGTGTTCCGGGCCCCGGAGGAGGAGCTGCCGTCGGAGAACCTCCGGCTCCGGCACCGGGTCCTGGACCTCCGGCGCCTGGAGATGTACCGGAACTTGCGGATCCGACACGAGCTCATCCTGAAGGTGAGAAACTACCTGGACGACCTGGGGTTCCTGGAGGTGGAGACACCCATCCTCACCAAGCCCACGCCGGAAGGAGCCCGGGATTTCCTGGTCCCGAGCCGGAATCATCCCGGGGAGTTCTTCGCCCTCCCCCAGAGTCCCCAGCTCTACAAGCAGCTCCTCATGACAGCGGGCTTCGACCGGTACTTCCAGATCGCCCGGTGCTTTCGGGACGAGGACCTCCGGGCCGACCGGCAGCCCGAGTTCACCCAGATCGATATCGAGGCCGCCTTCATCCAGCCCGACGACCTCTTCCCGTGGATGGAGGGACTCATGGAGGCCCTGGGGGCGCTGGTGGACATGGAAGTGCCCCGGCCGTTCCCCCGCATGACGCACCGGGAGGCCATGGAGAGCTACGGCACGGACCGGCCGGATCTCCGCTTCCCCCTGCGGATCCGGGACTGGACCGACGCCCTGAAGGGCCTGGAGTTCCGGATTCTCCAGCGGGCCGTGGAGGAGGGGGGTCGGATCCGTGGGCTCCTCCTGGAGGGGGGCTCCTCCCTGTCCCGGAAGGACATCGATAGCCTGGAGGCCGCCGCCAGGACCGCCGGCGCTCCGGGGCTGTTGTGGGTGAAGCGAACGGAGGACGGAGGCTCCGGGCCCCTCTCCCGGTTCATGAGCCAGGACGCCTACCAGGCCGTGGGGATGCAGGCCGGGGACCTGGCCCTCCTGGCGGCGGGACCGGACCGGATGACCTCTCCGGCCCTGGCGGCCCTCCGGGTGCCGGCCCTTCGGGCCCTGGAAACCGAGGCGGAGAAAGATCACGCGTGGCTTTGGGTCACGGACTTCCCCATCTTCGAAGTAGGGGAAGAGGGGGAGCTGGAGCCGGCCCACCATCCCTTCGTCCATCCCCATCCCCAGGACGGGGACCTCCTGGCGTCCGATCCCGCCCGGGCCCGGGGACAGGCCTACGACCTGGTGTACAACGGAGTGGAGTTGGGCTCGGGGAGCATCCGTAACCACCGACCGGAGATCCAGCGCACCATTCTCCGGCACCTGGGACTCTCGGACGAGGAGATCGACTGGAAGTTCGGCTTCCTCCTGGAGGCTCTGGCCACGGGAGCTCCCCCACACGGGGGGATCGCCCTGGGCATGGACCGGATCGTGAAGGAGTTCGTGGCAGCTCCCAGCCTCCGGGACGTCATCGCCTTTCCCAAGACGACCCAGGCCCGGGCCCTCTTCGAGGGAGCTCCCTCCCTTCTCTCGGACCCGGAGCTCCGGGAGCTGCACCTCCAGCGGCTTCCGGAGAAACGGGAAGGGGGCGGACCGGATACGGACGGGTAGGGAGGGGTGGGAACGGGTGGGCAAGGCCCCCCGGAAACGGATGACAGGGAAGGACACGAGAGGGACAGGCATGGGACACGGCGAGAACACCATTCTCGAGCACCGGTTGGACGCGGAGGGGGCGGACCAGCTCCTTCTGGCCGGGGTGAACGACGTCAACCTCCAGGAGTTGGCCCGGATCTTCGATATCCGGGTGGTCCTCCGGGGAGACGAGCTCGTTCTGTCCGGAGAGCTGGAGAAGGTGGAAGGAGCCATACCCGTGGGCCGTCACCTCATCGAGCTGTCCCGTCTCCGGGTTCCCTTCGACAGCGCCGACATCCAGCGGTTTGCCGAGGAGTCCCGCTCCGTGGGAGACGTGGGCCTCGTCTCCCCGGAGGAGGAGCTTCGCATCGCCCTTCCGGGAATCCGGAAGGTCATCTCCCCGAAGACGGAAGGGCAGCGCACGTACCTGGAGGCCATGATCAACAACGATGTGGTCATCGGGATCGGGCCCGCCGGGACGGGAAAGACCTACCTGGCCGTGGCCAAGGCCGTGGACGCCCTCTACAAGAAGCGGGTGAAACGGATCATCCTGGCCCGTCCGGCGGTGGAGGCGGGAGAGAACCTGGGCTTCCTGCCAGGCGATCTTCAGGAGAAGGTGGATCCCTACCTCCGGCCCCTCTACGACGCCCTGGAAGATATGATGCCCCCGGAGAGGGTCCGGCGGGCCCTGGAGTCACGGACCATCGAGATCGCCCCTCTGGCCTACATGCGGGGTCGCACCCTGTCCGACGCCTTCGTGATCCTGGACGAGGCCCAGAACGCCACGGCGCTCCAGACGAAGATGTTCTTGACCCGGCTGGGTCTGAACTCCAGAGTGGTCATTACCGGCGACAAGACCCAGATCGATCTTCCCCGCCGCGTGGACTCCGGCCTCCTCCAGGTGGAGCGGATCCTCCACGACATCGAAGGGATCTCCCTCATCTACCTCACCGGAAAGGACGTCATCCGGCATCGCCTGGTGAAGGACATCATCCGGGCCTATGCCCGGGATGAAGGAGCTGACGACGGGTGAGTCGAAAGAAGAAAGGCAGGAAAGACGGGGGGGGCCTCCTGAAGGTGCTCTCCCGGCCCCCGAAGAACCCCTGGCCCGAGGGGTTCGTCCATCACGGTGCCCGGGTGGGGCTCCTGGTGCTCCTGGCCGTGGTGGTCACGGCCCTCTTCCCCTCTGGCTCCCGGCGGACCGTGACGTCCTACGACGTGGGGATGGTGGCCACCGAGGACATCATCGCCGAGGTGGGCTTCAGCATCCCCAAGACCGAGGAGGAGCTGGAGAGGGAGCAGGCGGAGGCCGAGGCGTCGGTGCCCCCCATCTTCAACTACCGGCCGGAAGCCCGGGATTCCATGGCCAGCCGCCTCCAGACCTTCTACGACGAGCTGGAGCGGGCGGTGCAGCGGGGAGGGCAGCAGGACGTGGAGCGGTTCCTGACCCGGAAGGGCATTCCCGTGACGGAGGGCCAGGCAGAGCAGTTCCTGGATCCGGCCAACCTCCAGGCGCTCCGGGAAGCCTCCTTCGAGGTGACCCGGGAGCTCATTCCCCTGGTCCTGGATTCCAACGACGCCGCCCTCATCGGAGGGGGACGGATCGTGGTCCGGGACGAAAGCGGGATGGAGCGGGCCGTGGGGGTGGACTCCCTCCTGTGGGGCCGGGAGTTCCTGGCCCGGGCCCTGGGCAAGCTGGAGCCCGCCACCCCGGAGCTGGAGGCTGTGTTTCGCCTCATTCTCCTTCGCTTCTTCGAGCCCAGCTACGTCCTGGACGTGGTGGCCACGGAGATGGCCCGGAGCCAGGCTCGTCAGGCCGTGCCCACGGAAGAGGACAGCGTGGTGGCCGGAGAAGCCATCGTCAGGGGAAACCAGCGCATCGGTGAGGAGGAGCTGGAGCGGCTGTTGATCTATGAGCGGGCTCTCCGGCAGCAGGGCATGTTGCGGGAGCTGGGGAGGGACTGGGCGGCCCTCACGGGAAGCGGCCTGCTGAATCTCCTCCTCCTGAGCGTTTTCGGCCTCCTCCTGTACTTCTTCCGGGCCGAAGTCTACCGGGATTTCCGCTCCGTCTCCCTCCAGGCCCTCCTCGTCTTCACGTACTTCCTGGCCGGGGGAGTCATCGCCGCCCAGGAGTTCCCCTTCCAGCTCCTCCCCATCGTGTTCGCCGTCCTTCCCGTGGCCGTTCTCTGGGATGGACGAATGGCCCTGGTCCTGGCCCTGGTCCTGGGGGTCATCACCGGGGCCCAGCCCCCCTTCTCCCAGTATTCCATCCTGGTGGTCACCCTGGTGGGAGGGGCGGCGGCGGCCCTCTCCGCCCGGGCCATCCGACGGCGAAGCCAGACGTGGATCTTCATCGCCCTCATCACCCTGGGCTACGCCCTGGCCATCGTGGCCCTGGGTCTGGTGGACAAGACCGAGCCCCGCACCGTCCTCTACAGCATCCTCTGGGCCGCGGGCAACACCACGGCCAGCGCCATCCTGGCCATGGGGTTCATGCCCGTCTTCGAGTGGTACACGGGGATCACCACGGACCAGACCCTCCTGGAGTGGGCGGACCCGAATCGTCCCCTCCTGAAACGCCTCTCCCTGGAGGCCGGGGGGACGTACGCCCACACCATCAACGTGGCCAACCTGGCGGAGGCGGGGGCCACGGCCATCGAGGCCAACGGGTTGCTGGCCCGGGTGGGGGTCTACTACCACGATGTGGGCAAGATCCTCAAGCCCCAGTTCTTCGTGGAGAACCAGCCCGGGTCGCGGAATCCCCACGACAAGCTCAAGCCCCACACCTCCGCGGCCATCGTCAAGGAGCACGTGGTGGAAGGGGAGCGATTGGCCCGGGAGGAGGGGGTGCCGGAGATCATCACCCGGTTCATCCCCGAGCATCACGGGACCCAGCTCATCGGGTTCTTCTACGAGAAGGCGAAGGAGGAGTCGGAGGAGGAACCGGATCCGGAGGAGTTCCGCTACCCGGGACCGAAGCCCCGATCCAAGGAGACGGCCATCTCCATGCTGGCCGATTCCGTGGAATCGGCGACCCGGGCCGTGCAGGATCCCTCCCCGGAGCGGCTCCGGGAGGTCATCCGGACCGTGGTGGACGGGAAGATCCAGGACGGTCAACTGGCGGAGGCTCCTCTGACCCTGAGAGAGATCGACCAGATCGTGGAGCAGTTCGCCAAGGTGGTGGGAGGGATGTTCCACCACCGGTTGGACT
>CAZZEL010000071.1:0-21619 GCA_964652625.1 uncultured Gemmatimonadaceae bacterium
AGGGCACGCTCTCCTTTCGAGGAGATCGCTCGACCCTCCCCCCAGGGCAGGGAAGGGTCGTGCACAGTTCGTGAGGATTGGCTAAGGTTGTGCGAAAGGCGTACCCGCGCCGGGTGACGGACGTTCCGAGGAGGGATGCGAATGGAATGGATCGAGAGGGTTCTGGTGGCCGCGGTGCTTCTGGCCTCCGTGGTGGCCTTCGGCTACGTGCTGTGGAAGTTCCGCCTGGGCCACGTATGGCCCAAACGCAGGGAGGTGCGGATCGTCCATCCCGCCGGCTTCTTCGCCGGGGTCTGGGAGGTGGTCACCCAGAGCGTGGTCCTCCGGAACCGACCCTGGATCGGTCTCTTCCACCTCCCTCTCTTCTTCGGCCTCCTGGCCTTCCTGGTGAAGAGCGTCATCCACGTCCTCTGGGGCCTGGGGCTGGAGGTCACGGCCCCGGCATGGTACAACCGGTTCCTGGACGTCACCGCCGTCCTGGTGCTGGCTTCCGTGGTGGTTCTGGCCGTCCGGCGCTATTTCGTGGACCGGGAGAAGCTCACCCATCTCTTCGAGTCCGGAATCATCCTGGGTCTCATCGCCCTCCTCATGATCACCCACCTCCTGGAGCAGTCGGTGGCCCTGGAATCGGCGGTGGGGAAGGTGAACTGGTGGGCCCACTATCTGGTCCTGGCGGTCTTCCCGGCGGTCATCGCCTACGGGAAGCACCTCCACCTCATGCTGGCCCCGGTCAACGTGGTCTTGAAGCACATGACGGAGGTGCCGTCGGACCGGCCCGTCTTCGGCAACGACCTGGACATGGACCTGGAGGACGAGTCCAAGCTGGAAGCGGAGTACGCCCGGCTGGGCATGGAGAACGGGGTGGCGGACTTCAGCTTCGGCCTTCTCTTCGATCCCTCGGCCTGCATCCAGTGCGGCCGCTGCAACGATGCTTGTCCTGCCGGGCCCGAGCTCAAACCCCGGGAGCACTTCGTTCTGGCTCTCCAGGAGCCGGACCGGTCGGCCCAGGAGTTGGCGGATCTCATCGATCCGGAGATCACCGCCACCTGCGTGCAGTGCCGGGCCTGTGAGGTGGCCTGTCCTACGGGTTGCCGACCGGGGCGCAACGGCCTGGAGATCCGGGGCCGCCTCATGCTGGAGGGACTCTACCCGCCCCGGGCCCTCCGGGACACGGCCATGAAGGCCCTGGCCGGCTCCGGGAACATCTTCGGTCAGGGGGAAGGAGAGCGGGCCCGCTTCATCAAGGAGAACGACTTCCCCATCTATGATCCGGAGAAGCACGATGTCCTCCTGGTCCTGGGATGCCAGGGCGGCAACAGCCCGGAGGTGCAGCCCGTGGTGGTGGCCACGGCTCGCCTCCTGGACGCCGCCGGGGTGACGTGGGGCGTGCTGGAGGAGGAGAACTGCTGGGGAGAGGGGCTCCTCCACGGAGGCGGGCTCATGGAGGACTGGCCCCTCTGGGCCGAGGATCGCATCGAGTTTCTCACCCACGCCCTGGGTGGTGACCGGAATCGGACGATCCTCACCATCTGTCCCCACTGCCGGGACACCATCCAGACACAGTACCAGGCCTTCGGGGCCGAGTTCGGGGACGTGCGCCTCCACACCCCCTTCCTTGCGGGACTGGTCCGGGACGGAAGCCTGGAGATCGAGGCCAAGGCCCAGGATGCCGCCATCCACACGCCCTGCAAGGTCATCCACAACGCCGAGCACGATGAGCTCCAGGGGCTTCTCCGCGGAGCGGGCATCAAGGTCCATCAGCCGGAGGCCAGCTCGGCAGCCTTCCCCACCACCTGCTGCGGCGGCGGAGGGGGTGGGTTCCTCTGGGACTCTCCGGCCAAGGTGAACCAGAAGCGCTGGGAGCAAATCCAGGCTACGGGTCAGAAAGAGGTGGTCACCGGGTGTCCGGGCTGTCATCGGATGCTGGGGGTCATGAAGGACGAGGATAGTCGCATCGCCGACGTGGCCACGGTGCTCCTGGAGCGGCTGAAGAGCTGACAGGAACCCCCGGAGGGGAGGACGGTACCAACCCTGCCCCCGGGGTGCGTTTCACCTTCCAGCGTGCCCCGTTCCGTGGGGAAAGGGGGCACCGGGAAGGGGATCGCCTCGGAAGCGCGACGATGATCGACGTACTCATAGCTCTGGACGAGCCCCTCCTCCGCCTGGGGATCCAGGCTGCGGTGGAGGGAGCCGAGGATTGCCGGGTGGCAGGGTCCGTGGAGGCGCCGGAGGACGTGGAGAAGGAGGTGGCGGAGCGACGGCCCCACGTCCTGGTCCTGGATGTCCACTTCCAGCGTCGGGACCGGGAGCTCATCCCCCGCCTGGTTGAGACGTATGAAGGCGTGAAGGTCCTGGTGGTGGTGGAGCATTCCGACGAGGAGTGCTCCCTCAGGGCCCTCCTCAGCGATCCCAAGGCGGCCCGATTCTCCGAGGATGCCCTGGAGCACCTGGACGAGTGCTGCCTCACCTCTCTTCGCTCGTCCGCCCGAGGATGCGTGTCCCGGACCGCCGATCCCCAGGGTCTCCTCCACGCCATCCGGACCGTGGCGGCGGGGGAGATTGCCGCTTCTCCCTGGCTCAGCGCCGTCCTCTCCCCCGGGGGCTCCGGGGAGGATAAGGAGGGCCCCGCTCCCATCTCCGCCCGGGAGCTGGAGGTCATCGGCCTGGTGGCCGACGGCCTGGGCAACAAGCAGATCGCCAGGGAGCTGGGCATCCGGGAGCAGACGGTGAAGAACCACCTGGCCAACATCATGCAGAAGCTGGGGGTCCGGAGCCGACTGGAGCTGGGGCTCCACGCCGTTCGGCAGCATCTCCGCTCCCCCAACCGGGATTGATGGCCGCCCCCCTGGTTCAACAGCCCCTCAGAGCACGATGCCCACGCCCTCCTTCCGGGCTACCAGGCGGGGGAGGAGACGGGGCACCTTCCTCCGGCTCAAAGTCTCCAGGGCTCGGGCCGGGGAGGGGAAGGGGAGGAGGGCTTCCAGGGTCTTCAGGGTGGGAAACACCATGGGCAGCTCTCCCCGGCGATTTCTCTCCAGTGCTTCCTCCGGCGTGAGCCACAGGCCCTCCACCAGCTCCTTCCGGTCCAGGTGGATCCTGGAGTCCCGGCGGATCTCGGCGGCGAAGAAGCGGGTGTCGTAGCGCCGGGGTTCCGCTGCCGGGGTCACCCAGTGGCCGATGTAGCGAAGGGCCCCGGCGTTCAGCTTCCTGCCCGTGGCCTCCAGCACCTCCCGGAAGGAGGCACCTCCGGAGAGAAGATCCCTACGGCCCGCCGCCAGGGCGCCGCCGGGATTCGGAGGAGCCGTCAGGCATTCCGGGGGATCGGCGGCCAGGAAGACTCCCACCTCCTCGAAGGTCTCCCGAAGGGCGGCGACCCAGAAGGCCGTGGCGGGGGGTGAAAGGGCCCGTGTCTGTCGGGGGGCGGTGGCCGGGGTCGAAGCCGGCGCCTGGTCCGGGCCGCCCAGACGTCCGTTCGCCTCTTCCGGTGTGAGGCCCACCAGGAAGGGGGTGAGAGCCGGATCCTCGTCGGCCTCATCCACCCGGCCCCCGGGGAAGACGTAGGCTCCGGGGATGAAGCCTACGCGCCCGCTGCGGCGCAGGAGGAGGACCTCCAGACCGCCCCGGGGCCCCTCTCTCAGGAGAGCCGCGGTGGCGGCGGGGCGGGCCGGGCTCGGGGGATCCGGGGGGTCGTCCAGGGTGGCCGGAAACCCCGGAGGCAGCTGGTGGAAGGGGACCAGGTACTCCATGGAGCCCGGCTCAATGGCCGGCGGCCATCCCGTCCTTCCGGGGATCCGATCCCGCGGCCCATCCCGGATCCAGGCGCATGACGGCCTGAGCTCCGCCGAAGGCGACCCGGGATTCGTCCACCAGGACATGGCCCATGGCCTCCAGAGCCCGGCGGATGTCCTCTGGTATGGGGGACTCCAGGGCCAGGCGGGCACCTCCGAAGCTCCGGAAGCGGGGAGCGTCCACGGCGTCCTGGAGATCCATGTCGAAGAGGAGGAGGTTCAGCAGGAGCTGGACATGCCCCTGGGGCTGCATGGAGCCCCCCATGACGCCGAAGGCCAGCCAGGGCTCCCCGTCCCGAGTCACGAAGCCCGGGATCAGAGTGTGGAAGGGACGCTTCCGGGGGCCGATGCGGTTCGGGTGGCCCTCCTCCAGGGTGAACCCGGCTCCCCGGTTCTGCAGGGTGAAGCCCGTGCCCGGCACCACGACGCCGGACCCGAAGTACTCATAGATGGAGTTGATGAAGGAGACCATGTTCCCCTCCCGGTCTGCCACGGAGAGGTAGATGGTCTCCCCCCGGTGGAAGGGGCGGCCCGGGTCCACCCGCTCCGCCGCCCGGTCCGGATCCAGGAGGCTCCTCCGCTCCTGGATGTACCCATCAGCCAGGAGGGCGGTGGGGTCCCCCTCCAGGTGGGCCCGGTCCGACACGTAGCGGGCCAGGTCCGCGAAGGCCAGCTTCTTGGCTTCCACCAGGTGGTGGAGGTACTCCGGCGAGTTGTGGCCCATGCCTGCCAGGTCGAAGGGCTCCAGGAGCTTCAGCATCTGCAGGGCGGCGATGCCCTGGCCCGCCGGGGGCAGCTCCCAGACCGTGTAGCCACGGAAGTCCACCGAGAGGGGCTCCACCCACTGGGACTCGTGGCTGCGGAGGTCCTCCAGGGTGAGGAAGCCTCCCTGCTCCTGCACCGCCTCCACGATCTCCCCTCCCAGCTCCCCCCCGTAGAATACCTGGGGTCCGCCCCGGGCCACCCGCCGGAAGGTGGAAGCCAGGTCCGGGTTCCTGAACCACTCCCCGGCCTCCGGCGCCTCCCCGTCCTCCATGAGGTAGGTTTCCCGAGCTCCCGGGTCCCGGCGGAGCACTTCCTGGGTGCCCTGCCACTGACGGGCGATGATGGGGCTCACCGGAAAGCCCCCTTCGGCCACGGCGATGGCCGGCTCCAGGGCCTGGGCCAGCGTCAGGGTGCCATACTCCTCCAGGAGCCGGGCCCAGCCGGACAGGGCCCCGGGAACTGTCACGGCCCGGGCCCCCCGGTAGGGAACGTCGTCCATCCCCAGGGCGAGGATCGTGTCCGGCGTGGCCAGGGAGCCGGAGTGGCCCGTGGCGTCCAGGCCCACCAGTCGACCCTCACGGGCGGACCAGAAGAGGGCGAAGACGTCGCCCCCCATGCCTGTCATGTGGGGCTCCACCACGTTCAGGACCGCCGCCGCCGTCACCGCCGCGTCGAAGGCGTTGCCTCCCTCCTGCAACACCCGGAGGGCCGCTCCGGTGGCCAGGGGCTGGCTGGTGGCCACGGCCCCGTTGGGAGCGTAGACGGTGGACCGGCCTGCCAGGGTGGTGGGGCGGGAGGAAGAGGTCATCTGGGCATCACCGGCACGGGGTGGGAAAGCCAGGAGAAGGAGAGGAAGCGCGGCCAGAGGGAAGAGGGCCTTCGGCGTCATGATCAAGGGTTCTGCGCCTTTCGTTCCAGGATCCGGACCTGCCCGGGGAAGAGGGGAGGCACGGTTTCCACCTCGTCCGGAGAGGCCTTCTGCTCGCCCCAGTGGATGGGAACGAGGACCGAGGCGCCGCAGGCCTTCCCTGTCCGGGCAGCCTCCTCCGGTCCCATGGTGTAGACCGAACAGCAGGGCACGAACACCACATCGCACTGGATGCCGTGCATGGAATCCAGGAAGTCGGTGTGGCCCGTGTGGTAGTAGGTGATTCCCCCCACGGTGAAGACGTAGCCCAGCCACCCGGAGTCCGGAGGGTGGAACTTCTTGTTCCGGTTGTGGGCGGGAACGGCAAGGATGTCGATTCCCTCCAGCTGCACCATGTCTCCGGGACGGAGATAGTGGTCCGCGTCGTCCAGCTGCTTCTTCATGGTGGCGGGGGCTACCACCACCGTCTCCGGGCCCCGGACCCTGGCGATGTCCTCCTCGGAGAAGTTGTCGTAGTGGGGATGGGTGAGGAGGATGAAGTGGGCGGTGCTCGTCTCCGGGACGCCCCAGGGATCCACGTGGATCTCCAGACTCTCCCGCCGGATTCGGACGGAGGACTGACGGAACCAGGTGACTCCCTCCAGAGCGTCGGTCACACGGTCTCCTCACTGTGGACGGGGATGGAGAAACGAATTACAACCTAAAGCGGCAGGATCGGTGTAAAAAGGTTCCGGAGACCCGGATGTTCGCGCCACTCTGGCAGAAAACCCTGCACTTTCGGCACGGTTTGGGGTTTCCAGGCTGGCAAGGAACGTGCGTCCCTGCGAACTTCACGACCCATCTTCAACGATGGGCCGGGACAGGATCGGGCCCGCACCACCGACATTGGACGAGAGCTTAGATAAGGAACACGACATGGGCGAGCGATACACCCTTCCGGTACTCCCTCTCCGAGACACCGTCGTCTATCCCGGCGTCGCCGTGCCCATCTCCGCTGGGCGGCCCGGAACGGTGGAGGCGGTCCAGGAAGCCCTGGACGCAGACCGGCGGCTCTTCGCTGTGGCCCAGCGGGAGAACGTGGATGAGCCCCATCCCGAGATCCTCTACACCGTGGGTACCGTGGTGCGCATCATCCAGACCCACCGGGTCCGGGGCGGGATGCAGCTCCTGGTCCAGGGCGAGGGTCGGGCCCAGTGCCTCTCCTACAACCAGGAGGGGGAGGCCATGCTCCGGGCCACCCTCATGAACATGGAGAGGCAGGCGCCGGAGAACGTGGACGACCCGGCGTTCCAGGCCCTGGATTCGGAGCTCCGGGAGCGGGCCGCCGAGCTGGGCACCCGGAGAGGGGTGCCCATGGAGGCCCTGAACCAGCTCATCCAGGGAGTGGACGATCCCGGGGCCTTCGCCGACCTGGTGGCCTTCTACCTGGAGCTTCCCACCCAGGCCAAGCAGGACCTGTTGGAGATTCTGGACGACGAGGCCCGGATGCGGTCCGCCCTGGTGTCGGTGGAGAAGGAGTTGGCCCGGATCGAGGCCCAGGAAGACATCCAGTCCAAGGTCCAGGAGGAGCTGGGTGAGCGTCAGCGGGAGATGCTCCTCAGGGAGCAGCTCAAGCAGATCCAGAAGGAGCTGGGGGATGAGGACGAGCGGGGAGAGGTGGAGGAGCTCCGGGAGCGGATCGCCGAGCTGGAGCTCTCCGAGGACTCCCGGGTCGAGGTGGAGCGGGAGCTGAAGCGACTGGAGCGCACCAGCCCCCAGTCCGCCGAATACCAGGTCATCCGGACCTTCCTGGAGTGGATCACCGAGCTTCCGTGGGGAACCCGGACCGAGGAGAAGCTGGACCTGCACAGGGCCTCGGAGATCCTGGAAGAGGACCACTACGGACTGGAGGACGTCAAGGACCGGGTCCTGGAGTTCCTGGCCGTGCGCAAGCTTCAGTCCGAGCGTGCGGAGGAGGCGGAGGAAGAGGAGAAGAAAGAGGCGGCACAGGCATCGGAGGAGGAGCCGGAGACCGAAGGCGAAGGCCCGGAGTCCGGGGGCAACGGGGAAGCCTCGGGAGAGGCCCCGGTGAGCCCGGCCGAACCCCCCTCCCGTGGCAAGGACGAGGTGGGAATCCCCCAGCCCAACGTTCCCGAGGAGGACGAGGACGCCGTGGGTCGGGGACCCATCCTCCTCTTCGGAGGTCCTCCGGGCACGGGAAAGACCAGCATCGCCCAGTCCATCGCCCGGGCTCTGGGCCGGAAGTACGTCCGCATCTCCCTGGGAGGCGCCCGGGACGAGGCGGACATCCGGGGACACCGACGGACGTACGTGGGTGCCATGCCGGGACGGATTATCCAGGGCATGCGTCAGGTGAAGAGCAAAAACCCTGTCTTCCTCCTGGACGAGGTGGACAAGCTGGGGGTGTCCTTCCAGGGCGATCCCAGCGCCGCTCTCCTGGAGGTGCTGGACCCGGCCCAGAACTCAACGTTCACGGACCACTACCTGGGGATCCCCTTCGATCTCTCGGAGGTCCTCTTCATCGCCACGGCGAACTACGTGGACCGGATTCCCGCTCCCCTCCTGGATCGCATGGAGAAGGTGGAGTTCGTGGGGTACACGGAGCGGGAGAAGCTGGAGATCGCCAAGCGTTACCTCCTGCCCCGGCAGGAGACGGAGGCGGGGCTCAGGAGGGAGGAGCTGAAGCTGGACGACGAGGCCATCCTCTCCGTGGTCCAGAAGTACACCCGGGAGGCCGGGGTGCGGCAGCTGGAGAGGGAGCTGGGCAAGCTCTCCCGGAAGGTGGCCCGGAAGATCGCCGCCGAGGAAGTGGAGTCGGTGGATGCGGACCCGGAGGTGATACGGGATCTCCTGGGCCGGCCCCGGGTGCATCCGGAGCAGATGGCCTCCCAGGATACCGTGGGTGTGGCCACGGGGATGTTCTACACCCCCATGGGTGGGGACATCATGTTCGTGGAGGCCTCCGTCATGAAGGGGAAGGGAGGGCTGGTCCTCACGGGACAGCTCGGGGACGTGATGAAGGAGTCTGGCCGGGCGGCCCTGACCTACGCCAAGGCCCAACATGAGCACCTGGGAATCCCTTCCGAAGCCCTGGAGGAGATGGAGGTCCACATCCACGTCCCCGCCGGAGCCGTGCCCAAGGACGGGCCGTCTGCGGGAATCACCATGGCCACGGCCCTGGTCTCGGCCCTCTCCGGACGGAAGGTCCGACGGGACGTGGCCATGACCGGCGAGCTCACCCTCACAGGGCGGGTTCTGCCCATCGGCGGGCTGAAGGAGAAGATCCTGGGTGCGGAGCGGGCGGGAATCCGGCAGATCATCCTGCCCAAGGAGAACGAGGGCCACCTGGAGGACATTTCCGACGAGGTGGCGGACCGCCTCACCTTCCACTGTGTGGAGGATCTGGATTCGGTCATCTCCATCGCCCTGGTGGACGGGAGCCGGGAGGAGGCGGAGAGGGAGTCGGAAGGGAAGGAACCGGAGAAGGAGAAGGCCAAGGGAAAGGGGAAGAAGAAGGTGGCCTCCTGACCCGGAGCGGTGGGCAGGGACAAGGGATCCAGCCCGCCCAACCCTTGGGGAGAATGATCCGGGCCCGTCAGGTCACCTGAATGCGACCTGGCGGGCCTTCATGGATCTCCCCGATGACGGCGGCCAGGGGCGCGGCCCCTTCCAGGGCCGCCAGGAGCTCCTTCACCCTGGCCGGAGGAACGGCCATGACGATCCCGCCGGAGGTCTGGGCGTCGGCCAACAGAAGTCGGCGGGCCTCCGGGAGATCCTTCGGGAAGCGGACGTCCCCTTTCACGTCGGCCAGGTTGCGGAGGCTCCCCCCGGGAAATCTGGCATTCTCGGCCAGCTCCAGAGCTCCGGAAAGAAGGGGAACGTCCCGGGCCCGGACCCGGGCCCCCACGCCCGAGGCCCGGAGCATCTGCCGAAGGTGCCCCAGGAGACCGTAGCCGGTCACGTCCGTCCCGGCCCGGACCCCCACCCGGAGCATGGCCTCTGCGGCCCCCCGGTTCAGGGCGGCCATGGACTCCACGGCCTGCCGGACGGTGGCTTCCGGGGCCTTCCCCTCCTTGATGGCCGTGGCGATGATCCCGGTTCCCAGGGCTTTGGTCAGGACCAGGACGTCTCCGGGCTCGGCCCCGGCATTCGTGACCATGGCCTCCGGATCCACCTCCCCCACGGCCACCAGACCGTACTTGGGCTCCTGGTCGTCGATGGAGTGTCCCCCCAGGATGGCGATGCCAGCCTCCCGGGCCTTCTCGGCCCCACCCTGGATGATCTTCTCCAGGGACCCCTCTTCCAGGTGCTTCCGGGGAAAGGCCAGGAGGTTGAGGGCGAAGAGAGGCTTCGCCCCCATGGCGTACAGGTCCGAGAGGGCGTTGGCGGCGGCGATCTGTCCGAAGGCCCGGGGATCGTCCACGATGGGCGTGAAGAAATCCGTGGTCACCACCAGGGCCCGACCCGGCTCCAGGAGATAGACGGCGGCGTCGTCCCCGGTGGAGGCGTCCACCAGGGCTCTGGCGTCTTCCGAGGGAAGAACGTGACGCAGCACCTGCGCCAGCTCGGAAAGTCCGAGCTTGCAGGCTCAGCCGGAGCCGTGGGAGAGCTGCGTCAGACGCAGCCGCGGCTTCTGATCTCTCGGTTCGTCGCTCATGGCCCGGGGCCAGGGGTTCGGATTCGGATTCCCGGATTCGGAGTCCCGGAGGAGGGATTCACCCTCCCCCATGCTCCGAGGGACCCCGGAACCTAGGGGACGTACCCCCGTCATGGAAACAAGGGGGGGGATCAGTGTAAAGAGAACCGGCTTCGGGCGGTGGACGCTCCGGAGCCTGGAACGACGAACCCGGGACGATCCTTCTTCATGACCCCTCCGGATCCATCCATCCGGCAGCAATTCGCCCACGAGGTCAGTCGCTCCGAGGAGGACATGGACCTTGCTCGGGCGGCTCTCCTGGTGGCCCGGGAGGAGTATCCCCAGCTCCCGGTGGAGCGGTACCGGTCCCGATTGGACCTCCTGGCGGAGGAGACCCGGGACCTCCTGGGCAGCGAGACAGGCCCCCTGCTGGTGCTCCAGGAGGTCCTGAGCACCCTCTACCGGCGCCACGAGTTCCGGGGAAACCGAGAAGCCTACTACGACCCCAGGAATTCCTTCCTGAACGATGTCCTGGACCGGAGGCTGGGCATTCCCCTCACTCTGGGGATCGTGCTCCTGGAGGTGGGTTGGCGTCTGGGCCTGCCCCTGGAAGGTGTGAACTTCCCGGGACACTTCCTGGTCCGATTCCACGGAGAGTCCCTGGACCTCCTGGTGGATCCCTACGACGGTGGCGCCCTGCGCTTCCAGGACCAGGCCCAGGAGCTCCTGGACCGCGTCTACGGCGGGATGGTGAGGGTCCACGACTCCTTCCTCAAGCCGGCCCAGAAACGGGAGATGATCATCCGTCTCCTCACCAACCTGAAGAGCCTCTACCTGAACGTGCAGGATCACCCCCGGGCCCTGGCCGCCGTGGAGCGGATCCTCCTCATCCGGCCCATCGCCCCGGCGGAGATCCGGGATCGGGGGGTGATTCTGGCCCGGATGGGACGGAGGGAAGAGGCGGCGGAGCAACTGGAGGCCTACCTGAATGTGGCCCCGGAGGCTGCGGACTCCGAACGCATCCGGGGCATGCTCGAGGAGCTGAAGAGCGGCTCCTGACCGCACCGGAAAGCACGAGAGACACCATCATGACCCAGCAAGTCGAGAGGGGAGAGATCCGGGTGCCGTCGGACTACCGGGACGCTGTCGACGGCGCGGCCCTGGCGGAACGACGGGAGCGCCGTTTCGTGGAGGTGGAGGGCAGGGCTCCGGACCAGATGCTCCTGGGCATTCTCACCAGCCGGGTGCCGGCTCCCCCGGAGGAGGCCGGCGGGCTCCTGCGAGGGGAAGCCGTGCCTTCGGCCATCCTGACGGCGAAGGGCAAGGTCATCTCCGATCTCAGGCTTCTCAGGCAGGAAGAGGGCCGCTTCCTTCTGGATCTACCGGCGGCGGGGCTGGAAGGGACCCTGGAGAACTTCGAGCGGTTCCTCCCGCCACGGATGGCCCGAGCCCGGGAACGGAAGGGGGAGCTGACGCTCCTGTCCCTGGTGGGGCCCCGGGGTCCGGGGGTCCTGACCCGGGCAGTCCCGGTGGTGGGGGATGCGCTGGAGGAGAGTCTCCCCAGGGAAGGACGCTTCGTGGCCCTGGAGACAGAGGCCTTTGGCCGCCTCTGGATCCTCTCCTCCGGTGAGCTGGCGGCACCGACCCTGGATCTCCTCCTGGCCGCGGAGAGGGCTCCGGCCCTCCGGGAACGACTCCACGAGGAGGGGGCCCGGCCCCTGGGCCAGGAGGCTCTCCGGACGCTGCGGATGGAGGCGGGCACGCCGGCCTACGGGGTGGACATGGACCGGGATACCCTCCTGGTGGAGACGGGAATCCACGAAACCGTGATGGACGACACCAAGGGGTGCTTCACGGGCCAGGAGTTCGTGGTCCGGGTCCGGGATCGGGGAAAGGTGGCCCGTCATCTCCGGTGGATCTTCCTGGGCGACGCCCCTCCGCCGGAGTCCGGCACCGAGCTCTACGACGCCCAGGGAGGGAAGGCCGTGGGTCGGATCACCAGCGCCTGCCCCTCCCCTCGCTTCGGTGAGACCCTGGCCATGGGCTACGTCCACCGCTCCGTGGAGCCCGGGGGCCGGGTGCGCCTGGGGAGCCCGGAGGGGGCGGAAGGCCAGGTGAGAGAGCTCGGGGACCGCTGACCCGGGGAGGCGCCGGCGGCATCCCCGGACTCCGCACCCCTCTTGTTCAGCGCCCCTCCAGGGCCCGGAGGATCTGGCCCCCGTGAGCTCGGCCGTTCTCGATGAAGACCTTGTTGGCGTCGTTTCCGGCGGCCAGGACCCCGGCGATGAACACCCCGGGCACGTTGGTCTCCATGGTTTCCGGGTCATGGTGCGGCACGCCCGTCTCCTCCTGGACCTCCACCCCCAGCTCCCGGAGCAGGCTCGGGTCGGAGCGCCATCCCGTCATGGCCAGGACCCAGTCGTTCGTCAGGGTCCGGATCTCCCCCGTCTCCTCGTGACGCAACACCACGGTACCCGGGGTGATCTCCGCCACACGATGACGCCAGAAGACGTCGATCTCCCCCTTCTCGAGGCGGTTCGTGATGTCTGGCACCACCCATGGCTTCACCCCGGGATCCAGCCTGTCCAGGAAGTGGACCATGGTGACCCGGCCCCCGGCCCGGAAGAGCTCCAGGGAGGACTCCACCGCGGAGTTGCTTCCTCCCACCACCAGGACGTCCTGGTCGTAGTAGGGATAGGGCTCGGTGTAGTAGTGCAGAACCTTGGGCAGATCCTCCCCCGGGACGTCCAGGAGGTTGGGGGCGTGGAACCCTCCCGTGGCCACCACCACGAAGCGGGCCCGGTACCGGGCTTCCTCCCCGGACATGCGCCGGGTGTGGACGATGAAGTCTCCCGCCTGTCCCTCAACCTTCACCACCTCCTCGTACTGTCGGACGTCCAGGCCGAAGTGGTCCACAACCCCCCGGTAGTAGACCAGCGCTTCCCGGCGGCTGGGGTTTTTCTCGGGGATGGACCAGGGGACTCCCCCTACCTCCAGGCGGTCGGCAGTGGAGAAGAACCGCATGTAGTAGGGGTAGTCTGCGATGCTGCTGGTGATGCATCCCTTGTCGAAGAGAACGGCCTTCCTGTCCGCCTTCGCCGCTGCGGCGCCCACGGCGATACCGCAAGGCCCGGCTCCCACCACGGCCATGTCCATGGATTCCATGTCTCGATCCCGTCTGTATCCCGTCTGTGACTCGGTTGCTGAGTGTCCCGGATCTTCCAGACCCGCCGAGGGCCTCCCGGGGGCCACCTCCCTGGTTCCCCGATGGGAGGCCTGGGTTCCCATGGCCACATTGCTCCCGTGGAGAGGGACGGACATCTTCCGGTGAGGAGGTGCGGGTCATGACGAACTCGAGCTCTGGAGGGTGACGGGTGGAATCCACCGAGAAGGAGGCCAGGAAGGCCTTGAACCGGCTCCGGCGGGCCCTGGAGAAGAGCCTCCGGGAGCTGGAGAGCGTCACCGGGGCCCTGCGTCACGCCGAGGGAGACGACTTCCCCGCCGAGGCCTACGACGAGGTCCGGACCTCGGTGGAGCGGGCCCTGGACTTCCTGGAGGAAGAGGGACGGCGGCTGGAGGCCAAGGTCCTCCAGACCGGGGGCCTGGAGCCTGGCAGGATCAGGCGGTCTTCGGGGTAGGGGATAGAGACAGTCGAGGCCCACGAGCCGGGAATGGATCTCCGGAGGAGGAGAGCTGGCATGAAGAGGATGGATCGACGGGAGTTCGTGCAAGCGGGAACCGTGCTGGGAGCGGCGTCCCTGGCCCGGGTCCGACCCCTGGTGGGACAGGAGCGTCCCGACCTCGTTCTTCGGGGGGCCACGGTCTTTGACGGAACCGGCTCGCCGGGGATGGAGGCGGACGTGGCCCTCCTGGGAGACCGGATCCTGGCGGTGGGACGGATTCCCGATTCGGGTCGGGAGGAGATGGATCTCTCGGGACAGGCTCTGGCACCGGGGTTCATCGATATCCACACCCACGCCGACCTCCCGCTCCTGGCCAATCCCCGGGCGGAGAACCGGGTCCGGCAGGGGATCACCCTGGAGGTGGGGGGACAGTGCGGAGGCTCCCCGGGTCCCTGGAGCGAGGAGGCCTTCCAGAGCACCCGGGAGCGCTACCGGGATCGCTACGGGGTGGAGATCGACTTCCGGGACCTGGGGGGCTTCTTCCGGGCCCTGGAGCGGACCCCGCCGGCGGTGAACGCCGCTTGCATGGTGGGCCAGGGCACCATCCGAGGGAAGGTGGTGGGCAACGAGGATCGCCCGGCCTCAACGGAGGAGGTGGCCCGGATGCGGGCGGAGGTGACCCGGGCCCTGGAGCAGGGCGCCGTGGGCATGTCGTCGGGCCTGGAGTACACGCCTTCGGGGTTCGCCTCCACCGGGGAGCTGGTGGAGCTGGCCCGGGGCCTCCGGGGCTCGGGCTATCCCTACGCCTCCCACATGCGCAACGAAGACGACAGGTTGCTGGGAGCCGTGGAGGAAGCCCTGCACGTGGGTCGCCTGGCCGGGGTGCCGGTGGAGATCTCCCACCTGAAGGCCCAGGGAGAGCGAAACTGGTGGAAGGCGGACGTGATCCTGGAGCTCCTGGAGGAGGTGCGAGACGGGGGCCTGGACGTTCACTACGATCGCTATCCCTACGTGGCCTACTCCACGGGCCTCACGAACCTCTTTCCCGGCTGGGCCCGGTCCGGCGGGACCCAGGCCTTCCTGGCCCGTCTCGACGATCCCCAGCAGCGTCCGGCCCTGGAGGCGTACTGCCGTGAGAAGGTGGCTCAGCTGGGCTCCTGGAACTCGGTGCAGATCACCGGAACCAGCCGAGAGGGGAACCGCTGGATCACGGGTCGGCGCCTGGGCGACGCCGCCCGGGAGGCGGGGGAGGATCCCTTCGAGCTGGCCCTGCGGCTCCTGAGGGAGGAAGGAGGAGGGGTGGGCATGATCGGTTTCGGAATGTCGGAGGAGAACACGGCCCGGGTCCTCTCCCATCCCCTGGGCATGGTCTGCTCCGACGGCTCGGTCTACGCTCCCACGGGTCCCCTCTCCCAGGGCTCTCCCCACCCCCGCTCCTACGGGACCTTCCCCCGCCTCCTGGGCCATTACGTGCGGGAGGAGGGGGTCATGCCCCTGGAGACGGCCATCCACAAGATCACGGGGATGCCCGCCCGGAAGATCCGCCTTTCGGACCGGGGCGTCATCCGGCCCGGAGCCTGCGCCGACCTGGTGGCCTTCGATCCCTCCACGGTGGGGGATACGGCCACCTTCACCGAGCCCCACAGCTACCCCCGGGGGATCAGCACGGTCATCGTCAACGGGGCCCTCACGGTCCGGGATGGGGAGCAGACGGAGACCCTGGCCGGGCGACCCGTCCGGGGCACGGGCGTCAAGACGAGGCCGTGAGCTTCCAGGAGCTCGCCCGGGAGTTGAAGGAGGTCTTCCGACGGGGGGTGGGTGAAGCCCTGGACGACGAGGCGTTCAACGACCTGGCCGTGAGGGTCTTCCGGTTCCAGTACCGGGCCAACGCCCCCTATCGGGCCTTCGTGGATCGCCGGGGTCTGGATCCCGGCGACGTGGACCGGTGGGAGGCCATTCCCCCGGTTCCCGCCCGGGCATTCAAGACCGTGCCCCTGGTGGCCGGGGCCCAGGAGGACGTGGAACGAGTCTTCCGTACCAGCGGCACGAGCCGGGGGCCGGAGGAGAGGGGGGAGCACCACATCCGGGACCTGTCCCTCTACCGGGCCTCCCTCCTCCCGCCCTTCCGGGCACATCTCCTTCCGGAGGGCCGCCCTCTTCCGGTGCTGGCCCTTCTGCCCTCCCCCCGGGAGGCACCGGAGTCGTCTCTGAGCTTCATGGTGGGGGAGGTGGCGGAGCTGTGGGCCCGGGACCACGGGGACGCCGGCGGGGAAGCCAGGGGCACCTTCTTCGTGGACCCGGAGGAGGGCCTCCGGGAAGGGGCGTTCTGGGAGGCGCTCCTGGAGGCTCGGGACAGGGACGGGCCGGTTGTGCTTGCCGGCACCGCCTTCGCCTTCGTGCACTGGTTGGAGCGGGTGGAGGAGAAGGGAAGAACGGTGGCCCTGCCCGCCGGATCCCGGATCATGGAGACGGGAGGCTTCAAGGGACGCTCCCGGACCATGTCCCGGGACCGGCTCTACCGGGGTCTTGAAGCCGCCTTCGGGATTCCCCCGGAGCGGGTGGTGAACGAGTACGGTATGACCGAGCTCCTGTCCCAGTTCTACGAGCCGGTCCTGGTGGAGGGGAGTCCCACTCCCGGGAGCTTACGCTACCACCGGGGCCCTCCCTGGGTCCGGACCCGGGTGCTGGATCCCCGGAGCCTGGATCCGTTGCCGCAAGGGGAGGTGGGCATCCTGGCGCACCTGGACCTGGCCAACCTGGGATCGGTCTCCGGGGTCCTCACGGAGGACCTGGGAGAAGCCGTCTCCGGGGGATTCAGGCTTCGGGGGAGGAGTCGGGGAGCCGAGCCAAGGGGGTGCTCCCTGGCCATGGAGACGTTCCTGGCCGGGGCCGGCCGGTGGGATCATGGCCACTAGCTCCGAGACCCCCTTCCGGGCCTGGCACCTTCCCTCAACCCCCCCCGAGGCCCAGGGGAGGGGCCCGGACCCGGGGGACCGGGCCCCGGTGAGGCTCCATGGCCGGGGGGAAGCTCCCCTGGAGCACCTCCCTCTGACCTCCGGCGATCTGGAGCGGGTCATGACCGGCCTGCGAGAGGCCCATGGGGAGGGACTTCGGGCCCGGCCGGTTGGACAGGTGGTGGAAGCGGTGGACCGGGTGGCCCGGCGGCTGATGGACCCCGGGGACGAGCTGCGCCAGGAGGCCCTCCGGCACCTGGGGCCACAGGCCGGCTTCTCCAGGCCCATGGCCGAGACGGTCCTGCACGGGATGGCCCGGGACTGGACCCGTGACCGTCTGCAGGCCCTCCTGGAGGCGGAGTTTTCGGACCCCGGGGTCCTGGACGGCTTCCGGGACCGACCCGGGGCCGGCCAGACCAGAGCCTCGGGCTACCCCCTCACCCTCCATATCGGAGCAGGGACCGTCCCGGGAGTGGCCACCACCTCCCTGATCCGGGCCCTCCTGGTGAAGTCGGCGGTCCTCCTGAAGCCCGGTCGGGGAGACGTGGTCCTTCCCGTGGTCTTCGCCCGGGGACTGGCGGAGGAGGCCCCCTCCCTGAGCAGGACCGTGGCCGTGGTCTACTGGCCGGGTCACTCTCCAGGGAGGGCCGGGGGCGACGACCCTGCCCTGACGGCCCTGAGGGGAGCGGACCTGGTGGTGGCGTACGGCAGCGACGAGACCCTCCGGGAGATCCGTGACGCCCTTCCCCTGGCCACGCCATTCCGGGCTTACCGTCACCGCATGGGCGTGGGGATGGTGGGGAAGGAAGCCCTGGGAGCCGTCAAGGGGAGGACGGGCGCCGGGGGGTCCCGGAAAGTGGCCCGGGAAGAGGCCCGGGGACGGGCCCGGGAAGTGGCTGTGGCCGTGGCCCGGGAAGTGGCCCTGGCCGCGGCCCTCTTCGATCAGCGAGGGTGCGTCTCCCCCCAGGTGATTCTGGTGGAGGAGGGGGGAGAGACGAAGCCGGAGACCTTTGCAGAGCTCCTGGCCCGGGAGTTGGAGATCCTGGAGGAGGAGCTGCCGTCGGGGAGGGTGACGGATGAAGAGGCCGCCGCTCTGCATCAGCTCCGGGGGGAGGGGGAGATGGACGAAGCCGTGGGCAGGGGAAGGGTGCTCCACGGTGGGAAGACGGCGCCCTGGACCGTCCTCTATCAGCCAGGTGGTGAGGTGCAGCCCACCTGCCTGAACCGGTCGGTGCGGGTGATTCCCGTGGGTAGCTGGCAGGACGCCGTGGAACGACTGAGGCCATGGCGGCCCCATTTGCAGACCGTGGGACTGGCCGGATGGGAGGGGCAGGAAGGGAGAGTGATGGAGACCCTGGCGGCCCTGGGCGTGAGCCGGGTGACCAGCTTCTCCCGGGTCCCATGGCCACCGGCCTGGTGGCACCACGACGGGACCGGACCGCTCAGGACCCTCATCCGGTGGACGGACCGGGAGGAGGCGGGGCCCGCCCCCCGTTGAACAGCCTCCTACCCCAGGACCCTCTGAAGGGTAGCCACCTGCTCCGGTGTGTGCCCGTAGAAGACCACGCTCTCGATCTCCGGGGCGTCGGAGGTGAAGCGCCGGATCTCGTCCACCATGATCCGAGCGGCCTCCGAGAAGGGAAATCCACCCACCCCGCTCCCCAGGACGGGGAAGGCCAGGGTGGAGGCATCGTTCTCCCGGGCCAGCTCCAGGGCTGCCCGGGTGGCGCTCCGGATGGTGTCCGGGGTGGCGGGCTCGTCTCCCATGGCCGCCGCGTGGATCACCCGGCGGACCGGCAGGTTGCCGGCTCCGGTGGCGGCTGCTTCTCCCACCTTCAGCGGGCCGTTGCGGCGCACGTAGGCGTCGCACTCGTCCTGAATCGTTCCGCCCCCCTTTCGGAGGAGAGCCCCCGCCACCCCGGTTCCCATGCGAAGGTGGTTGTTGGCGGCGTTCACCACCGCATCGCCCTGGAAGGTCGCAATGTCCCCTTCAACCACTCTCAGAATGGCTGGCACGGCATTCCTCTTCCCAAGGTTGGATTACTGATCTTCCGGTTGGGTCTCCGCACGCCACAGGACCATCTGGCGAACGTTGTTGGGCGCTTCCTCCACCCGGACCGTCAACACGTCTCCCTCCTTGATGCGGAGATCGTCCCGCATGTCCTGAGGGATGGTGATCCGCCCCCCGACGCCGACGCTCACATCGCCGTAGTATAGAGTCCGGTAGATGGCCATGCAGCCTCCCGCAATAATCCACGTGTTTCGAGGGCTTTTGAAGAAGATGACAATGTAATCCTTCACCCGCGGGCTGGAAATCCCCGAGATGAGCTTCCCCCGGGGAGGCAGGCTCGCCGGGCGTGAAGGAGCCACCGACCCCGAAAGGCTCGCCGGACGTAGAGAGGCCGCTGGGCCTGGGGGACTCGCCAAGGGTGACTGGGCCATCGAACATGAAGAGGTCCAGGGGCTTCTCCGTAGGGAGAACGACGACCGTCGGGCGGTTGGCACCCATCCCATTCCAACTTCCCCAGAACGAAGGGGCGAGGTCATGGTCGGATCCGCAGGGTTCGCATCCACATCGGAGGGAGCGGCGATCCGGTTACGGGGCGTGACGAAGGAGTTCGGAGCCGTCGTGGCCGTGTCCTCCCTGGACCTGGAGATCCCCCGGGGAACCGTCTACGGGCTCCTGGGACCCAACGGCTCCGGGAAGACCACCACCATCCGCATGATCATGGGGATCCTTCTCCCGGACCGGGGCGAGGTGGAGCTCCTGGGTGGTCCTCCCGGGGTGAGGCAGAACGATCGGGTGGGCTACCTCCCGGAGGAGCGGGGGGTCTACCGGAAGATGAAGGTCCTGGATTTCCTGGTCTTCCTGGGGTCCATCCGCGGCCTGGACCGGCACGAGAGCCACCGCCGGGCCCGGCGATGGCTGGAGCGACTGGATCTCTCGGAGTGGGCGGAAAGGAAGCTCCAGGACCTCTCCAAGGGGATGCAGCAGAAGGTCCAGTTCATCGGCACGGTGCTCCACGAACCGGAGCTCCTCATCCTGGACGAGCCCTTCACCGGCCTGGACCCCATCAACCAGCAGGTCCTGGAGGAGATCGTCAGGGAGTTCCAGGCCGCCGGCACCACCATCCTCTTCTCCACCCATCTCATGGACCACGCCGAGCGCCTGTGCCAGCGGGTGTGCCTCATCTCCCGGGCCCGGAAGGTGCTGGACGAGGATCTGAGGGCCCTGAAACGGAGGGAGCGGAAGGGGTTGGTGGCCGTGGAGTTCCAGGGGGACGACCGGTGGCTCCGGGGCCCGGAGGTGGCGGAGGTCCGGGAGAGTCCGGATGGGGTCTACCTTCTCCTCCGTGAGGGTGCGGATCACCAGGCCATCCTCCGACGGGGCGTGGAAGCAGGGGTGCGGATCGACCGGTTCGACCTGGTGGAGCCCCGCCTGCACGAGATCTTCGTTCGGCACGCCGGAGCTCCCGTGGAGGAGGTGGCGGATGCATCCGCTTTCGGTGCCCGGGTCCGGGAGGAGGTGGTCCGATGAAGGGGCTGGGGCCGGTGATTCGACGGGAGTACCTCCAGCGGGTGAAGAGCCGATGGTTCATCCTGGGCACCTTTCTGGCCCCTCTCTTCGTTCTGGGCATGATGCTCGTTCCCCTCCTCTATGAGGTGAGCCAGGAAGAGGGGCGCAGGAACCTGGCGGTGGTGGATGAGACGGGGGTGCTCTACGAGGGCGTGGCCCCCCGGCTGGAAGAGGCCGGGTTCACGGTGAGTCTCGAGGACCCTGCGGTCCGGGAATCCCTCAGGGTCCGGTTGGAGGCTGGGGATCTGGGAGGATACCTGGTCCTGGACGAGACCTCCCTGTCCCGGGGGCGGGCTGAGTTCCACGGAAGGGACGGCCCCGGGACGATTCGGAGCCTCAGCATCCGGAGTGCCGTGGCCCAGGCCGCCCTGGAAGTCCGACTGGCCGAGTCCGGGAGTCGGACCGACCTGGAGTCCCTCCTGGGGGGTGGAGAGCTGGAGGTTGTCCTCCTGGAGGACCAGGGCCGAGGGGCCTCGGAGTCCGAGGCGGCCTTCGCCGGAGGATTCGTGGGGGCTATGCTCCTCTACATGGTTATCCTTCTCTACGCCGTGGCGGTCATGCGCTCCACCCTGGAGGAGAAGACCAGCCGGGTGGTGGAGATTCTCATCTCCTCCGTGCGGCCAGCGGAGCTCATGCTGGGCAAGATTCTGGGGGTGGGCTCCGTGGGTCTGACCCAGCTCGCGGTGTGGATCCTCCTGGGGGTGGTGGCCCTCACCCTGGGCCTCCCGGCCCTCCTGGCGTCCCGCCCGGACCTCATGGACCCGGCCATCATTCGGCAGGCCCTCCCCGGACTGGGCCTCACCAGTCTCTTCGTGGCCCTCTTTCTGGGCGGCTATTTCCTGTATGCCGCCCTCTACGCCGCCGTGGGGGCCATGTGCTCCTCGGAGGAGGAGGCCCAGCAGGCCCAGTTCCCCGTGGTCATGCTCCTGGTGGCCCCCATCATGTTCATCATGCCCGTCATCGAGAATCCCACCTCCCCCCTGGCGGTGACGGCTTCCCAGGTCCCCTTCTTCAGTCCCGTCCTCATGTACGCCCGAGCGGCCACGGGTGCCGTGCCCCTCTGGGAGATCCTCTCGGCCCTGACCCTTCTGGTGCTCGGCGTCCTGGTCATGGCCTGGGTGGCGGGCAGGGTGTACCGGGTGGGCATCCTCATGCAGGGGAAGCGACCGACCCTGCCCGAGCTGTGGCGTTGGGTCCGGGAAGCCTGAGGGCATCAGTCCACATCAGCAGCGTGGATACGCGAACCCGAGCCCAACCTCTGTTCCTGCTCATGCCGTGTTCCTGCTCATGGCGGGAGGATGCGAAAGAGGTTGATGGGGCACACCGTGTTTGCAGCAACAGACGGGGTCGAGGGCATTCGTTGCTGCGAAGACGGTAATAATCGCCGAGTTTGCAGCAACAGACGGGG
>CAZZEL010000072.1:0-20705 GCA_964652625.1 uncultured Gemmatimonadaceae bacterium
CGGCCCACCCTCCAGACGTCCCATTCCGCCATGGACCTTCCGTTGGAGAGGGGAAGATTCGGAGTATGCGAAGATCTCAAATGACGGATTCCGGAACCCGAGAGAAAAGAACGTCGAGGCGGTGGCTCCGCTCCTGCCTCCTGGCTGTGGGCCTCCTGGCGGCCCTCTACGCGGTGGCCACGGTCGTTCTGGTGCAATGGGCGAACCGGGCCCTGCGGGGAACAAGCCCGGAAACGGCCGAGGCCGCTCTCTCCTGGGTGGAACACCTGGAGCCCCACGGGCCCACGGAAGAGGTCGCAAGAACCCTTCCTGTCGGCTCCCCCCTTGCCACCCACATCCTCCCTGGTGTCCTGTCCGTGGCCGACGCGGAGGAGTGGGGAGAGGTGTGGTTCCTCCTGGACGACCGGCTGGGGGCCATCCACCGGTTCCACCCCTCCCTGGGGCTCCTGGAGAGCCAGGGACGGCAGGGGAAGGGTCCCGGAGAGCTCCTCGACCCGGTGGCCATGGCCGTGGGAGACACCCTCCTCTGGTTGGCGGACCAGAGGGGGATGGTCCTGGATCGCTTCTCCCTGGAGCACGGGTTCCAGGGGCAGACCCGGATCCAGCCCGGAGCGTGCACCGTGGGTCTGGTGAAGGACCTGGTGGCCCTGGAGTCCGGCCCCCTCATCCTCTTGCGCTTCTGTCCCTCCACCTCCCCCGGGCCCGGAGTTCTCTGGCTGGAGCGCCTCCATCCCTCCGGGGACACTACTCCCCTTCTCTCCCTCGTCCTATCGGAGCCTGGTGACCGACGACTCCACCCGTTTCGACTCCCGGTCTTCACCCGGCAGGGCGACGAGATATACCTGGGCACCCTGGACGCCCCCTGCCTCTTCCGTCTGCGCCCTCTCCACCCCGGAGAGCCCCTGGAGCGGGTCTGCCTGCCGACGTACCGGCGTCCGGAGATTCCCGACACCGCCCGAAAGTCCTTTGGTGCCCGCTTCCGGGGCATCACCCGTCTGGGATTCGCCGCCCTGGATGTGCCCGGGGAGCTCCCGTGGATGGATGGAGCCTTCGGTACTCCTCGGGGGATCGTGGTCCGGAGGATCCAGGGGCTGGAGGAGCGAGACCTGGTTCGTCTCTCGGACAAGGGGCCTGTCCTCCTCACCGGACTTTCCGCCGGGGAAGGAACCTTCGTGGGAGAAGAGACGATTCTGGTGGCCCGAGACCGACTGCAAGGCACCGAGATTCAGGTCTACGCCCATCCCGGGGGGTAGGAGGCTGAGGACTGTCCAACGACATGGGGGACACCGCCCCCACCCGAGCTCACCCTCCCAGCCCGTACTTCCTGAGTCGGGAACGAAGGGTGTTTCGGGCCATGCCCAGCTCCCGGGCCGTCCGGCTCTTGTTTCCCCGGTTCCGGACCAGGGCTCTCCGGATGAGCTCCCGCTCCTCCTCCGGAGACCCGCCGAAGGAATAGCGACGGTCCGGCTCCGACTCCGACCGCGCCCCGACCTCCGGGCCTTGTTTTTTCCCCGGCTCCCCCTTCTCCACTCCCCGAAGATCCAGGACAGTCCGGGTCTCCCCCAGTCTGGCCGGGGTGAGGAGGGCGCCGCCGGAGAGGATGAGGGCGGCCTCCAGGAAGTGGGACAGCTCCCGGACATTTCCGGGCCAGGGCATCTCTTCCAGGAAAGCCCGTGCCCCGTCCGGGAGGGGGCGCTCGGGAAATCCGTGCCGGCGCTGGTGGTTTCGAAGGAAGCGCCGGGCCAGGGGGGCCACATCCTCCCGCCGGTCTCGGAGGGGAGGGAGCCGGCACCGGAGGACGGAGAGGCGATGGAAGAGGTCCCGGCGGAATTGACCGGCCTTCATTTCCCTTACCAACTCCCGGGAGGTGGCGGCCAGAATCCTCACGTCAACCCGGCGCACGCCCTCTCCTCCCAGGCGTCGCACCTCACCCTCCTCCAGGGCGGTGAGAAGCTTGGCTTGCTGCCCCACCGTGAGCTCCCCCACCTCGTCCAGGAAGAGGGTTCCTCCGTGGGCTTGCTCCAGGAGACCCCGGCGCCCCTGGGCCGCGCCGGTGAACGCCCCCCGCTGGTGTCCGAAGAACTCGCTCTCGAAGAGGCTCTCGGGAATCCCGGCGCAGTTCACCGCCTCATAGGGGCCCCGACTCCGGGGCCCTTCGCCGTGGATGATCCGCCCCAGGAGGCTCTTACCCGTCCCCGTCTCCCCTACGATGACCACCGGGGCATAGACCCGGGCCGCCTTCCGGACGAAGTCCCGGACCCTTTCCATGGCCGGGCTCGACCCCAACAGATCCCTCAACCTGGTCTCTGGAATAGCCATGATCCTCCTGGTCCCTTCTCCGGCCCGGAGATCCGGCCCCTCCTCCCGCGGACGATCGCCACGAGAAGAGACGCCCCCTTCCGGGAGAGCGCCTCCATCTTGTTGGACAAGATGGTCCGGGTGTTGGGGCGCCCCCATGACCAGGCAGGCGAATCCCCGGCGAGGAAGGGAGATTGAGGAGGACTCGAAGGCTGTTGAACCAGGGGGGCGAGCCCGTCGACCAGTCCCGGTCAGAAACGGAAGCGGTAACTCAGCTTCGTGAAGATCCCGTCACTCCGGGAGGTGACCTCCCGGAACCGGAAGGCTCCGGAGTCCCGCATGTCCCGGCTGTATCCCAGGTAGAACACGGTCCCCGGGGAAGGCTCATAGGTCGCCAGAAGCTCCACGTACAGGTCGTGGATCGCAGAGCCCTCCAGGGCCGAGCACTCCCCCTGGGAACAATGGAGGAGGGGATCGCCGGTGACCGGGTGCAGGAGATCACCCCGGTCCTGGCTGGCGTACTCCACGGTGGCCCGGAGGAAGAGGTGGCGGGTGAACTGGTACTGGGTCTTGATTCGGGGAATGGTGGCCGAGGAGTAGCGGGAGCCGTCCCGTTTACGGAAGAGGCTCTCGTGCCGGATGCCGATCTCGCTGGTGAGCCCCTCCACGGGGAAGAGGGTGAAGCTGCCATCGGCGATCCAGGCGTCAGCGCTCTCCGCGGGAACACCCAGGGACCGCTCGAAGACGGGGGTTTCCCTCCACTCGGCCCGGAGCCTTCCCCGGAGTCTCTCCCAGGTGTTCATCCACAGGAAGATCCGGAGCCCGTCCAGGCCGCTGAAGAGGTCCTGGTCCGGGGCGAAGGGCCTGGGCTCCCCACCTGTGCCCGAGTCCCGGTGGAGTCCGGCGTAGTCTCCCTCGGGAAAGGAAAAGGCCCTCCTGGAGTAGTTCAGGAACAAGGTCAGGTTGTTGCGAAACGAAACGCTTCCTCCTGCTTCCACCTGGAGCTCCTCCCACTTCTCTCCGCTCCAGAAGGCGTCGTGATTCCAGAACCCCTGGAGCTCCAGTGAGGCCCCCCACCGTTCCACCAGCTCCCCGGGGCTCCCGTACCGGTTCAGTCGGACCTCCCCCTCGACCTGGGTGTCTCCCACCCTCCGGATGAACCCGTTTCCGGCCCGAAAGCCCGGGGATACGTCGTACACCTCGGCATTGAACGAGAGGGTCCTGCCGCTCCGCTCGAAGCGGGCGTTCAACAGAGAGCCGGAAGGGGATGCATCGTCCTCGGACATCCAGCTCCCGGAGCCCAGAAGGGAGAGGGTATAGCGACCAGCGAAGACCAGGCGGGCATCCGCGGCAGCCATACGGCTGTAGTCCCGGGAGTCCAGGGTTCGATCCGTGAAGGCCAGCCCCACCGTGGAACTCGTCCCCAGGTCCCTGCGCACCCGGAGGATATTCACCACGGGGTTCTCCCCACCCACGTCATCCACGGCCCCCAGGTATCCCAGGTTGAAGCTGCCCACCTTCCCGGTGAGCTTGGCCCCGGCCACAGGGCTCACGATGGAACGGGTGTAGATGAGGCGCTTCGGGAGGGAGAAGATCTCCGTGCCCTCCAGGAAGAAGGGACGCTTTTCGGGAAAGAAGAGGGCGAAGCGCTCGTTCACCGAGATCTGGCCCGCGTCCGCCTCCACCTGACTGAAATCCGGATTGTACGTCCCGTCCAGCGTGAGGTTCGACGTGAGGCCGTAGGTGAGGTTCATGCCGAAGTCCCCGGTGGGATCGTCGTGAACCAGTCCGTCCGACTCCTCGTCGTAATGCCCCAACCGCTTCCCGGTGACCACCGGGTTCATCTCCAGGAACAGGCCCGGGTCCAGGCCCCTGAGGTCCTGCAGGTTGCCGGCCTGGGCCAGTTGGTTCGAGACCTCCTCCGTGATGGGGGCCCAGGCCTCCTCATAGCCCGTCCGCTGGATACGCCGCATCACGTTCAACCCCCAGGACTGGACGGGCTCGTCCGGGAAGCGGAGGCTCTTGAACGGAATCTTGAGCTCAACGGAATAACCCCAGTCCTCCACCACCCCCCGGGAGTCCCAGATGAAGTCCGGATTGTAGTCGATGGGGGGACCGAAACGACGCTGTCCTCCCTCGTTCCAGATCCCGTCCTGCTGGATCCCCAGGGGGTTTACCAGGAACACGTACGCTCGGCGTCGGTCGTGGAAGGTGTCCAGGACGAAGCGGATGTAGTCATCGGAGGAGCCCACGTTGTCCCGCTCCGCCAGGGTGGCCCGGACCCCGTCCGGGTCGTCGTCACAGGCCCGGACACCGAAGTAGAGGGCATCGGCACCCACCAGCACTCGCACCTCCGTGGGCTGGGAGGCAGGGGCCCCCTCCACCGGCTCGTACTGGGTGAAGGAGTGGAGAACGGCTCCCTGGCTCCAGTCCGGCTCATCCAGGTGTCCGTCCACCCGAATGGCCGGATCCGAGACCCTGGGAGCCGGCACGTCCAGCTCGCCCTCGGATCCTGCGTAGCGGACGGGTACCGGTTCCGGGGAGGACACGTCCCCCTGCTGGGCGGCTGTCTCCCGGACGAAGGACGGGAGGAAGGACAGGACCAGGAGAAGGATCAGGGAGGGACGGATGCCCGTGGGAACACGCATGAACAGAGGCTCAGCCTCGAGGATTCTCTTCCGGTAGCAACAAACGTAGGTTGGGGACGCTGACGTGTAACCCTCTCTCACCCCGAAGATCCTCTCCCTTCCATGGCCCTGCACTACACCCTCCAGGAGGAAAGAAGGCTGCAGGAAGGGGTCCGGCGGGGCGAGACTCCCTCCTGTCCCCGCTGCGGCGGAGTCCTCCACCTCACCAGCGTCTCTCCCACCTCCCGGGTGGCGTACGTCCGCAGAAGAGTGATCTTACAGTGCCCCGCCTGCGGCAGGAAGGCGGTGGTGGAATCAAGACCCGAACCGAGGTGACCATGGCCACCAGACGCATCCGTTCCCTTCTGATGGGTCCGTTCTTCGCCCTCCTCTGGGCCGTCAGCTGTCTCCTCCCCTCTCCCCTCACCGGCCAGTCCCGGGACCGGGGACCTCTGGTTCTGGACCTGCCGTCCAGCACTCGGGCCATGGCCCTGGGGAACGCTTTCGTGTTGGGGTACCGGGATTCCGACGCCCTCTTCTACCATCCCGGGGTCCTGGACCGGGTCCAGGGGATGTCGGCCTCCCTGCAGCGCTACTCCACCCGGGGCCGTCTTATGGCCGTGTCCGCCGGGACGGACTGGTGGTCCGGCGGGGTGGCCCTGGGAGCCCAGGTCCTGGCGTACGAGGCGCCGGCAACGCGGCCCATCTCCGGCCAGGATGTGTTGGAGCTGCCGGACCACGAGGCATCCCTCAGGGAACGGGGGGATGTGAGCGTATCGGAGATGGTCCTTTCCGCAGGCTACGGCCGGGAAATGTTCGGCATCCGCCTCGGGCTTGTGGGAAAGCTGGTGGACCAGCGTTTCGGTCCTCTCCGGGGCAGCACGGCCGCCATCGATGTCGGTGCCGCACTGGCTCCGGGGCCCTTCACTCTGGCCCTTTCCGCCCGGAACCTGGGATGGGATCTCACCCTGGGTGGGGAGGACATTCCCCTCCCGACGCACCTGGCTCTGGGGGCCTCGTCCCCACGGGTACCGGTGGGTCCCCTGGATCTTGCCGCCACCACCTCCCTGGACTATCGAGTGGACGGCGACGTCATCTCCTCCGCGGGCATGGAGGTGGCCTACTGGCCGGTAGTGGGTCGGACCTTCGTGGCCCGGGTCGGCTATGCCCACGTCCCCCAGGAGCGGCAGGAGATGGCCATCACCTTCGGCGGGGGCTTCACCGGGGATGACATCATCCTGGAGTACGCCTACCAGGGCTTCGACACCGGGGATCCCACCCACCGGTTCGGGATCGGCTGGCGTTAGAGCCCTCCAGAACGAATCCCATGACTCCCTTCTCCTCCCTCCCTCCGGTCCTTGCCGTCCTGCCCCTGGCGGCCCTGGCCCTCCTCATGACCGTCTATCCCGAAACCTCCTCCCTGGCCACCGCCGCCTCGACGGACACTTCCACCTCCCCGGACAACGCATCGTCCGGAAAGGACCACCAGGAGCTCGGTCCCCTCCGGCTCATGAGCTTCAATATCCGCTACGGCACCGCCCAGGACGGCGCCGATGCCTGGCCCCGACGCAGAGAGCTCGTGGCGGAAGTCATCCGGGAGTTCCGGCCCGGGGCCGGCGGGCTCCAGGAGGCCCTCCACTTCCAGCTCGTGGAGCTGGAGGAGCTTCTTCCGGCCTACGACTGGGTGGGTGTGGGACGGGACGACGGGGCGGAGGCGGGGGAGTACGCCGCCATACTCTACCGGAGGGACCGGCTGGAGGTCCTGGACCAGGGAACGTTCTGGTTTTCCGACACCCCGGACATCCCGGGATCCACGAGCTGGGGCAATGACCTCCCCAGGATCTGCACCTGGGCCCGGTTCCGGGACCGGACCCGGAAGGAGACCTTCCTCCATTTCAACGTCCACTGGGACCATCGTTCCCAGGCATCCCGGGAGCGTGGGGCCCACCTCCTCCTGGACCGGATCCGGAGAATCCGACACCAGGGGGAGCCCGTGGTGGTCACGGGGGACTTCAATGCCGGGGAGGACAACCCTGCCTTCCGGACCCTACTGGAAGACCCGGACGTCCCCTTGCGGGACACGTTCCGGGTCCTCCACCCCGAAGAAGAGGCGGTGGGCACCTTCCACGGATTCCGGGGAGACACGGAGGGCGAGAAGATCGACGCCGTCCTGGCCGACCCATCCTGGAATGTGCAGCAGGCGGCCATCCACCGCTGGCGGCAAGCCGGCGCCTACCCCTCGGACCACTACCCGGTGACGGGGGTGCTGGGGTGGCCGAGCCGGGGAGAGCTGAGAGACGGGGAAAGCCGGTAGAGCCCGGACCGCCGGAAACGGCGGCCCGGGCCCGGCCTTTCATCGGGAAAGCTGGAGTGGTGCGCTGAGGCGGATCCCGACGTTTCGTCCCGGGGACAGGGCGTAACCTTTGTAGGTATCCAGAAAACCCCGGTAGTCCTTGTCCAGAAGGTTGTCCACCGTGAGACTCACCACCACGGGAGCCACCCCCAGCTCCAGCGTGGTCCCAGCCTCCAGGCCCAGCAGCGTGTACCCTCTCGTGGAGGCAGTGCCGAAGGGGATCCGGTCGAACTGGGAAAAGGGCTCCAGGACGCCTGCGGCATCCTTGTCCAGGGTCCGTTCCACCTTGAGTCGGGCTCTGGCTTCCCGGAGGATGCCGAGCCGGTCGGCCCGGACCTCCGCGAAGCCCTGTAGCCGGGTGGCAGGAAGAAGGGGCAGGGGACCATCTCCCGCTCCTCCCGTCGGATCCTCCAGGTCCTCGCCGCTACCCTCCACCCAGGAGAACCGGGCTCCCGTGGAGAGCCAGTCCAGAACCACAGCTTCCACCATCCCGTCCACTCCGCTCAGCGTGGCATCGGTCTGGTCGGCCTGGTAGATGGCCAGTCCTCCCTGCGTCTCTTCCCCCGTGTTCCTGAGGTACACATAGTCCGCGATCCGATACCAGTACCCGGTGATCTCCCCCCGAAGTCGTTCCAGTGCCCAGCGGAGGGACAGGTCCAGATCCAGGGCCCGCTCCGGGTCCAGCGTCGGGTCTCCCCGCTGGTAAGCCGCCACCCCCCCGTGCTCACCGTCAGCGAAGAGCTCGAAGACTGTGGGGGCCCGAAATCCGGTTCCGGCCTGCGTCGCCAGGGTGATCCCCTCCCTGAGCTCGTAGGCGAGTCCCACCGAACCGGAGGCGGCCAGGTAGTCCTGATCCAGGAGCCCTGGGTTCCGGGTGAGGGAGTTGGCCTCCACGTCCAGATACCGGTAGTCGAGCCGTGCCCCGCCGGAGAGAGTGAGCCCCCCCCTGCGATGCTCCTCGAAGGCAAACAAGCCGACGTTCGTTACCGTGGACCCCGGCTCCAGGTCCACGGGTCCCCGGGACTCCCCGTCCTGCACCACCACCTCCGCACCCAGGGTTCCCTCCAGCCCCGCCACCGGCCCATGAGCCAGCTCGAGCCGACCGGTGACGACGTGCTTCTCCAGGTCCACCTTGAACTCCGGATCTTCATGGATGAGGGTGCCCGGGGCCGCAGCCTGGCGCAGGGCTCGCTGGTAGCTCAGGGTGGGACGCAGGGTGAACCGGTCGAAGAGCACGGTCCCCTTCAGCGTGGCGTTGCTCTGGGCAAGGTGAAGCCCCAATCCCCGAGGGGGATTCGTGGCGCTACCCTTCGGCCCGCCGGGGGGCAGGAGGAAGTTGTTCTCATTGTCCCAGTGTGTGAGGACAACCTCAGCCATCCCCCGGGTCCCCCGAAACCCGGCCTGGGCATACCCCGACCACTGCTGGAAGTCCGTGTGGGGAAGGGTACGGGTGTACTTGGGATCCCCGTACTTCCCGGTCCTTGCCGTACCAGTCTCCGATGTTTCGAAGAAATCGGGCACGTCCGGAGCCGTGAGGTCGTCGCTGTCTCGTAGCTCCAATCCTCCCCGGATCCCGAACCCTCCCCTGGCAGCGTGCAGGTCCATGGAACCGGACCGCTCACCGTTGTTGGAGAAGAACTGGCCCCCGACCTCACCACCCAGGAGCGTCCCGGAGACCGGGGCCGCCGGCAGCTCCCGGGTGATGATGTTCACGGCCCCCCCCAGGGCATCCGACCCGTAGAGGAGGCTGGACACACCCCGGACCACCTCCACACGCTGGGCCTCCACAAGGGACGTGGTGGGATGGTGCCGGACACCATACTGAAAGAACTCCTGGCCCACGCCGTTCTGGAGGACACGGACCCGGGTCCCACTGAGTCCTCGCAGGACCGGGATACCCGCCTGGGACCCTGTCTGGATGCTGGCCGCCCCGGGAACGGCACGGTCCAGGAGAGCTCCCAGGGAAGCCGATCGGTACGCAGCGAGATCCTCCCCCGATACGGCGTCCACATCCTGGGGGGTGGAGAGGGCGTCTCGGGCCCCGGGAGTCCCTGTGACAACCAGGGCCGGAAGAGCCAGGGGGGCAGGCGACAGCGTGATGTCCAGGCGGATCTCGGTGCCTCCCTCCACCTCCACCACTTCCTGTCTCGAACCATAACCCAAACGCTGGAAGGTCACCCGGTGGAGCCCAGAGGGCAGGGCCGACACCCGGTACGCTCCCCTGGAATCCGTGAGAACGAGAATGTCCAGGCCGGGGATCCGCACGCGGACACCCTCCAGGGCTCCCCCTTCCTCGTCTCGGACAGAACCTTCCAGGAGTCCTCGTCGGGACTCGGGCTCCTGGGCCTGGCCCGGAACAGGAACCGGCATCAGGAGCAGGGCCACCAGAAGGAAGACGAGGAGGATGGGCCTCTTCTCCCTTCTCTCGGACGTCTCGTTGTTCTTCGCAAATGGCCGGGAGGAACGGAATGTCCCCCCCGTCGGGCAAACGGATAGCATGGAATTCTCCCGTCAGAATCGTGATAGGGTCCGGCTGCGGACCGGCCTCATGACCGGTTCCGCATCAGAGGTGCAAGCCTTGTCTACGAAGGACTCACGGAACGGGAGGGGGTGACCTGGGGAGAGGGCTTGAGAGCCGGGGAGTGGCCGGTGCCAGGACCTGGTAGAACCGGCGCTCCGACGTCGGAGGAATCCTCCGGAGGTCTGGAGAGAGAGCCGGGGAGGCGGGAGACGGAGGGGAGCTCCAGAAGACCACGCAGGCGGCGTGGTTGTGACCGTGATGGTGGTTCGCCTCCGGATCGACCCAGGTCCGGCCGGAATGAGGATAGTACTCCTCGTGGGCATGGAGCCCCACCAGCCCCAGGTTGAGACCGACATAGAGAACGGCGGTGACCAGGCACACCGCCTCAAGGAAGGGTCCGAACTCCCCCCTTCGGTTTTCTCGGCCGCCGCCCGGCGGTGTTCTTCGATAACGGAGCATGGTCCCGGCCCACTACCCGGAGGTAGAGGGGAGGATCCCCCCTCACTCCTCCACGGTCTCCAGGAGGTTCTCCACCGCCTTCATGAAGGCCTCGTGCTTCCTCTTCATGGTCTCGTGGGCCTCGGCCATCTCCCGGTGACGCTTCTCCGCCGCCTCGTGCAGAGCCGTCATGACGTCATGATCCTCGCCGGAGCCACCGGCTTCGTGGGCCACGATGGCACTGTCATGTTCCTCGATTCGGAACTCGTGATCCTCGATGGCCTCGGCGGCGGCATCCAGCTCCGCCTCGTGGAGCTCGATAAGGGCCTGGATCCGGATGAGGGCCCGCTGGTGGTCCAGGCGCCACTTTCGAATGTCCTCCAGCCACTCCATGTGGTCCAGACGGGAGCCGTGATGGCCAGCGTGCATGTCCTGGTGGGTCTGTTCACTCATGTGGATCGTCCTTTCCCGGAGAGGGAGTCAAGAACCGTCACGAAAGCTGATGGATACGCCAGGGGAAAAGAATAATCGTTCCGTCAAGAAGGGAGAACAGTCCGGAAACCGCCGGTCCCCGGCCTCAGCGAGACGCCGCCGATACCCTGAGGAAGGCCGGATCCATCCGGGAGAAGCCCACCTGATCCAGAATCACCGTACCGGCTCGGCTCTCGTCGAAGACCAGGCGCACTTCCCGGAGGCGCTCCAGCTCCAGTGTCCTCGCCGAAGCCTCCAGGAAGTCCCCCAGGGGAATGGAATAGCTCTGCAGGACGATCTCGTGATCTCCCCTGTACTGCTGGTCATCCCGTCGTTGGATCCGGATCTCGATGGGCCGCCGCACCGGCCCGTAGTCGTTCAGCAGGACCTTGCCGGTGCGGCCCCGGATGTCCACGGCCTCTACGGACAGACGGAGGGGGGGCGAGGGCTCGTCCTCCTCTTCCCCTTCTTCCCCGGCCAGCAGGCGGGACAAGGGACGGAGGAGTGTCGCGAAGAACCCACCTCCCCCGCCTTCCTTTCCCGAGCCGGCCGAGCTGCCCGGCCCCTCGCCTTCTGCGGTGGTATCCGGATCCTCCCGGGGTCCCGGGGTGGCTTCCAGGGCCGTGAGCATGAGATCCAGGGTGCTCCCGGAATCCAGACTCCAGGCCCGGGGAAGGGAGTCCGGGAGGGTCAGGGCATAGGCGGCGGGAGGACCGGTCCGGGTGGTGTCCTCACCCTGGATGCGGTTGTTCCAGCCGAGCCACACGGCCTGGTTCTCCTGGGTGTAGCTGTCCGAGGGCTCCCGGTAGTAACGGAAGGGGAGGACGTCTTCCTTCCAGGTGGCCAGACTGTCTCCCCGGATCTGCACCCCCGGGGCCGTGCCCGTGGTCACGTCGATGTCCTCCTCGAAGGTGACCAGGGGCCTGAAGCTGCTCTCCTGGAACTGGGTAATGTACATGGTCTCCGGGAGCCAGGCCCCGATGACCCGGTGATCCCGGAAGAGGGGCAGATAGGCGTCCCGGTCCAGGAGGGAGGCTTCCAGGAAGGCGGTGACGTAGATCAGGGCGAACCGCCGCTGCTCCTCTCCCTCCAGCAACCCTCGCAGGTCCAGGGAACGGCCACTTCGAGGACCCCGGTCGTGAGGACCCCAGACCGTGTTCCACTGGCCGTGGTTGGCCCGATGCACGTACACGGCGGCCTTGAAGTGGGGACGTCCGTCGGTGAAGCGGACCCTCTTGTAGGTCCGGAGCCCGGAGAAGCTGCTCACGTCTCCGTCGTGGGTGCCGTGAAAGACCAGGTAGTTCACGTTCTCCACGGGCACCAGGCGACTGGTTGGGCGGTACTGCCCGTCCACCGGGGCGATGGCCACCACGGCCCGGATGGGAAACCCGAAGTCCCAGGTCAGGGTGGCGTCGTCCGGGTAGTGGGTCAGGCGATTGAAGGCGGCGGCGTGTCCCACGGCCTCCCCTCCCCGGGAATGGCCCATAACGGCGATCCTCTCCAGGTCCACCTTCCCGTGAAGGGGGTTCTCCGGGTCCTCGTTGAAGTCTCTCCAGGCCTGCAGGTGCTTCAGGAAGAGCCAGCCCCGGGCGTCGTTCTCTCCCCGGATGGCGCCGTTCACGAAGTTCATGTCCAGGGAGGCCAGGATGAACCCCCGGCTGGCCAGGTGCCGGCCCAGGTACTCGTACCCGGGGTCCGAGAAGTCCTTCATGTCGTGGTTCCCGTGAGCCACCAGCACCAGGGGGAAAGGGCCCTCCCCCTCCGGATACCACACCCTTGCGTTCAAGGGGAAGGAATCGGGCCCGAAGCCCCAGTACTCGTTCCGGCTCTCCTCCCGACTCCCCAGACTCACCAGCTTCGATCCGTCCACGGAGGGGGTGGTGAAGGCCACCGAGTCCCGGTATTCGTGACGGTTCTTGTCGTCTCCCCTCCCGTAGTAGAGAGACCGCACCTCCCGCTGGCCCGGCTCCAGGGGACTCGGGGCGTCCAGGAGTTGCCGGGAGAGGACCCGGTCCGAATCGTCCGGGGTCAGCTCCACGGCTCCCATGCAACCCGTCAGGACGAACAGAGGGAGGAGGACGAGGACGGCGGAACGGCGTCTGTTTCGGCGACTACTTGAAGACCCGGAACGCATGCAGCAGTCCCTTTCGGCTGGAATCGGTGCCCCCTTCCGGCACACTTCCCATAGCTGAGTTGCCCACGTTGCTCCTAAACGAGAGCGGGCAGCCCCATCCCCGAAGGCGGACAGCCCCTGCCCGGGGGCGGGGTGAAGGAAGCTAGAGGACGGATCCTTCCAGAGGCAACACGGTAAAGGGGGTCCAGTCTCGTGTTGTCTTCCCCTCAGTCTTGAGGTGAGCATGGCGAACCGCACAGCGGAGTTTCAGACGAACCAGGGCTCCTTCTCCGTGGAGCTTTTCGAAGAGAGGGCCCCCAGGACCACCGGCAACTTCATCGACCTGGCCGAGAAGGGGTTCTACGACGGGGTCATCTTCCACCGTGTCATCGAGGGCTTCATGATTCAGGGGGGCGACCCCACCGGGACGGGCCGGGGAGGTCCGGGCTACACCATCCAGGACGAGTTCCATCCGGATCTGACCCACGAGGAGGAAGGCATCCTCTCCATGGCCAACGCCGGCCCCGACACCGGAGGTTCCCAGTTCTTCATCACCCTGGACGCCACCCCCTGGCTCGACAGGAAGCACGCCGTGTTCGGAAAGGTCGTGGAAGGGATGGATGTGGTGAAGGAGATCGGAAGCGTTGAGACGGGTGCCGGGGACCGGCCGAAGGAGGACGTGGTGATGGAGACGGTGCGCATCACTGAGATCCACGACTGATCCGCTCCCGCTCCTTCTCCCGGCGGATCTCCGCCAGGAGCTCCTCCGCATCATCCGGGGGCTCCAGCTTCTCCGGCTGAGAACCCTCCGGAAGGATGAAGAACCAGAAGAGGGTCATGGGGAAGCCCACCCAGAACGCCGCCAGGCGACTGAAACCCGTGCGTCCCTTGCGCTTCATGTCGAAATAGACGCCGTTGGCGATCATCCATACCACGAGTCCCAGGATTTCCTCGATCATGACCGTCTCCGGGAAAAGAACGGGGCACCCGACTGAGGGCCCTGCCCCTCAATCTCTCCAGGCCGGCCCCGGGCGCAGTGTCGCCGACCTGGGCTCACTGGAAGGTATGGTGCCTCTGGAGCCCCTGCGCCAGACTCACCTCCCGGCGAGCCGAGCCCACCGAACCCCTTCGGGGCGCCGATTCCCAGCCCCTCAGTCGCCGGAGGCCGGACGAGGACGAAGCTCCGGAGAGCCGAGCCCGCTCTCGACCCCGGCGCCTGCCTCGGCCCGGGCCAGGACCGCTCCCTGCCAGAGGAAGTAGATCACGGGGATCACCACCAGAGTCAGAACCGTGGCCGATACCATGCCCCCCACCATGGGTGCCGCGATGCGTTTCATGACTCCGGCGCCGGTTCCATGGCCCCAGAGGATGGGCAGGAGTCCCAGGATGATGGTGGTCACCGTCATGATCTTCGGCCGAACCCTCAGGACAGCTCCCTCCATGACGGCATCGTAGAGGGCTTTCCGGGTGGTCTCGCCCCGACGGATGCGGTCGTCCCAGGCATGATTCAGGTAGAGAAGCATGATGACGGCCGTCTCCGCCGCCACCCCGGCCAGGGCGATGAAGCCCACGCCAGCGGCTACGGACCAGTTGTAGCCCAGTAGCGCCATGATGAGGACGCCACCCACCAGGGCAAAGGGCAGGGAGCCCATGACGATGAGGGGCTCTCCCGCCCGTTTGAAGTTCATGAAGAGCAGGACGGCGATGATGAGCAGGGTAGCCGGCACCACCAGGCCCAATCGGGCCTGGGCTCGCTGCATGAACTCGTACTGCCCGGACCACTCCATGGTATAGCCCGGGGGAAGGCTTACCATGGCCTCCACCATCTCCCGGGCCTCCCGCACATATCCTCCCAGGTCGTCGGTTTCCACGTCCACGAAGACCCAGGCCGTGGGGAAGGCCCCCTCCGTCTTGATGGACATGGGCCCGCTGGTAATCTCCATGGAGGCGATCTGCCCCAGAGGGATCTGCGTGGCACCCTGGAGAGCTCCGGTCCCCTGCTGTCGCATCGGCACCAGGATCTCCGCCAGGTCTTCGGGCTGGTCCCGGAGCTCCTGGGGATACCGGACCCGGACACCGTAGCGCTCCCGGCCCTCCACGGTCCGGGTGATCTCCATCCCCCCGATGGCGGAGGCGATGACCATCTGGGCGTCCCGGACGTTCACCCCGTAGCGGGCCGCCTTCTCCCTCTCGATCTCGATGTTCAGGTAGCTTCCACCCATGGGCCGCTCCGCCACGGCGGAACGGGTCCCCGGGACCATCCCCACGGCGTCCTCCACCTCCCGGCCCAGCCGCTCCAGCTCCGCCAGGTCCGGCCCGAAGAGCTTGATCCCCACGGGGGTTCGGATCCCCGTGGCCAGCATGTCGATGCGGCCCTTGATGGGCATGGTCCAGGAGTTGGGAATCCCCGGGAAGTCGATGGCCTCGTCCATCTCCGCCAGGAGCCGATCCCAGGTCATCCCTTCACGCCATTCCTCCTGGGGTTTCAGGACGATGGTGGTCTCGAACATGGCCAGGGGCGCGGGATCCGTGGCCGTGTTCGCCCGCCCGGCCTTCCCGAAGACGGATTCCACCTCCGGGAAGGCGGCCAGGATGCTGTCCTGTTTCCGCATGGCCTCGTGGGCCGTCCGGACGCTGATGCCCGGCAGCGTCATGGGCATGTAGAGGATGGACCCCTCGTTCAGGGGGGGCATGAACTCCGACCCGATGCGCTGGAAGGGAATGAAGGTCAGGATGAGAATGGCCAGGGCGCCCCCCAGCACCGGCCACCGGAAGCGGAGGGCGAAGGTCAGCACCGGCTTGTACGCCCAGACCAGCAGACGGTACAGGGGGTTCCTGTGTTCGGCCAGGAGCTTCCCCCTCACGAAGAGCCCCATGGTCACGGGGACCAGGGTCACGGAGAGGAGGCTGGCAGCGGCCATGGCCAGGGTCTTCGTCCAGGCCAGGGGCTCGAACAGGCGTCCCTCCTGAGCCTCCAGGGTGAAGACGGGAAGGAAGGAAACGGTGATGATGAGGAGGCTGAAGAAGAGGGCCGGCCCCACCTCCTTGGAGGAGCGGACCACGGCTCCCCACCGCTCCCCGGGGCTGAGGAGGGAGGTGGGGAAGCGTCCCTCGCCCTCCGGAACGGCCGCTCCTTCCGCCGCAAGCATCCTGCGCTTCTCCTGGATCTTCCGCTCCAGGTGCTTGTGCAGGTTCTCGATCATGACGATGGCGGCATCCACCATGGCACCGATGGCGATGGCGATCCCTCCGAGACTCATGATGTCGGCGTTGATGCCCAGCACCCTCATGGCGATGAAGGCCATGAGGATCCCCAGGGGGAGGGTGAGAATGACCACCAGGGCGCTCCGGACGTGGAAGAGGAAGGCCAGGCAGACCAGAGCCACCACGATGGACTCCTCCAGGAGCTTCTCCCTCAACGTGTCGATGGCCCGGAGAATGAGTCCGGAGCGATCGTAGACCGGGGTCATGACCACCCCGTCGGGGAGGCCATCCTCGATCTGGGAGATCTTCTCCTTCACTCTCTCGATGGTGGCCAGGGCGTTCTCCCCGAAGCGCATGACCACGATTCCCCCCACCACGTCCCCCCGTCCGTTCAGGTCCGCCACGCCGCGCCTGGCCTGAGGAGCGAACTGGACACGGGCCACGTCGGAGACCTGGATGGGCGCCCCGGTCTCCGTGGCCCCCAGGACCACGGACTCGATGTCGGCCAGGTCCTGGATGTATCCCAGCCCCCGGACCATGTACTCCCGCTCGGCCATCTCCAGGACCATGGCTCCCACGTCCTGGTTCGCCCCCCGGATGGCCTCCATAACGGAATGGACCGTGATGCCGAATGCCCGGAGGGCCTCCGGGTCCAGGGTCACTTCATAGGCCCGTTCGAAGCCTCCCACGGAGGCCACTTCACTCACCCCGGGAACCGCGGTGAGCTGATAGCGGAGAAACCAGTCCTGGATGGAGCGGAGGTCCGCCAGGGAGTGGGTGCCGGTGGTGTCCTCCAGGACGTACTGGTAGATCCACCCGAGACCCGTGGCGTCAGGGCCCAGGCCTACGTCCGCCCCCTGGGGCAGCCTGCCCCGGATCCCGGACAGGTACTCCAGGACCCGGCTCCGGGCCCAGTAGAGGTCCGTGTCGTCGTCGAAGATGATGTAGACGAAAGACACCCCGAAGAAGGAGTACCCCCGGACGGTCTCGGCACCCGGAACCTTGAGCATCTCCGAGGCGATGGGATAGGTGACCTGGTCCTCCACGAGCTGGGGTGCCTGGCCGGGGTAGTCCGCCTCGATGATGACCTGGACATCCGACAGGTCCGGGATAGCCTCCAGGGGGGTCCGGGTCATGGCCAGGACCCCTCCTGCCGCGGCAAAAAGGGCCAGGAGGAGGACGAGAAACCGGTTCTGTACGGACCACTCGATGACGCGTTTGAGCATGGCTCAGCCCCCGTGACCGGAATGCCCTCCGGCGCCACCCGTGTCCGGTGCGGCTCCGGTGGAGTCGGGCCCGGCTCCCGGCATCTGGTGGCCGGAGTGATCCATCTCGCCGTCCATCTCGTGACCGGAGTGGTCCGTCTCCCCATGGCCGGAGTGATCCATCTCATGGCCCGAATGGTCCATATCCCCGCCCTCCTCCGAAGACTCCATCCCCGAGTGGTCCATCCCGGCCATCCCCGCCATGGCGGCGCCCAGGTTCGACTCGGCATCGATGAGGAAGGTGGCCGACGATGCCACCACGTCGCCTTCCCTCAGCCCCGAGAGGATCTGGACCCGATGGTCCCCGGCCAGACCCGTCACCACCTCCATGGGGTGGAGACGCCCGTCGGCCATCCGGTGGAAGACCACGGAACGCTCTCCCGTCTCCAGGACGGCGCTTCGGGGCACCAGGACCGTCTCTTCCAGGGAGGGGCTGTGGAGCTCCACCTGGGCATACATGCCGGGTTTCAGCCGCAGACCCGGGTTCGCCAGTTCCAGGCGCACCTTCCCGGCCCGGGTGTCGGTGGAGACGGTGGGGTAGATGTAGGTCACCCGGCCGGTGAACTCCTCCCCGGGATAGGCCTCGAGAGTGATCACTCCGTGCTGGCCTTCCCGGAGGAGGGAGAGGTCCTTCTCGAAGACCTCCGCCTCCACCCAGACCCGGCTCAGGTCCGCCACCCGGAAGAGGTCCGTCCCGGGATTCACCCGTCCGCCCTCCACCACGTTCTTCTCCAGGACGATCCCTCCCGCCGGGGCCCGGAGGGTCAGGGTCCGGGAGACCGTGTCCCGGGCCTCCATGGCCCGGATCTCCTCCCCGGGAATATCCCAGTAGGCCAGGCGCCGCCGGGCGGCTTCCAGGAGCTCTTCGGCCTTCTCCACGGAACGGACGCCACCCCCGGCCCGGGCCCGGTCCAGGAGGTTTCGGGCCAGGATCAGCTCCTCCTGGGCCGTGACCAGGGAGGGGCTGTAGATCTCCAGGAGAGGCTGGCCGGCCTCCACCGGTGCTCCGGTGAAGTCCACATGGAGGTGCTCCACCCAGCCGTCGATCTTGGGGTTCACCGTGGTGAGCCGGGTCTCGTCCCAGGTCACGAAGCCCACCGTCTCCACCGACCGGTCCAGAGAGCCCCGAACCGCCCTGGCGAAGGTCACCCCGATCTGCCGGGCTCCCTCCGCATCCAGTTGCACGGGCTGGCTCTCGTCGCTTCCCGAGCTCATGGCCGAGTGATCGTGTCCCCCCATGGCCTGGGCCGTGTCCTGCTGGCCTCCGCCCAGGGCGTAGAGAGCCACGGCTCCCGACGCCATCAGCACCAGGAGGACGGCCACCATGATCTGCGCGTATGTTTTCATCGGTCTCCAACCTCCACCATGACCTCCACCGTGAGGGGGGCCGCCACCGGAAGGTCCCGACCCACGGTCATTTCCAGATGGGCCAGGGCCGTCCCGTACGACGCCAGGAGAGTGTGGTACTCGGTCTGAAAGCGGTTCACAGCCTTCTGGGCGTCCACGAGGGTCCCAAAGTCCACCGCCCCCACCCGGTAGGAGGCGAAGGAGGACTCCACGGTGGCCAGGGCCTGGGGGATGATCTCCTCCCGGTACAGGGCCAGGAGGGTCCGAGCCTTCTGGACTTCGGCCAGGATCTCCCGGATGCGGGCATCCACGAAGGACAGGGCTTCCTGGAGCCTGGCACGGGCCGCCCGCTCCTCGGCCGCCGCCTCGTCCCGTGCCCTGAGTTGACGCTTCCCCGCATGCACGGGCAGGGAGAATCCCACCGTGGCCCCTCCCATGCTCCGGGCGTCTCCGTTCATCCAGCCCACTCCGTACTGGAGGCCCACGGTGACGTCGGGCCAGATCTCCTTGTGGGCCAGGGCCCTCCTGGACGCGGCCCGGGCCACCTCCGTCCGGACCTCCTTCAACAAGGGTCGGCTCTCCCGGGCCCACATCCTCAACTCATCCGGGGACGGCGTCTCCGCCGGAAGAGCACCCAGGACCGGAGAAGGCACCACCGTCCCGGACGGGCGGTTCATGAGTGCGTTCAACCGGGCAGCCACCGCCTTCCGGACGGCCCGGTCCCGCTCCATGTCCGCATCCATCCGAGCCACTTCCACGCTGGCCCTCAGTACGTCGGCCTGGGGCCCGGTCCCGGCCGTGTACCTGGACCTGGCCACCCGTTCGAAATCCTTCAGGAGAGAGAGGGTCTCCCGTTTCACCGCCAACTGGCTCTCCATCCTGTAGAGAGCGTAGAAGGCCCGGGCCGCCTCGGCTCTCACCTGCCACCAGAGGTCCCGGGCCGCGGCTTCCTCCACGGCCGTGGACTCCCGGGCGATCCTCCCCCTCAGGGAGAGCTTGCCCGGAAGGGGAATCCGCTGGGAGGCGTGGATGGTGGGAGCCATGGACGCCGGCATGTCGGTGCCCAGGTCCGGGAGGGCAAGATTCGCCACCCCGATCCGGAGGGCTGGATCCGGAAGAAGGCCGGCCCCGGGCTCCCGGGCCCGAAATGCGTCCACGTCATGGGCAGCCGCCTGGAGCCGGGGATTCCGTTCCCGAACGATCCCGAGGACCCGGGAGAGCGTGAGGGGCTCTTCCCCTACCACCCCCTTCCGGGCGGATTCCTCCAGGGCAAACCCACCCCGCACCGACGCATTCCATGCCGACGCTTCCTGCGCGGGCACTCTCCGCGCCGAATCCTTCCGGACGGGCCCCTGTTGCCCCGGAACCGTCTGCGCAGGCCGTTTCCTCCCGGCGGAGTCTCTCCGCATCGGATCCGTCTGCGCCTCGCCTTTCCTTTCGGCGAAGTCTCTCTGCTCCGGATCCGTCTGCGCGGGCCTTGTGGGACCGGAGTCGATCTGCGCGGGCCTTGTCGGACCGGAGTCGATCTGCGCGCCGGCCGGAAGGGCCAGACCCGTCAGAGAGCCGATGAGGAGGGGCGTCGAAGTGAGGATCGTCCCCACCCGGCCCGACAGGATTCGTCCTTTCATATATGGGTTCCCGATTCTACCTGGTTGATGTGCCGGCCCGAGCCCGGCATCGGTTTCGGGGCATGCGGGCTGAGCCCAGCGTCGTTTCAGCCGTATGTCGGTCGAGGCCGGCCTCGTTCCCGCCGTGCCTCACATCGGGGAACCGGCACCTCGACACGCCGGATCGCCACCGGGGTTCCTTTCCCGGCCACGCACCGCGACAGGGCAGCGGCCCCGGGATGCGGAAGGAAGATGTGCGGGTCGGGGTGAAGGGAGGGTTAAGGGCTCATGAAGGTTTCTTCATGGAAGAGGGAGCTGTTCTGGCGTATTACCCACGTTCCCCCTGTTCGCAGCCACCAATGGGGCTGGGCCGTCCAGGGCTGCAAAGAGGGGGCTATGGCACCCTGTTCGCAGCCACCAATGGGGCCGGGCCGTCCAGGGCTGCAAAGAGGGGGCTATGG
>CAZZEL010000073.1:0-20412 GCA_964652625.1 uncultured Gemmatimonadaceae bacterium
GTCTTCTTCCCCGCCGTGGAGGCCTTGGGGGAGGGGTAGAAGGTTTACCGATCACGGATCTGCTGGAGATCTCGGGGTAGATGGATTCCCGAGAGGGGTGCAGACTGGAAGGAACGTAGAACGAAGGGGATGCGGACCGAGGGGAGTACTGACAACGGGGGCGTTTCCACGGGCTGACGGAGTGGAGACATCTCGTACAGGGAGAAGCTCACATGATGTTCGTCGTGGTGGAGGTCCTGGTCCTGGTGGGCCTGGTACTGGTCAACGGGGCTCTGGCGGCCTCTGAAATCGCCGTGGTCACCTCTCGACCAAGCCGGCTGCGGCCGAGAGCTGAAGAGGGGGACGACGGGGCCAGGGCAGCGCTGGCACTCATGGATTCCCCCAATGATTTCCTCTCCACCGTTCAGATCGGGATCACGGTTCTGGGCATCGTTGCCGGTGCCTTTGGCGGAACGGCGGTGGCGTCCACGGTGGGGGACGTTCTCGGGTTCTTCATTCCCCCGGAAGTTGCCGCTCTTACCGGAATCGTGATAGCAGTCGTGTTCATCACGTACTTCACGGTAGTGTTCGGTGAGATCCTCCCCAAGCGACTGGCCCTGGCCTCCCCGGAATCCGTCGCATCTCGTCTCGCGCCCCCCATGCGCTCCCTATCCCGCCTGGCCATGCCCCTGGTCCGGATTCTCTCCTCCTCCGTGGAGCTGGTCTTCCGCCTCATCCCAACGGATCGGGCCACCGAACCCTCGGTGACGGAAGAGGAGGTCCGCACCCTGCTGGCCGAGGCTCGAACCGCAGGGGTCCTGGAGGCCCGGGAGCACGACATCCTGGAACGGATCCTTCAACTGAGAGACCTCAAGGCCTCTTCCGTCATGACGACCCGGGACGAGCTCGTGTGGATCGACCTCTCTCAACCGGAAAGGCACCGACTGGGACCCCTCGGCAGCGTGGACCATGCCCGGTACCTGATGTGCGACGGGGAGTTGGACCGGGTCCGGGGCTACGCCAGCGTGCCGGACATGATGGCCCAGGTACTGGATCAAGGCGATCCCGAGCCGGAGCTCGTGCTGCGACAGCCGCACCTGATCCGCCCCTGGGACTCCGCCTTCCATGTCCTGGAGGTCTTCCAGCGCTCCAGTGACCACATCGCCCTGGTGATGGACAAGGGCGGCCGGGTGGAGGGGGTGGTCACCCTCACGGACATCATGGAGTGCATCGTGGGGGACCTACCGGTCCCGGGCGGCCGGACCTCCCTTCCGAGCATCACGCCCAGGGAAGACGGCTCTCTCCTGGTGGACGGACTCATGCCCTTCCAGGAGTTCCTTCAGGCCCTGGACCGGGATGCATCGGCGAAGGAGCCATTCCCCACCCTCCACACCTTCCTGGTGGAGCACCTGGGAGAGGACCTCCATGCCTCCGACTACTTCTACTGGAAGGGACTCCGCTTGGAGGTGGTGGACATGGACGGAAGCCGGGTGGACAAGGTGCTGGTCTCCGAGGTAGATACCCCCTCCTCTTCCTCCGGGGGAAGCACCGGCCTGACCCGGTAGACCTTCCGAACCACCCCTTCTCTGAAGGCCTGGGCCTCCCGTTCCACCTCGTACTCTCCTCGGGCAAGGTACCGAAGGGCCGCGGACGTGTGGGCCAGTCCCATGGTCCCCATGAGCTGCATCCACTCTCCCCTGGCCGTTTCGTCCGGGGCTTCCGTGGTGACTCCGAAATAGGTGATCCGGGGACTCGTCACCCCTGTCCCGATGCTCTCCCGTCCCCTCAGGGCCATGTTCACGGCCATCCCCTTGTAGTGGTACTCGGTGAAGCCGTCCCGATCCTGTTCGCCGTACTTCTTGTAACGGGCATAGAGGCGTCGGTTCACGGCGTCCATCTCGGGATCCGCCGTCATGGCAGCGGCCATAGAGTCCAGGATGGCGAACTGGGCCTCCTTGTACTCCGGATGCTCGTCATCCTCCACCCAGCGGAAGCCCGGGATGAACCAGCCCCGGGGCACCCACCAGTCCCGGGGGCCCACCTGACGGCCCCGGACCCAGGCGCTGTACCCGGCGAAGTACTGGACCCACTCGTGGCTGGGGTAGCCATGGGGGTTCAGGTAGATGTCCGGAAGCCAGGCATCCCGGATCATGGGTCGGGCCCGGGCCTCCGGATAGACGGGATCCTCCGACCATCCTCCCGCCGTGGCATCCACCCCCAGGGCCCCCGGGCGGGCGGCATGGAGCATGTGGTCCGGATTCACCAGCTGACGTCGGTAGGCCAGAGCGGCTCCGTCGGGATTCGCCACCGGATGGAGAACCACGTTCACCCGGTCCAGGAGAGCCCGGTAGGCGGAATCCGTGACCAGTAGCTCCCCCAGGCGCAGGATGTGGTTCGTGCTGGAAACCTCGTTGGCGTGCTCCCGTCCGCTGACGAAGAGCGTGGGTTTCAGGGCGTTCAACTTGGCCTGGGAGACATACTCCGCCTCCTGGGGGAGCAGGAAGTCGGCAGCCCACACGCGGTGCCCCAGGTAGCTGTCTGTCAGGTAGTAGGCCCTCACGCCGGGGAAGGTGGCCAGGCGAGCCAGGATGCTGTCGCTCTCCTCCGGAGGCATGGGGGTCTCCCACTGGGCCAGCCGCTCACCGTCATAGCGCCAGCCCGGGGCCCGCAATCGAGGATTGTCCGTGGAGCCGGGACGGCTGCTGCGGGGGAGGGCCACGGTGCGCTGATAGGTGCTGTCGTCCTCCAGCCGAAAATCCAGGGCCAGCTCGTCCACCCGGTCCCAGGACAGCGCCTCCTCCATGACTCCCCGATCGTGAAGCTGACGGAGGGAGGCGATCATCCCCTCCAGCAGCTCCACGCTGAGGAATTGGCGATCGATCCTGGCCTCGCTGCTCCGGTCCTTGAACTCCTGGTAGCGATCCACGGAATCCGGCACGGTCACCTTGAGCTGGACCCGCCGCAGGCCCTGGTCCCCGTCGGCCACCACGATCCCGGTGAGCTTCGGGCCCTCCGTGGTGAGCTCTCCCAGCCCGTACTGCCGGTACAGGGGCTCCGGATTGCCCTCCTGCCAGGTCCGAAGAACCAGCTCCGGGGCGCCGCGGCTCTTGCCGGTGAGGCTCAGCCTGGCCCAACCCGGCTCACCGGCCCCCGAGGGATCCACGAAGGGGAGGACCCTGCCGGGATACCGGAGGGACGTCTGGTAGCGGGCGCCCAGAAGACTGAAGAGGGTATGGGTCTCGAAGAAGATGTCTTCGTGAAGAGCCTCCAGGGAGCTGATGGTCTCCTCGTCGATCCCGATGCGGTAGTCGGGCTCGCTCAACCGGAGGTCCACCCGGAACTCGTCGAAGAACGGCGCGTTGTCCTGGGCGGGATCGCCGTCCTGACTGTCCATGATGTATTCGATGATCTCGGAGTAGGTCTCGGTCTGGAGTCGATTCCAGAAGCGCTCCGGGTCGGTGACGACCCGTCGATCCACCAGCGTGTCGGCACCCTGACTGGCGGTCATCCAGCCCGTGGTCACCCGAACCTGCTCGTACTCCGGGAAGAGGTCGAAGAAGGGACGTACCACGTAGTGGGGATTGAAGGTCTCCCGCAGGACCACCGCTCCGGCCGTATCCCGGGCCTCGAAGGTGTAGATGGGGTCCTTTCGCCGGGTCGGATGGAAGACCACGGCCGTGTCGCTGATCCCCAGCTCCCGAGCCAGGACCGCATCGAAGGGATAGACCTCCTGCAACCACCGGGTCTCGGCAGCGATGGTCTGCCAACGAACCTCGTCGGACTCCTCCAGCGTGTGGTACGTGAGGTCGATGGCTGCCACCCCCCGATCCCGAAGGCGGGGGAGGAGCGCGTCATGAATCCAGGAGTAGCCTTGCTTGTAGGCGCTCAGGACGTGGACCTCACCATCCTCGATCCCTCGATCCCGGAGGCTCTCCCGGATCTCCTCCTCCAGGGCGGTCCGGATCTCCGGAGGCTCGCTCAGGCGAAGCTCCACCGTGGCCCCACCGCCGGGCCGCAGCCGGGGGTAGACCTCCGACTCCAGGATCTCCCGGGCCTCGTCCACCTCCCAGGGAAGGTTCCATTCCTGGGCGAAGATGGTGTCCCCCACCCCGAACCCCGTAGGCCAGCTCCGCACTGCCACCTGGGACCCGGGAAACCGGCGTCGAACCATGGCCTCCACCAGCTCCTCCAGCTCCTCCGGGGCCTCGCGCGTGGCCAGCTCCACCTGAATCCGCTCCGGGGGATCCTCTTCCATCCGGCTCAGCCAACTCTCCAGCTTGGCCAGGGCCAGGGCCACCTGTCCGGGGTCGGACTTGGCCTGGAGGAAACGCCGGACCGCTCGCTGGGCATCCGCCAGGCGGTACTCACCCTTCCCGTACCGCCAGAGATAGGGAGCCCGGCGGGCAAGCCACCGAGTGGCGGCCTCCAGGCCCTCGTCATCGGATCCACCCACGGCCAGGGCGTTCCTCTCCCCGAACCCGCCTTCCACGAACTGAACGAACCCCTCCTCCGGAGCCAACTCGGTACCGGGGAGATCGCCCTGCTCCCGGAGACGCCGGATCTGATAGTGGTCCGTCCCCACGAGCACGGGGAAGCCCAGAGCTGAGGGATCGTCCTCCTGGGCGTCCACCCGGGCCAGGGGCAACCGGAGTCCCGCCGTCTCCAGCCCCAACCGGGTGGCGAGATCCACGACGGCCCCGGCGGCACCCGACCCGTCCAGGGAGAGGAAAGCTGACGACTCGTCCGGCACCAGGTCCTGGTTCGTGTCCCGGAAGAGTCCTCCGACCCGGTAGAGATCCGGTAGGGAGAATTCGGCATCCGGGCCCACCCGGAAGGCCGGGTCCTCCCGGGTATCCCAGAGCTCCCGGGGCCGGAGTGGCAGGGTTCGGGACTCTGTCGCCGAGGTGAGGCGGATGTCCAGGCGATGCAGGTCCCGGAATTCCAGGGAAGAGGGCTCCAGGGGAGTGGGCTCACCCCTCACGGTATCCCCGGTCGAAGCGCCCCCCCCGGTGTCCACGGCGGTTCCGGAAAGAACGGTATCCGGCCCTTCGAAAGCCCGGACAACTTCCTGGAGGTCCACTGTCGCAGGAAGATCCACGGTGATCCGGGCTCGGGCCACACCGGGGCGTCCCCTCTCCACCACGATACGGTCCAGGGACACGTCGGCATCGGACCAGTCCCGATCCGCCAGGAAGTCCTCCACCGTCTCGGCCATCTCCCTCCAGCCCCCCCCTTCCGGGTCCCACACCGCCGGGTACCGACTCGAGAGGTACTCCGCCGCCGCCAGGAGCCCGGTGGCGTCATACCCCAGGAGGCCGACGCCTCCGCTCCGGAATCTCTCTCCTGCCGGCAGATGCAGCAGCAGCCCCTGACCTGGAGCCAGGGCTTCCCGTAGCTCCTGGAGTTCCGACGCGGCGCCGGAGGCTTCCATGGCCAAGGCCCCCACCAGGATCACCGGCTCGTCGTACATGGCCCCGGGATCCACGGTCTCGGCCAGCCCCAGGTCCGTAGCGGACGTTTCGAACCCCAGGCGCGCCGCCACATTGGCGGCAGCCGTCACCTCCGCCTCCCCGGACGCCCGGGGCAGGAGAAGGCGCACATGGAGGAAGTCCGGGACCCCGTCCCCATTCCGATCCTGGATCACAACTCCCGTGTCCAGAAGGGTGCGGAGGTCGTCGAGGTGAGGGGAATCGGCAGCGAGTCGAAGCATTCTTTCGACCTCGGACCCTTGCAGGCTGCCCTCCTGGGAACCGGCCGCCACCAGAAATCGCGGCCCCGGGGCCGCTCCCAGGTACAGGAGGGCCGTGGCTAGCAAGACACCAGGAACTGCCATTCTCGAAAGAACCCTCATGATCCTTCCCCCGGGAAACCAGACAAGCGATCCAGAAATGCGGACAAAACCAATTCTTCCAGCGGATTCAGCCTTCCACCAGCCAGTGCGTGAACCAGTCCCTCAACCGTCCCAGCCGGTCCACCAGGAGCCAGGGCTCCCCGGTCCGGGAGAGGTTGTGATTGGATCGCGGATAGCGCATGAACTCCACGGGGACTCCCTGCTTCTTCAGGGCCATGAACCACTGCTCGGCGTCGGTCATGGGGGTCCGGTGGTCCTCCTCGGACTGCACGATGAGGGTGGGCGTGGTCACGTTGCCCACGTACTTGATGGGGGAGAGATCCCAGTAGAGCTCCGGGTTGTCCCAAGGCTTGCCGTAGAACTCGAACTCCGTGAGCCCCTGGGCATCCGACGTCCCGTACCAGGAGAACCAGTTGCTGATCATCCGGTCGGTCTGGGCGGCCCGGAATCGATGGGTCTTCGTGGTAATCCAGGCCGTCATGAAACCGCCGTAGCTCCCGCCGGTGACGCCCAGGCGCTCCCCATCCACATCGTCTCTCTCCACGACGATGTCCACGGCCTTCATAAGATCCTCGTAGTCCTCACGGCCCCACCGACCCCGGGTGGAATAGGTGAAATCGGCTCCGTAACCGCTGGAACCCCGGGGGTTGGTGTAGAGGACGAACATCCCGGCGCCGGTGAGGTTGTGGAACTCGTCGAACCAGCCCTCTCCGTAGGCCGAGTGGGGTCCACCGTGGATGTAGAGGACCAGGGGGTATTCCTCTCCCTCCTGGTAACCGTGGGGATACTGCAGCCAGGCCTCGATCTCCAGGCCGCCCACGGACTCGTAGATGAACCGCTCGGCACTCGGCCAGGCGATCTCCTGGTTGAGCTCGTCGTTGAAGCCCGTGAGCTTCCTCTCGTTCTCCCCGTCCATGTCGGCGATATAGAGCTCCGTGGGTTGATCCACCGACGTGGCCACGAAGGCCACCGTCCGGAACTCGTCGTCGTAGGTGAAGTCGCTCATCCTGCGCCGCCCCCCCAGGACCTCGGTGATCTCACCCGAATCCGGATCCACATGGAAGAGAGCGGTGCGTCCACCCACGGGAGCGCTCATGACCAGTCTCCCGTCGGGCATCCAGTCAACGCTCCGGGGCTCGTACTGCCAGTCGCCCAGCACGTTGCGGGGTTCCCCCCGGGGCTCGCCGTCCACCATGTCCACCACCCGGACTCTCCGGGACGAGGTCCGCCCGAGGCTGGAGACGAAGGCGATGCGTCGGGAGTCCGGGGACCAGGCGAGTCCCCGTTCCGAGCCATCCATCTCCGTGATGCGCCGGGGCTCGCCCCCCTCGGCGGAGAGAAGGAAGATGTCCGAGTCGTTCCGGCGAGCCTCGTCCCGTGCGGAATCATAGGGAAGCTGGGCGATGGAGTCTCGGTAGGCCTGGATGACGGAGTCGGGCCGAAACTCCGGGTCCGCCGTGAACGCGATCCACTGCCCGTCCGGGGACACCCTCGCCCCCCGATGGGAGTAGGCCTGGTCGGTCAACTGGATGCCCGCCGTATCCCCCTGGAGCTGTTTCCAGATCTGATCCGGCGTCCATTCACGGGGCTCCCGGCGGTTGGGCCGGAAACCGGAACCGTTACGCTTGTAGGGAAAATCCACGATGTGCATTCCATCGAAGCGACGGGGATCCACAGGCCGGGTGACGGCTCCCATGGGCGGTCGGGCCATGGGCTCCATCCTCTCGAAGGGATCCGCCTCGGAGGACTCGCCTTCGGACGATTCCGTGTCCCCTTCCTGTTCCTCGTCCGCTTCATCCTCGTCCGTCTCACCCTCATCCGTCCAGACGGTGAAGGAGCCGTCGTCCGGCTTGGAGCCCGAGGGCCCCAGGTCCATCTGGAACGCCTCACCCATCCGGGTCCCGTCCATCTGCAGAATCCAGGTGCTTCCCTCGCCCCCCTCCCTCCGGGAGGTGAAGTACAACTGCGTGCCATCCTCGGACCATCGGGGGCGATAGCTCTCCGTGCCCGGGGACGTGAGCCGAACGGGCTCGCCTCCCTCCGCCGGCACCAGCCAGATCTCGGAATGGAGGGCGTTGTCCTCCTCCACCACGGTGGTCACGGTGAAGGCCACATGCTCCCCGTCGGGAGACAGGGCCGGATCGGAGACCCTCGTGAGCCGATACCAGTCCTCCGGCGTGAAGGCCCGGCCCTGACCCAGGGCAGAGACGGGGGTCAGGAAGCAGAAGAGAACGGCAAGAGAGAAGGCGAGGCGACGCATGACGGAGCTCCGAGACGAACGTGGGGACCGATCCCCTGGAAACGGATCGGGTCGAAAGCGATGAAGGCCGGACCCTCAGCGCGGGAGAGGCCGAACCCTCGGCGCAGGAGAGCCCGGACCCTCAGCGCGGGAGAGGCCGAACCCTCGGCGCAGGAGAGGCCGAACCCTCGGCGCAGGAGGGACCGGACCGCCGGAAACTCCGGGACGATAGCCGGGGACGCGGAAGGGGGGCAACCCGTCATCCCCCGGTCGGCTCACACGCTTCCTTCACTCCTCAATCCCGCCAGCCGCCTCATGGCCCCGATTCCCAGCACGGGCCCCACGGCAAGGAGGCTCAGAGCCGGCCCCCAACCCAGGGCCTCGGACATCCGGAAGGATGCCTGGATGGAGACGCCGGTGAGGGCGAAGCCCAAGGAGGTCTGGAGGGTGAGGGCCGTACCCACGGCGTCCCCGGGGGTCACGTCGGCCACCAGGGCGGAGAACTGGGCCGAATCCGCCACGACGCTGAAGCCCCAGATCAGCCCCAGGGGGACCACCAGCCACATGGGCCCGCCCAGGAGCCAGCCCAGGGATAGGGAGCAGATCCCGGAAACCACCATGGCTCCGCTGGCCACCCGTTCCCTTCCCCACCGGTCCGCCCAGCTTCCCGCCACCACCGAGCCCAGGGCTCCGGCCCCGATGACCCCGAAGCCCATCAACAGGGAGCCCAGGGCCGGATTCCATGTCCCACGGCCGTCGAAGTAGGCCAGGTAGAAGGGAGCCGCCAGCACCCAGACGGCGTAGAGCTCCCACATGTGCCCCAGATATCCGCCGATGGCCAGGCGGGTGGCGCGATGTCGCACCACCCGGCCCACCAGTCCCCAGGAGAACGGGGAACGGGAGAAGGGAAAGGGCCCCTCCCGGTAGGCTACCAGCACCAGGATCCCGCCCACCAGGGCGGCTCCCGATGCTCCCAGGACGACGCCGGAGAGGCTGACGTCCGGGAAGGCCTTGAAAAGGTAGGGACTCGCCTTTCCCAGGGTCAGGGCCCCCACCACCGTGCCGATGGCCAGACCCCGGGCCTCCCGGAACCAGGTGGAGATCATCTTCATGGCCGGGGGATAGACACCGGCAAGGAAGAACCCGGTGAAGAAACGGACCACCAGGGCGGCGGGGTAGGCCGGCGCCAGGAGGAGAAGGGCGTTGGCCCCGCTCCCCAGGAGGGCCGTGGCGGCGAAGTAGGTGCGGGAGGGTACCAGGTCCGCCAGGTTCAACACGGCGGCCACAGCGGTCCCGGCCACGAAGCCCAGCTGCACCGAGGTGGTGAGCCATCCGACCTGGGAGGCGGAGAGCCCCCAGCGGACCTGGAGATCCGGGGCCACGGCGCTGGCCGTGAACCATAGGGACATTGCCAGGAGCTCGGCCAGAGAGAGGAGGAGAAGGATCCTCCAACGTCCCCGGGAGCCCCCCCCGGCATGGTCCGCCGAGCTCAACGCCGCCGCCTCAACGCCGCCGCCTCAAAGCCGTCGCCTCAAGGACCCGACCTCAACGTTGTGGCCCGCTCTCGTTCTCCCTTCCTCCGCGCTCCAGCATCCGCAACGGATCCCTGGCCGGGAAGGGTGTGTAGCCCGCCTCCTGCAGCATCTCCCGGTAGGGGGCCACCTCCGTCTCGAACAGCTCGTTCACCTCCTGCACGATGCGCCGGAGAGCCTCCCGGGCCTGGTCCATGGCCAGGCGATCGTTCGGTGAGGGGGCCCGCCAGGAGCTCCCCAGGAGGTAGAGGGGCCTCCGGACCGTGGAGACCACCGGGTCCCCGCCGCAGATGCCCTGGCACTCGGGGCCGGTGAAGAGGCTCACAAGAGCTTCCTGTATCCGGCCCCGGAGGGCCTCTCCGGCTTCCCGCAGTTCCTGGTCAGCATCCCCTTCCGATGACGCCAGGGTCTCCAGGACCTGGTCCACCGCGTCCTCGGCGCTCTCGAAACGCTCCTCGGCCTCCTGGGCCAGGGCGAACCACTCTCCGGCCTGGTTCAGGGCCTGGATCTTGGCCAGCCGGTCTCTCCGGGCGATGACCATGCGGGGATCCGAGCGGACGTCCAGGGTGGCCTCGGAGACCTCCTCCCCCAGCGACACCCGGAGGCGGTACGTCCCCGGGAGGACCCGGGGCCCTGAGGACCCGTAGCGACCCCCGTTCCCCGCCGGCGAGTCCATGCGGAGGTCCCAGGTGAAGCGGTTCAACCCCCTCTCCACCGGGCGGGTGAAAGAACGGACGATCTCGCCGGCCTCGTCCCGTACCTCCAGCTTCGCCGTCCGTCCCTCCAGGCCCTCACCGACCCAGAGAGAAAGGAGAGCACCGAAGGGACGGTTCTCCCCGAAGAACATGGCGTGGCCCGTGGAGCGATACCCGATGCGCTCCGCCACCTCCGTGTGCCGGGCCGGGGGAGGGGAGAAGAGATGAAGGGGCTCTTCCACGATCTCCGGATCCCGGGCCAGGGCCCGGAGGGGACGGATGTCGTCCAGGATCAGCACCGCACGGCCGTGGGTGCCCACCACCAGGTCGTGGTCCCGGGGGTGCACCACCAGGTCACGGACGGGGACGGCGGGCACGCCGTGGCGCCAGGCCATCCAGCTGTCACCCCGGTCCAGGCTCACGTACAGACCGAACTCCGTGCCCAGGAAGAGGAGATTCGGCTGGACGGGATCCTCCTCCATCACGTGGACGAACCCGTGGACATCCTCCGAGGGGAGGCGTCTCCAGCTCTCGCCGTAGTCCTCCGTCCGGAAGGCGTAGGGGGTCCAGTTCCCCCTGCGGTGATCGTCGAAGACCACGTAGGCCGTGGCCGGATCGTGCCGGGAGGGCTCCACGTGGGGAGCCCAGGTGTTCGGGGGCACGTCGGGGATGGCCTCCCCCACGTTCCTCCAGCTCCCCCCGTCGTCCCGGGTGAGCTGGACGTTGCCGTCGTCGGTGGAGACCCAGATGAGCCCTTCCTCCAGGGGACTGGGTGCGATGCTCAGGATCGTGGTGTGGTTCTCCGCTCCGGTGGCGTCCAGGGTGAGCCCCCCACTCTCGTCCTGGCGCTGCTTCTCCGGGTCGTCGGTGGTGAGGTCCGGAGAGATGATCTCCCAGGACAACCCCCCGTCCCGACTCCGGTGCACGAACTGGCTGCCCAGGTAGATGGTGGTGGAGTCGTGGGGATCCACGTTCAGGGCGGCATTCCAGTTGAACCGGAGCTCGACTCCCTCCGGGTGCACCGGCTGGATCCTCCGGCGTTCTCCGGTGGCCTTGTCGAAGCGCATGAGATTGCCCTGCTGGGACATGCTGTACCCGAAGCGGGGATCGGAGAAGTCCGTCATGGTGGCGAATCCGTCCCCACCGCCGACCCGCCGCCAGTGGGCGTTCATGACCCCCCGGTCCTCCCAGACCCGGTTGGGGCCGAACCAGGAGCCGTTGTCCTGCAGACCGCCGTAGACATTGAAGGGCACGGCCATGTCCACGCTCACGTGGTAGAACTGGGCCAGGGGGAGGTTCTCCACGAACCGCCACCGTTCTCCCCCATCGAATGTGATGCCGATGCCCCCGTCATTCCCCATGATCATGTGGCCCGGGTCCGCGGGGTCGATCCAGAGCTCGTGGACGTCGCCGTGGATGATCCGGGAGGGGACCACGGTCTCCCACTCCCGCCCTCCGTCCTCGCTCACGTCGATCCTTCCGGCCAGGCGGTAGATCCGGTTCTCGTTCTCCGGATCCACCCTGAGATCGGCGTAGTAGAAGGGCCGGGGGTTGATTCCCTCCTCGTCGCTCACCAGCCGGAAAGACCGGCCTCCGTCGTCGGACCGGAGCAGGGCGTTCCTCTCCGCCTCCACCAGGGCGTAGACCACCTCAGGATTCGAGGGGGCGATGGCCAGACCGATTCGACCCAGCTCTCCCTCCGGCAGGCCGTCCTCCGACGTGAGGCGCCTCCAGCTGTCGCCCCCGTCATGGGTGATGTACAGCCCGCTTCCGGGCCCGCCGGACCGGAAGAACCAGGGCCAGCGTCGGTACTCCCAGAGAGCGGCCATGAGCTTGTTCGGATTCGTGGGGTCCATGACCAGGTCCCCTACGCCGGTCCACTCGTTGGCGGACAGGATCCGTTCCCAGGTCTCACCACCGTCCCGGGTCCGGTAGACACCTCGCTCTCCCCCCGAGCTCCAGGCAGGACCCATGGCTCCTGCGTAGGCCACGTCCGGATCCGTGGGATGAGGGATGACCCGGTGGATCCTCTCGGAGTCCTCCAGGCCCATGCGGGTCCAGCTTTCCCCTCCGTCCAGGCTCTTGAAGATCCCCTCTCCCACGCCGGCGCTGTTCCGGGGGTTCCCTTCCCCGGTCCCGACCCAGACCACGTCCGGGTTGGCCTGGAAGACGGCCAGGGCCCCGATCCCCTGGACCGGCTGGTCATCGAAGATGGGCTCCCACTCGATCCCTCCGTCGTCCGACCGCCACACCCCTCCCGTGCTGGCCCCCACGTAGATCACGTCCCGGTTCGAGAGATCCACATCCACCGCCGCCACCCGGCCGCTCATCCCCGCCGGGCCGATGCTCCGGGCCATCATGGCGTCCAGGAAATCCGGGGCCACCTGGCCCTGGACTCCCGGCACCGTTGCAAGAAGGAGAAAGACCACCAGGGCGAGCACGGCGGAAACGGCTCTGCCGGTAGGGACACCTTTCCCGGTGTCGGTACGAGTGCCGGTGTCGATTCGAACTCTCATGTCCACAGTCCTGTCCTCTCGCGAGTGCACCATTCTCCATCTCTCTCCTTCACACTCCATGGGCGTTGCTGAGCCTCGAACGCGCTCCCGGCTCACCCCCCGCTCCCGCCCCATCTCAGCGGCTCGAAGGGGGGAACCAGATCCAGGTCCGCCACCTCCACAGCCCGTCGGAAGTCCGCCACCGGTCCGAAGATGAGGTCGTTCATCTCCTTCATGACGGTCTCCAGGCTCTCCTCCATCCGGGTCAGAGCGATGCGCTCCGCCTCGGTGGGGGCCTCCCGGGTGGCTCCCATGCTATAGAGGGTGTAGCGGCTCCGGTTCATCTCCCTCAGGGACTCACCCACCCTGTCCAGCCCCGCCTGGACCGAATCCGCCTGGCCTCGGAGGGCCCGGCCCTCCTCGTCCTGCCGTTCTCCCAGGAGTTCCAGGACGCTCTCCACGGCCTCGGCCACCTCCTCCCGCCTCTCCTGCACCTCCCGGGTCGCCTGGAGCATGGCCAGCCCCCGGCGCACCGCCTCCTGCTTCTCCTCCCTCTCGGCCATGCCGATGGACACCCTGGGATCCGGGAGCACCCTGAGCTCCTGCGTGCTCTCCAGCCCGTCCCTCCTCACTCGGACGATGTAGGTGCCCGGGAGGACCTCAGGGCCGGGAAGCCGGGAGGCGCGACTCTCCTCCATGGCCCCCCCGTCCGCCTCCTCCCGGAGATCCCAGGTGATACGGTTCAGGCCCATCTCGGCGGGACCTTCCAGGGTGCGGAGGATGGCACCGTCCTCGTCCAGAATCTCCACCTCCACGGCCGCCCCCTCTCCACCCCGGGCCACGCTGTAGGTCAGAAGCGCCCCGTAGGGCCGGGCCTCTCCCTGGAACATGGCATCGGCGGAGAAGTGATAGCCGGCCACGGCCGAGACGGGCCGGAGGTAGGTCGGGGGAGGCGTGAAGAGGTGCACCGGGGAACGGAGAAGCTCCGGGTTCCGGGACAGAGCCCTGAGAGGGCGGATGTCGTCCAGCACGTAGAGAGCCCGACCGTGGGTCCCCACCACCAGATCCCCGTCCCGTGGGTGCACCACCAGGGAACGAACCGGAGCCGGGGGCACGCCGTGGCGCCAACGGAACCACTCCTCCCCGGCGTCCGGGCTCACCCACAGGCCGAACTCCGTGCCGGCGAAGAGGAGGCCCGGCACCTCGGGATCCTCCTCCAGGGTGTGCACGAATCCCCACAGGTCGTCCTCGTCGGCGATGCGGTCCCAGTCGTCCCCGTAGTCGTCCGTCCGGTAGATGTAGGGTTCCCAGTTCCCCCGGCGGTGGTCGTCGAAGACGACGTACGCCCGACCAGGGCGGTGCTTGGAGGCTTCGATGTGGGGGATCCAGGTGTGGTCCGGCACCCCACCGATATTCCGGCCCACGTCCTCCCAGTGCCCACCCCCGGACCGGGTGACGTGGACCCGTCCGTCGTCGGTTCCCACCCAGATCACCTCCTCCTGGGCCGGGCTGGGAGCGATGGTCAGGATCGTGGTGTGGACCTCGGCCCCGGTGACGTCCCGGGTGATCCCTCCGCTCTCCTCCTGTCTCTGCTTCTCCGGATCGTCGGTGGTGAGGTCCGGGCTGATGATCTGCCAGGTGTGTCCCCGATTCGTGGTCTTGTGGACGAACTGGCTGCCGTAGTAGATGGTCCCGGGCTGGAAGGGATCGGCGGCGATGGCGGCGTTCCAGTTGAAACGGAGCTTCACGGAGTCCGGGGCCCAGGGCCGGATCCCCTTTCGCTCCCCGGTTCGGAGGTCGAAGCGGTTCAGTCCTCCCCCCTGGGACATGCTGTACCCGTAGTTGGGATCCGAGGGATCCACGAGGGTGCCGAAGCCGTCGCCGAAGCCCACCTCCTCCCAGTGGTAGTTCCGGATTCCCCCGTTCTCCCACACGTCCGACGGTCCTCGCCAGGAGCCGTTGTCCTGCATCCCTCCGTAGATGTTGAAAGGAACGGCCATGTCCACGGACACGTGGTAGAACTGCCCCACCGGGAGGTTGTCCACGAACCGCCAGCTGTCCCCGCGGTCCCGGCTGATGTAGACCCCCCCGTCGGTACCCAGGTACAGGTGTCGGGAGTCGGAGGGGTTGATCCAGAGTGCGTGGAAGTCCGAGTGCACCCCGTCGCCGATTCTCCGGAAGCTCTCGCCCCCGTTCTCCGAGCGGAGAAGACGGGACTGGAGGTTGAAGAGACGGAGCTCGTTCGTGGGGTCCACGACGATGTCCGCATAGTAGAAGGGCCGGGAGGCCACACCCCTCTCGGCGTTCACCGTCTCCCAGCTCCGTCCCCCGTCGTCGGACCGGAGGAGAGCGCTGGGCGAGGCCTCCACCAGGGCGTAGAGCACCCGGGGATCGTTTCGGGCCACGGCCAGTCCGATGCGTCCCAACTCCCCCTCCGGCAGCCCGTCCTCCGCCGTCAGGCGACGCCAGGTGTCCCCTCCGTCCTGGGTCACGTACAGACCGCTGCCCGGCCCGCCGGACTCGAAGAACCAGGGCCACCGCCGGTACTCCCACATTCCCGCCAGGAGCTTGTTCGGGTTCCCCGGATCCATGACCAGGTCGCTGACACCCGTCCTCTGGTTCACGAAGAGGACCTTCTCCCAGCTCTCCCCTCCGTCCGTGGTCCGGAACACTCCCCGCTGGTTGCCGTCGCTCCAGGCCGGGCCCATGACGCCGGCGTAGGCGATGTCCGGGTCCCGGGGATGCAGGACGATCCGGTGGATCCGCTCCGAGCGCTCCAGGCCCAGGAAGGTCCAGCTTCGGCCCCCGTCCAGACTCCTGTAGATGCCGGCGCCCACCCCGGCGCTGTTCCGGGGATTTCCCTCCCCCGTGCCTACCCAGACGATGTCCGGGTTCGCCTGGAACACGGCCAAAGACCCGATTCCCAGGACTCGCTCCTCGTCGAAAAGAGGCGTCCAGGTCTGGCCCCCGTTCACGGACTTCCACACCCCTCCGGTGGCCGCCCCCACGTAGACGATGTTGGGATCCGATTCCACGGCGGCGATGGCGGCGATCCGCCCGCTCATCCCCGCCGGCCCGATGCTCCGGGCCTCCAGGGCCGAGAGACGCCGGGCATCCACCTCCTGGGCCGCCCGGGAACCCGGGAACCCGAAGAGAAGGGTCAGAAGGAGGGGAAGAAAGACGGATGCACGTGGGCGAGAGCAGACCATGGGGACGCTGCGGAGCAGAAGAGAAGGTTGAAGAACGAGAGGGAAATGAAGCACGGGCCCGGGTCTCAATGCCCGGCCACGTGGGCGTCGTAGATCGTCCGGGAGATGTCGGCTGCCACCGAGTCCGCCACCTGGCCGTCCGGGAAGCCCCGGGTGAGGATCACCACCACGTAGGGAGGCGCCTCCGGGGGAAAGACGATTCCGGCGTCGTGGCTGATCTCGGTGATCCGACCCGTCTTGTGGGCCACCCGGACCCCTTCCGGGAGCTTCGCCGGGATCTTCGTGCGCCAGTGCTGACGGCTCATGATCTCCATCATCTCCCGGGAGCTTTCCGGCGTGGCCACCTCCTCCCGGGCCAGGGCCGTGAGGATCATTCCCAGGTCCCGGGCCGTGGTGGTGTTGGACAGACCCGCTCGGAAGGCCGGACCGTCCTCCACCCCCCGAAGGACCTGGATGGAGTCGGCTCCCAGGGCCCGCATGCTGGCCGTCACCCGCTCCGCATCCGCCTCCCGGATGAGGAGGTTCGTGGCCAGATTGCTGGAGTAGGTGATCATCAGATCCATGAGGCGCCGGTAGCTGACCTCCTCCCCCTCCAGCTCATAGAGGGTGCTGTCGCCGTCCACCTCGGCGGAGAGGGTGTAGGGGGATCCGTCCACGATGGAGGAGAAGGTGGTAGTCACCTCCATGGAGTCGTCCAGGGAGAGGAGCCCCTGGTCCCGGTCCTGGAAGAGCTGAATCATGACCGGCACCTTCATGGTGCTGGCCGCGTGCATCCGGAGGTCAGGATTCACCAGGAACGAGTCTGTCCCCTCCAGGTCCCGGTAGTAGACTCCGATCTCCTCGTCCCTCTCGGAGATGGACGTGGCCAGCCGGGCCAGGGCGTCCGGGGCACCCTCTCCCGAGTCCCCGCAGCCCGTGAGAAAGGACGGGATCCCAACCGCCACGGTGCAGAGGACCACCGCTGCCACGGCGGCCCGGGGGAAGGGCCGAATCGGGCGCCAGCGCTCAAGAACCACAGCTCACCTCCGACACTGGAGTGGAATGAAGGAACCGTCCCGGGCGGGGCCAGGAATCGTTCGGGCTCGGCCAGGGAGCGGGGTCCGGCGGCCTTCAGATGCTTGCTCGGGGCCCACGACCAGAGCAACTTGGGTTCCATGCCCGAACCGGACAACTCCCAGCCCCCGAAGGTACCGCCCCGGGCCCTGGCCATTTCCCTGGGCGCTCTCCTGGTGCCTGTCTTGGCAGACTTGCTTCTGCCCCGGGCCGTTCTGGGGTCGTACCAGGCCCTTCTCTGGCTCACGGCCCTGGTCCCGGCTTTTCTCCTGGCCTACTACCGGGGGTGGCAGGGGGCCGCCACGGCCCTGGCCGCCGGGATGGTCACCCTCTCTCTGACCCAGGCCATAGCCAACTGGCTCGGGCGTCCGGTTCCCGACCTCCTGGGAGGCGTGGTGGCGGCATACCTGGCCATCATCCTGGGCGTGGGATGGCTAGCGGAACGGCTTCACCGGGACCGGGCCGAGATCGAAGACCTGGCCTTCACCGACCTTCTCACCCACCTGCCCAATCGGCGCCACGCCCGGGTCTTCCTGGAGAACGAGTTCGCCGCCGCCGAGCGGGGACGCCCCCTTTCCGTGGTCCTCTTCGACCTGGACGACTTCAAGCGGTACAACGACCGGTTCGGCCACGTAGTGGGAGACCAGGCCCTGGCCGCCTTCGCGGAGATCCTCTCTCAAACCACCCGGAAGATGAACCTGTCGGCCCGGTTCGGAGGAGAGGAGTTCCTCTCTGTCCTGGCCGGCTCCGACGTGGAAGGCGCCCTGGTCTTCGCCGAACGGGTCCGCTCCGCCATTCGCACGAAGAAGTTCCCGAACGGCACCCTGACGGTGAGCGCCGGGGTGGCGGCCCACCATCCCAGCATGCGCTCCCCGGACGAGCTCCTGGCCGCCGCCGACCACGCCCTGTACCAGGCCAAGCACGACGGAAAGGACTGCGTTCGCCTCTTCGGCCGCACTCTCTTGGAGGAGGCGGCAACGGAGACCCAGGCCACGGAAGCCGAGGGGGAGGAAGAGGAGAGAGAGGCCAGGGACCGGGAAAGCGACAAGGAAGGTCGGGGAAGGAAGGAGCCCGCCGAGTACCCCCGGGCCCCGGACGAGATGGGCAAGACCGCCCCTCCGGTGACTCTCCTGCCCCAGAGGGTCACGGGCTTCGGCGGGGACCGGAAGGTTCTCCTGGTGGAAGAAGAGGAGGGCGTCAGGGATGCCCTGCTCTCCTACCTGGAGAAGGAGGCGTTCGGCCTGACCCTGGCTCAGGACCCGGCAGAGGCCGTGCAGGTTTTGGGAACGGAGTTCGACATCGTCATCACGGACCTGAGTCCACCGGGCCGTGGCGGGATGGAGCTGGTGAAGGCCGCCAAGGCCCGTTGGCCCACGAGCCAGGTCCTGGCCATCACCGGGGTCCAGGACGCCCGCCTGGCCGCCGAGGCCATCAGCGCCGGGGCCGACCGGTGCCTCCAGAAGCCCTTCGCCATGCCCGAGCTCCGCCGTGAGCTGGTGGAGGCCCTGGCCCGCCGGGACCGTCTGGTCATGGAACGGAGTCGGAGCCGGCTCCTCTCGGCCGAAGCCCAGGACCGGCAGGATCGGGCCCATACGGAGATCCTACGGGCGGCGGACGCCCTGGTGCAGGCCGTGGAGGTCCGGGACCCCTACCTCCTGGGTCACCACGAGACCGTCACCCTCTATGCCGAGGAGATCCGGAAGGGAGTGGACCCGGACGGACGGGAGCTGGTTCCCGCCTCCCTGCACCTGGGGACCCGGTTCCTGGACGTGGGAAAGATCAACCTCCCCACCGATCTCCTGGCCAAGGAGGAAGGTCTCACGGCAGAGGAGGTAGAGCTGTTGGAGACCCACCCTGGGACGGGTCGACAGATCCTGGAACCACTCCTGGACGACGTCACGGCCCTGGAGGTGGTGACCTGGCACCACGAGCGCTGGGACGGGGGCGGGTATCCCAACGGACTCCTGGGTGAGTCCATCCCCCTGGCGGCCCGGATCGCCGCGGTGGCCGACTCCCTGGCCGCCATGACCTCGGCCCGCTCCTACCGGGACGCCCTTCCCTGGGAGGAGGCGGCCGACCGCATCGTGGGACTCAGGGAGACCCAGTTCGACCCTCGGGTGGTGGACGCCCTCCAGGAATCCCTCTCTCGCCTGCGCTCCGTCCACCGGAGTCGGAACGCACCTCCTTCCCCGCATCTCCCCCGAGGCTGAAGCCGGGCCCTGGGGGCTCACGTCGAGACCTTCATGCTCTCCCTCCTCCTGGCCACAGCCCTTCTCCTTCCCGGTGACACCCTCACCTACAGCGGACAACACCAGGAGCTGGACGTGCAACCTCCCCGATTGGAGGATCCCGCCGTCCGGGTGGACGGGATCCTGGGGGAGGAGACCTGGTCCCGGGCGGCGGTCCTGAAGGACTTCACCCAGTACGAACCCGTTGAGGGTATCGCCGCCTCCGAGCCCACGGAGGTCCGGGTTCTCTACGGCCCGGAGGCCATCTACTTCGGTGTTCGGGCCCTGGACTCCCATCCCGACCAGGTCCTGGCCCGACTGGGAGAACGGGACCGGTCCGTCTTCGGCGATGACTGGATTCGCATCATCCTGGATACCTTCGACGACCAGCGGCAGGGGTACGTCTTCTACGTGAACCCCCTGGGCATTCAAACCGACGGCCTGTGGATCGAGGGGATGCAGAAGCGGAGGGGAAGCGCCAGCTCCGTGTCCATCGATTTCAGCCCGGACTTCATCTGGGAGTCGGATGGCCGGGTCACATCCTCGGGGTGGGAGGCGGAGATCCGCATACCGTACGTGTCCCTCCGCTTTCCCGAGGCCCCGGAGCAAAGCTGGGGGCTGAACGTGGCCCGGGAGGTGAAGCGGAAGGGGTTCAAGCAGTCCTGGGCGCCCCTCACCAAGAACGTCTCCAGCACCCTGGCCCAGAGCGGTCGCCTGGTGGGGCTCCGGGGTCTGGAGCCCAAGCGGCTGGTGGAGCTCAATCCCGTGACCACGGGGAAGCGCACGGGAAGCATGGAATCCGGAGGCTTCCACAGAGGGGACCCGGAGATCCAGGCTGGACTGAATGCCCGCTACGGGATCACCCGGAACCTGGTCCTGGATGCCACGGCGAACCCGGACTTCTCCCAGGTGGAAGCCGATGCCAGTCGCATCACGGTGAACGAGCGCTTCGCCCTCTACTTCCCGGAGAAGAGGCCCTTCTTCCTGGAGGGCTCCGAGGTCTTCGAGACCCCCCAACAGCTGGTCTACACCCGCCGGATCGCCGATCCGGTGGGAGGAGCCAAGCTCTCGGGCAAGATCGGCAGAACCAGCCTGGGATACCTGGGAGCCCTGGACGAGAGCCCCTCCAGC
>CAZZEL010000074.1:0-19860 GCA_964652625.1 uncultured Gemmatimonadaceae bacterium
AGCTGAAACGCCTGGGCGATGTTCGCCCGACGCCGATCCTCGAGCCGTGCCGTCGTGCCCCGGGGGGCGCAGGGGGGTTGCGGCCGGGCACCGCCGCGATAGCGGTGGTCCGCGCACGGCCGCACCCTCCTTGCTCAACCACCCTCCAGATGTACCCGGATCTCCAGGAGGACGTCTCCGACGCCCTGAGAAAACGGATGCAGAGGAAGAGCTGCTCCAACGTCACTCGCATCGTCCCCGAGCTCCGGGAGGAGCTGGAGAATCTCACCAGGAAAGGGTACGACCGCCCCGGGGCTGGGAAAGGCATCTGACGCCCCGGCCTTGATACTACACGCGTAGTTGACAGGGAGAGGGACCCGCGGTAGTATGGTACTACAAATGTAGTAATTCCTCATTCCGAGAGACCCGATGATGGAGCTGTCAGGCCGTGAGCTGGACGTGATGAATGTCCTCTGGGAACGGGGCTCCGCCACCGTCTCCGAGGTCCTGGAAGAACTTCCGGACGAGTTGGCCTACACGACGGTGCTGACCATCCTCCAGCGACTGGAAGACAAGGGGCACGTGGGACACGACTCGGAGGGGAAGGCCCATCGGTACCTCCCCCGGCTGGAGCGGGAGGAGGTGCAGGACAGCGCCATTCAGCGCATGACCCGGAAGCTGTTCCGGGACTCACCGCGGCTCCTCATGACCCGCCTTCTGGGTCGGGGAGAGCTCTCCTCGGATCAGCTTCGGGAGCTCCGCACTCTCCTGGACCAGCGGCTGGAGGACAAGGAAGAGGAGAGATGAGATGATCACCGCCTGGATTCTGTACGCCATGGTCGTGGGAGGGCTCCTGGGAGCCGGCGGGCTGGCGTTGGAGAAGGTCCTCCGGTCTCTCGGGGGCCCCTCTCGGTGGGTGTGGACCGGAGCCATCGTCCTCTCCGTGGCATGGCCCCTGGGGCAGTGGGCCTGGGAGAACCGGACGCCAGGGGGGGAACCCGCGGCCCCGGCGACTCCTGTGAGGGTCTCCGGACCCGAGTCTTCTCCGAACATCCTTCCCCTGGAGCCGGCGACGGTCCAGGTGGGGCCGGAATCCGTGCTCCGACTTCTGGATGGTCCCATCCTGGCTGCCTGGGCCCTGGCCACCGGTGTCCTCTTGCTGCTTTTCGTCTTTCTCTTCCTTCGAACCCATGGACTCAAGAATCGATGGGGGAGAGGAACGGTGGACGGGCGGGCCGTCCTCTTCTCCGATGAATGGGGGCCCGCTGTGGTGGGATTCCTCCGACCTCAGATCGTTCTTCCCGAGTGGTGCAGAGACACGGACGCCTGGGCCGTCCGTGTCATCCTGGACCACGAGCTGGAGCATGTACGTGCCGGGGATCTGCGGCTCATGATCCTGACCGGCGTCCTGCCAGTGCTCTTCCCCTGGCACCTTCCCGTCTGGTGGCAGTTGGCCCGCCTGCGAACCGCCGTGGAGGGGGACTGCGATCTCCGGGTTCTGGGAAGACACCCGGGGAAGACTCGCTCCTATGTGGACCTGCTTCTGGACGTGGGCCGGGGATCGCCTCGACGCCGTCCCCTGGCCGCCATGCTCTCCGAACCCTACGAGACCCTCAAGCGGAGGATCCGAATCATGACCATGCCCTTGCCGAAGCGACCCTGGCTCAAAGGAGGCGCTCTCGCTGGAATCGCAGCCGTTCTCGTGGCTGTGGCCTGCGTTGCCCCGGGACCCACGGATGCGGACAAGGAGGAAGTGGAGACTCCGGTGGAGGCGTCCACCGCCTCAGGGGAGGAGGCCGTGCCCGGAGGGGAGGTCGTTCCCACGTTCACGCCCTACTCGGTGTACCCGGCCATCAAGAACCGGGAGGAAGTGCTTGCGGCCCTGGAGCGAGAGTACGCAGCTCTCCGGGAGGACTCCCCGGTGGAAGGAAGGGTCCAGGTGTGGTTCTTCCTGGACGAGGAAGGCCGGGTCCAGGACACCCGGGTGAGCGAGTCGTCGGGAGACAGGGCCCTGGACCGGGCCGCCCTCCAGGTTGCCAGCGTTGCGGAGTTAACTCCGGCCCTGAACCGTGACCAGGAGAAACCTGTCTGGGTCTCCCTTTCCATTGCCTTCGCCCCTGCAGGGGATGAGCAGTTGGAGGGTGTCACCGGCCTGGGGACCCGGAGCCCCCGGAACCGGGTGATCACCGTGCCCCCGGAGGAGGCTATTCCGGCAGGAGGCGAGACGGGGTCTGTCAACGGCACGGTTCGGGACGCCGCCACCGGCAAGCCGTTGGCATACGTGCAGGTCTTCGTGGGCAGGACCGGCCGGGGGACCCTGACGGACGGAGAGGGAAGATTCCTGATCCATGACGTTCCCGCAGGAGACCGTGACGTCGTAGCCTACCTCATCGGCTACGGCGAGGTGCGAAAGCAGAGCTCGGTGAAGCCGGAGGGGGCGACACGCGTCGATTTCGAGGTCCGGCCCACGGCCCTCCCCCTGGATCCCCTGGTGGTGAGGGGAGGGTGAGGGGGAGTTCGAGGATTCTCATTCAACACAGAGCCGGAAGCCGGGCCACACCGGTTTCTCCCGAGGCCGATAAGCGGGAGCCGTCTCCACCGTCCCCGGTGGCGTCCGCGACCCCTCGTGGCGGCGGAGACGGTGCCCGACCCTGCCCCCGGCTGGGAACGAGATGATGGACACCGTCTTTGCAACAATGAATGCCCTCCGCCCCGTCTGTTGCTGCGAACACGGCGATTATCACCGTCTTTGCAGCAATGAATGCCCTCCGCCCCGTCTGTTGCTGCGAACACGGTGATTATCACCGTCTTTGCAACAATGAATGCCTTCCGCCCCGTCTGTTGCTGCGAACACGGCGAAAAGGAGGGCCTCCGGCCGGTGGAGACGCACCCGCTGTTCCCCCTGGCATCCCTTCCTTCCCAACACCACCCCTGAACCGACGCCACGCTTCGTTGGCCCCGTGCGTCTACTACTAGAAGGCTGTTGAACAAGGGGGGCGAGCCGCGTTACGAGCGCCACGGCTCTAGATTCCAGGCGGCGCTCCGAGCCAAGCGGCCCCTCTCCGGAGACCGGCATCCAAGAGGGTCTTCCGCGAGACCGCCGACCGAAGCGCAGGCGAAGTCCGGCTTCGTTCGACAGCTCTCTTGAGGGTAGAGGAGCAGCCGGGAGCATCCGGGTGGCGAGTGGGTTGTCCTTCAGTCTACCATTCCCCGATCCCGGAAACGTCCTTTGTCTGGAGATCCGCCATGCCAACGGAATCCGGAGGGTTCAATCAGGGGACTCGTCTGGGACGAGGACCGGGCCAGGGTACCCGTAGCAGCGAGGTTCGACACCGGGGGCGGCCGTCCCCGTCCCTGTCCTTGCTGCTGGCCGCCCTGGCTCTCCCCGGCTGCACGGATGAGCGTCCGTCGTCTGCCGCCGCGGGGAACCGGTGGGACAGCGCCGGCATGGAGATCGTGGAACACGCCTCTCTGACCGAGTATGACGCCCCTGTGTACCCCGTGGAGTACCTCCTTCAGGTGTCTGAGGATCATGCCTCGGAAGAGGAGACCTTCGGGAGTGTCCCGGACGCGGATCTCCTCCCGGGTGGGGAGCTGGCTGTGCTGGACGAGCATGCCGCCCAGGTCCGGGTGTTCTCCTCCGACGGGACCTTCCTTCGGGCCATGGGGAGGAAGGGGCGGGGGCCAGGGGAGCTCAGCGGGGGACTGACTCTGGGTATGCTTGTCTTTCCTGGGGGTGGGTTGGCGCTGCCGGACCTGGGCAATCAGGCCTTCGTGGTCTTCGACTCCGGAGGATCCCACCACGAGAACCTGCCCTGGAACGTCATGAAGGAGACAATCCCCCAGTGGCGGGTCCTGTCCGGCGACACAGTCCTCGCCCTGGTCATCACGGAGGAGGAGAGCACCTGGGTGGCCCGCACATTGGCCGGTGATTGGCGAGACACCCTGGCCGTGCGGCCGGCTCCCCTCGAGCGCCCCGTCCCCTCCCAAGGTCTGAGCCCGCTGCTGGCGAATCACGTTCTCTGGTCCGTGGAAGCCCCGGACCGCCTGGCCATCTCCCAGATGAGCCTGCCGGCCGTGAATCTCTTCCAGGAAGGCAGGTTGACGAGGGTCGTCCGGTGGGAGGACGATGCAGGGCCGCTGTCCGAAGGGGAGACCGAGACCCTCTTTCGGGTGGCCGCCCGAGGCATGGGATCGGCGGACGGGGACCCGGCGTTGGCCCGACGGTACTTCGTGGCGCCGGACCGGCCCCATGCCATGGCCGATCTGGAGCTGGCATCGAGCCTGATTCTGGTCCAACGTCTCCGGGCCTTCGAGGACATGGACGAGCGGATCCTCCGGGTCTTCGGCGCCGCAGGCTTCGGGGGACCTCTCTGGGATGCGTTCTCCTGGTCCGGATCGTATCTGGGAGTGGTAGATTTCGGGGGGAACGTGGAGCTGTTCCGGGTCAGGGGAGACACCCTGGTAGGCGTCCTGGAGGATTCCCTGGGCGTGGCCATTCCCTTCGTAGCCCGCCTTCCCCGGGAACTTCGGCAGGAGGACCCGGCGCCCTGATACCACCGTCCCCGTCCGCGCGGGCACGGGGAATAGAGTTGCTGGACTGGCTGGAGATGGAGCACCACCGTCCCCGTCCGCGCAGGCACGGGATCCGAGGGCGAACGGCCGGGGCGGACGGATGCAGAACCGGCTGGATGTAGAATTGAATGTGGAGGGAACCGAGACATGCAATTCCGTTACCCCGGGGACCCAGGTCTCCGTTCCTTTCAGGCCGTTTTCTGGCTCCTGGCCGCCGGCCTGGCCACCCTGTTTCTCTCGGGGTGCGCCTCGTCGAGCCTGGAGGAGGAGGTGTTGGCGGCTCAGCGCCCGGATCACTGCAAGCTGGTGGAGGTGGGTCCGGTGAGGATCGCCAGGAGCCGCCAGGGGCGGCCCACCCTCCGGGAGAAGGCTCGGGCCCGGGGGTATGATCGAATCACGGATGTTCGTGCCATCGTCGAGACCTATCGCACCAGCTCCGGCACCCTCCAGGAATACGTGGTGGGATGGGACGCCATTGCCTGGCGCTGGAACGATCCGGCGTGCAGGCTGAGACGATAGGGGTCGGGACCACGACCCCGAAAGGAATCATGGTACGGGAGCGGAAGGGCAACCGAAGATGCATCTGGCCGGGGCTCGCCTGTCTTCTCGTGCTCCTTGCCGGTTGTGACCCCGGCCCGGCCCCCCTGGAATACGAGATCCTCCGGACTCTTCCCCACGACCCGGAAGCCTACACCCAGGGCCTGGTCTTCCACGACGGCCTTCTCTACGAGAGCACGGGCCGCCGGGGCAGCTCCAGCCTTCGGAAGGTGGATCCGGAGACGGGCGAGATCCTGGCCATGACGACCCTGGACGAGGCCTACTTCGGGGAGGGGCTGGCCCTGGTGGATTCCGAGCTTGTTCAACTCACCTGGCAGGCGGGACAGGCCTTCGTCTACGATGCGGATTCCCTGGCTCTTCGCCGTTCCCTGGAGTACGAAGGGGAGGGCTGGGGATTGTGCTATGACGGCCAGGCTCTCTTCATGTCCGACGGAAGCTACCGCCTGTACCGGAGGGATCCGGAGACCTTCGAGCTCCTGGAGGAGATCCGGGTGACCCGGGACGGGTTCCCGGTCTGGCAGCTCAACGAGCTGGAGTGCGTGGGGGAAGTGATCTACGCCAACGTCTATCAGACCACCGACATCCTCCGCATCGACAAGGCCAGCGGAGACGTGGTGGGGGTGCTGGACGGCTTCGGGTTGTCCGCTTCCGCCCGACGGGCCCCGGATCCTGAAGCGGTTCTGAACGGCATCGCCTACGATCCCGAAAGGAATACGTTCTACGTCACGGGGAAGCTCTGGCAGAGCCTGTTCGAGATCCGGCTGGGGGATTCGGACGGGTGAGGGTCCTCCAGCCGGTACCGGGGGATCTTCTGTGCGTCGGGGACAGTATACCACGTGTCGCCGATCCCCTTCCTGGAGGATTTCATGACACCGGGTGCTGCGCTCCGCCGAATCGTTCCCGGAGCCCCTCTCCTCCTCCTCTTGGTACTCCATTCCGGACTGGGGTACTTGGCCCTGGGACACGCTCCGGTGTCGGGGCAGACCTACACGGTGATGCCCACCTACCAGGACAGCTTCGCCGAGTATGACCCGGGTCTCTACCGGTCGGACTTCCGGGCCTGGGGGATGATGGTGGGGCTGGAGCGGCCCGGGCACTGGTGGGCTCCCCACGTATGGGTCCAGCGCTACGAGATCGGCTCCGTCGATCCCGATGACCGTCCGGGAGAGAGGAACTCCGTGAACGACGGATGGTCCGTGTCCGTGGGGCCAAGCATCCAGCTGGTGAATACTCCACCGGCCCTGGTCACCATGGTCTCTCAGTTGGGACTGGGCTCCTGGACCCGGGGCGACTTCACGGGGGGTGGCGGGATCCACGTGGATTTCAAGGTGGGTGCCTTCCGCCCTCAGGCCTTCACACAGTTGCAGATCATCCGCGGCCAGCCCTTCCTGACCTACGGAGTGGGCCTGAAGCTCCTCCTCCAGGTCCGGGAAGGTCCCGGATCGGACGTCTTCTCGGGCTTCTGAACCCGGTCCGTCACCCGCCTCCCGGTCTGCCTGTCCCGCAACCTCCCGAGGGGCTAAGATCTCCTTTCCGGCAATCCGGTGATGTACCGAGAGTACCGATGCGTCCAGCTGCCGATGCGCCCCGCTGGCGAGGCGTTCCGCTGGCGAGGCGCTCCGCTGGCGGGGCGCGAGAACGAGGCGTACCCTTCGGGAACCTACGTTCCAACACGTTCCAACACGCTCCACCTACCCATGCAGGCTTCTAGCCGGGAGACCCCCATGACGGCACCGAGGAAGGGCACCCTTCTCGCTGCGGTTCCCCCTGTCCTGTTCCTCCTCTTCTTCTGCCTGACCGCCTCTCTCCGCGCCCAGGACCTGGCTGTCCGGGCCGAGAGGATCTACACGGTTTCGGACGGGGTGGTGGAGAACGGGCTGATCCTGGTGGAAGACGGCAAGATCGCCCGGGTGGGGAGGGGGCTGACCGTTCCCTCGGGGACCCGTGTCTTGAACGCGAAGGTGGTGACTCCCGGGTTCGTGGACATGCACACCCACGTGGGCGTCTTCAGCATCCCCCGGGTGGAAGAGAACGCCGACGGGAACGAGATGACCGATCCCCTCACGCCCCAGGTTCGGGCCCTGGACGCCTTCAACTTCGACGATCCGGCCATAGCCGTGGGGCGGGCCGGAGGCGTGACCACCGTGGTATCCCGACCCGGAAGCGGGAACATCATCGGGGGCACCAGCGTGGCCGTGAAGCTCAAGGACGCCTCTCCGGAAGAGATGGTCCTGAAGGAAGTAGCGGACCTGAAGATGGCCATCGAAGGGAACCCCATCGGGGCCTACGGCGAGCGGGGTCGGATGCCCACGACCCTCATGGGCGTCTACTACCTGGCGGAAAAGGCCTTCATCGAGGCCCAGGAATACATGGAAAGGTGGGAAGAATACGAGAGGAAGAGCCGGGCGCCGGACAACGGGGACCTCACGCCCCCATCTCGGGATCTGGGCCAGGAGGCCCTGGTCATGGCCCTGAAACGGGAAATCCCGGTCCACATCCACGTGGCCACGGCCTCGGAGATCATGTCGGCGGTCCGCTTGGCCGAGAAGTTCGACCTGGACCTGAGCATCTGTCACGGCTACTGGGCCCACCTGCTGGTGGATGCCCTGCAGGACCGGAAGGAGGAGCTGCACTTCAACATCGGTCCGCCCATGTTCTTCAGCTACTACGACCATGCCCTGACCTTCAAGAACAATCCGGCCATCCTGGCCGAGGCCGGCTACGATGTCTCCCTGCAGACCGACGCGCTGGGTGGGCCCCAGCAGCACCTCCGGCACCTGGCTACCCTCACCGTCCGTTACGGGATGAAGGAGGAGGACGCCCTGAGGGCCATCACCCTGTCTCCGGCCCGGGACATGCTCCTGGACCACCGCATCGGCAGCATCCAGGAAGGAAAGGACGCGGATCTGGTGCTCCTGGACGGTGAGCCCTTCGAGATGCTCTCCGAGGTGCAGAAGGTCGTCATCGACGGGAAGGTGGAGTACGAGGCGCCCATCGGGCCGAAGACGGATCCGGGTCCCCTGGTTCCGACGGCGGATCGGCACCTGGAGATGCCCCGCAACCTGGACCGGGCCCGGGGCATGGCCATCCGGGGGGGACTGGTCATGACCATGACCGGAGAGCCCCTCCCGGAGGCCACTGTCCTGGTGGAGGACGGCAAGATCACCGCCGTGGGGTCGAACCTGACCGTTCCCATGGACTACGCCGTGGTGGATGCCCAGGGGTTCGTGATCATGCCTGGGCTGGTGTCTCCCCGGTCCTACGTGGGCATCGGAAGCAACTGGCGACGGCAGAGCCACATGGACGAGACCTCCGAGCCCGTGGCCCCGGCCCTGCAGGCGAAGCACGCCGTGGAGCCACACGCCCCCCAGTTTGCCCACGCCCGGGAGCTGGGGGTCACCACGGCCCTGGTGACGCCGGGGGACCGGAATGTCTTCGGGGGACAGGGAGCGATCCTGAAGACCACCGGCCTGGTAGTGGATGAGATGATCGTCCGTGACAACGCCGTCATGGTCATGGGCCTGGGGAGCTCGCCGAAGCGGGAGGGGAAGATGCCCTCGACCCGCATGGGCATCGCCGCCCTGGCCCGAGAGACCCTCATCAAGGCCCGGGAATACCAGCGGGATCGAAAGTCCGGGCCGGACAACGGGGCAAGCCGGACCAGGGACCTGAACCTGGAGGCCCTGATTCCGGTTCTCCGGGGCGAGACCCCGGTTTTGGTCCACGCCGAGCGCCGGGACGATATCCACTCGGCCCTTCGCATTGCCGATGAGTTCGGCCTCCGGATCATCCTGGACGGGGCCACGGACGCCTACAAGCTGGCCGGGGAGCTGGCGGAGCGGGGGATCCCCGTCATCGTGGAGGACCTCTTCCGGGGCGCTGGCAACATCGAAGACCAGGGCTTCAACCCCCGGGCGCCGGCCATCCTCTCCGGGGCCGGAGTCCGCCTGGGTTTTCGTCCCAACATCAACTCCTCCTGGTTCACCCCGGGCTCCGGCTCCCCCGGTGGAGATCTCCTGGAGATCGCCGCCTTCGCCGTCCGAAAGGGGATGGATCCGGAGGCGGCTCTCCGGAGCGTGACCATCGACGCGGCAAGGATCATCGGTCTGGAGGACCGGGTGGGAAGCCTGGAGAGAGGCAAGGACGCCGACCTTCTGATCCTCCGGGGCCATCCTCTTCAGACCCGGTCTGTGCCGGAGGCCGTGTTCATCGAGGGATCCCTGGTCTACCGGCGGGATCCGGCGGCACGTGTGACGGTGGAGAGCCCGGAGACCGGAAGCCGAAGGCCGGCGGCAGGAGGTGAAGGATGAGTCGGGAGAAGCTCCGCCGAGGCGTCTCCATCGCCTGGCTCATGGGGTCTTTCTGGGTGGCCGTAGCCCCGGCGGTGGGCGCCGGAGTCCATGCCCAGTCAGGACCGGAGACCGTGGCTCTGCAGGGAGGCCGGCTGCTGACCGTCACGAACGGTGTCATGGAGAACGGAACCCTCGTTATGCGAAACGGGCGCATCGCCGCGATAGGCGAAAGCGTTTCCGTTCCCCAGGACGCCCGGGTGGTGGACGTCTCCGGGATGACGGTCACGCCGGGCCTCCTGGACGGGTTCACGAACCTGGGGGCGGCGGACTATCCGTCCCTGGGCCGGGACGACGACGAGGCCACGGACCCGGTGACGCCCCACCTGAGGATCACCGACGCCTTCAACCCGGAGAACCGGTTTCTCTCTCTGGCGTTGAGCTCCGGGGTGACGGCGGCCCTCTGCGCGCCGGCGGACGGGAACCTCCTGGCGGGCCAGAGCGCCGTGGTAAGGCTGGTGGGAGAGACGGTGGAGGAGATGGTGGTCCGCTTTCCGGTGGGGGTGCACGGTGCTCTGGGCGAGGCGCCGAAGATGCGCTATGGGGAGCGGAACCGGATGCCCCAGACCCGGATGGGATCCGCCGCCCTCCTGCGCCAGACCTTCGTCAGGGTGCAGGAGTACGGCGAGAAGCTGGCCCGCCACCAACAGAGGATGGAGGCATGGGACCGGGAAGACGAGGGCACGGAGCCTGAGCCTCCTGAGAGGGACCCGAAGCTGGAGGCTCTACTTCCCGTCCTTCGCGGCGAAACACCTTTCATTGTCAGCGCCGACCGCTTCGACGATCTCCACACGGTCCTCCGGATTGCCGGTGAGTTCGACATTCCCCTCATCCTGAACCACGGCGCCGAAGCCCACCGGGTGGCCCGGGAGCTGGCCGAGGGGGGGATTCCGGTCGTCTGGGGACCCGGAAATGCCGCCTTCCGGGAGCTGGAGTCCAGGAAAGGCGATTCGGGCACGCCGATGGCTCTGGCCGACGCGGGGGTGCCCTTCGCCTTTCAGACCGGATCGGTGGAGAACGTCACCGGGCTCCTGGCCGAGGCCCGCCTGGCCGTCCGCCACGGCCTGGCTCCTGAGGAAGCCCTTCGGGCCCTGACCCTTTATCCGGCCCGGATGTTCGGGGTCGCCGACGAGCTGGGGGCCCTGGAGGTTGGGAAGGCGGCGGATGTGGTGGTCTTCAGCGGCAATCCCCTGGAAGAGTCGGGGAGGGTGGAGATGGTCTTCGTGGGAGGGGAGAGGATCCGGGAGCCCGGACCGTGAACGGGACGCCGACCCTTCCCTTCACCCTCAAACGTCGCAGCGACGTGTACTCCGACTCCGCCATAACCTCCACCACGGAGACGGTGCACGGATTGCTCATGGTGGGGGAAGGCCACTTGAGGATTCAGTGGAGGGTGGCAAGGAAGACGGATCACGTGGGCTCGGAAATCCGCAGTGACGAGGAAATGGAGTCCGTGCGGCAGGTGGATATCCCCCTGGAAGGAGTGGCTGGAGCCGTGGTCCGGCGGCAATGGTGGCAGTGGCCCCCGGGTGCCCGACTCATCCTGCGGGCCAGCGATCTCCGGGCCTTCGAGGAGCTGGCGGGGCAGGAAGGCCTCAGGCTGAGACATCCGGCAGAGCTGATTCTTCCCCTCCGGCGAAGGGACCGGCTGGCGGCGGAGGAGTTTGCTGCTGAGCTGAGCCTCGTCCTGGCCGAACGGGCCGTGGAGAAGGGCCGAAGGCCCGAGGCTCTGGAGGAAGGGGAGACCCGAAAGGCTGTTGAAGGAGAGGGCTGAGCCGGATCGCGAGCGTCCCTATCCCGGCTGGACGTCGTGGAAGCGGACTTCCCCCTTCTCCTCTTCCTCCACGGTCCGCTTCAATACCCACTCGCTCTCGAAGAGGATCATGGGAAGGTCGTCGGCGTCGGCCACCAGCTTCCGGCCGTAGCCCTGGCCCAGGCGTCGGACCTCCTCCTCCGGGCCGGTGACCCAGCGGGCGCAGTGGTAGGTCAGAGGCTCCAGCCGGGCCTTCACGTTGTACTCCCGCTGGAGCCGATCCACCAGGACCTCGAACTGGAGACGCCCCACGGCTCCCACGATGGGCACGGGACCGCCCAGGGACTCGGAGAAGATGAGGAGGATGGTCCCTTCCTCCGCCAGGTGCCGGAGGCCCCGGTCCAGGTGCTTCCGCTTGAGGACGTCTTCCAGCTGAACCGTGGCGAAGTGCTCGGGTGAGAAGCGGGGAACGCCGGGATAGGCCAGATCGTCGGAGATGGCCACGGTGTCGCCCACCCGGAGGTTTCCTCGATCGTGGAGGCCCACCACGTCACCGGCCACGGCGTCCTCCCCGTGGCTCCGGTCCTGGGCCATGAACTCCTGGGGTCGGGTGAGGCGCAGGGCCCGCCCCGTCCGGTGGATGGCGGCCTCCATTCCCGGCTCGAATCGTCCGGAGCAGAGACGGAGGAAGGCCAGCCGGTCCCGGTGCTTCGGATCCATGTTGGCCTGGACCTTGAACACGAAGCCCGACAGGGGTTCCGTGACCGGATCCACGATTCCCTGATTGCTTTCCCGGGGAGGGGGTGAGGGGGCCGCATCCAGGAACCGTCCCAGAAAGACGTCCACGCCGAAGTTCGTCAGGGCGCTCCCGAAGTACACCGGCGTGGCTTCCCCCCTGGCCACGGCCTCCGGATCCGGCTCCTCGCCGGCCACGTCCAGGAGCTCCAGCTCCTCCCGGAGGGGATCCAAAACCCGGGGCTCCAGGGCCTCGTCCAGGGCCGGATCGTCCAACTCCAGGACCCGGGCCTCGGGCCGGGACTGACCGTGGTCTTCCGTACGGTCGTACAGGTGGATGCGGCCGTCCCGCCGGTCGCACACTCCCACCAGCTTCCCGTCCTGCCGCACGGGCCAGGTGGCGGCGTAGCACGTGATGCCCAGGTCCGCCTGAACGTCGTCCATGAGGCCGAAGGGGTCCTCCCCCACCCGGTCGCACTTGTTCACGAAGGTGTAGATGGGGAGGCGACGCTTCCGGCAGACGCTGAAGAGCTTGCGGGTCTGGGTCTCCACGCCCTTCCGGTTGTCCAGGAGCATGATGGCCGAGTCCGCCGCCGTGAGGGCCCGGTAGGTGTCTTCGGAGAAGTCGGCGTGTCCCGGGGTGTCCAGGAGGTTGATGCGGAAACCCCGGTAGTCGAAGTGGAGGACACTGGCGGTGATGGAGATGCCCCGCTCCTTCTCCATGGCCATCCAGTCGGAGGTGGCGTGCCTCGCGGCCCGGCGGGCCTTCACCGACCCGGCCAGGTGGATGGCCCCGCTGTAGAGAAGGAGCTTCTCGGTGAGGGTCGTCTTCCCGGCGTCCGGGTGGCTGATGATGGCGAAGGTGCGCCGCCGGCCCACCTCCCGGGCCAGGCTCGGATCTCCCTGGTTCCCGGCCCCCCGGCGAGGCGGTTCGGGGGAGTCCTCCCCCCCGGCTCGGCCCGAGTCGTTCCCGGGCACGTCGCCCCCGGGCCCGTCTCCGGGGCTCCCGGTGGTGTCCCTGGTGGTGCTGGTGGCCATTCCCGATGCGTCCCTGCGCTGAACCGTCCCCGACGCGGGATTCGGGGAGACGAAAGAGTCCTCGATGGCCCCTACGCCAACGCCGGACCCCTGTTCCCGCTCCCGCTACTCCTCCCGCAGGCTCTACATGGGATCCACCCGGCTGGCACCCAGGGCCGGAAGGAGGCTCGCGAAAAAGGCCACGGCGATCAACCCCAGGGCCACGGCGGAGTAGGTGGCGGGATCGGTGGGAGGAACGCCGTGGAGAAGGCCGGCGATGAACCGGCTCAGGACGAAGGCCACCAGGAGCCCCACCCCCACCCCGATCCCGGTGAGAGCCATGGAACCCGCAACCACGTTCGTGAGGACCCTGCGGCGGGGGGCCCCCAGGGCCATGCGAATGCCGATCTCACGAGTGCGGGAAGCCACGGACCGGGAGACGACGCCGTAGATGCCCACGGCGGCCAGGATCAGGGCCACGCCGCCGAAGATGGTGATGAGAAGCATGGTGAAACGAGGCTCCACGAGACGGCGATCCATGAGGTCGTCGAAGCTCCGGACGATCCCGGTCTGGAGGTCCGGGTCCACCTCCCGGATCCGGTCCGCCACGACCTCCTTCAACCCGGCCGGGTCTCCCTCGGTGCGGATGACGAAGAAGGTCACGGGCCGGGTGTAGCCCGCCTGGGGCCAGAACATCTCCGGTTCCACCGGTGCGTCCGGATCCACGGGGGGGACGTCGGCCACCACCCCCAGGACCTCCCGGGTGGCGTCGTGCATCTCCAGGCGGAGCTTGCGGCCCACGGGGTTCTCTCCGGGCCAGAGGAGGCGGGCCAGCGTCTCGTTGACCACCACCACGGGGGGACCGGCCATGCCGTCGTCGGGGGTGAATCCCCTGCCCTGGACCACCGGAACACCCAGGGTCTCGAAGTAGGCGGGGCTCACGTCGTACCAGCGGACCTGGATGCCCCCCTCCTCCCCCGCCCTTTCTTCCGGAAGGACCCGGTCGGGCTCCCAACCGCCGAAGAGGGGACCCGCCGAGCTCCTGGCCACCGACTCGACCCCCGGGAGGGCCTCCAGCTCCTGGTCGAGGGTCCGGTAGAGATTCAGGATGGCCTCCCGGGATTCGTACGCCCCCGTAGTGGCCGTGAGGGAGACGGTCAGGAGGTGTTCCCGCTGGAAGCCGGGATCCCATCGGTGGAAGGAGGCGAAGCTCCGGACCAGGAGACCGGCTGCCACCAGGAGGGCCAGGGCCAGGGCCACCTCGGTCACCACCAGGGCTTCGTTCGCCCCTACCGACCTCCCACCGACCTTCCCGTGCCTCCCGCCCCGGAGGGCCACCATGGGGCGTATCCGGGCCGCCCGGGCCAGGGGGGCGAGACCGAAGAGGAGCGTGGTGAGGACGGCCAGCCCCAGGGTGAAGGCCAGGACCGTCCAATCCATTCCCACCTCGTTCAGTCGCGGGATTCCCGCCGGGGCCAGGGAGAGGAAGAGAGGCGTGCCCACCCAGGCCAACACCAGACCGACGCCGCCACCCAGGAGGGCCAGGATGAGCCCCTCGTTCAGCAGGAGCCCCGCCAGGCGGGGAGCATCGGCCCCCAGGGCCGTCCGGATGCTCAGCTCCATGCCCCGCCCGTTCATCCGGGCCAGGATGAGGTTGGCGATGTTGGCGCAGGTGATGAGGAGGACGAGGCCCACGGCGGCCAGGAAGAAGAGGAGGGTGGTTCGCACCCCACCCACGACACGGTCCTTGAGGGGGGAAAGCTCGAGACCCCACTCGGCGTTCGCCTCGGGGTGGAGCTCCAGCAGCCCCCGGCGAACCGCCGTCAGCTCGTCCCGGGCCGCCTCGACGCTGGTCCCGGGGGCCAGGCGTCCCACGGCGTAGAACCCCCGCCAGTCCCTGCGGCTCTCCTCCCGGGGATCGAAGTGCAGGGGAAGCCATATGTCGGCCTTCGGCTCTCCGCTCATGGCCGGGGGCTTCTGCCCTTCCCGAAGAACCCCCACGACCTGGAAGGACTCCCCGGAGAGGTTGATGGCCGTGCCCACGATGTCGGGGTCCGCCCCGAAGCGAGCGGTCCAGAAGTCGTGGTCCAGGACGGCCACCTGCCGGTTGCCCTCCTCCTGGTCCCGGGACTGGAGGACACGTCCCAGGGCGGGACGGTAGCGCATGACCCGGAAGAACTCCGGAGTGGCGATGAGGCTCCTCACCGACTCCGAGCCGTCGGAGGTGCGCAGCAGGTGACCCCACCAGCGGAAGACGCCGATCTCCTCGAAGGAACGGCTCGCCTCGGCCCAGTCGGCCGCGTTGGGCGTGGAGGCCGTGACGCACCGTGCGGCCTCGTCGGGCATGGTCTCGCACAGAGAGACCAGCCGGTCCGGTTTCTCGAACGGGAGGCTCTGCAGAAGGATGCCGTTCACCACGCTGAAGATGGCGCTGTTGGCCCCGATGCCCAGACCCAGGGTGAGGATGGAGACCGCGGCGAAGACGGGGTTGCGCCGCAGGGAGCGAAGGGTGTGACGGGCGTCGATGAAGAAGTTCTGGACCATACCGATTCCCCAGCTTTCCCGGGTTCCCGCCGCCGCCCCTCCTCTCGGGACACAGGAGAAGCGGGGGCTCTTCCTCCCGAAAAACGAGAGGTGGGCTACTCCTCTGACGTAGCCGGGCCGAAGAAGGTTTCCCCGCTGGCCCGGAGCCCGGGATTGGCCCACCTTTCCCATGGTACCCTTCGCCTCGGGGCGGGTAGCCGGCCGGCGACGACGGTGCGCCCCCTCCAGCCGGTACCGGAACCCCCGGGGCCCGGAGCGAGGATGATCCTTCAGGGAGGATGCCTGTGCGTATCGCCGACATGAACTGGATGCAGGTGGAGGAATACCTGAAGAAGGATGACCGGGCGGTGGTGCCCCTGGGGAGCACGGAGCAGCACGCCTACCTGAGCCTGGCCGTGGACACCCTGATCCCGGAGCGTCTGGCCCGGGAGGTGGCCGAGCCCCTGGGCGTTCCCGTCTTCCCGGTTCTTCCCTACGGCCTCTCCCCCTACTTCAGCGCCTTCCCCGGAACCGTGACCCTGCGGGTGGAGACCTACGTCCGCCTCATGGAAGACATTCTGGACAGTCTTTCCCGGCACGGCTTCCGGCGGATCCTCCTCATGAACGGCCACGGAGGGAACGCTCCCGCCGGTGCCCGGGCCCTGGAGTGGATGGCGGAGAACCCGGGCCACCAGGTGAAGGTCCACAACTGGTGGATCGCCCCGGAGACCCTGGCCAAGATCCGGGAGGTGGACCCGGTGGGATCCCACGCCTCCTGGATGGAGAACTTCCCCTGGACCCGTCTGGCGGGGGTGGCGTTGCCGGAGGAGCAGAAGCCCCTCATCGACACGGCACTGAAGTCGGTGCTGGATCCCCGGTCCTTCAAGGAGTACGTGGGAGACGGGAACTACGGGGGCTACTACCAGCGTCCGGACGAGGAGATGATGGCCATCTGGGACGTGGCCAAGGCCGAGGCCAGCCGGGCCCTGGAGGAGGGATGGGCATAGCCCTATGGAGATGAAGGGGGAAGGCCCGCCCCTGGTGATCTGGGGGGCCGGAGCCATGGGAGGGAGCATCGGCTCCTCCCTGGTCCGGGCCGGGAAGGAGGTCCTCTTCGTGGACCGGGTCCGGGAGCATGTGGAGGCCATGAACCAACGGGGTCTCCGCCTGACCGGACCCGTGGACGATTTCACCGTTCCGGTCCAGGCGGCTCACCTGGATGACGTTCAGGGTCGGTTCCGCCTGGTCTTCCTGTGCGTCAAGGCGCACCACACCGCCGATGCCATGGCCCAGCTCAGGCCTCACCTGGCGGAGCCGGGGGCGGTGGTCTCCATCCAGAACGGTCTGTGTGAGCTGGAGATTGCCGACGTGGTGGGTGGGGGTCGGACTGTGGGGGCCTTCGTGAACTTCGGTGCCGACTACCTGGAGCCGGGCGTCATCCACCGTGGGAACCGGGGGACCGTGGCGGTGGGAGAGCTGGACGGACGGGAGACCCGCCGGGTGAAGGAAATCCATCAGCTCATGAAGCTGTTCGAGCCCAGGGCCCGCCTCACGGACAACATCTTCGGCTATCTGTGGGGGAAGCTGGCCTACGCCGCCCTTCTCTTCGCCACGGCCCTCACGGACGCTCCCATCGCCGACGTGCTGGATGCCCGGGAGTACCGGCCCCTGCTCCGGGCCCTGGGCCGGGAGGTGGTGGGGGTTGCCCTGGCACGGGGGGTGGCCCTGAAGAGCTTCGACGGTTTCACTCCCCTGGCCTTCCGTCCCCAGGGCCACGTGGAGGATGCGGAGCGGTCCCTGGACGACCTGGTGGCCTTCAACCGTGCCTCGGCCAAGACCCACAGCGGCATCTGGCGGGACCTGGCGGTGCGGAAAAGGCCCACGGAGGTGGACGCCCAGCTGGGCGTGGTGGTGCGCCTGGCCTCCCAGGCTGGGGTGTCCACGCCCCTGACGGAGGGCATCATCCGGCAGATCCACGAGATCGAATCGGGGGAGAGGACGTTGGGTTGGGACAACCTGGAGGAGCTCAGGAGCGACCTGACATGAAGATCGAATTCCCGAACAGGACGGTACTGGTCACCGGAGGGGGACACGGTTTGGGGCGGGAGATGGTTCGGACCTTCGCTGCCCTGGGTGCCCGGGTGTGGGCTTGTGACCTCCGGGAGGAGCCGCTGGCCGAGACCCGTGCCCTTTGCGAAGGGGTCTGCCGCACCGGGATCGTGGACGTCCGTGACCGGGATGCCGTGGCCGCCTTCGTGACGGAGGCCTCCAGGGAAGCCGGGCAGGTGGATATCCTGGTGAACAACGCCGGGGGCGTGGCGGGGCAGGTGGGCCGGCCGCTGGAAGAGGTCCCCCCCGAGGACTGGCAGGTGATCTTCGACGTCAACCTCACCGGAGCCTTCAATCTGAGCCAGGCTGCGGTGCCGGGGATGAAGGCGGCAGGCTGGGGACGTATCGTGAACATCTCCTCCGGCGCCGGCCTGCGGGTGAGCCTCACGGGCATCCAGGCCTACGCCTCGGCCAAGGCCGGCCTCATCGGCTTGACCCGACAGCTGGCCCACGAGCTGGGCCCCCACGGGATCACGGTGAACTGCGTGGCCCCGGGGTTCATCCGCTCCAACCCCACCACGGAGAAGCAGTGGCAGTCCTATGGCCCGGAGGGTCAGAAGAGCCTGGTGGAGGCCATCGCCGTCCGGCGCCTGGGGCGCCCGGAGGACATCGCCCATGCCGTGGCCTTCTTCGCCTCGGAGCAGGCGTCCTGGATCACGGGCCAGACCCTGAGCGTGGACGGGGGGCGGTAACGGAGCCTTGAATCGCCCTTTTCCCGGCCCCCCGGCGGTCAACTGCCGAAGGGGTCGAACCCCTGGGAGCCCCCGCCGTGAGGGCCGTGCCCCTTGGGGCCCTCGCGCCTGGACCGGGCGAACCCTCCTTCCGTGCGGCTGATCCGCTTCTGGGCCGCCAGGGCTTCCAGGACCAGCTCGCAGGCGGCGGCCCGGTACCCCGGGGACGCATCCTGGCCGGCCAGCCCCACCATTTCCGTCAGCTCCACCAGACCCGGGACGCTGCCGTAGCCCTCCACCGAGGCCCGGGCCCCGGCATCCTCCGAGACCTGCAGGGCGCCTCCCTCCTCGAAGTACTCCACGATCTCCCCGGTGTCCGCCCCCCCGGCCCGGAACTCGAAGGTCAGGCCGGCGGCGGCGGCGATGAGCTCCTTGGCGATCTTCTCCGATCCGTGGAGCTCTCCTTCGTACTCCAGCTCCAGCTTCCCGGTGATGGCCGGAAGAGCGGCATACACGTCCCCCACCCGGGGTACGGTCTCCTCCTCCCCAAGGCGCAGGGCCCGCTGCTCCGCGCTGGATGCCACGGTCTCCAGGAGAGTGATGGGTAGTCGCTGGCTCACACCGGAACGCTGGTCGATGCGCTTGTCCTGCCGGGCCAGGAAGGCCACCCGTTCCACCAGCTCCAGGAGGAAGGGGGGAATGTCCATGCCCGCCCCGTTCCGGTCCACCCGGGCTTCCTGCTCGGTGATCATCACCCCGATCTCCACCTCTTCCGGATAGTGGGTCCGGATCTCGGCGCCGATCCGGTCCTTGAGGGGCGTGATGATCTTCCCCCGGGCCGTGTAGTCCTCCGGATTCGCCGTGAACACCATGAAGACGTTCAGGGGCAGGCGGATGGGGTAGCCTTTGATCTGGACGTCCCCCTCCTGGAGGATGTTGAACAGGCCCACCTGGATCTTCCCGGCCAGGTCCGGCAGCTCGTTGATGGCGAAGATCCCCCGGTTGGCCCGGGGGAGTAGGCCGTAGTGGATGGTGAGCTCGTCGGCCAGGATGTGTCCTCCCCGGGCGGCCTTGATGGGATCCACGTCTCCGATCATGTCGGCAATGGTCACGTCCGGGGTGGCCAGCTTCTCCACGTACCGGTACTCCCGGGGGGCCCATTCCACCGGAGCCTCGCCCCCCTGGTCCTCCAGGAGGAGCTTCCCGTGTTTGGAGATGGGCTGGAGGGGATCGTCGTTGATCTCGCTCCCGGCCAGGATGGGGATCTCCGGGTCCAGCAGCTCCATGAGCTGCCGGAGGATCCGGCTCTTGGCCTGGCCTCGAAGACCCAGGAGGATGAAGTCGTGGCGGGCCAGGATGGCGTTGACGAGCTGGGGAAGAACCGTGTCCTCGTATCCGATGATGCCGGGGAAGAGGTCCTGGCCGTTCCGGAGCTTGCGAACCAGGTTTCGCCGCAGCTCCTCCTTCACGGGAAGAGACCGGTAGCCCGATTCCTTCAGCTCGTTCACGGTCTGGGGGCGGGATGAAGGCATGGAGAGGGCACGCTCTCCTTTCGAGGAGATCGCTCGACCCTCCCCCCAGGGCAGGGAAG
>CAZZEL010000075.1:0-15573 GCA_964652625.1 uncultured Gemmatimonadaceae bacterium
CCGGACGGCTGGCCTCCCGCACCATGGACAGCGCCGTGGAGGCGTTCCGGTCGATCCGGTCCCAGCTGGACGAGTTCGAGCTGGCCGCCTTCAGGGCCGTGGCCACCAGCGCCGTCCGGGAGGCGAAGAACGGGAAGGACCTCATTCAGCGGGTGGGGGAGGAGACGGGAATCGAGCTCAGAGCCATCTCCGGATCGGAGGAGGCCCGTCTGGTACACCTGGCTGTGGCGAGCCGGGTGGATCTCACCGGGGGACAGTGGATCCTCACGGACCTGGGGGGAGGGAGCGTGGAGGTTTCCCTGGTAGACGACATGGGGATGCTCTGGAGCGAATCCCACACCATGGGATCGGTCCGCCTCCTGGAGGAGCTGAGTGAAGCTCAGGCCGAGGTCGGGGGGTTCGGGAAGCTTCTTTCCGACTACGTCTCCACCCTGCGAATTCCGGCTCCGGCCCAGTACTGGTCTCCTTCGGGCTTCGTGGCAACCGGCGGGAACATCGACGCCCTGGCCGAGCTCGCCAGCGCCCCCACGGATGATGTGGACGTGGCAACCCTTTCTACGTCGGATCTGGCCCGGGTCATCGACCTCCTCTCCCGCCTCTCCTACAGGGAACGGATCGAGCAGTTGAACCTCCGGGAGGACCGGGCCGACGTCATCCTGCCCGCAGCCATGGTGTACCATCACCTGGCCCGCCTGGCGAAAGTGGAGGAGATCCTCGTCCCGGGCGTGGGGGTCAAGGAGGGAATTCTCCTTGACCTGGTGGACGACCTCATCGCTCACCCCGGGCACGAGATTCGCCAGGAGGAGCAACTCACCAAGGCCGCCATCTCCCTGGGCCGGCGCTTCATGTTCGACGAGGCCCACGGAGTGCAGGTGGCCCAGCTCGCCCTCTCTCTCTTCGACCAGCTCCAGGAGGTCCACGGATTGGGGAAGGCCGAGCGTCGCCTCCTCCTGGCCGCCTCCATCCTCCACGACATCGGCACCTTCATCTCCCACAAGAAGCACCACAAGCACTCCCTCTATCTCATCTCCCGCTCCGAGCTGCCCGGCCTCTCCCCCACGGAGATGCTCATGGTGGCGAATATCGCCCGCTATCACCGAAAGAATATACCCCGCCAGCGACATCACGACTTCATGCGGCTGTCCGAAGAAGACCGGGAGACCACGACTCGCCTCGCCGCCCTCCTCAGAGTGGCGGACGCCATGGATCGGAGCCATATCCAACAGGTGGACGAAGTCGACGTCATCCTCCGGGACGGGGAGCTCCGCCTCCGGCTCCGGGGAGAGGGGGATTTCCTGCTGGAGAAGTGGGCCATGGGGAGGAAGTCGAACCTCTTCGAGAAGGTCTTCCATCGATCCGTGGTCCTGGAGGCCTGACCTCAGGGTCCGTGTTTCCCGGGGAAACAGGAGCATCAATATCCCAGGGACCGGACAGTATTGACTTTCCCTCCCTTTTCTCCATTATTGACGATATTCCCCAGTATTGGGGGAAATAACTCAGACCCTTAGCGGAAAGGGGAGGTCTCGTGGCAGAAGTCGACGAGAAGGTCATGGATTACGTGGAGAAGGCTCTGGGGGAGAATCCCGACAAGGACCTGGACGAGCTCATGGAGGGTGCGAAGAAGGTGAGTCCCTCCGTGGGGAAGCTCAGCCGGCGTCAGTTCAACGCTCGCTATCCCCTGCAGGTCAAGCGCCGGAAGGCCCAGGCTTCGGGGACTCCCCAGAAGAGGCGAAAGAAGGCCACCCCCAGCCGGCCGAAGAAGAAGACGGCGGGAGCTGCCCTCTCCGCCGGCCAGCGGGATGCCGTCCGAGACGTCTTCCTGGACTTCGCCACGGAGCTTTCCGGTGCCGAGGAGCGAAAGGACCTGGTGAAGGTGTTGGCCAATGTGGACAAGTACGTGGAGAAGGCGGTGAAGGGCATGGAGAAGGCTTGACGAGCCTCCTCTCCCTCCGATAGACCGGACCCGGGGCGGCTCCGCCCCGGGTCTCCCTTTCCGTCTGCCCTGGCCCTCCCCCGGATTCCCTGTCCCATTCGCCCCTGGCCACGCCCGGCGGCGAGCCTCTAGCTTCAGGAAACCTCCACCCGACCTCCTCGGGGACTGATGCGCTTCCTTCACCTGGCTGACCTGCATCTGGACGCTCCCTTCGCCACCCGTTCTCCCCAGGTCCGGAACCGGTTGCGTACCGCCTCTCGTGAGGCTCTCCGGGGAGCCGTGGAGCTGGCTCTCCGGGAAGAGGTGGACGCTCTCCTGGTCGCCGGCGATCTCTTCGACGGAGAGGCCGTCTCCTTCCAGACGGAACGGCTCCTCCTGGAGGAGATGACCCGTCTGGACCAGGCAGGGATCCAGGTCGTCTATGCCACCGGTAACCACGATCCGGAGGCGGGCGCCCGGGGTGGTCAGCCCCTTCCCTGGCCCGGGAACGTGACAGTCCTGGACTCCGCCGAGCCCCGCACGGTGGAGATCCGGGACCGGCAAGACAGGCCCGTGGGTAACGTCACGGGGGCGGGCCACTCCTCCCGTAGGGTCACCACCGATCTTTCGGCTGCCCTTTCCCGGCCTGGGGCGGACGGCCCCCACGTCGCCCTCCTGCACACCCAGGTCATGGGCTCCCCAAGCGCCGAGGAGCACCACCCCTACGCTCCCTCCGTCCTGGCCCGGCTCCAGGAAGCCGGCTTTCACTACTGGGCCCTGGGCCACGTCCACCTCCGCCAGGAGCTCTCCCGGGATCCGCCCATCCACTACCCTGGGTGCCTCATGGGCCTGGATCCCACGGAGACGGGTCCCAAGGGCGGCCTCCTGGTGGACCTCTCCACCCCCTCCGCCCCGGCGGTGGAGTTCCGGGAGCTGGCCCCCGTCCGCTGGGAAGTCCTGGACATCTCCGACCTGGAGGGGGCGGCGACGCTGAGCGACCTCCTGGACACCATTCGGACCGCGTGGGAGGCCGCGGCCCAGGAGTCCTCCGGGGCTGCGTCCCCGGACTGCCTCCTCCGGATCCTCCTCTCGGGTTCCACCCCTCTGTGGCGGGAGCTCCGGTCCCGGGAAAGCCTGGAGGAGTTGGAGGAGATGCTCCTGGAGGACCTGGGAGTCCTCCAGGCCCAGGTCCGTGCCTCCCCGAGGGCCCCCACCCCCCCTCCGGAGACGTTCCAGGATCGCCAGGACGTCCTGGGAGAGGCTCTTCGGCTCCTCCACGGGCTCCGCAGCGGGGACGTGCCCCTGCCGGAGAATTGGCGACAGGACCTGCTCCTGGGTGAGGTCCTGGGGAAGGATGGGGAGGATGGAGAGGGCGTCCGGGAAGAAACCCTGGACTCGGTCCTGGAGGGTGCGGACCGGGAGCTCGTGGCCCGGATGCTGGCCCGGGAGACTCCATGAGGGTTCGGGAGCTCCGCGTCCGGCGTTTCGGCCCTCTCCGGGACCTCGGCATGGGCGGCCAGGACGACCCCCTGGGGTCCCTGGTCGTTCTCGTGGGCCCCAACGAAGGGGGGAAGAGCACCCTCTTCACTCTCATCACCACCCTCCTCTACGGATTCACCCCGGCGACACGGGAGAGTCATCCCTACGCCCCCTGGAGCGGGGAAGAGAACCTGGAGGCGTGGGCCCGTCTCGCCCGGGATCGGGAGCCCGGAGAGGTGTGGGAGGTTCGGCGACGGCTCCTCTCCCGCCCCGACGGATACCTCCGGGGGCCCTCGGGCCGGGAGGAGCTGGCCAATCGCCCCCTCCCCTGGGTTCCTTCCGCCGTGCCGGAGAAGGTCTATCGCCAGGTCTTCGCTCTCACCCTCCCTGAGATGGCGGCTCTGGGCGACGAGGGGTGGGAGGCAGTCCAGGACCGCCTCCTCGCCGGCATGGGAGTCAGGGACCTCCGACCACCCCGAGCCGTGATCCAGGAGCTGGAGGCGGAATCCGGCAGCCTCTGGCGCCCGAATCGTCGGGGCAATCAGGAGATCCGAGCCCTGGACCGAGACCTTCGGGAAGCCAGGAGGAGGCGAAGAGACCTGGAGGAGCGGGATCGAGAGCTGCGCCTCCGGACCGAGGAGCTGGCGAGGACCCGGGAGGAGCTGGCCCGGCTCCGCCGGGAACGGGAGGCTCTCCTCCTCCGCCTGGAGCGTATCCAGGAGCTCCGGCCCCTTCGCCTCCAGCTCCTCCGGATCCGGGAGATGGAGGAGACGGCAACGGACCCGGGAGCCCTGGAGGAGCTTCCCCCGGATCCCGAGGCCCGCCTGGTGAAGCTGGAAGAGCGGCGGCGAGAGGGCGCCAGCCGGAGGGAAGAGCTGGAGGAGCGGGCCATCCGGCTCCGTGAACGCTGTCGTGCCCTGAGCCCCGAGGTGGAAGAGCTGCTCACATCCGAGGCCACCATCCTGTCCCTCTCGGAGGGCGCCGCCTCCCAGAGCGCCCGCCTCCCCCTCATGGGCTCCCTGGAGCAGGAGATCCGGGACCTGGAGAGACGCTGCGAAAACCGGGCCCGTGAGATCTTCCACGGACCCTGGGACGATCTTCCCCGGGACCCCCTGCGCCAGCTTTCTCTCCGGGAGGTGGGGGAGGCGGTGAGGGGGATCCGGGAGGCGCGGGACGCACGGAGAATCCACCGGGAGGCCCGGTCTCTGGCCCAACAGCAGCGAGCCGCCCTTCCCCCGGTGGATCTCTGGAGCGGAGTGGCTCTCCTGGCCCTGGGGGCCGTCCTTCTTCTCCTGGGCCTTCTGCAGACCGAGGCTCTTCTCCTGGTTCTGGGTCCCGTGACCATCATCCTGGGCGGTGCGCTTCTTCTGGCCCGGAAGCGGGCCCGGCCCGACGACCAGGAGGAGGAGGGGGAATCGGACCCGGGCCCTACGGAAGAGGAGAAGGGCCGGCACGCGCTGGCCCGGGTCCTGGGTGAGCTCCCGGTCCGGGAAGGCATCCTCCAGGATCCCCCCGCCGACCTGGCGGAACGCCTGGGAAGCCTGCAGCAGTACCTCCAGGACCTGGGGGAACGCAGGGAACGCCTTCAGGAGCTGGCCCGGGAGCGGGAGGACCTGGAGCGGGGCTTGGCGGAGTTGGCCCGCAGCCATGGCCTGACCCCGGGCGCCGACCCAGGCACCACGGCTCTGCGGCTCCGGGAAACCCTGGACGAGGCCCGGGCCATTCGGGAGAAGGCTCTGGCGGCCCGGGAGGAACTGGACACCGTGGAGGAGGACGTGGAATCCCTGGCCCGGGAGCTGGTGGAGACCCGGGAGGAAGACCGGGAGCTACGGAAGCGGCTGGAGCACCTGGGCCATGGATCCCCGGAGGCCGGACTCCACCGGGTGACCCGTGAGCGGACGGCCCTGGAGGAGGCCCGTCTGCTCCACAGGGAGCTGGAGCGGCGCCACCCGGACCTGGAGGAGCGCATCGCCCGCATTCGAGAAGCGGAGCGGGAGGGAGCGAGCTGGACCCGGGACGAGGAAGCCATGGTCCGGGACCGGGCCCGGGACAAGGAGCTGGAGGCCCGGATCCAGGAGCTGTACCGGGAGGAGGGGACCCTGGCCGGCGAGGTGCGTCGCCTGGAGGCCATGGAGTCCTCCGCCGATGCCGGAGGCGAGATCCTTGCTCTCCAGGAAGCCCGAGCCCGGGCCGCCCGGAAGCGGGACCGCCTCTACCTCCTCTCCCGGATTCTCCTGGAAGCGGACCGGAGGATCCGGGAGGAGCACCAGCCCGGGGTGCTGAAACGGGCCGGCCAGTACCTGGACCGGATCACGGGTGGCCGCTACCGCCTCATCCTGCCGGGAGACGACAACCTCTTCTACCTCCGGGACCCGGGAACCGGAAGGGAGATCGCCGTCCGGGAGCCCCTTTCCCAGGGCACCCGTGAGCAGGTCTACCTGGCCCTCCGTCTCTCGGTGCTGGACCAGCTGGACCAGGGGGGAGAGCGCCTTCCCCTCTGTGTGGACGAGGCCCTGGTGAACTGGGACCGCCTGCGATTGGAGCGGGGCCTGGAGCTGCTGGAAGAGGTGAGTCGCACCCGGCAGATCTTCGTCTTCACCTGCCAACCCCACATTGCCGAGGCCCTGGGCCGGAGGGGCGGCCAACTCTTTCAGCTCCAGGAGCCCTCGTCGTGACCACCGGCTCCCTGGAGTTGCCCCTCCACTGGGAAGTCCACGGTGAGGCGGGCCCTCCCGTCCTCCTCCTCCACGGTTTCGGTACCAACGGGCACACCTGGAACCACTGGGTGGGACCTCTGGCCCGGAGGCACCGGGTCCTGGTGGTGGAGATGAAGGGCTTCGGAGACGCCCCCAAGCCCCGGGACGGAGCCTACGCCCCCACGGACCAGGCCGCCCTCCTCTACAATTTCATCCTCCAGAAGAGGCTGGACCGCCTGACCCTGGTGGGCCATTCCCTGGGGGGCACCGTGGTCCTCCTCACGGCCCTCCGGCTCATGGAAGAGGACCGGGACCGTCTCTCCCGACTGGTGGTGGTGGCGGGGGCGGCGTATCCCCAACCCATCTCCCCCTTCATCCGCCTGGCCGGAACGCCCATCCTGGGTCCCCTGGCCCTTCGTCTCCTCCCCTCTCGCTTCGTGGTGCGGAAGGCCCTCCGCCTGGCCTACCGGCGCCCGGAGGACGTGAGGGAGACCCGGGTGGAGGCCTACGCCGAGCCCCTCCGACAGCCCGGGGGACAGTACGCCCTGAGTCGCACGGCCCGCGGGCTCCGGATCCCCGAGCCGGAGGAGATCATGGCGGGCTACGCCCGGCTCCGGGTCCCGACTCTTCTACTCTGGGGTGATCAGGACCCCATCGTGCCCCTCTGGGCGGGGGAGCGGCTGTCCCGGGATCTCCCGGACGCCCGCCTGGTGATCCTGGATGAGTGCGGCCACATGCCCCAGGAAGAACACCCCCGGGACAGCCTGGAGAAGGTCCTGGCGTTTCTGGAGGGCTGACCCCTCTCCTCACCCTCCTCTTGTTCCGTCTCGGATCCCCAGGAAGGCCAGCTGACGCTCCGAATCCCCCGCCCTGTGGGAAAAGAAGGGCGAATCGCCGCAGAGAGTGCACCAGGCGGACCGGGAGGTCTTCTCATGGGGGATACCGGCCCTCCGGGCCCGGGCCGCCAGAATCCGGCGCAGGTCCACCGGCTCCGGCGCCGGGGGAACGGGGAGGCCCAGGGCCCGGTGCACCTCCGGGCCCACCTCGTAGCACGCTCCGCAAATGGAGGGCCCCAGGTGGAGATGGATCCGGGAGGCGGGGCTTCCGAACCGCCTGGCCAGGACGTCCAGTCCCTCCTCCAGGATGCCGGCTGCGATCCCCCGCCATCCGGCATGGAGGAGTGCCACGGCCCGGATCTCAGGGTCCACCAGGAACACCGGCACGCAATCCGCCACCGTGATGCCCAACAGGAGCCCGGCATCGGCGGTCACGTGCCCGTCCCCCTCCCCCTTCCCATGCACCCCCCGGGGAAGGGACGCCCGGACCATCACCTCCCCACCGTGAACCTGCCGGGACAGGACCAGCCGGGTGAGCCCCAGGCTCTCCAGGAGCTCCCGCCAGGGAGCCGGGACAGAGAGGACCGGGCTGAAGTCCCGGATCGCCGGGCCTCCCAGGGTTGCCAGGGCGAAGTTCCGGGAGGTCTCTCGCCCCTCTCCTCCCGTCACGCCCTGAGCGAGCCAGGGGAAGCGGTTTCGCCAGGTGGGATTCACCCACGCCGGCCCCTGGGCCAGGAAGACCTCCCTCGTGGTCTGGACCTTCTTCACGCCGGCTCCTTCCCCCCTCGCCGTCCGTCTCTTGAACCCATCCCGGGCTTCCGGGGTCCTTCACCACCAGACCCCTCCCAATTCGGGGGAAATAGGATAGTTTGACCATCGTTCCCTCTCAAGACGCGAGGGCGGTGAGGCATAGACCATGAGCGACATCCCTTTCGACCAGCAGAACGCTGGCTACGTTCAGCTCCTCTACCAGGAGTTCACGAAGAATCCGGACGCGGTTCCGGAATCCTGGAGAGAGTTCTTCCGACAGGGCCCGGAAGCCCTGTCCCGGGCCGGCCTCCTCCCCCCGGAGGGCGTCGCCCAACCGTCCCCACCGCCCCCACGTCCCGGGCCTGCCCACCCCCGGGAGGAAGAGCCGGAACGGACCCGGGAGGGAGCCCCGGAGGAACCGGGGAAGGACGCCGAGGAGACCCGCCGTCTCCTGCAACGGGTCGGGCGGGCCGCTTCCCTGGTTCAGGCCTTCCGGGAGCACGGGCACCAGTTGGCCCGCCTGGATCCTCTGGGAAGCGATCCCCCGGGGCATCCCCAGCTGGATCCCTCTTTCTTCGGCACCACCATGGAGGAGCTGGAGGAGATCCCCGCCGACGTCCTGGACAGCCGATGGGGGAAAGAGCCCCTGTCCCAGGTTCTCCAACGCCTGGAGGAGGCCTACTGCGGGTCCATCGGCTACGAGTACGAGCACCTGGAGGATCCGGAGAAGGTCCGGTGGATCTGGGAGCAGGTGGAATCCGGGGTCCACACCCGGGAGCTGAGGGAGGAGGAGAAGAAGCGGTTGCTCCGACGCCTCTCCCAGGTGGAGGGCCTGGAGCATTTCCTCCACCGGACCTACCTGGGCCAGAAACGCTTCTCCATCGAGGGGACGGACATGATGGTCCCCATGCTGGACCAGGCCATGGAGGAAAGCGCAGCCACGGGAGGGCGGGAGGCCATCCTGGGAATGGCGCACCGGGGCCGCCTGAACGTCCTGGCTCACCTGGTGGGCGTCCCCTACCGGGAGATCCTGGCTGGCTTCGAGGGGACACCCGTGCGGCAGACGGCCCTGAGCATTCCTCCACAGGGAACCGGGGACGTGAAGTATCACCATGGCGCCCGGGGAACCCTCTCCCTTCCCGACGGGGCGGAATTCCAGTTGTACCTGACCCCGAATCCCTCCCACCTGGAATTCGTGAATCCCGTGGTGGAGGGAATGACCCGAGCCCGCCAGTTCGGTGGACCCGAGAGGGAGGAGAGCCAGAAGATCGACGAGGTGATCCCCATCCTCATCCACGGAGACGCCGCCTTCGCGGCGGAGGGGGTCGTGGCCGAGACCCTCAACCTGGCCCGGTTGGAGGGATACTCCACCGGCGGCACCCTCCACATCATCGCCAACAATCAGATGGGGTTCACCACCGAGCCCGTGGAGGGCCGCTCCACCCGCTACGCCAGCGACCTGGCCAAGGGCTACGACATCCCGGTGATCCATGTGAACGCCGACAAACCACCAGCCTGTCTCGCCGCCGTGCGTCTGGCCATGGCCTACCGGGCCCGGTTCCACGACGACGTGGTCATCGACCTCATCGGATACCGGCGGCACGGACACAACGAGGGCGACGAGCCCGCCTACACCCAGCCCCAGGAATACACCCTCATCGACAACCACCCCACGGTGAGGAGCCTCTGGGCCCGTCGGCTCCAGGAAGAAGGGGTGGTGACGGAGGAGGAGGCCCAGGCCATCCAGGACGAGCTGGCCGAGACTCTCCGGAATGCCCAGGAGGAGGCCCGGGACGTTCCGGAGGAGGAGCCCCGGGAAGAGGAGGAGGAGCCGGAGGACTGCTCCTCCCCTTCGGTGGATACCCGGGTATCCATGGACGACCTGGCCCGTTTGAACGACGCCGCCCTGGCTAATCCGGAGGGATTCCAGGTCCATCCCAAGCTGGCACGACAGTTCCAGCGACGCCGGGAGGGCTTCGGCCCCGACTTCGAGCTGGAGTGGGCCCACGCCGAGACCCTTGCGTTCGCAAGCCTCCTGGAAGACGGAGTCCCCATCCGCCTCAGCGGCCAGGACTCGGAGCGGGGCACTTTCAGCCAGAGGCACCTGGTACTCCACGACTTGGAATCGGGGACGGAGGACATCCCCCTCTCCCGGGTGGGCTCCGCCCGGTTCGAGGCCCGGAACTCCCCCCTCACCGAGACCGCCGTCCTGGGGTTCGAATACGGCTACGACGTGGGCACGGAACCCGGTATGGTCCTCTGGGAGGCCCAGTTCGGGGACTTCGTGAACGTGGCCCAGGTCATCATCGACCAGTTCATCGCCTCGGGCCGGACCAAGTGGGGGCAGCTCACCCGCCTGACCCTCCTGCTGCCCCACGGCCACGAGGGCCAGGGCCCGGAACACACCTCCGCTCGCCTGGAGCGATTCCTCCAGCTGGCGGCGGAGGACAACATGCGGGTCGTGTACCCCACGACCCCCGCCCAGTACTTCCATCTCCTCCGGCGGCAGGCCCGTTGCCAGCGGGCCAGGCCCCTGGTGGTCATGACCCCCAAGAGCCTGCTCAGGCACCCGAAGGCCTCCTCCCCGGCGGTGGATCTGGCGGAGGGCGCCTTTCGCCCTGTGCTGGACGACCCTTCGGTCCGGGACCGGACCGAAGAGATCACCCGACTGGTCCTCTGTTCCGGAAAGGTCTACTACGACATGGCCTACCACCCCCGGCGGGAGGAGCGGCCCCACATCGCCGTCGGCCGGGTGGAGGAGCTCCATCCCTTCCCTACCGAGGACCTGGAGGCCCTGGTGGGCTCCTATCCCGACCTGAAGGAAATCGTCTGGGTCCAGGAGGAGCCCATGAACATGGGCGCCCTGTTCTACATCGGGCCCCGGCTGCGCTCCGTCGTACCCCGGACCATCCCCCTCCGTCACGTGGCCAGGCCGGAAAGGGCCAGTCCCGCCGAGGGAAGCAGCTCGGACCACAAGAAGGCCCAGGCCCACCTGGTGGCGCAGGCTCTGGACCTGGAGGAAGACTGACGGGGCTTGGACGAGCCGGGGGGCAGCCCTTCCGGTCCCCGGCGAGGCACCTCACGGAAGAAAGCCGTCGGCAGGGTTCGGTGAACCCCGACGACGGCTTTTCTCCAGCTGTTCCAGGAGCTGTTCGTCAGCCCTGCTTCAACCAGACCTGCAGCATCCAGCGGTCGTCCTCCAGCCCGTCCCGGACGTCGTCCAGCATATTCGCCGTCGTCCGGTCACCCTCGTCCTCGGCGGACTCGATGACGTCGTCGATGGACCCCCGGAGGGCCTCCAGGTCGGCGATGATCCGGTTCACCATCTCCCTCCCGTTGGGAATCTCCTCGTCCTCCTTCAGGGTGGCATGCTTCAGCATGGCATCCAGGGTGTGATGGGGCACCGTGTCCAGGGCGATGATGCGCTCGGCGATCTCGTCGATGAAGAGGACCCACTTGTTGTAGATCTCCTCGAACTTCTCGTGGAGATCGAAGAACTCCCGACCCTGCACGTTCCAGTGGTAGTGGCGAAGCTTCTGGTAGAAGAGTGTCGTGTCCGCAAGAAGGGTGTTCAGGGATCCGGCCACCGATGCACTCATGGGCTTCCTCCAATCAAGCAATAGGGGATTGGTTGTCGGTGCGCTCGTCTCTGCTCCGTCGCAGCCCCGGGCGAGCCCGAAGCCGCGGGCCTTGCTACCCCCCCTTCCCCGTCCGGTTTCAGCTTCCTCGCCCCGGAGTACTCAGTCCCACAAGAGGAGGATCTTGCCGAAGTTCTCGTTGTTCTCCATCACCTGGTGAGCTCGAGAGGCCTGGGCCGCAGGGAGGGTCCGGTCCACCACGGGCACGATTTTCCTGGCGTCGAAGAGGGGACAGACCCTCCGTTCGAACTCCCGGGCCAGGGCGATCTTCTCTTCCAGGGGCCGGGCCCGCAGGACCGTGCCCTTGATGAGGCCTCGCTTCTTCATGAGATGCCTCAGGTCCAGTTCTCCCCGAGGACCCGAGGGCACCCCCACCACCACCTGGCGGGCGCCGGTGGCCATCACCTCCAGGTTTCCGGCCAGGTATTCGGCGCCCACCAGATCCAGGATGACGTCCACCCCCGCCCGTTCGGTGGCGGACAGGACCCGTTCCGGCCACTGATCGTCGGCCAGAATCCCCACATCCAGACCCAACCGGAGGGCCCTGTCCACCTTCTCCCGGGTGCGGGACGTCCCCAATGCCCTGGCACCGCACGACCGGGCCAATTGAACCGCCGCTGTTCCCACTCCGCTGCCGACGGCGTGGATGAGGAGGGTCTCTCCTTCCGCCAGGTCCATCTGGAGGATGAGGGCGTCGAAAGCCGTCATGAAGACCTCGGGGATGGCCCCGGCATCCTCCAGGCTCAAGCCCCGGGGCACCCGAACGGCGGTGCGCTCGTGGACCACCACGGTCTCGGCGTATCCTCCCCCACCGGTGATTCCCATGACTCTGTCCCCCTCCTTCCAGAGGGACACCCCTGGTCCCAGGGCCTCCACCTCACCGGCGAACTCCAGGCCGGGAACGTCCTCCGGAGATCCAGGGGGAGCCGGGTAGTGACCCAGACGCTGGATCAGGTCCGCCCGGTTCACGCCCGAGGACCGCACCCGGACCCTGATCTCCCCGGTGCCGGGGCGGGGTCGCTTCATCTCCCGGATCCGAAGCACGTCCGGTCCGCCAAACTCGGTGATGGTCACAGCGCGCATGGAATCGGTCATGGCGTCCGGATGTCCTCCCTCCCTTCGTGGAGTGGTTCTCCCGGGAGCCCGGGGCCCCTGGGGATGGCTCTCGGAGGTTCGGAGCCCGGAGCCCCCCGGACCCAGGCTCCCCTGAGAATGGTATAGCCCCCGGACCCATTCAATGGTTCGATTCCATGGCTCGGCTCCATGGTCCAATTCCATGGCTCGATTCCATGGTTCGATTCCATGGCTCGGCCCGGATCTCCCCAACTCCGGAGCCCGGGCTGGACCCGGGCCGTGGCGCCGAGAGACGCTGTGGCCCATGTTCGTCCCTGTTCTACCCAGAGCATCCGAAACCGGCCGATCATGAAGCTCCCATTCCAACTGGAACGACCCCTGGCCTTCCTGGACCTGGAAACCACAGGCCTCAGCACGGTGTCCGACCGGATCGTCGAGCTGGCCGTCATCCGCGTATCTCCCCAGGGCGACGTCCTGGAGCGGGTCCGGCGGTTCAATCCCGGCATCCCCATCTCCCCCGAGGCCACCGAGGTCCACGGCATCACCGATGCCGACGTGGCCCACGAGCCGTCCTTCGCCGCCAGGGCCCGTAGCCTGGCCGCCCTCCTGGACCCCTGCGACCTGGCCGGCTTCAACCTCCGCCGTTTCGACCTTCCCCTGCTGTTGGCCGAGTTCAAGCGGGCCGGCGTCCCCTTCTCTCCCCGGGAGCGACGCCTCATCGACGCCCAGACCATCTTCCACCGGGAAGAGCCCCGGGACCTTTCCGCCGCCGCCCGCTTCTACCTGGGCCGTGAGCACACGGAGGCCCATTCCGCCCTGGGCGACATCCGCACCACGGCGGCGGTCCTGGCCTCCCAGCTGGAGCGCTATCCCCACCTCCCCCGAACCCTGGACGGCCTGAACGCCTACTGCGACGAGGTGGCTCCCTACCAGACGGAGCTGGATCGGTGGTTCTCCCGGCAGGAGGGGGAGCTCATCTTCCGGAGGGGGAAGCACAGGGGGATGCCGCTCCGGCAGGTAGCCCTCAGCTCCCCGGACTACCTCCATTGGATGCTGGGAGCCGACGACATGGATCCGGAAGTCCTGGAGGTCGTCCGGGGGGCCCTGGAGGGCGGTTGACCCGGGGGAAACGAGCCGCGCTCCCAGAGCCACGGCACCGGATGCCAGGCGGGAAACGAAGCCCGAGGGGGCCTTCCGCCGCCTCCCTCCGCCTTGCTCACCCCCGACCTCTTCCGGTACCATTTCCGGGTCGTCGGAGACGCTCATCCTCTCAGGAGATCCTCCCCATGGTCCCGGTTCCCCGTTTCCTCCGTCTCGTCGTCCTCTCCGCTCTCGGGCTTGCTCTCGCCGGCCCGGGATCCCCGCTGACAGCTCAGGACACAGCCCCCGTCCCCTCCGAGCACCTGGCGGCCCTTCAACCCCGGCCCATCGGCCCTGCTGTCACCGGAGGCCGGATCCACGACGTAGAGGCCATCCCCTCCGACCCTTCCGTCATCTTCGCCGCCACGGCTTCCGGAGGCCTGTGGAAGAGCACGAACCGGGGCATCACCTGGCGAAACGTGTTCGACACCATGGCCGTGAGCACCTTCGGCGACGTGGCCGTCGCCCCCTCGGACCACCAAATCCTCTATGCGGGAACCGGAGAGCAGAACAACCGGCAAAGCACCTCCTGGGGCAACGGCGTCTACCGTTCCGACGACGGAGGAGAGAGCTGGCAACACCTGGGGCTCACCGAGACCCGCCACATCGGGAAGGTGAGGGTCCATCCCTCGAATCCGGACGTGGTCTACGTGGCGGCCCTGGGGAACCTCTGGGCTCCCAGCCAGGAGCGGGGGGTCTTCCGGAGCAGAGACGGAGGAGAGAGCTGGGAGAAGATCCTCTTCGTGGACGAGCATACGGGCGCCGTGGACCTGGTCATGAACCCACGGGACCCGGACGTCCTCTACGCCGCCACCTACCAGCGTCTCCGGCGCGCCTGGGGCTTCAACGGCGGGGGCCCCGGGAGCGGGATCTACAAGACCACGGACGGAGGTGAGACCTGGACGGAGCTCACGAACGGCATTCCCCAGGGAGACAAGGGGCGCATCGGCCTGGCCCTGGCCTACTCCAATCCCCAGGTGCTGAACGCCGTCATCCAGCACGCCGACGAGGATCAGGAGGGCACGTACCGATCCCAGGACGGCGGGGAGAGCTGGGAGCGGGTGAACCCCCTGAACCCCCGGCCCATGTACTACTCCCACATCTTCATCGACCCCACGAACGAGGACCGGGTCTACGTTCTGGGCACCTCGTCCTACAAGTCGGAGGATGGGGGCAGGACCTTCGACGGTATCGCGGTGAGACCCACCTACGATGTGGGTGTCCACGCGGACCACCATACCCTCTGGATCGATCCCAACGACCCGGACCACCTCTACCTGGCCGGGGACGCCGGCTTCCACGAGAGCTACGATCGGGGAGACACCTTCCGAAAGATCAACAACTTCGTCATTGGCCAGTTCTACGGCATCGGGGTGGACATGCGGGAGCCGTACTACGTGTACGGGGGAATGCAGGACAACCACTCCTGGCTGGGTCCCTCCCGGACCCGCCGGTGGGTGGGGATCGTGAACGACGACTGGAAGCAGATCGGGTTCGGGGACGGGATGTACTGGCAGATCGATCCCACCAGCGCCCGCTACGCCTACGGCAACTCCCAGAACGGCAATTACACCCGCGTGGATGCCTATACAGGCGACATTCTGGATATCAGCCCGGTGGAGCCTGCCGGAGAGGATGACTACCGCTTCGACTGGGTCTCCCCCAGCCTCGTATCCGCCCACGATCCCAGCACAGTGTACGTCGGGGGGAATCGGCTCTTCACCTCCCGGGACCGGGGGCTGAGCTGGGAGCGGACCCGGGACCTCACCCGTCAGGTGGACCGTGACACCCTGGAGCTCATGGGGGTTGAGGGTGCCGACATCACCCTCTCCCGGAACGACGGCACCTCGTCCTACGGAGAGATCGTCACCATCGCCGAATCGCCCCTGGCCGCCGAGATCCTCTGGGTGGGCACCGACGACGGCAACCTCCAGGTCTCCCGGGACGGCGGGGAAACCTGGACGGAAGTCGGCAGAAACGTCCAGGGAGTGCCGGACGGGACCTACGTCAGTCGTGTCGCGGCCTCGGTGGCGGGGGAGGGGGTGGCC
>CAZZEL010000075.1:15583-19797 GCA_964652625.1 uncultured Gemmatimonadaceae bacterium
TCGACGCCCACAGGGACGGCGATTTCGCTCCCTACGTCTTCCGAACCGAGGACTTCGGCGCTAGCTGGGAGCCCCTCATGGAGGATCTTCCCTCCGGCTCCGTGAACGACATCGTGGAGCACCCCGACGCGCCCCACGTGCTCTTCCTGGGAACCGAGCATCACCTCTTCGCCAGCACCGACGCCGGCGCCAACTGGGCCCGGTGGGAGGGTATGCCCACGACCCACTACGACGACATCCTCATCCATCCCAGGGAGAAGGACCTGGTCCTGGGCACCCACGGCCGCAGCATCTGGATCCTGGACGACACCCGGCCCCTTGCGGAGTGGACCGGGTCCGTGGCCGCCTCTGCCGCCCACATCTTCAGCGTGAGGGACGCCATCATCTTCCAGTATTGGAAGGACACCTCCTACCGGGGACAGGCGGAGTACGCCGGGGAGAACCCCCTTTACGGAGCCCTCATCACCTACAAGCTGGGGTCCGGCTCCGGGAGCGCCTTCCTCACCATCCGGGGGCCCAACGGTGAGGTCATCCGCCGCTACGAGGTTCCAGGGGAAGAGGGTCTCCACCGGGTGAACTGGGACCTGCGCTACCCCGCCGATCCGGGAGGGGGACCCGAACGATGGACCCACTTCCGGCACGAAGAGCTGCCCAGGAGCGTCGGACCCCAGGGCTACCTGGTCTCTCCCGGACGATACACGGCGACCCTGGAAGCCCGTGGAACGACAGTCTCCACCGAGATTCGGGTCCTGCCCGACCCCGAGATGCCCTTGGAAACGACGCAGTACCAGGAGCGGGAAGCCTTCCTCAAGGGGCTGACGGAGCTCGAGGAACAGATCATCGAAGCCTCCGCCGAGGCGGGGCGGATCCGGGAGGACACACCGGTGCGGGACGAGGAGATGGCGGAGATCCAGGGTGAGCTCCGGGAGCTCCAGGGCACGGTCCGGGGGGTCGGCCGGAGTCTCATGGGCGGCGGCGTCCGTCCCGGGACCCTCTATCCACCCACGGAAACCCACCGGACCCTGATCCAAAGGGTCCGGAACCGACTCAGGGAGATCCAGGCCCTCATCGAGGGCTAGAAGGCTGAGACATGGACGAACGACAGCATGACTCCCCTTCAGGGGCTTGCGCCCCGGGGGGACGCAGCCCGACCGGGAGACTCGGCAGGTTTCTCCCCTCCATCATCCTCTCCGTCCTGGCCCTGGTCTCTCTATCCCCGGCTGGGACGCTGCCGGCCCAGGAGCTTCCGGCCCCGGCGTTGGCTCCGGGCCCCGGCCTCTGGGCCGATGCCGTGGAGGCGGCCCGGGTCCTGGTGGTGGAAGGAATGGAGGAGCAGGGCGTTCCGGGACTCAGCGTGGCCGTGGGCGTGGGGGGTGAGATCGTGTGGGCCCAGGGCTTCGGGTTCGCCGATATGGAGAACCGGGTGCCGGTGTGGCCGTCCACGAAGTTCCGCATCGCCTCCATTTCCAAGGCCGTCACGGCTGGGGCCGTGGGCAAGCTGGTGGAGGAAGGACGACTGGACCTGGACGCCCCGGTCCAGGAGTACGTCCCCGAGTTCCCGGAGAAGCGATGGACCGTGACCACACGGCAGCTGGCAGGCCACATCGCCGGGGTACGCCACTACCGGGGAGAGGAGTTCGCCAGCCGCACCCACTACGACGACGTGGTGGACGCCCTGGAGATCTTCGCCCGGGACACCCTCCTCTTCGAGCCCGGAACGGACTACTCCTACTCCACCTACGGCTGGAACCTGGTCTCTGCCGTGGTTCAGAGGGCCGCGGAAGAACCCTTCCTGGACTACATGCGCCGGGAGATCTTCGAGCCCCTGGGGATGGACGAGACCGTGGCCGAGCACGTGGATTCTCTCATCTACCATCGCTCACGGGCCTACCTCCACGCCGGTGAGGAGGAGGACCGGATCGTGAACGCTCCCTATGTCGACAACTCGAACAAGTGGGCCGGGGGAGGGTTTCTCTCCACCGCCGAAGACCTGGTCCGCTACGGGTCGGCGCACCTGGGAGGGAGCTTCCTGGCTCCCGAGACCGTGGATCTCCTCTGGAGCTCCCAGGAGACCACGGACGGCGAACCCACAGGATACGGCATCGGCTGGCGGGTAGCCCAGGAAGACGGTCGGACCGTCGTGTCCCACACCGGAGGGGCCATGGGAGGAACCACCATCCTCCTGGTCTATCCGGAAGAAGAGGTGGTAGTGGCCATCCTGACCAACGTGCAGGGAGTCGGACAAAACGAGACGTCCCGGGCCATCGCCGACCTGTTCGTGGGTGCGCCCCGGTGATGTACGACCTTCATTCCTGGCTCCGGTACGCCGTTTACGTCCTGGGGGTGGCCACCTTCGGCTACGCCCTCTGGGGCATGGTGGGCCGGAGGCCCTACCGGAAGCTCATGTGGGACCTGGCCAGCGCCTTCACCGTGAGTCTCTACCTGCAGATCGTCCTGGGCTTCCTCCTCATCTTCACCTACCGGTTCTTCAGCGGCCCCCTGGGCCTCCACATGGTCCTCTCCATGGCGGCGGCGGCCCTGGCACAGATGACCTACTCGGCCAACCGCCGCCGTCCTCGGGAGGAACGGACGTACGCCATCCACGTCTGGGGAGCCGGAGTCGCCCTCGTCCTGGTAGTGGCGGGAGTCCTGACCCTCCGGGGCTCGCCCTTCGCCTGACGGCCACTCCCGGCCCCTGGACATGGCCGGCCCGAGAGGGAAAGCGGGCCTGTCCCGGGCCAGAGTTCCTGTAACAAGAATTGTAACAATGTAGGGAGAGTGGCCTCCTGCCCGGGAACACCGGGAGGTTACCCCGGTAATCATGGCCACGTCCGACGCTGACTGTCCCACAACGCCCGGAGGAAAAGCATGAGCGAGGAGAAGACGAAGGTCCATTTCGGAAAAGGCATCCTCAAGCCCGGCACCCGTCCCATCAAGGTGTACGTGGACTCCAATGGGGAGTACTGGATCTGCGACAAGGACGTGGATCCCACCACGGACGACTTCCAGAAGGAAGGCTGCGCGGCCCACAGCGAGGTCCACCTGGTCAAGTAACCCTTCCAGTCTCGAGGGCCTCCTCCCCGCCCCGGCGGCGCAGCCGACGGCGGCCGTTCGGGAGGGGCCACTCCAGGCAACCGACGGGAGAGGGGGGCAGAGGGAGTCACCTGCTCCCCTCTCTCTCCGTATCTTGCGATCCATGGCCATCCACGACCTCACCACCGAAGACGACCTGGAGCGGGTCCTCGATTCCCACGAGACCGCCGTCATCGATTTCTGGGCTCCCTGGTGTCCCCCCTGCAAGGAGTTCGCGCCTCTCTTCGAGGAGGCTGCCCGTGAGCATCCGACCATGGCCTTCTGTCGGGTGAACACCGAGGAGGAGGAGGCGCTGGCGGAGGCCTTCGACGTGGAGTCCATCCCCACCCTGGTTGTGATCCGGGACCGGATCATGCTGGCGTCCCAACCCGGCTACCTTCCCAGGGAGAAGCTGGACGACCTCCTTGACCAGGTGGAATCCCTGGACATGGATGCTCTCCGAAGGGAGATGGAGGAGGAAGGGGGGGAGTCGAGCCCATGAGCCATCTCATCCGGCAACAGGCACCGGAGTTTTCCGCCACCGCCGTCATGCCCGACGACAGTATCCGGGAAGACTTCTCCCTCTCGGAGCTCCGAGGCGACTACGTGGTCCTGTTCTTCTACCCCCTGGACTTCTCCTTCGTGTGCCCCTCGGAGATCCTGGCCTTCCACAAGAGGCTGGAGGATTTCCGGGAGCGAGAGTGCCGGATTGTGGGCGTGTCCGTGGACTCCCACTTCACGCATCTGGCCTGGCGGAAGACCCCCCGGGAGGAAGGGGGCATCGGCCCCATCGGTTTCCCCCTGGTCTCGGACCTGACCAAGGAGATCAGCGAAAGCTACGGCATCCTGGACGGGGGAGCCGTGAGCCTCCGGGCCACCTTCCTCCTGGACCGGGAAGGCCGGGTTCGCCACCAGGTGGTGAACGACCCGGATCTGGGCCGGAGCGTGGACGAGACCCTCAGGACCCTGGACGCCCTTCGCCACGTGGAGGAGACCGGGGAGGTCTGTCCCGCCAACTGGAAGAAGGGGGAGGGGGGTATGCAGCAGACCCCCGCCGGCGTGAAGAAGTACCTCAAGGACTTCTCCCTGTGACTGCTCCCCACGCCTGAAGGCGGGGGCTTCATGCCGCTTGGTGCGGCACG
>CAZZEL010000076.1:0-15718 GCA_964652625.1 uncultured Gemmatimonadaceae bacterium
TCCTTTTCCATCGGGCCTTTTCCAGCCGACCTCTTCCAGCTGACCTTTTCTAGTCGGCGTTGGCCTCAGCGCCGGGAGAGGGCAGGGGATCCCAGGTGTGCCCCGGGTCAGGTCCAACCGGGTCCCCTTGTCGGAAACTCGGCGGCAAGCACCCGCTTCACAATCGTCAGGTCCTTTGCCATTCAAAGCCCAAGGGACGGCGGGGTCGATAAACGGGGTCCGGTGGCTATCGCCCGACGCCGTCCCGGAGGATCTGCCGGGCCGCCACCTCTCCGGAGATGATGGCCGGAGGGACCCCGGGCCCTGGCACGGTGAGCTGTCCGGCGAAGTACAGGCCCCGGACTTTTCGGGAGCGAAGACGGGGCCGGAGGACGGCGGTCTGCCGCAAGGTGTTGGCCAGCCCGTAGGCGTTACCGCCCAGGGCGTTGTAGTCCGCGCTGAAGTCCCGGTGGGCATAACTCCGCTTCACCACGATCCGGTCCCGTATGGCCTGGCCCGTGAGGCTCTCCAGGCGGTCCAGGACGATGCGGAGGTACCGCTCCCGGATTTCGTCGGTGTCGTCCAGGTTCGGTGCCAGGGGGATCAGAATGCAGAGGTTCTCGTGACCCGGGGGCGCCACCGATTTGTCGGTCCGGGAGGGGGCCGAGACGTAGAAGAGGGGTCGCTCGGGCCAGCGAGGGTTCTCGTAGATGGCGTCGGCGTGGGGGTCCAGGTCCTGGTCGAAGAAGAGGGTGTGGTGCTGGAGCCCCTCCACCCGGCCCTCCACCCCCAGGTAGAAGAGGAGGGCGGAGGGGGAGAGGGTCCGGGTCTCCCAGTAGCGTGGGGTGTATTGCCGCTCCTCCGGTGCCAGGAGGTCCCCCTCCACATGGGCGTAGTCGGCGGTGGCCAGCACCATGTCCGCCGGAAGAGTCCGCTGTTCGCCATCCTCCTGGAACTCCACCGCCGTGACCCGTCCCCCGGAGACCCGGACCCGGTGCACGGGAGCTTCGGTGCGGAGCTCGGCGCCCTGCCCCCGGGCAAGCTCCGCCATGCCCCGGACCACCGCGGCCATCCCTCCCTGGGGATACCACGTCCCCAGTGCCATGTCGGCATGGTTCATCAGGCTGAAGAGTGCAGGGGTTCTGGGTGGTGTGGATCCCAGGAAGAGAACGGGGAACTCCACGATCTGGCGGAGTTTGGGGTGGGCGAAGTAGCGTCGCACGTGCTTTCGGAAGGACCGAAGCATCTGGAGTCGGACCAGGGCCCAGAGAAGGCTCGGATCGGCGAACTCCATTACGGAGAGAGCGGGCTTGTGGACGAAGTCCCCCATACCCCGGCGGTACTTGTACTTCGCATCGTCCAGGAACGCCTGCAGGCGGGAACCGGCCCCGGGCTCCAGGGACTCGAAGAGGGCTCGCAAGGGGTCCACCCCCGCCGGTACGTCCATGGGGTCCCCGGGGCCGAACCAGATCCGGTAGGACGGATCCAGGCGCGTAAGGCTGTAATGGTCCGACGGAGAGGTCCCGAAGAGCCCGAAGAAGCGCTGGAACACGTCCGGCATCCAGTACCAGCTGGGGCCCATGTCGAACCGGAAGCCGTCCCGACTCCAGACCCGGGCCCGCCCCCCCATGGACTCGTTCTTCTCCATGAGCGTCACGGCGGCACCCCGGTGAGCCAGGACAGCCGCGGCCGAGAGACCGCCGAAGCCGCCGCCGATGATGATGATGCGAGGAGAACTCATGGTCCCGAACTACCCCTCTGGGTCCCTGAGGATCATCCCGGCCCCGGGGATGCTCCGAAACTCCGGGGCGACCTACCGTCGCGCCATGGCGAAACGGAACCCCACGGCGGTCAGCGGGTTTCCGAACCGTTGATCCGTGGAAGTCCCGATGGGTAGCCAGAGGACGAGGGCCTATGGAGAAGGTCGTCACATCGAATCTGAGGCTCGGCATCATCGCCGGCGGCCAGCTGGGCAAGATGCTCATCCAGGACGCCAGCAAGTGGGACGTGATCACCCATGTCCTGGACCCGGAGGAGAAATGCGCCGCCGGCAGCATTGCCTCCCACTTCACCCGGGGGGATTATCGGAATCTCGACACGGTCTACCGATTCGGACAGGGTCTGGACATCCTCACCTACGAAATCGAGAACATCAACGTGGAGGCCTTGCGGGCTCTCGAGGCGCACGGACTCAAAGTCGTCCCGGACCCGGAGATCCTTGCGCTGATCCAGGACAAGGGCCGGCAGAAGGACTTCTACCGGGAGCATGGACTTCCCTCGGCTCCCCATGAGCTGTTCGAGGGCGCTGCCGAAATCCGGCAGGCCCTGGCGGAAGGCCATCTGGCCCTTCCCTTCGTCCAGAAGCTCAGGCGGGGCGGCTACGACGGTCGGGGCGTGGCCATCATCCGGGACACCCCAGACCTTGATCATCTCCTGGAGGGGCCCTCCCTGATCGAGGAGCTGGTGGACATCCACAAGGAGATCGCCGTCATCGTGGCCCGCAACGGCCGGGGAGAGGTGCAGTGTTTTCCCCCGGTGGAGATGGTCTTCGATCCCCGGGCCAATCTGGTGGATCGTCTGATCTGCCCCTCGACGCTTCCTCCGTGGGTGGCCCGCCGGGCCGAAGGCCTGGCCCGGGACCTCATCCTAGCGCTGGACATGCAGGGCCTGCTGGCGGTAGAGCTCTTCGTGGACCGGGAGGGTCGGGTGCTCATCAACGAAGTCTCGCCCCGACCCCACAACAGCGGCCACCACACCATCGAGGGGGTCATCACGTCCCAGTTCGAGCAGCACCTCCGGGCCATCCTCAACCTCCCCCTGGGCTGCACACGCATCAAGCTGCCGGCGGTGATGCTCAACCTGCTGGGGGAGCCGGGACACGAAGGGCCGGTCCGCTACGAGGGACTCACCGAGAGCATGGCCATCGAAGGGGTCAAGATCCATCTCTACGGGAAGAAGACCACCCGCCCCCGCCGGAAGATGGGGCACGTGACGGTCCTTTCGGAGAATATGGAGGACGCCCTGACCAAGGCCGACCGCGTCAAGCAACTCATCAAGGTGAAAACATGAAACGGGATCGTGTCAGCATCGTCATGGGCTCGGACTCGGATCTGCCGGTCATGCAGGCCGCCGTGGACCAGCTCCAGGAGCTCGGGGTTCCCTGTGAGGTGGACGTCATCTCGGCCCATCGGACGCCGGACAGGCTCTACGAATTCGCCGCCGAGGCTCACACCCGGGGCATCGGTGTGATCATCGCCGGCGCCGGGGGGGCCGCCCACCTGCCGGGGATGGTGGCGGCCATCTCCCCTCTCCCGGTCATCGGCGTCCCCATCAAGTCGTCCAACTCCATCGACGGCTGGGACTCGGTCCTCTCCATCCTCCAGATGCCCGGGGGCGTGCCCGTGGCCACCGTGGCCCTGAACGGCGCCCGCAACGCCGGCATCCTGGCAGCCCAGATCCTGTCCACCCGGGATCCAGCTCTCCTGGAACGGCTGATCCGCTTCAAGGAAGGGCTCCGGGAGACGGTCATGGAGAAGTCCGCCAAGGTCCGGTCCTGAACGGTCTGGTGGGGCGAATCCCACGATGAAAGGCATATCATGAGCCGAGACGATGAAGGGGCCCCGGGGCCGGACAGGTCCGAACCCCAGGAGTCCGGCGAGTCGCAAGACCCCTCCCTGGTCCATCGCATCCGTCGGCTGGTCACCACTCAGCCCTACGGGGTTCTCGCGACCCACGGGGGCGGTCAAGCCTATGGATCGTTGGTGGCCTTCGCCTTCACCGAAGACCTGCGTGAGGCCTTCTTCGCCACACCGGTAGCTACCCGGAAGTACCAACTCCTCTCGCAGAATGACCGGATCGCCCTGGTGGTGGACAACCGCCCCCAGCATGCGGACCGGATGATGGATGTGGAGGCCATCACCATCACGGGTCGGGCCCGGGAGGTTCCCCACGGACCAGACCGGGTCCCTGGTGCCGAGCGTCTGGTGGCGCGCCATCCCCAGCTTCGCTCCTTCGTGGCGGCGGAATCCTCTGCCCTGTTCCGGATCGAGGTCGTCCGTTTCCTCCATGTCACCCGCTTCCAGGAGGTCCGCCAATGGGTGCCGGGGGACCTCTGATCGTCCCCCTCAGGGAGGCTGGGGACGGGCCGGAAAACCTCGTGGGAGGGAAAGCTCGTGAACTCGGCCGCCTCCTGGCCGCCGGCTGCCGGGTACCGGGAGGATTCTGCATCGCCACGGGGGCGTACGAACGCTTCACGAGGGAAGCGGGGTTGGGAGATGCGATCCAGCTCGAGCTGGGCCGGAAGCCCTTCGCCGAGATGCGGTGGGAGGAGATCTGGGACGCGGCCCTGCGCATCCGAGGGGCGTTCCTCACGTCGCCCATTCCCCCGGAGTTGGCCGATCCCATTCGGGAAGCCCATGCACGATTGCCTTCCGGGCCCGTCGCCGTGCGGTCGTCGGCTCCGGGGGAGGACGGGACACAGGGGACCTTCGCGGGCCTGCACGAATCGGTCACGGACGTGAGAGACGGCCGGAGCCTCCTGAACGCTGTGCGAGTCGTCTGGGCCTCCCTCTGGTCCGATGCCGCGCTCCTCTACCGAAGGGAGCTCGGTCTGGATGTGGATCGAAGTCGGATGGCCGTCATCGTGCAGGAGTTCGTGGAGAAGCCCGTCTCCGGCGTGGCTTTCGGCCGAGACCCCCGATCCCCTGATGCGGACCGGCAGATCCTGGAGGCCGTGCCCGGCCTGTGCGAAGACATGGTCAACGGTGCCGTGGATCCGGATCGATGGACTCTGGCGCGCTCCTCCGGGGAGGTCCTTCACTGGAGGCCGGGTCAGCGAGGGCAGAGGAACCCGGAGCCCCTCCTCGTTCCCGAAGACGTGGCGAGCCTCCACGAAACCGTCCTCAGCGTGGAGACTCTCCTCGGGTATCCACCCGACATGGAGTGGACGGGCCGTGGGGCGGAGCTCACCCTGTTGCAGGCTCGGCCCGTGACCTCCCCGGCCAAGAGGGATGACGAGCGACGCTGGTACCTCTCGCTCCGCCCCGGCTCCGGACGGCTCTCCGACCTCGCTGAACGGGTCGCCTACGAGTTGATCCCGGCCCTGGAGGCCGAGGGAAAGCGGTTCGCCGCCGCCGAGCTGCACGCCATGGACGACCTTGAGCTGGCGGAGGCCATCCTCGTCCGACACGAGGCCCATGAGCGTTGGAAGAAGATCTACACCGAGGAGTTCATCCCCTTCGCCCACGGTGTCCGTCGCTTTGGGCAATACTACAACGATGCGGTGCGGCCGACCGATCCCTACGAGTTCGTCGGACTCCTGGAGAACCAGCCCATGATCGCCTCCCTTCGAAACGACGCCCTGGCCCATCTGGCGGAGCGCGTGCGCAGGGAGCCGTCCCTGGCCGGCTGGTTGGAGCGTCCGGAGGTGGTTGAGGGAGTCAATCGAAGGGATTCGTGGGAAAGGGTGGCCGTCCAGCTTCCGGGGATCCCCGGCGGCGAGGCCTTCCGCCGCGCTTTCGAGGAATTCCTGGACGAGCACATGAACCTGACGTACCAGGACGAGCCACTGGATGACCGCCCGGATCTGATCCTCAACATCGTGCGGCAACTGGTAACGGACGGAGAGGAAGGGCTCCAACGGACACGGGGAGGATACGCGAAAGCACCGAGGGATGACATCCAGACCAGGGAGGAACGGTTTCTGACAGCCGTGGGGCCGGAGCGTAGGGAGGAGGCTCTGGAGACCCTTCAGATCGGCCGCCTGAGCTGGAGACTGCGGGACGACGACAACATCCTCATGGGACGATTGCGGAACCAGCTCCAGCACGCCGTCGCACTCGCGGCCCGGCGACTGGAGGGAGCCGGCCGCCTCCCTTCCGGCGGACGGGGGACGACCTCGGCGGCCGAGACCCTCGCTGAAGCGCTCCGGAATCCGGGTGGAGGTCCCGTCAGGCTGGAGGAGACCGGAGGAAAGGCGGTCCCCGGGAAATCCCGGGAGGTAGAGGGAGTGTCGGAACCCCGGGAAGATGTCGGTATCAGACCCCGACAGCTGGTTGGACAGCCTGCGGCCCGGGGGCTGGTTACCGGAAAGGTCCGGGTGATCCGGAGCACGGAGGACTTCCAGGCCTTCCGGAAAGATGAGATTCTGGTGTGCGACGCCATCCAACCCACCATGACGCACCTGGTCCCCCTCGCCAGCGCCATCGTGGAGAGGCGGGGAGGGATGCTCATCCACGGCGCCATCATCGCCCGGGAGTTGGGAGTCCCGTGCGTCAACGGCGTGCCCAACGTCACGGATCTCCTGCACGACGGGGAACTGGTCACCGTGGACGGTCACCTGGGTGTCGTGACCGTGGGCCCTCCGGAGTTCGACCTGGAGCGCAAAGGGGAGGGGTGAGGAGCCTCAGGCGCCCGCGTCCCCCTTCCGATAGAGTGCGTTGGCCGAGACTCGTTGCCCTTTCTCCTTCTTCGTGACTCCCACGCCGGTGGGAATCTCGGGGCGAAGCCCGAAGGTGGCCATCTCCCGATCCAGGTCGTCCGGTTCCAGCAGCACGGCAAGGCCCCGGGGAAACCCGTCGTAGAGGTAGGGTTCGTCGGGGATCCGTCGCAGGCCTTCCCCCGTCAGGTCCGTTCGGGGCGTGAACTGGGAGAAGAGGAGTCGTCCCCCGGTGCGCAGCACTCTGGAAGTCTCCAGGGCGGTCTGCCGCCACTCCTCCCAGCTCCGTGCGTTATGGAGGAGGCCCAGGGAGACGACCAGGTCGAAGGACTCGTCGTCGTAGGGGAGGTCGGTCATCATACCCACCTGAACCCTTCTCCGAGCTTCTTCCTGGTCCATCAGGGATGCCATACGGCGCCGGGTTTCGGCCACCATGGCCTCGGACCCATCCATGGCGTAGACCTCGAAGTCCCCTCCGGCCAGGAAGACCGTATTGCGGCCTCCGGCACACCCGGCATCCAGCACCCGGACCTGGGCCGGATCGGGGTAGTCCTCCACCAGCTCCTGCAACCTGTGATCCGGCTCCCGCCCTGCGAAGCGCTGGACCACGTCGGCTTGCTCCCAGTGATCGTCCATGTCCTGCATGTCGCCTACCTCGCATCGTGGAACCTGTCTTCGGCCTTCTGCGGACACCGGTTTCGCGCCCCGTCCGGATGCTGGATGCATCGGGGATTGGCGAGGCCACCTGATCGCTTGTGAGGGCTCCCGTAGGGGCCAGCTCCTCGGTGCCGAACGATTGGTATGCCCCTGGCTCCCCGGACGGCCATTTCTCCCTGGGGCGGTTACGGGCCGGATCCTGGTAGGGGTCTGCTCTTGTGGTTAGTATCAGCATCTGTGGCGTTGGAGGAAGCCGATGGGAAGAGCAAGCCGCTGCATCCTCTCCCGTCGGTCTTCCCAGGCCCCTCGCCGGAGCCCCCTCCTCCGGACTCGGCTTCCCGGAGCGGGCTCCGACCCCAACCCGAGGAGTGGCAGCGTGTCTCCCCAACGAAATGCTCCCTGCCCCTGCGGTTCCGGGCGCAAGTACAAACACTGCTGCGGACGGCCCTCCGGCGCCAGGTCCTTTTCCGAGGAACGGGTGATACTCCCCCCCGAGGCTATCCAGTGGGCCAGAGAGACCCCGGAATGGGAAGCGGACATGGTGGCTCTTCCCTCGATGATCCGGGGGAAGGAGGGGCTACGTCACGTTGCCCTCCTGGTCGTGGCGGACGAGATCGCGGTGGAAACCGACATCCAACTGGTCACGACCACGGAGGTGGGCGACGTGGCAAAAGCCCTGGAAGGAGCCGTGAGAACGGCCGCCACCAGGGTAGGGGTGTTTCCCGAGCGGGTCCTGGTTCGTCGACGGAGAGTGGCCGACGCTCTCCGTCCCCTTCTCCGGGAAGAGGGCTGTGACGTGGAATCGGACGGGGTCCTCCCTGGCCTGGATCCCGTGATTCGGCACCTGGCCGAGCACCTGGCGGGGCAGACCGGCTGGCCGGCTGTGTCGCCGCCTCCCACCTGGGCAGCCTGGGGGCTTCCGTCGGAGCTGGTCGGGGAGCTCTTCTCGGCGTACGCCCGGTTCTACGAAGCGGCCCCGTGGCGGTGGTTCGAGGAGACCCCTCCTCTCATGGCCGAGTGGAGCGATGGGGAGGAGTCGTGGGTGGTCTCCGTGATGGGCTCGGCTCTGGGAGAGTATGGACTGGCCGTCTATTCTGACCCGTGGGACCTGGAGGCGACCCTGGAATGGGCGGAGGACGACCTCCCCTTTCAGGAGCTGGAAGGGTGGATCGTGCACCTGGGGTACCAGCATCGGCGAGAATTGGACCGGCCCATGCTCAAGGAGATCTCCGGGGCTCGTTGGGAAGTGGCGGGCCCCGGCGCCTACCCTCTTATCATGCCCATCCTGACGCCCGGGGGCGGACTCCAGGAGGATCAGGTCCGGCGCATGGCGGAGCTCCTTCGGGGGGTGGCGGCCCTGAGTTGGCAGATCGAGGAAGAGGCTCCCTCTCCCGAGGGTGCGGTGGCGGTCAAGAGGGAAGGACGCCTTACCCTCCGGTATCTTCTGGTGCCCGAGGGGGAGGAAGCGCCGCCTGGTCCTCTTTCGCCGGAGTTGGAGGAGGTCCTGGAAGGATTGGGGGAGGGCGATTTCCAGAGCCTGCAGAAGGTGCGGACAGAAATGGAAGACCGCCTGGACCGGTACAACGCCATGCCCCAGGAGGCTCTCGGCGGCATCAGCCCCGACCAGGCCATAGACCTTCTGCGCGAGGGTCTCGAGAAGAACAGCCATCTGCACTTCTCCTCGGACCTGGACCTGGAAGAAGCGGAGAAGGGGAGGTTCTTCTTCAACGCCCGGACCTTTCTCGCTCGACTGGATGAGACCGACGGCGTCGCCACCACGGCGGCGGGGAACCTGAAGCGTGTGGTCGTAGCCGAGATGCTGGAGCGGATGCGGCTACCGGAAGGCTACCTTTGGAACCTTCGCTGGATGTACAAGGTGGTGAACGAGAGGAACGCCTGGCCTGTGCATCTGGTGCGGGTGAATCTGGAGCTTGCCGGATTGATCCGTCGCCGGAAGGGGACCTTCCTCCTGACCGGGGAGGGACGGAAGCTGGTGTCTCCCGATGCGGCCGGGGAGCTTTTCCGAAAGCTCTTTCTCGTCCACTTCGGCGAGTTCAACCTGGAGTATGGGAAGTGGTCGTTGTCGGGGCTGGATCTCCAGGCGGCTGTGCCCCTCTTTCTCTGGCAGATCGGAGCGTGGGCTCGGGACTGGATCACGGTGGAGCGGCTTGCTCCCGGATTGTTGCCTGAACCGCCGGCCGGAACCCCGGCAAGCGAGGGCCGGAGTGTCCGGACGGATTCGGCTGCGATCTACGGCATCGTACTGGAGCCACTGGAGGAGTTCGGACTTCTGGAAGACCGGGAGATGGATCTGGCCGAGAGGGAAGGGGAAGGGTGGTGGCATTGGCGGCCGGAAGCTACCGAGGTGCGGGTCACCCCCCTCTTTCGACGGTTCATCTCCTTCCAATGGTGAACAGGGCCGCTTCAGGCCTTGCTCAAAGGAGATCTCCATGAGAAATCCGCGAAGGGCTTGTTTGTTCGTTTTCCTGCTCCTGCCTCTCCTGGTCGGTAGCGCCGAGCCACCGAGGATCGCCGTGGCCTGCAGCGGACCGGAGGTGGATGCGGAGATCAGCCAACGGGCGGCCCGGGCCCCCTACATCCTGATCTTCGACCACGAGGCCAACCTGGTGGAGACGGTGGATCACCGGGATGTTCCGGCGGGAGGAGCCGGACCCCAGACCGCCGGCCTTCTGGAGGGCAAGGACGTGACCCACTTCGTGGCCACCCGGTTCGGCCCGAACCTGATTCGGGGCCTGGAGACAGCCGGGATCGAACATGTGGTGATGGAGGGATCGGCCCAGGAGGCCGTGCGGGAGCTCCTCGACCTGTAAGCAGGAGAGTCGGGGCAGGCGGTGCCGTTTTTCGGACCCGCCCGGACCTGGTCCCCTTTCGGAAGCCCGGGGTTACTCGCTCTGCAGGGCGTCCACCGGATCCAGGAGGGAGGCCCGGTAGGCCGGGTACACGCCGAAGACGATCCCCACCAGGAGGGAGAAGGTGAAGGAGGCGGCCACGGAGATGGGCTCCACTTGAATGGCCCAGTCCGTGAGGATGGTCAGGCCCGCCGCCCCCAGGAGGCCCAGAAGGATCCCCGCCAGCCCTCCTCCCGTCCCCAGGATGATGGCTTCGGCCAGGAACTGGATCCGGACATCCCGGCGTCGGGCCCCCACTGCCAGGCGGAGACCGATCTCCCGGGTCCGCTCCCGGACCGAGATGAGCATGATGGCCAGGATTCCCACGCCGCCCACCAGGAGGGAGACGGCGGCGATGCCGCCCACCAGGGTCGTGAAGGTGTCTCCGATCTCCCGGTGGGCTGCCATCAGCTCCGCCTGGGTTTGAATCTCGAAGTCGTCCTCGGCTCTCCTTCGGTCCAGGTCGTGACGCTCTCGGAGGAGCCAGCGGACCTGCTCTGCACCTTCCGTCATGTCTTCCTGGCTACGGGCCTGGAGGTAGATTCCCCCGAGGTAGTCCTGGTTGAGAACCCGGCGGAGCGCCGTCCGGAGGGGGATGAGGACCACGTCGTCCTGGTCCGACCCCGATAGATCCGTTCCCCTGGACCGGAGGACCCCGATGACCTGGAAGGGAACCTGTCCCACGAAGATCCTCTGCCCTACTGCCGGTTCGGCGCCGAAGAGGGCCTTCTCCACTGTGGGACCCAGGACCGCCGTGCGAGCCGCCGTCACTTCCTCCCGTTCCGTATGAAAGGACCCGGCCGTGGTGGCCAGATTCAGGATGTCCCTGACCCCGGGGGTGACGCCCATGACGTTGGTGGTGGTGGACAGGCCCCGGAATCGCACGGGAATCCGCCGGCTGGCCCAGGGGGCCGCAGCCACGATCCGGGGGAGCTCCTCCTCAAGGGCCATGGCATCCTGGGGGGTGAGGGTGGTGACGGTCCCTCGGATCCTTCGGCCGCCGGTGGGCCGGATCTGGGCCGGCGTGACCATGATCAGGTCCGTTCCCATGGCCCGAACCCGGGCCACCACCTCCTGCCGGGCTCCGTGGCCTACCGCCACCATGGCGATGACGGACGATACCCCGATGACGATCCCCAACAGAGCCAGTCCGGTCCGGGTCCGGTGGGCCCCCAGCTGCCGGACCGAGATCCGGAGGCTCCGGACGACCTTCACGACCGCAGGGCGTCCACCGGGGTCAGGGCCGCCGCCTTCCTGGCGGGATGGAGTCCGGCCAGGATCCCCACCACGGTGGAAAAGAGAATCCCCGCCGTCAGGACGTGCCAGGTGAGGAGAGCCGGCGTTTCGGTGATCCGCTCCATGACCACGTTTCCTGCCATTCCCAGGATGATCCCGCCGATTCCCCCGAAGAAGGCCACGGCCGCGGACTCAAGAAGGAACTGGCGCCTGATGTGACGAGCCCTGGCCCCTACCGCCATGCGCAGCCCGATCTCCCCCCGGCGCTCTCCCACCGACAGGAGCATGATGTTGGCCACCACGACGCCCCCGACGACCAGGGCGATTCCGGCCACCAGGATCAGGAAGAGATCGAAGGTGCCCTGCATCTCCTCCACCATGGCCGTGACTTCGGTGGGGGTGGTGATGCGGAAGTCCTGGGGGACCCCCGGGGCGATGCCGTGCCGTTCCTTCAGGAGAGCGGTGATGTCGGCAGCCACCGAATCCATCTCCCGGATGTCCTCCACCTGCACCCGGATCCCCGTCAGGTAATCCTGGTTCGCCACCCTGCGGAGGTAGGTGTTCAAGGGGATGAAGACCCGGTTGTCCATGTCCCCCCCGCCGGCGCTGGTCCCCTTCTCCCCCAGGACCCCGGTGATCTGGAAGGGGATTCCGGCCACCTGGATGACCTGCCCCAGGGGATCCTCCTCCCCGAAGAGCTCTCGGATCACCGTGGGGCCGATGGCCGCCACCCGGGCCATGGTGGCGTTGTCCTCGCCGGTGATGAAGGAGCCCCGGTCCACGGGCCAGTCCCACACGTCCTGCCACTCCGGCGTGATGCCGAAAACGGGGGAGGTGAAGCTCCGGTCCCGCCACTGGACCTCCATCTGGCCTTCCCGGGCGAAGGGGGCCACGTCCCGGACGTGAGCCACCTGGTCGGAGATGGCCTGGGCGTCCTCCAGTTTGAGGGTGGCGGTGACCGTGGAGCCTCCGCCCAGTCCCGGCCCGGTCCGGGTCTGGTCCGTGGGCCCTCCGGCCCAGACCATGAGGTTCTCCAGCCCGAAGACCCGGACCCGCTCCATGATCCTCTCCCGGGCCCCCATACCCGCCGAGAGCACCACCGTGAGGACCGTGATCCCCACCATGATTCCCGCCATCATGAAGAAGGTCCGGAGGCGGTACCGGGTGAGTCCCTTCAGGGCCTGTCCGAACAGTCGTCCCGTCGTCACGAGGTCACCTCCGTGGTGGAAGGGCCGGAACCGGGCTCGTCGGAGACAATGCGTCCGTCCTGCACGCTGACGATTCGCCGGGCGTAGCGGGCCACCTCCGCATCGTGGGTGACCACCACCACCGTCCGGCCCCGCCGGTTCAGCTCGGTGAAGAGCTCCATGATCTCCTGACTGGACGCCGAGTCCAGGTTCCCGGTGGGCTCGTCGGCGAAGACGATCTCCGGATCGTTCACCAGTGCTCGGGCAATGGCCACCCGCTGCTGCTGGCCTCCGGACAGCTCACCGGGATGGTGATCGAAGCGATCTTCGGGAAAACCCACGATCTCCAGGGCGGACCGGGCCGGTGCCTCCAGGTCCGAGGCGTCGGTGTAGAGCAGGGGCAGCTGGACATTCTCCATGGCCGAAGTCCGGGGAAGGAGATGGAAGCTCTGGAACACGAAGCCAAGCTTCCGGCTTCGGACCTCCGCCAGGGCGTCCTCATCCAGAAGACTCACTTCCGTGCCGTCCAGGATCACGCTTCCGGAGGTGGGTCGGTCCAGGCACCCCAGGAGGTTCATGAGGGTGCTCTTGCCCGAGCCCGAGGCTCCGATGACCGCCACGAACTCTCCTTCCCGGATCTCCAGGCTCACGCCCTTCAGGGCCTGGACACCGGCGGTGCCTTCCTTCTGGTAGCTCCGGGTCAGGTCCCGGGCCTCGATGAGCATGTTGTTCGTCATCTGGTCTCTCAACCTTCTCGTGTCTCAACCTTCCGGGAGAACGATCTCTTCGCCCTGGCGGAGGCCCCCGGTGATCTCCGTCCAGCCGCCGTGAGTCCACCCCACCTCCACCTCCCGGCGAACCGGGACCCCGTCCTCCAGCACCGTGACGTAGCGGGTTGCCCGGTCCCGGCCCACAGCCGAGGAGGGCACGGCCAGGGCCGCCGTCCGGGGCTCCAGGATGAGGTTCACCGCCGCTGTCATCTCCGGTCGGAGGGTGCGCCCCTTCCGGTCGGTGATCCGCACTGTCACCACGTAGTTCACCACGTTGTCCTGGATCACCGCTTTGGGGAAGATGGCCGTGACTTCCCCCTGGAACTCCTCGCCGGGGTAGCTGTCCACCGAAAAGGTGGCCTTCTGACCTTCCTGGACGCGTCCAATGTCCGTTTCGTCCACGTAGGCCTGCACCTCCAGGCGATCCAGGTCGATGATGTTCACGAAGGTGGGAGCGGCGAAGCTGGCCGCTACGGTTTCCCCTTCCTGGGTGGAGACTGACGCTACCACACCGGTGATGGGAGCGGTGATCCGGGTGTAGGAAAGCTGGATCCGGGCCGAGGCCAGATTGGCCTCCGCCAGCTTCACCTGCGACCGAGCCACTTCCAGGCCGCTCCGGGCCGCGTCCAGCTCCTGCCGGGACACGAATTCCCGTTCCGCCATGGCTTCCAGGCGTTCCAGCTTGATCTCCGCCAGCTCCGCCTCCGCCTGGGCACGGGCCAGGGCGGCCTCGTTCTGGGAGACCCGGGCCCGGAACTCGGCGTCGTCGATCTCCGCGATGACGTCCCCCTCCTGCACCGAGTCCCCGATGTTGGCCCGGAGCCGGGTGACGACGCCGGAGACCCGGGATCCCACCTTCACCTCGGCACCCACCATGGGGCGCACCACGCCCATGGCCAGGACGGTGGCGCTGATGTCCCTCCGGCCCACGGTGTGCGTCCGAAGCTCCTGCTCCTGGCCTCCCGAGTCCCGAGCAAGAGCGAACCAGGCCGTGGCTGCCACGGCCAGGAGCAAGAGGCCTCCGATCCACAGGGTACGTTTCATCACGGATGTCCCTCGAAGGTGTCTCCCCATACCACCCGTTCCAGGACGGCCCGGGCCACCCGACGATCATACCGGGCCCGGATCAGGGTCTGTTCTGCCTCGGTGAAGGCCGTCCGGGCGTCCACCAGGGCGATCATGGATCCGAGTCCCTGGCGGTAGCTTTCCTGGGCCGCCTCCAGGTTCTCTTGTGCAGCTTCGAAGAGGGCCCGGGCGTTCTCCAGGCGCCGGGCCGACTCCCTCTCCGCCAGGAGAGCCTCCCACACCTCCCCTTCCACCTGCCGACTCACGGCCTCCTCCTGAAACCGTGTCGACTCCAGGAGGGACTCCCGTACGCGCATCTCCCCGGAGCGGGCGAATCCCTGGAAGATGGGAAGGGAAAGACCGAGATCCAGAGACCAGCTCTCGTCGGGGGACCGTGAAGCCACGGCTCCCCGACTCAGGGCCGCGTCGGCAATGACGGAGGGGAAGAAAGCCCCTCGGGCCAGTCGGATCCCCGCTTCCTGTTGGGCGGTTCTGGCCCGGGCCGCTCGGACCTCCTCCCTGGTTTCCAGGGCCTGTTCCCGGAGAACCTCCCAGGAGGGCAGGGAGGGAAGGGGAGCCTCCAGCGACTGCTCCTGGATCTGAAATGGTGCCGCCGGGGACTGGCCCATGAGGATGTTCAGTGTGGCCCGGGCTCTCTCCAGGGTGTTCCGGGCCCGTGTGAGCTCCAACTCCGCCGCGGACACGTCCACCCGGGCCCGGAGAACGTCCGGCCGGGTTCCCAAGCCCGCCTCCAGCCGGGCCTCGGCGTACTCCAGGTTCAGCCGACTTCGCTCCAGTCCTTCCCGGGAAGAGACCACCAGCCGCTCTCCCTGGGCCACCCCGTACCAGGCCTCCCGAACCGCCAGGATGAGGTCCGCCCGGGCCGCGGCGAGATCTTCCTCACCCGCCTCCATGGCCGACTCGGCGGCATCCACCTGGGCGCCGATCCGTCCTCCCTGGTATACCGTCTGACGGAGGGCCACACCCAGGGAGTGGCGGCTCAGGGTGCCGGAGCCAGCCGGCTGGTACCGACCCGCCGAGGCCGAGAAGCCCAGGGAGGGAAACCGCTCCGAGCGGGCGATGGTGAGCTCGGCCCGGGTGGCGTCCAGGGCGGCCCGGATGGACCGGAACCCCGGGTTCGCGTCCAGGGCCAGGGTCACGCAGTCCTCTGGTGTCAGGGCTCCTTCCTGGGCAGCGACAGGATGCGGAAGTCCCAGTGGGAAAAGGAAGAGCAGGAGGATGAGCATCGGGGGCCGTGTGGTCAGGTTTCGGGCTCCTGCTGGGAGTGGGAAGATGTCCACGGTTCTGGTGTCATGGTTCACGAAGCTCCAAGTGTCTGCCTGGGCACCGGTGGTCAACATACAAGAACCGGACAGGGTCCGGCAGGCAAATGTTAAAAGGCCGTTGAAGAACCCGCCCCTGTCATGAGCACGACTCGGCGGCCAAAGTAGTGAGGCCGGATCGCCCGACACTCATGGA
>CAZZEL010000076.1:15728-19597 GCA_964652625.1 uncultured Gemmatimonadaceae bacterium
CAACCTCGCTTAGGGAGGGACGGGCACGGCAGACTGGTCAGCAGGCGTTTAGGAGGCCGTTGAAGAATCCGGCTCTGTCATGAGCCCGGCCTGACGGCCAAAGGAGTGAGGCCGGATCGCCCGACACTCATGGAGCGAAGCCGGGCGGCCAAATCGGTGACAAGAAGCCGAATATGGGCCCAATATCGATGAATATGAGTGAAAAAAGGTCGAGGTCGTGAGGGAAGGGTTCCTGGGCGGTCTCTTCTGCTTGCTCACCGTCGGGCCCCATGTCGAGCTCGGTCTGAGGTGGGCCCCTGGCGGGATGGAGGAAAACAGGAGCCATTTCCCCTTCTAGTCAACGGGAAGAGTCAGGGCCGATCCAACGGGTCTGGTTCCCAGGCGAGCCCCGAAGGCAGCTGGCGGCGGGGGTTCGGCATCTGGCGATCCAGGGGCCGTGACTGGCGGGGAAGCAGGAAGGGGCAGAGCCGATGCCGGCGGAGCCTTTCCCCGCCCCGACGTCCAAGTTCCCGTTCTTTCCAGGAAGCCTCGGTACCGGGGGTGGGTAAGGGCCGAAAACTCCGGTGCCGGAAGACTGAGAAGGCTGATTCCCACGTCAGCCCCGGCAGCTTCCCCCCCTCCCGTTTTCAGAGGACACGGGGTCAGGCGCCGGCGTTTCCGGACGGAGGGTTCCAGGGATTGTGCCCATGAAGAGGCGGGCTCTCAATGGAGGGTCGGGTGGCCCGAACGTTGGAAATCCCAACCTAGGGTTCAGTCTCGGCTCCGAGCAAGAAACACGACATAGATCTCGGATTGCTTCGTCAGGTTTGGGGATTCAGGAAACTCCGCTTTCACTGCGGCCGTAGGGACCTGAGGGCGCAGGCTTGGCCTTTCCCATTTGGAGCAAAGCGGAGCCTTCATCCCCGGCCCCACCCACGTGACTCCAAGAGCCGAGAGGTCTCCCTTGAACGAGTTTGGAAACGAGCTTCGTCTGGCGTTCAGAAGTCTCAGGAGGCAGCCGGGTCTTGCACTGATGGCCGTGCTGGCCCTGGGCCTCGGAATCGGGTTCACGGCCATCATGTTTAGCATCACACATGGTGCTCTGTATCGGGGCCTTCCCTTTCCAGACGGGGACCGGATCTATGCCGCCTTTGGGACCAACCCGTCCCAGGATATCGAGCGAACTTCCATCTCCATCCGCGACTACGTGGATTGGCGGGATCACCAGCGATCCTTTCCCGAGTTGGCGGCCTTCTACAACGGCACCATCAACGTGACGTACGGAGAAGGGCCAATCCGCTACGACGGGGCGTTCATGACGGCCAGCACATTCCGGGTTTTGGGGGTCCAGCCCTTCCTGGGTCGGGCATTTCGGGATGACGAGGACCAACCGGGAGCGGCTCCGGTTCTGATCCTGGGCCACCATGTCTGGCGGGATGACTACGGAAGCGATCCGGGGGTCCTGGGTCAGGCGGTGACGGTGAATGGCGAAGAGGCCACCATCATCGGGGTCATGCCGGAAGGATTCCGTTTTCCCGTGCTGGAGGACGTGTGGGTCCCCCTCCGGGCCGATCCCCTGGCCGTGGCCCGAGGGGAAGGGCACCATGTGACGCCCATCGGCAAGCTTCCGGAGGACCTGACCCAGGAGCAGGCCCAGACCGAGTTCAACGGGATCGCTGCCCGCATCGCCCAGGACCATCGCGAGACCAACGAGGGTCTTGAAGCCCTCGTCATCCCCTATACCGACATAGCTATGGGTGGGGAAGGGGAGGCCATCATGCTCTCCATGCTGGCTACGGTCTTCCTGGTTCTGATCCTGGCCTGCGTGAATGTGGCCAATCTCCTCTTGGCCCGGACGGCAGGGCGTACGAAGGAACTGGCCATTCGGACGGCCATGGGGGCCAGCCGGTCACGGGTCCTCACCCTCCTCATGGCCGAGGCCTCGGCCCTGGCCCTGGGTGGAGCCCTGGTGGGCCTGGCCATCGCCAAGGTGGGAATCGACCTCTTCGACCGGTTGGCCGTGGACACTGATCCCCCCTTCTGGTTTGTCTTTGCCCTGGACGGGCCCATCCTCCTCTTCGTCGTGGCTTCCACTCTCGTGGCCGCGGTGGTGGCCGGTTTGATCCCGGGTCTGAAGGTGGCGGGAGGAAAAGTGAACGAGCTCCTCAAGGACGAGTCCCGGGGCTCATCCTCTCTTCGAATCGGTCGTCTGAGCCGACTCCTGGTCATGGGAGAGGTGGCTATGTCCGTGGGGCTCCTGGTCACCGCAGGCCTCATGGTGAAGGGGATGATCACCCTTCGGACCATGGACTACGGGTTTGAGCGGCAAGAGGTCTATACAGCCCGGGTCGGCCTATTCCCTGCCGAGTTCCCCGACGCCGAGAGCCAGAGGATCTTCTTCCGGGAACTTCAGGAAGGTCTGGAATCCAGGCCCCAGGCCCTTCGAGCAAGCCTCTCGACGGTCTTGCCCGGAAAATCCGCCGGGATGAACCGCATCGCCCTGGAAGGCGGGGATTACACCCAGGACCAGGATCTTCCCCTTGCGCGGGTCATCCGAGTGACGCCGGGCTACTTCGAGACGGTGGGGGTCCAGCCCCTCCGGGGCCGGGTCTTCAACTCGGCGGATGACATCGATGGAGACCCGGTAGTCCTGGTGAACCAGAGCTTCGCTCGCCGTTTCTTTCCTGGGGAGGAGCCCCTGGGTCGACGAGTTCGGTTGGGCACAATGGAGAGCCAGGAGCCCTGGTGCACCATCGTGGGGGTCGTGCCGGACCTCTTCATGGAGGGTGTCCAGAACAAAGGGAACGACCCTCAGGGGGTCTACCTTCCACTGGCCCAGACGGAAGCCCAGTTCGTGAGTATCGCCGTCCGAGGCCGGGGAGATCCCCTGGCCCTGGCGTCACTGGTTCGAGAGGAGGTGGCCCGGGTCAGTCCGGATACGCCCATCTACTGGCCCCAGACGCTGGAAGAAGCGGTGCTGGAGGATCTCTGGTTCGTGGACCTTTTCGGTGGGCTCTTCGTCATCTTCGGGCTGGGATCTCTCTTTCTGGCCTCCGTGGGGCTCTACGGCGTCATGGCCTTCTCGGTGAAGCAACGGACCCACGAAGTGGGGATTAGAATGGCCTTGGGGGCCGGGGCCGGAAGGGTCATGAGGATGGTTCTCCGCCAGGGGGCCACTCAGGTCTTGGTGGGGTTGCTCATTGGGATGGGGCTCGGCGCATTCCTCTCCAGCGGAATGCGCCAGGGGTTCATGCTGGTGGAACCCTGGGATACTCAGGTCTTCGCCGGGATTTCCCTGGTTCTGGGCTCCTCCGCCTTCCTGGCCCTCATTCTTCCGGCTCGCCGGGCCACTCATGTGGATCCGGTGGAGGCCCTGCGGGATAGCTGAGGGGGTTGCGGGGACCCTGGCCTGTGGAGGAGGGGGCCTTTGAGGTCGGCCTTGCCGCCTCCCTAGCCTGCCCCAGTCGGGAAGATCTCCGATACGGTGTCCTTTACTTCCTCCGTGGAAATCCGGGCCATACAGCGTTGATTCCGCGGGTGTTATTCGAACCCGAGCTTCAGACAAGGGCAGTGGGGGCAGGAGCTCCGGATGCCTCTGGCTTCTGGATTCAATGGCCCCCCATAGGCTAGGGTCCGTGGGGCCGTGGAGGGCGATCTGCTTTTTCCCCAGGGCTCCGGCCAGGTGCATGACGCCGGTGTTCCCGGAGATGACCAGGTCCATTCCTCGGACCAGGCTGATCATGCCTTCCCAGGAGAGGCGGCCTCCGGTGTCGATAGACTGTCCGCCCAGGAGGGAATTCAGTTCCCGTGTCTTCTCCGTTTCCTCTGGGGGAGGGGATAGGCAATTCAAGGGCCCTACGACGTCCAGGAGCTTCTGGGAGAATGTGGGC
>CAZZEL010000077.1:0-348 GCA_964652625.1 uncultured Gemmatimonadaceae bacterium
GCCCTGCATCCCACCTGCCACTCCATCCGGGGGATCGACGTAGGGGACGCCCCGGTGAGGTTGCTGACGGGCGTGGAGGAGCTGGAGCTGGTGGACCTGGAGAGGGCGGAGGAATGCTGCGGCTTCGGTGGGACCTTCGCCGTGAAGAACGCCGACACCTCCCTGGCCATGATGGAGGACAAGCTCCGGAGCGTGCGGGAGAGCGGGGCCCAGGTCCTCACCGCCGTGGACAACTCCTGCCTCATGCATCTGGCGGGTGGGATGCGCCGGGAGGGATGGCTGGGAGAGGTCCGGGTCCTGCACTTGGCGGAGATCCTGGTGGGTGGGGGAGAAAGGGGGCTGGGAGGT
>CAZZEL010000077.1:358-19346 GCA_964652625.1 uncultured Gemmatimonadaceae bacterium
TTTCGCCGCTTGATTCGTGGTTGTTCGATGTCGTTGTGGTTTTCTAGCCGTCGCTGGTGTTCGTTCTTTTTTTTTTCATCGGGGTGCAGGTTTTGGTCTGTGTGTTTGGCGTTGGGGATGTCGTTTTGGCGTGGTTGGTTGTGGTGGTGGGGTTGCGGGGGGCGTGGGGGTGATTGTCGGGGGGGGGGTTTGGGTCGGGGTCTTCCCCTGGGCGGTTTTTGGGGGGTTCCGGGGTTCGGGGGGGTGGGCAGGTGTCCAGGGGGTGAGCTCGCCGTGACTCGACACCCGCTTCCCACCTTCCCGTCGTCGGCGCCGGGGGCCCTGGCCGACGGCCAGCTTCGCCGGAACCTGCGGAAGGCCACCACCTCCATCCGGGCCAAGCGGGCCCGGGTGGTGGAAGAGCTGCCGGACTGGGAGGCTCTCCGGGAACGTGGACGGGCCATGAAGGAACAGGCTCTCCGGGATCTGGACTGGCACCTGGAGAGGCTGGAGGAAGCCGTGGAAAGGGCCGGGGGACGGGTGCACCGGGCCCGGGACGCGAAGGAGGCGAACCGGATCATCGGGGAGCTGATCCGGGAGACAGGGAGCCGGGAGGTGGTGAAGGTCAAGTCCATCACCACGGACGAGGTGGGCCTGAACCAGGCCCTGGCCCGGGAGGGGATCCACGCCGTGGAGACGGACCTGGCGGAGCTCATCATCCAGCTTGCCGGGGAGGAGTCCAGCCACTTCCTGGTACCCGCCATCCACAAGAACCGGACCCAGATCCGGGACCTCTTCCGAAAGGAGCTCGGCTTGCCGCAGCTCACCGACGACCCGGGAGAGCTGGCCGAGGCGGCCCGTCTGCACCTTCGGCGGAGGTTCCTGGCGTCCCGGGTGGCGGTAAGCGGGGCGAATTTCGCCGTGGCCGAGACCGGGACGGTGGGGGTGGTGGAGTCGGAGGGAAACGGCCGCATGTGTCTGACCCTGCCCCGGGTCCTCATCACCCTCATGGGCGTCGAGAAGGTCCTTCCCGTGTTTCGGGACCTGGAGGTCCTCCTCCAGCTCCTGCCCCGATGGGCCACCGGGGAGCGGATGAACCCCTACACGACCCTCTGGACCGGCGTCACCCCGGGGGACGGGCCCGAGGCTTTCCACCTGGTCCTCCTGGACAACGGCAGACGGCGGCTGCTGGCCGATCCCGTGGGCCGCCAGGCCCTTCACTGCATCCGCTGCAGCGCCTGCCTGAACATCTGCCCCGTCTACGAAAGGGTGGGGGGACACGCCTACCATTCGGTCTATCCCGGGCCCATCGGCTCCATCCTCACCCCCCAGCTCCTGGGGCCCGGGGTCCACGACTCCCTCCCCTTCGCCTCCACCCTGTGCGGGGCCTGCGCCGACGTGTGCCCGGTGAAGATCGAGATCCCCAGGGTGCTCCTGCACTTGCGGGGGAAAGCGGTGGAGGGGAAGAGGAGGGGGCCGAGACTCTCTCCCTCCGGCCTCTTTTCTCAGGAGGGGTGGACCATGCGGGCCCTGGGCCTGGTTCTTCGTCGTCCCCGCCTCTACCGGTGGGGACTGAAGCTGGCCCGACGTCTGCAGGGCCGCATTCAGGACGAGGAGGGCTGGATCCGGCGCCTGCCGGGCTACGCCTCGGGATGGACCCGGGGCCGGGACCTGCCGGGCCTTCCGGACCGGAGCTTCCTGGAATGGTGGGAAGAGGAGCGGGGCGATGCCTCGAGAGGCGGTGAGTCCCGCGGCGATAGGTGGAACGGCGATGAGTCGAGCGGCGGTGAGTCGAGCGGCGATGAGTCGCTGGATCCGGGTAGGGCGGAGGTGGGTGCGCCGGAAACCGACGCCCTCTCCGACGATTACCGACACACCGGCGAGCTTGCCCTCCCGGACCGCCTGGACCTCTTCGTGGAGCGGGTGTCGGAGTACAGGGCCACGGTGACTCGCTGCCGACAAGACGAGCTTCCCGCCGCCATCGCACGCCGTGTGCGGGAAGGGGGTGTGGGCCGGTTGGTGGTCCCGGAGGACGTGCCCGAGGGGTGGTTGGCCGCGGTCTCCACGGAAGACGTGCCCCGGGCAAGATGGGGGAGCGTTTCAGCTGAAACGCCCGGGGCGGAGGAGAATGCCGTAGAGAAAGGTTTAGAGAAAGGTGTTGAGGGGTGGAAGGGGGCCGGGCCGGGGCGCGTGGAGGTCCTCCGGGACGGGGGAGCCGGTGGGCGTCGTCGTTCTCCCGGGACCCTGGCGTCGGCAGGGGCGGTTCTCACGGGCTGTGCCCTGGCCATCGCCGAGACCGGGACCTTCGTCCTGGACTCCGGGTCCCGTCAGGGCCGTCGGGCCCTGACCCTTCTTCCGGACCACCACGTCTGCGTGGTCTTGTCTTCCCAGATCGTGGAAATCGTACCCGAGGCGATCCGTGCCCTGGCGGAAACGGTCCGTGACCGGCAAGCTCCCCTGACCTTTGTGTCGGGCCCCTCCGCCACCTCGGACATCGAGCTGGAACGGGTGGAGGGGGTCCACGGGCCCCGGGTCCTGGACGTCATCCTGGTGGAGGAAGGAGCCGACTGAGCCGTTGATCCATCCGCTGCGCAGAAGCGCCGAGCTCCTGAGTACCGAACCGGAGGTGCTGGCTCTCTCCTTCGCCCGCATGGCCGACGCCCTGGGGAACAGTCTCCTCATCGTCATCCTCCCCCTCTACATCGCCGAGCAGCCGTCCCTCTGGCTGGACCTTCCCAACGAGGCCCAGGTGGGGCTGGTGATCTCCCTCTACGGCTTTCTTTTCGCCTTCGCCCAGCCCTTCGCCGGTGCTCTCACGGACCGGGCCGGGAAGCGAAAGCCCTTCATCCTGGCCGGCCTCGCCCTCATGGCCCTGGCCACCCTGGGCTTCATGTTCGCCCACCGCTACGTCTGGATCGTCGTTCTCCGCTGCCTCCAGGGCCTGGGGGTGGCCATGATCATCCCCTCGGTCCTGGCCCTGATCTCCGCCGTCACGGAGAAGCGGACCCGGGGCAACGCCATGGGCGTGTACAGCACCCTCCGGATGGTGGGGTTCGCCACCGGCCCCCTCCTGGGCGGGCTTCTTCACGTCACCCTCGGGTTCAACGCCGCCTTCCTGACCGGGGCGGCCTTCCTGGCCGTGGCCTACGGCCTGGTGCAGTTCACGGTGCACGAACGGGAAGCGCCGGCAGAGAGTGCCGGAGAGGATATCCCCGCCGGCGCCAACGGGACTCCCGCCCCGATCCCGGCCCCGGCGAAGAGAGTGCGGGTCTCGAAGATGCCCAACCGCACGAACCTGGCTCTGCTGTTCAGCACGGTCATCATGGCCAGCTCCCTGTCCATGATCTCGGCCCTGGAGAACGAGTTCAACGAGCGGCTGGCCCAGACGGCCCTGGGCTTCGGCCTGGCCTTCAGCGCCCTCACCGTTGCCCGCCTCTTCGTCCAGATTCCCCTGGGGCGCCTGTCGGACCGGGTGGGCCGGAAGAAGCTCATCGTGGGAGGGCTCACGGCTCTGGCTCCCCTGACCGTATTGTTCGGCTACGTGGGCACGACGATGCAGCTCGTAGGGGTTCGCCTGGCCCAGGGTGTGGCCTCGGCGGCCATCGCCGCTCCGGCCTTCGCCCTGGCTGCGGACCTGGCCCAGAAGGGGGGGGAAGGCCGGGAGATGAGCTTCGTCACCATGGGCTTCGGGTTGGGCCTGGGAGTCGGCCCCCTGATTGCCGGAGGACTGGGGGGATACGTGAGCTTCGAATCCCCCTTCCTGGTAGTGGGTGGCTTCTCCCTGCTGGCGGCCCTGGCCGTGGCCGTCTTCGCCGAGGAGAGCATCAAGCCCCACGAATGGAGCCTCTCCGACGACCCGAACCCCTGAGGCGGAGGTCCGAGACCCGTGTTCACCTCTCTGAGCACCCAGGCCTTTCTCGCCGTCCTGCCCATCCTGTTGGCCGGGGTGCTCCTGGTGGGCTTCCGGGTGGCGGCCCGCTGGGCCATGCCGGCGGTGTACGTGGCCGCCGTGGTCGTGGCCGTGGCCGTCTGGCAGATGGAGTGGGCCCGGGTCGCGGCGGCCTCCATCCAGGGCCTCTTCCTTACCTTCGACCTCCTCTTCATCATCTTCGGGGCGCTCCTGCTGTTGAATGCCCTGGAGCGATCCGGCGGCGTGGCCGCCATCCGGAGCTCGTTTCGCGCCATCAGCGACGACCGCCGGGTGCAGATCGTGCTGCTGGCCTGGCTCTTCGGGTCGTTCATCGAGGGAGCCAGCGGCTTCGGCACGCCGGCGGCGGTGTGTGCCCCCCTCATGGTGGCCATGGGATTTCCTGCGGCGGCCGCCGTCATGATCGGCATGATGATCCAGAGCACGGCTGTGACCTTCGGGGCGGTGGGTACGCCCATCCTGGTAGGGGTGCAGGGTGGGGTGGGCGGGGAGCTCTTCCAGGCCCAGATGGCTGCTGCCGGGTTGGAGATGCGGGAGTTCCTCCGGCTGGTCACCTCCCGGGCCGTGGTTCTCCACGGCATGGCCGGCACCCTCATGCCCACCCTCATGGTGGCCATGACCACCCGGTTTTTCGGAGAACGCCGGTCCTGGCGGGAAGGGCTCTCCATCCTGCCCTTCACTCTCCTGGGGGGACTGGCCTTCACCGTGCCCTACGTCCTCACCGGGGTCTTCCTGGGGCCCGAGTTCCCGTCTCTGTTGGGAGCTCCCGTAGGGTTGGTGATCATGACTCTCGCCGCACGTCGGGGCTTCCTCCTTCCCCGGGAGCGCTGGGATTTCCCGGCACCGGAGGGCTGGCCGCCGGAGTGGGTGAGCGGGCTGGAGGTAAAGAGGGGCGGGGAGGTGGAGACCCGGCCCATGTCCACGGCCACGGCCTGGGCTCCCTACCTTCTCCTGGCTCTCCTGCTGGTCCTTTCCCGACTTCCCCAGTTGCCCTTCGGCACCTGGCTCCGGCTCCTGGAGATCCGCTGGGACGGCATCCTGGGCTCGGACATCGACGCCGCCAGCACGCCCCTGTACCTGCCGGGCTTCATCCTGCTCCTGGCGGTGGCCGCCACCTGGCTCCTGCACCGGATGAAGACGCCGGCCGTGACGGCGGCGGTGAAGGACTCGGCCCGGGTCCTGGTGGGGGCCGGCTTCGTCCTGGTCTTCACCGTCCCCATGGTCCGGGTCTACATCAACTCCGGGGTGAACGGAGCCGATTTCTCTTCCATGCCCATCGCCATGGCCCAGTGGGTGGCGGTGAACGTGGGCCAGGTCTGGCCCTTCTTCGCCCCCATGACCGGGGCCCTGGGGGCCTTCATCGCCGGCTCCAATACGGTGAGCAACCTCATGTTCTCGGCCTTCCAGTACGGGGTGGCCGAGCAGCTCATGATGAGCGGAGTCCTGGTGGTGGCCCTCCAGGCCGTGGGTGCGGCGGCGGGGAACATGATTGCCATCCACAACGTGGTGGCCGCCTCGGCCACGGTGGGGCTTCTGGGCAGGGAAGGGGCCACCTTGAGGAAGACCATCCTGCCCACCCTGTACTACCTCCTGGTAGTGGGGATCCTGGGGCTGGTGGCGGTGCACCTGCTGGGTCTGGTGGACCCGCTCATGCGTGGCGCCGGGTAAGCGCGGCTCCCCGACTACCTCCCCGGGGCGTTTCCCGTGGGTCTGGACCTGTTTCCCTTCACGGAAGCCGAGGTCGAATCCCTTCGCCCTTCCTCGCTGCTGGATGCTGTGGACGCCAGCCGGTGGCGGTATCGCCGGGACGGAGGATAGTCAGGGCCGTCCCCGGGTCTTGATGACGATGGCCCCCGCCGGGTAGCCGGTTCCGTAGCGGGTGCTGGCATCGGAAGAGCTCAGGAAGCGAAGCTCCTCGATCTCCCGGGCCATGAGAGTCTCGAGGGTTTCCAGTCCCCCCCGGTGCATGCCGTCCACGATGACCTGGGGCGTCACGCTTCCGGCTCCCCGGAGGTTGGCGGTCCGGTCCGCCAGGAGCCATCCGGGCCGGAGGCGCTCCACGGCCACGTAGGCCGAGCGCTCGTCGTAGGCTTGCAGCTCTTCTCTCGTGATCAGGTTCCGGTCTCGGGCGGGCCGGCTCTGACTCCCCGTGGTGCTGCAGGCAGCGGCCGCAAGAGCGCTCCAGGTCATGACCAGGAGAAGAAGAGCGCGGCGGCTCCGGTTTTTGGAGGGTCGTGTAACGTCAAGCATGGTGCAGCTCACCTGACCAGAGTTGGGAGTGGGGACGATCCGGACCTGTCCCGAAAGACCTTTCCTCAGGCCCGGTCCGGCAGCAGAAGACCACTGCGGCGCAGGACCGCCTGGATCCTTGCCTTCAGCCGGGAGCTCAGCACGGGCTTGAGGACGTAGTCGTCGGCGCCCTCCTGGAGGAGATCGATCTCGTCCTGGGGGTTCGTGGATCCCGTGAGGACGATGACGGGCAGATCCTCGGTGACCGGCGAGCGCCGGACCTCCCTGAGAACCTCCCGACCCGGCGTCCCGGGGAGGGTCAAGTCAAGAATCATGAGAGAGAACCGCTGGGTGCCGGCCCCCAGGATCTCGATGGCCGCGGGGCCTTCGGTGACCTCCACGACCTCGAACCCCATGCTCTTCAGGACTGCGGAGATGGCCAGCCGGTCCTGGGCCTCGTCCTCCACCAGGAGGGCCGGCCCGGTGGAGGAGGTCTTCTGCATGGTCTTGCGAGGCAGCCCCAGGACCCGCTCCACCTCCTCCAGCGTTGTTTCCCCGTTCTTGACCCAGTCCAGGGCGCTGGTCATGAGGGGGACCGCCCCGTCCTTCCGGGAAGCTTTCTCCATGGCTTCATCGGTGGGCTGCTCTCCGGTCATGACGCCCCGCAAGGCCGGTCCCACGGACAGGACCTCGGCTACCGGAATCTGCCTCCGGAACCCGGTTTGCCCGCAGGCCTGACACCCCACGGGCCGGCTCACCGGGGAGATCCCGGAAGCCTGGGCCAGCATGGCCTCCCGGTAGGTCCCGGCGGCTTCGGGATCGAAAGGCTGGGAACAATCGGGGCAGAGCCTCCGGAGAAGCCGGAGGGCGATGACCCCGCTGAGGGACTCCACCAGACGCCCCGGGGCCAGACCCATGTCCAGGAGACGCCGGATTCCGGATACCACGTCTTCGGCGTGGACCGTGGCCAGCACTTCCCGGCCGGTGAGGGCGGCCCGAAGGGCGGTCCGGGCCGTGGCCAGGTCCCGGATTTCCCCGGCATGGATGACGTCGGGATTGTGGCTCAGGAGCTGCTGAAGGGTCTCGGCGAAGGATAGACCCGAGGACGGATCGTACTGGATCTGGGTGGTACCGGGAATGACGAGCTCCACCGGGTTCTCCAGGGAGACCACCTTGGATCTCCCCAGGGCGCCGAGACAGGCATAGATAAAGGTAGTCTTTCCGGACCGGGCAGGGCCGGTGACCAGGACCATTCCACTTCTCTGACTCAGGATTCGGCGGATGCCCGCAGCCCCGGACGTGGTGAGTCCCAGGTCCTGGAGGGTGGGGACCCGTCCGGGAGACACCAACCGGATCGTGAGCATCTCCCCATAGGGGGTGTCCGTGCTGAGGAGATGGGCCTGCCATTCCTCTCCCCCCTCTCCCTCCAGGGCGATGACGGGGTCGTCGCTCTCCGGACGGATGGCCTGGTGCTTCAGACGTGCCACCAGCTTCTCCCGGGTGCCCGGGGGCAGATCCACCAGGTTCTGGAGCACGCCGTCGATGCGGAGCCGGACCCGGCCCCTCTCTTTGCCCGGCTCGATGTGGATCTCCGACGCCCGGTTCGCCAGGGCCTGGTGCAGCACCATCTCGCTGAGCTTGACGATGGCCGGGGCCTCCAGCTCCAGGCTGGTGAAGAGCCCCTGGCCGTCCGAGGAGACCACCTGGAAGTCGCTCTCCGATGCTTCCTTGATCAGAGCCTGGAGGTCGTCCCGGGGGGAGGCCAGGGAGGGGGAGGCCCGGAAGGCCTCGTCGATGGCACCTGCAAGGAGGAAAGGCCCGGCGATCCGGAAGAGCGGCCTCAATCCCGTATTCCGTTGGATTTCCCCTCGGGCCTCCGTGTTGGACGGGTCCGCCGTGGCCACGACGATGGTCCGGTCCTTCACCTCCAGAGGGAGGATTCCGAACCGCCTGCAGGTCTTCTCCGGGACGGATTGGAGAGCCCTGCTCTCTCGGCTGGACAGGTCCGCAATCTCCATCTTGAACTGGGCCGCCGCCCGCCGGGTGAACTCCTCCTCGGAGATCTTCCATGCCCGGGCCGCCTGCACCCACCCTCGCCGGACCGTGGCGAAGTCGGGATTGCGGGGGATGTCCAGCTCGAGGTTGGCGGCAGCTGCCACCTGGGTCAGCCAGTGGTTTTTTTCGTTTGAGCTCATGGGCGGGTTTGGGACGGGCCGTCTCGGCTTGCGGTTGTAGCAGCCCCGAAATCTGGAGAAAAGGGAAGGTCCCCCAATCGAACGTTGTGTGAAAGATACGGCGGTTCCGCGAAAGATCCATGCGTGAGGATGATCCCGGGGAGGTAGGGACGTAGAGGCTGGAAGTTGCGCCCGGGCTCCGGCGGCTGTCATTTGATGGTCGGACCGGTCGCCGCACTCCTTCCCGCCCCGCCCCGGATCCTCACACCTGCTCATGGGAGGTGGACCATGACTCGAGCGTTCCACACCCTCGCCCACGGAACGTGCGCTACCGTCGCCGTCATCCTTGTCCTCTCCACCCTCCTGCCACCGGCCCCAGCCGTGGCCCAGGAGCCTTCTCCGGACCTCTACTCCTCCCTGGAGTACCGCTACATCGGACCCCCGGGGAACCGGACCTCCGCTGTGGCCGGCGTGCCCGGTGATCCCATGATCTACTACATCGGGGCGTCCTCCGGAGGCGTCTGGAAATCCACGGACGGCGGGGAGAACTGGAGACCCGTCTTCGACGACCAGCCCGCCCAGTCCATTGGTGCCCTGGCCATCGCTCCCTCGGACCCCCAGGTGGTCTGGGTGGGGACGGGAGAGGCATGGGTCCGGAGCAACGTCTCCATCGGCAACGGCGTCTACAAGTCCACCGACGGGGGCGAGACGTGGGAGCACATGGGCCTGGAGGAGACCGGGCGCATCGGACGGGTTGTGATCGATCCCCGGGATCCTGACATGGTCCACGTGGCCGCCGTGGGTCATTCCTACGGGCCCCAGCAGGAGCGGGGAGTATTCCGGACCACGGATGGTGGTGAGACCTGGGAGCAGACCCTCTTCATCGACGAGAACACCGGCGTCTTCGAGATCGCCATGAATCCGGCCAACCCCCGGATCCTCTTCGCCGGGGCCTGGCCCCTGGTGATTCGGACCTGGGGCCGGGAGAGCGGCGGGCCGAACGGGGGCATCTGGCGTTCCACCGACGCCGGAGCCACCTGGGAGAAGCTGGAGGGACGCGGCCTGCCCGAGCCTCCTTTGGGCAAGATCGGCCTGGCCATCGCCCCCAGCGATCCGGATCGGATCTACGCCCTCATCGAGACCGGATCCCCCAACCGGGGGGTGCTGTGGCGGTCCGACGACGGAGGGGACAGGTGGACGCTGATCAGCTACGACCGTCTCCTGAATGAGCGCCCCCACTACGCCTCCCGGATCATGGTGAACCCCGCCGACGAGAACGAGGTCTACTTCGCCGCCAACAGCCACTCCATCTCCTACGACGGGGGCGTGACCACGGAGCGGACCGGATGGAGCGGGGACACCCATGACATGTGGGCCGATCCCCTCCTCCCGGACCGGATGATGATCAGTGACGACGGGGGGGCCATCCTCACCATGAACCGTGGGGAGACCTGGAGGCGGATCACCCTGCCGGTGGCCCAGATGTACCACGTGAACGTGGACAACCAGATCCCCTACTACGTCTATGGGGGCAAGCAGGACGGGCCGGGTTACAAGGGTCCCAGCACCCCCCGGCCCACCGGTGGTTGGGGCGCGCCTCCGGAGAATTGGGAGGTGACGGCGGGTTGCGAGTGCGGCTTCATCGTCCCCGACCCCGTGGTTCCCGAGATCGTCTGGGGTGGCTGCTACACGGGGCAGTTCACCAAAGTGGACTACCGCACCGGCCACGAGAGAACGGTGCACGTGTGGCCCGAGTCCACATACGGAGCCGCGGCGAAGGACGCCCGGTACCGCTTCAACTGGACCTTCCCCATCGCCATTTCCCCCCATGATCACGACAAGGTCTACGTGGGTAGCCAGTTCGTGCACCAGACCACGGACGGGGGAGAGAGCTGGCAGGCCATCAGCCCGGACCTGAGCACTCAGGATCCCCGCTACCTGGGGCCCTCCGGAGGCCTGACCAAGGACAACATCGGCGTGGAGTTCGCCGAGCTGGTCTTCGCCCTGGCCGAGTCTCCCCTGGAGGAGGGCCTCATCTGGGCCGGCACGAACGATGGCCTCCTGCACGTGACCCGGGATGGCGGCGAGAGCTGGACCGAGGTGACGGACAACATCCCCGATCTGCCGTCCTGGGGCACGGTGAGCAACATCCACCCCTCCCGGCATGATGCCGCCACGGCCTACGTGAGCGTCGATTTCCACCAGATGAACAACCGGGACCCCTTCGTCTACAAGACCACGGATTACGGCCAGAGCTGGGAATCCATCGCCTCGGATCTCCCCCGGAGCGTGTTCAGCTACGTCCACTGGGTGCACGAGGACCCGGTCCGGCCGGGGCTCCTCTACCTGGGTACGGAGAACGCCCTCTACGTCTCCTTCAACGACGGCGGGAACTGGCTGCCCCTGCAGAACAACCTTCCCCACGCCCCGGTCCACGACCTGGTGGTGCAGGAGCACTTCAACGACCTGGTGGTGGCCACGTACGGGCGGGGCTTCTGGATCATGGACGACGTCACGCCCCTGCAGCAGCTCACCGGGGAGGTCCTGGCCTCCGACGTGCACCTCTTCGAGCCCCGACCCACGTACCGGATGCACGACATCGTGTCCGGGCCCCGGGCCAACGCCACCGCCTACATCAACTACTTCCTGGCGGAAGAGGCTTCGGGGCCGGTGGAGGTCACGGTCTTCGACGGGAACGGCAACACGGTGAAGAGCCTGGAAGGGACCACCCACAAAGGCATCAACCGGGTGGCATGGAACCTCCGCCACGAGCCGCCCCGACAGGCCCGGATCCGCACAAAGCCCCCGGGCAACCCAACGGTGGTGGAGGAGAAGCGCTTCCGCACGCGGTGGGAGCGGGAGGGCTGGATCCCGGTCCTGAGCTGGGGCACGCAGGGGGGCTTCCAGGGCGTGCGAGTGGCCCCGGGAACGTACACGGTCCAGCTCTCGGCAGAGGGCCGACAGCTCAGCCGGGAGCTGGTGGTCCGCAAGGACCCCCGCTCTGCCGGGACCCTGGCCGATATCCGGGAGATGGTGGACCTGCAGCTTCGGGTCCGGGACGACATCAGCAGCATCGCCGGGATGATCAACGACATCGAGTGGATGAAGAAGCAACTGGTCGACCTGAAGGAAGTGTGGGCCGGGGACGATGGCTTCGCCGAGCTCGCCACCCAGGCCGACGCCCTCCAGGCCGAGCTTCAGGGGCTGGAAGACACGATCCTTCAGCCCATCGCCGTGGAGGGGGACTCCAAGTCCTTCCGCTACCCCAACCTTCTGTACAGCAAGATGTCCGTGCTGGGAGGGGACCTGGCCTCGTCGGTGGATTTCGCGCCGAATCAACAGCAGCAGGAGGTCTACCGGCTCCTCCACGGGCGGATGCTGGAGCGCCAGGAGCAACTGGAGGACCTGGTGGCCGGAGACGTTGCGGCTTTCAACCGGATGCTCCGGGAACGGAGCGTGCCGGTGATCGTGGCCGGGAGGGAGAGCCGGAACTGAGGGAGCTCTCTCGGCCCGGCCCGCTGTCCGGTCTGCCGCGGCCTTCCGGCTGTTCCGGAGGCTGGTCCGCCGTGGCCCGGGCAGCGGTACGCTTTGCCAGCCGCCACCCCCGGCGGCTATCCTCAGGGCCGGGCTACGGCATTCCCCGCTCACTGGAGGATCCCATGCGCTTCTCCCCCGCTTCCCCTGGCCGGACCCGAACGGCTCCGGGCCTGGCTCTCACGGCGTTGGCTTTCCTGGTCCTGGCTCCCATGGTCCTGGGTCCCTGCACCGCCGCTGCTCACGCCCAGGTCTCTGGCTCAACGGCGGAGCTGTCCGCCCCCCGTCCAACCGCCGTGGCGGTGGCTCCCCGGGTCTTCCAGCCCCTGGACGTCTTCGGCATCGAAGTGGCGGCCGATCCCCAGATCTCACCGGACGGCAGCCAGGTTGTCTACGTCCGGAGGGGGGCGGACGTCATGACCGACGCTTCCACCTCCGCTCTCTGGATCTTGAACGCCGACGGCTCGGAGCACCGGGCCCTGACGGCGGGCACCGCCGGCTACGGCTCCCCTCGCTGGTCTCCTTCCGGCGACCGGCTTCTCTACATCTCGTCGGAGGACGGGGGCTCGGAGATCTGGGTGCGTTGGATGGACACGGGCCAGGAGGCGAAGCTCACGAACCTCACCGAGGGCCCCGGATCTCTGACCTGGTCTCCCGACGGGAACTGGATCGCCTTCACCATGTTCGTCCCGGAGAAGCGTCAGCCCCTGGCGGTGGAGATGCCCACGAAGCCCGAGGGCGCGGACTGGGGGCCGCCGGTCCGGATTATCGACAAGATGAACTACCGTCAGGACGGCAACCCGGGCTTCCTGAGAGATGGCTGGAGGCACGTCTTTGTTCTCCCGGCCGAGGGAGGCACCCCCCGCCAGCTCACCACCGGGCCCTACAACCACGGCTCCCCGGCCTGGATGCCCGATGGTGAGGCTCTCCTGGTGTCGGCCAACCGGAGGCCGGATGCGGAACACGAGCCCCGGGACTCGGAGATCTACCGGGTGGAAGTGGAGACCGGGGCCCTCACCCGGCTCACGGACCGGTACGGGCCCGACACCAGCCCCCACCCGTCGCCCGATGGGAGCCTCATCGCCTACACGGGCTACGACGACGAGCACCTGGGCTACCAGCCCAGCCAGCTCTATGTCATGGACGTCGACGGCTCCAATACCCGGCACCTCAGCGCCGACCTGGACCGGAGCGTCGGGGGCATGGCCTGGGCCCGGGACGGTGGCGCCCTCTTCTTCTCCTACGACGAGGAGGGGAACGGGAAGGTGGGGCTCATGACCCTGGACCGGGAGGGGATGGAGCTGGTGGGCGACGTGCAGGGACTGTCCACGGGCCGGCCCTACGGTGGCGGCCAGTTCTCCGTGGCCCGGAACGGGACTGTGGCCTACACCCTGGGCCGTCCGGATCATCCGGCGGACGTGGCCGTGTTCAACCGCCGGGAGGAGGGGCCCCAGCGCCTGACCCACCTGAACCGGGATCTCCTGGGGCACCTGGAGCTGGGCGCCGTGGAGGAGATCTGGTACGAGTCCTCCTACGACGGCCGGCCCATCCAGGGCTGGATCGTGAAGCCCCCGGGCTTCGATCCGTCCCAGCGCTATCCCCTGGTCCTGGAGATCCACGGTGGTCCCTTCTCCAACTACGGGGACCGATTCTCCGCCGAGGCCCAGCTCTACGCCTCCGCCGGCTACGTGGTTCTCTACACGAACCCCCGGGGCAGCACCAGCTACGGCAAGGAGTTCGGCAACCTCATCCACCACGCCTATCCCAGCCAGGACTACGATGACCTCGTCTCCGGCGTGGACGCCGTCATCGACCGGGGCTACGTGGATCCGGACCAGCTCTTCGTCACGGGGGGAAGCGGAGGCGGGGTCCTGACGTCCTGGATCGTGGGCCACACGGACCGGTTTCGGGCGGCGGTGGTGCAGAAGCCCGTCATCAACTGGTATAGCTTTGTGCTCTATGCCGACGGGCCGGCCTTCTTCTACCGGTACTGGTTCCCGGGGCCGCCCTGGGAGCACATGGAGCACTACATGGCCCGCTCACCCCTGGCCTACGTGGGAAACGTGACCACCCCCACCATGCTCGTCACCGGGGAAGTGGACTACCGGACGCCCATGCCCGAGTCGGAGCAGTACTACGCGGCCCTGCAGATCCAGGGGGTGCCCAGCGCGCTGGTGCGGATCCCCGATGCGTCCCACGGCATCGCGTCCAGGCCCAGCAACCTCGTGGCCAAGGTCCAGCACGTGCTGGCCTGGTTCGAGAAGTGGAGGAACCAGGAGGGCTGAGGGCAGCTCGAGGGCGGCCGGATGAAGGATGACGGAAGACGGCTGGAGGAGGGCTGAGTGGCTGAGGGGCCTCAGACCTGCCCGAAGAGGCTCCGGCCCTGGCTGAGGAGATTGTGGCAGGCTTCGGCCACCCGCCGGGCCATGCCTTCCTCCGCCTTCTTCAGGTAGCTTCGGGGATCGTAGACCTTCTTGTTCCCCACCTCCCCGTCGATCTTCAGCACACCCTCGTAGTTCGTCAGGATGTGGTGGGCGATGGGTCGGGTGAAGGCGTACTGGGTGTCCGTGTCCACGTTCATCTTCACCACGCCGTAGTCCAGGGTCTCCCGGATCTCCTCCAGGAGGCTTCCGGAGCCGCCGTGGAAGACCAGGTCCATCTCCGCCTCGGTGCCGTGCTTGGCCATGACGGCGGCCTGGCCCTGCTTCAGGATCTCAGGGCGGAGCTTGACGGCCCCGGGCTTGTAGTGTCCGTGGACGTTTCCGAAGGTGGCGGCGAAGGTGAAGGGGCCCACCTCGTGGAGGGCCTCGTACACCGTCAGCATGTCTTCCGGCGTGGTGTAGAGCTTGTCTTCAGGGGTGTCGTCGCTCCCGGCGGCCCCGTCCTCCTCCCCGCCCACCACCCCGGCTTCCACTTCCAGGACGATCTCCTCCCGGGAGCACAGGGCCAGGTAGTCCCGGGACATGGCCATGTTCTCTTCCAGGGGGAGGCCCGAGGCGTCCAGCATGTGGTTCTGGAAGAGGTTGTTCTCTCCCCGGGCCCGCCGTTCCGCCGTCGCCCGGATGAGGGGCTTCAGGAAACCCTCGGCCTTGTCCGGGGGGCAGTGGTCCGTGTTCAGGGCGATGAGGACGTCGCACTGCTCCGCCAGCCGGTGGGCCGCCTCCGCCAGGACAATGCAGCCGTGCACCGCGTCCTTGCTCCCCAGGCCCGAGGCGAACTGTCCCCCTCCGGTGGAGAACTGGATGATCCCGTCCGAGCCCGCGTCGGCGAAGCCCTTCAGAGCGGCGTTCAGGGTGATGATGGAGGTGGTGTTGATGGCGGGATAGGCGTACCCCGCCTCCTGTGCGGCCTGGAGCATCTCCCGAAACTGCCGGGGCGTGGCGATGGGCATGGGATGTTCGGCGTAAGTGGAATGGGTCGGGGAGTTGGAACGAGCGTCCCGGAAGTGGAGCGGACCTCAGCGCAACAGGTACTCGATGACGTCGGCGGCGGAGTAGGAGTCCCGGCCCTCCAGGAACTCCCCCAGAGTGCGAAGGTCGTCGCCACTGGTGATCAGGGGAGGCTCCTCCTCTCCTTCGCCTCGGGGCTGGGAGAGGCCGATATTGGCCATGAGGGCGTTGCACAGGCACTTCCGGTTCTCCGTCTCCTCCACCCTTCCCCCCTTCTTCCGGAAGGTCTCGACGGGTTCCGCCGGGCACCGGTACGCAATTCGGCCGCTGTCCATCCGGTAGGGCACCCGCAGGTAGCCCAGGTCGCAGATCCGCTGGCGATGCGAGTAGGTGTCGGGACAGGCCAGGCTGGGGCAGAAGCTCACCGTCTTGAAGGGAAAGCCCGTGGGGGAGGCCCGGTCCTCGGTGAGAACATCCGCCGACCCCTTCCGGCAGAGGTCCAGGACCACGTCCTTGAGCTTCTGGGCCAGGCCCGATTCCTGGCAGTAGGCGAAGAGGGTGCCCACCTGGATCCCAACCCCTCCTCGCTCTCGAACCTTCTCGATCTCCCCGGGATGGCCGGCGCCTCCTGCGGCCCAGAAGGGCAAGCCGAGCTCTCCGATCTTCTCCAGGTCCACGATGTCCCGGTCCCCGTAGACGGGCTCTCCCCGCTCGTTCAGCATTCGCTTGCCCCGGGGCGGGGCGTTGTGGCCGCCGGCGGTGGGGCCCTCCACGACGAAGCCCTCCACGCTCCCGTTGGCCTTCCGGGCCAGCATGCTGGCCAGCGTGTGGGACGAGACGATGGGCAGGAAGGCCGGACGCTTCAGGGGAGAGGGCGTCCGGTCCCAGGACTGCCGGGGATCGAAGGTCAGGTGCTCCGGTTCCCCACCCCGGTCCTCTTCCACGTCGAACCGGATGGAGGCGGGCTCGTGGTTCTTGAGTCTGTCCAGGGCCCCCGGGATCTCCCTGGGGATCCCCGCGCCCATGAGGACGTAATCCACACCGGCCAGCATGGCGCCGTAGAGGGAGGAGAGGGTGGGCATCTGGACCTTGGTGAGGAAGTTGATCCCCACCGGGTTGTCGTGGCCCTCCTTGGCCAGCCACACCTCCACGAAGTTCGCCAGGGTCGTGATCTGGTCCCGAAAGTTGTCCACCACCTGGCGGTACATGGGGGGAAGGGCGTAGGGCTCGCCTTCCTCCCGGCCTTCGGGCTTGAAGAAGCGCTCCATCACCTCCGACGCCACAGAGGGAATGGGAAAGGCCTCCATGGCCCGTCGCACGTGACCGCCCAGATCGCCGTCCTGGAGACGTCGGATGAGGACGTTGTCCAGAGCGGTTCCCGAAACCACGCCGAGCTGCCCATGCAGGGACACGGCCCGGGCCAGGTTCCAGTTCGAAACACCGATACCCATGCCTCCCTGGATGATGACAGGGAGGGTCGCTGCGCTCATGATACACCTGGGGTGGGAGAAGAAAGGTCACCGAAACCTAGCAAGAAAGCGGAGGAAGGCCAACGGTGGGGCACCTCCGGAGGAGCAGGGGGTCGTACGCTGCGGGGCGGGACGCCGGCGAAGGGGATACGGGGAACCTCCCCCCGGGGACCCAGTCGGTGGGGAACGGTGGTACTCTTCAATGGACAGACCGCAACGGAGACGAACGCCGAAAGAGGAAGAGACCATGACCGATAGCACCGATCCGTCCCCGACCGCAGGTTCCATCCCCAGGGTGGAAGCCCGGGGGGCGTCCATGCCCCAACTGGGCCTGGGTACCTGGGAGGTGGAGGGAGACGAAGCCAGGGAGATCACCGAGGTGGCCCTGGAAGCCGGCTACCGGCACCTGGATACCGCACAGCTCTACGGGAACGAGGAAGAAGTGGGCCGGGGGCTGGAGGCATCGGGGCTCGATCCCCAGGAGGTTTTCGTCACCACCAAGGTCTGGCCGGACAACTTCCCCGGGGAGCGCTTCCGGCGGTCCGTGGAGGAGAGCCTGGAGAAGCTGGGCCTGGAGCAGGTCGACCTTCTCCTGCTGCACTGGCCCCGATTCCGGGAGGCCACCCTGGAGGAGACCGTCCAGGAGCTGGCCCGGGTCCACTCCGACGGCCTGGCCCGGCACGTGGGGGTGAGCAACTTCAACATCGAGCTCCTGGACCGGGCCCTGGCCGCAGCCCAGGCCCCCCTTGTGACCAATCAGGTGGAGTACCATCCTTTTCTGGATCAGTCGAAGCTCCTGTCGGCAGTGGAGGAACGGGAGATGATCCTCACCGCCTACTCCCCCCTGGCTCACGGCCGGGTACCGGGGAACGACACCCTCCGACAGATCGGTGAGAAGCACGGGAAATCCGCCGTCCAGGTCGCTCTTCGCTGGCTGGTGCAGCAGGGCACGGTGGTGATTCCCAGGACCTCCGATCCGGAGCACTGCCGCCTGAACATGGAGATCTTCGACTTCGAGCTCGGGACCGGGGAGATGGAGAGGATCCACGACATGGCCCGGCCCGATGGACGGGTCCTGAGCCCCCGGGGACTGGCTCCCGACTGGGATTGAGAGAGAAGAAGGAACGAAGGCATGAAGGACGATCCATCACCATGAGCTACCGTTTCCAGGACCAGGAAGCGGTTCCCACCGGCATCCGTCGCATGGCCGAGGAACAGGTGGAGGCGGCTGCGGCCAACCTCATCCGGCCCCTGGAGGACCCGGACGAGGCGGTTCATGACACCCGCAAGCGATTCAAGAAGACCCGGGCCGTTCTCCGGCTGGTCCGCAAGGAGCTGGGCTCCCAGGTCTACTCCAGGGAGAACAAGGCCTACCGGGACCTGGGACGGCTCCTGAGCTCCGTCCGGGAATCGGCCGTACTCACCGAGACGGCGGGGAGATTCCAGGAGATCTTCGACGAGGGACTGGACCGGAGAGCATTCCAGGTGTTCCAGCACCGGCTCCAGGAACGGCACGAGGCCTTTATGGAGGAAGCCCTCCGTTTGGACGGTCCCATGGACCGTGTCCGGACCGGGGCCGAGGAAGCCTGGGAGCGCATACGGGATTGGCCCTTGGAGGACCGGGGCTTCGGCACCATGAAGGCCAGTCTGAAGAAGGTGTACAAGAGAGGAAGGAACCGGATGGAGGATGCCTACTCCGATCCTCTGGGCCCCCGGTTCCACCAGTGGCGCAAGCGAGTGAAGTACCACTGGTACCACATCCGGATCCTCCGGCCCACCTGGGACGACGTCCTGGAATCCCGGGGCGACGCCATTCACGACCTGGCCGACCTCCTGGGGGAGGGAAACGACCTGACGGATCTCCTGGCCCTCCTGGAGGAGGAGCCGGACCTGGTGCCCTCCGACATCGTGCGCCGGGAGCTGGTGAGGCATGCCCAGGAGCGCCGGGCCGGCCTCTGGCGGGACGCCCGGCCCCTGGGGATGAAGATCTACCAGGAGACACCCGGGGAGTTCGCGGAGCGTATGGATGGGTACTGGGAAAGCAGCCGGAAGGCCCCGGTCAAGGCCGGATGAGGGCGGCGGATTGGTCGGCTGATCGGTCCCTTTACTCGACCCTGGCCCAACTTTACCTTTCTAATCTCTGCGGAGGAGAAATGATCCGGCCTGCGAGCCGGATTTGTCGTCCGTAGGGAGCGTGCGAGTTGGGATCGCCGGCGGGCTCTTTCAGAGAACCGTCGGAGGAAAGTCCGAGCTCCGCAGGGCAGGGTGCCGGGTAACGCCCGGGCG
>CAZZEL010000078.1:0-19092 GCA_964652625.1 uncultured Gemmatimonadaceae bacterium
TGGCGTCCAGGACCTGGGCGGAGAGCTGGAGGGTGGCCTCGATGGCCGTGAGGGTGTCGGCGGTGGGGCTCAGGGCCAGCTCCACCGGCACCGGGCTCACCGTCACCCGGGCGGAGCCGGACAGGGCGGGATTCCGGTTGGAGGTGGCGGTGACCAGGGTCGTTCCCGGGCCCACGGATACGAAGGTGCCTCCCTCCACCTGCTCCAGGACCTCCGGGTCCTCTATGCTCCAGGTCACGGTCTCCCCGCTGGCCTCCTCGCCGTTCGTGTCCACCACCGTGGCCTGGAAGGTGATCTCCTCATCCAGGGCGTCCAGGGTGGCCAGGGCAGGAGACACGAGGACGTCGGAAAGCCCCGGGAGCACCGGAAGCGTCACGGTGTCCGCCACCGTGCCGGCCACGGCCACGATCCGGGCCGTCCCGGTGGAAAGGGCCTGGACCAGGACCGGGTCCGAGGGGTTCCCCGGATCATCTCCCGTGGGCACGACGGCGGCCACCTCCGGATCCAGGGACGCCCAGAACACACGGGGCTGGCTCCCGGGCTCCCGGGTGGTCACCTCCGCCGTGACCTCCACGGCCTCCCCCATCCGCAGGTTCTCCGGGGCTCCCTGGATGGACAGGCCCGTCACGGACAGGTTCGCCAGGGGCCCCCGGATCAGGCTCACGTTCGGCACCGGAGAGGTGACGCCGGGAAAGACGGCGATGGGCCCCAGGCGGGTGCTCCACTGGACTCGCTCCAGGCCGCCCTCGGCGTGGATGAGCTCCAGGGTGAGGTAGACCTGGAGGCTGATCTGGCCGGACAGGGCCACCGCCACTTCCAGGGTCCAGGCCGAGGCGGTGGCGGAGACGTTCACATCGGTGCGCCCCACTTCCTCCCCCGTCTCCACCGTGGTGGCCACGGCACGGATCCGGTTCACCGGAAGGGCGCCCTCCAGGGGCAGCCCGGGCTGGAGCTCGGGGCTCATGCTCACCACGGCCGACGCCCGGTCCCCGGCCACGTCCGTGGGGGAGGAGCCGTCGGTGCAGCTTCCCACCAGGACGGCGGAGATGAGAATCAGGGCCGGAGTCAGGACCGAAACCAGGGCCGGAGGAAGAACACAACGCTGCGCGGCGGAGATACGCGGGAGCATCGGGCACTCGTTCCTGCAGGAGGCGAAAGGCGTGGTGGCGGGCATGTGAGGACCGCCGGAGGCCCACCGGCTTCGGCAGGCCCCCTCGTGGGTAGGTGAAATGTAGGGAGGGAGCCCCACCCTCTGCAACGAACGCCAAGCTCCATTAGATTCCGCATGTCATGGCCACCGAAGCCAGATCTTCCACCGCTCGCTCCTCTCCCCCGGGTGGCAAGGGGCCCCCGATTCCCGTCACCATCCGGGGTCTGCCCCGGCCCCTGGCCCGGGCCATGGAGCGCTACGCCGATCGCCTGGACGTGGACCAGGTCCGGGAGGCGTACGAGCTCTCCGTGGAGGCCCACGCCGGTCAGAAGCGGGCCTCCGGGGAGGACTACGTGAGCCATGTGGTGGAGGTGGCCACCCTCCTGGCCCAGTTCAAGCTGGACACGGCCTCCCTGGTCTCGGCCCTCATCCACGACGTGGTGGAGGACACGGAGCTCACCCTCACGGACGTGGAGGAGCGCTTCGGCTTCGAGGTGGGCCAGATCGTGGACGGTGTCACGAAGATCGGCCGGGTGGAGTTCCGGTCCCACACCGAGCAGCAGGTGGAGAACTACCGGAAGCTCCTCCTCTCCATGGCCCAGGACGCCCGGGTCATCCTGATCAAGCTGGCGGACCGGCTCCACAACATGCGGACCCTGGAGCACCTGGGTCCGGACAAGCGCAAGCGTATCGCCCTGGAGACCCGGGAGATCTACGCACCCCTGGCCCACCGCCTGGGAATGGCGGCCCTGAAGTGGGAGTTGGAGGACCTGGCCTTCAAGTTCCTGGAGCCCGAGGCGTACGAGGAGCTTCGGCGGGGGATCCAGCAGAGCCGGAAGGAGCGGGAGCGGCAGATCCTGGAGATGCAGCGGCCCCTCATCGAGGAGCTGAAACAGGCGGGGATCCCGGCCAAGGTCACCGGAAGGCCCAAGCATCTCTGGTCCATCTACCGGAAGATGGTGAGGCGGAAGAAGCCCTTCGAAGAGATCTACGACCTCATGGCCATGCGGGTCATCACCGACACCCTGCCGAACTGCTACGGGGCTCTGGGGGTGATCCACTCCCGGTGGACGCCCATCGCCGAGCGCTTCCACGACTACGTGGCCACGCCCAAGTCCAACATGTACCGCTCCCTCCACACCACGGTGGTGGGCCCCGGGGGCCGGCGCTACGAGATCCAGATCCGCACCGAGGAGATGCACCGCACCGCCGAGTACGGAATCGCCGCCCACTGGCGCTACAAGGAGAGCCTCCACGGCCAGCCCCAGGGGGACGACGAGGTGGACGAGGCCCTGAACTGGTTCCGGCAGGTCCTGGAGTGGCAGCAGGAGGCCAGCGAGCCGGAGGAGTTCATGGAGTTCCTCCGCATGGACCTCTTCCAGGGGGAGATCTTCGTCTTCACCCCCAAGGGCGACGTGAAGCAGCTCCCCACGGGCTCCACCCCCATCGACTTCGCTTTCTCCGTGCACACGGAGGTGGGGCTCCAGTGCGCCGGGGCCAAGGTGAACGGCCGCATCGCCCCCCTGAGCCGGAAGCTCCGGAACGGGGACACGGTGGAGATCATGACCTCCCCGAAGCAGAAGCCGAACCGGGACTGGCTGAACTTCGTGAAGACCTCCCGGGCCCGGCAGCGCATCCGGCAGTGGATCCGGAAGGAGGAGTTCGAGTCCGCCGTGGAGCTGGGCCGGGAGATCCTGGAGCGAACGGTGAGGAAGGCCCGGAAGGACCGCCCCGGGGAGGGCCGCCTGGACGAAGTGGCCCGGAGCCTGGACCACTCCGACGGGGAGCACCTCCTGGAGGCTCTGGGCCGGGGCGACGTGGGACCCACGGCCATCATGCAGGAGCTCTACCCGGAGCACGATCCGGAGAAGGTGCCGGAGCGGGCCCCCTCCACCCTCCAGAAGATCAGCACCAGGCTGAAGGGCTCGGAGCGGGGGGTGAAGATCCAGGGCATGGACAACCTCATGGTCCGCTACTCCCAGTGCTGCCAGCCTGTCCCCGGGGACGACGTGGTGGGCTACATCACCCGGGGCCGGGGGGTGTCCATCCACCGGAAGGACTGCCCCAACGTGCTGCAGCTCTCCCAGGATCCGGAGCGGCGGGTGGAGATCGAGTGGACGGCGGAGAAGGGGGAGCGCTTCTTCGTGAAGATCCTCATGCACGGCTCGGACCGCCGGGGCCTCCTCAGCGACGTGGCCAAAGCCATCAGCGACACGGGCACGGACATCCAGCATGCGGACATGAAGGCCACCAACGGGGGCATGGACGCCGAGTTCGTGGTGGAGGTTCAGAACCTGAGCCACCTGAACCGGGTGGTGAGGGCGGTGCGGAAGGTGAAGGGTGTGTTGGGCGTGGAGCGCCGGGAGACCTTCGAGAAGGCGGATCTGGAGCAGTGAGGGCGGCCGTCTTCATCTCCCCCCACGGGTTCGGTCATGCCGGGCGGGCCGCCGCCGTCCTGGAGGCCCTGGCCCGGAGGCGGGAGATGGCCTTCGAGCTGGTCACCACCGTCCCCCCGGTCTTCTTCGAGACCTTCCTGGATGTCCCCTACCGGATCCATCCCCTGGAGTGCGACGTGGGTCTGCGCCAGAGCTCGGCCCTGGACATCGACCTGGAGGGAACGGTGGAGGCCCTGGACGGGTTCCGGGCCCGGATGGACGGGCGTGCCTCCGGCCAGGATTCCCTGGTGGACGACGCCGCCGGGATCCTGGAGGAGACGGGCTCCTCGGTGGCCCTCTGCGACATCAGCCCCCTGGGCATCGCCGGGGCGGAACGGGCCGGGGTGCCCTCGGTCCTGGTGGAGAACTTCACCTGGGACTGGATCTACGAGCCCTTCCAGGAGGAGGCCCCGGGCCTGGAGCCCCACCGGGAGTGGCTCCGCCGGATCTACGAACGAGCGGATCACCGCCTCCAGCCCGCCCCGGTGACCCGCCCCCATCCCCGGGCCCTCCCGGCCCCGCCCGTGGCCCGGGCTCCCCGGAAGAGCCGGACCGAGGTCCGGGAGAGGCTGGGGATCGGCCTGGGGGAGCCCGTGGTCCTGGTGACCATGGGGGGCCTGGGCCAGGACCTCCCTTTCCTGACCCGGCTGGAGGACGCCGGGGCCACCTTCCTGGTCACCGGCACCCAGGAGGGAGGCCGGAGGGGCAACCTGGTCCGGTTCCGCCAGGGAGACCTGGTCTACCTTCCGGATCTCATCGCCGCCTCGGACCTGGTGGTGGGGAAGCTGGGCTACAGCACCGTGGCCGAGGTCTGGCTCCAGGACCGGCCCTTCCTCTACGTGGCCAACGACCGCTTTCGGGAGATCGGCGTCCTCCGGTCCTTCGTGGATCGGGAGCTGGAGGCGGAGGAGATGAGCCGGGAGGCCTTCACGTCGGGGCGCTGGCTGGAGGGGCTGGAGGAGCGTCTGGCCGGAGCCCCTTCCGGAAGCCCAGGGGGAGCTTCGGGCCGGGCCGGAGAAGCGCACCGGTCCCCCGGCCCCGGCAGGGCGCCCTGGCCAGGCTCCACCGAGTCCCCCGGGCGCCGGAGCGGCGCCCACGTGGTGGCGGACCACATCCTCGGCATGGTGGACGGCTCATGAGCGCCTTCCAGCTCCAGTCCCCCCACGAGCCCCGGGGCGATCAGCCCGGGGCCATCGCCGAGCTGAGCCAGGGGCTGGACCGGGGGGACCGCTTCCAGGTGCTCCTGGGAGCCACGGGCACGGGCAAGACCTTCACCATGGCCCACGTCATCGCCAACCACGGCCGGCCGGCCCTGGTCATGACCCACAACAAGACCCTGGCAGCCCAGCTCTACGGCGAGTTGAAATCCCTCTTCCCGGCCAACGCCGTGGAGTACTTCATCTCCTACTACGACTACTACCAGCCCGAGGCCTACGTCCCGGCCACGGACACCTACATCGAGAAGGACGCCTCCATCAACGAGGACATCGAGCGCCTCCGCCTCCGGGCCACCTCGGCCCTCATGGAGCGGGAGGACGTGGTCATCGTGGCCTCCGTCTCCAGCATCTACGGCCTGGGCAACCCCCGGGACTATCGGGATCTCATGCTGCACCTCCGGGTGGGAGAGGAGATGGGGCGGCGGGAGATCCTCCGGGGGCTGGTGAACATCCAGTACAAGCGCAACGACTACGTCTTCGAGCGGGGCACCTTCCGGGTCCGGGGCGACACCGTGGAGATCTACCCGGCCTACGAGGAGCAGGGCATCCGGGTGGAGCTCTGGGGGGACGAGGTGGACCGGATCACCCGCTTCGATCCCCTCACCGGGGAGATCATCACGGAGATGGACCGCTCGGCCATCTACCCGGCCAGCCACTACGTGACCCGCCGCTCCACCATCGAGGCCATGGTGCCGGAGATCCGGGAGGAGCTGGCGGAGCAGGTGGCCCGCTTCCGCACCGAGGACCGGTTGCTGGAGGCCCAGCGCCTGGAGCAGCGGACGAACTTCGACATCGAGATGATGCTGGAGCTGGGCACCTGCCCGGGCATCGAGAACTACTCCCGCTATACCAGTGGCCGTAACCCGGGAGAGCGGCCCGCCTGCCTCCTGGACTACTTTCCCGACGACTTCCTCCTCATCGTGGACGAGTCCCACGTCTCCATCCCCCAGATCAGCGGGATGTACCGGGGAGACCGGAGCCGGAAGATGGTCCTGGTGGAGCACGGCTTCCGTCTGCCCAGCGCCCTGGACAACCGGCCCCTGACCTCCGAGGAGTGGGAGGGGATGATCCACCAGGCCGTCTTCGTGAGCGCCACGCCGGGGCAGTGGGAGCTGAAGAAGGCCGGGGGGGTGGTGGTGGAGCAGATCATCCGGCCCACGGGGCTGGTGGACCCCAGGTTGGAGGTCCGGCCGGTGAAGGGCCAGGTGGACGACCTCCTGGCGGAGGTCCGGGAGCGGGAGGAGCGGGGGGAGCGGGTCCTGGTCACCACCCTGACGAAGCGCATGGCCGAGGACCTGGCGGAGTACCTGGCCAGCGTGGGGGTGAGGGTGCGCTACATGCACTCCGAGATCGACGCCATCGAGCGCATGGACATCCTCCGGGCCCTCCGCCTGGGCCGCATCGACGTCCTGGTGGGCATCAATCTCCTCCGGGAGGGCCTGGACCTTCCGGAGGTCTCCCTGGTGGCCATCCTGGACGCCGACAAGGAGGGCTTCCTCCGGGACGCCCGCTCCCTGATCCAGACCATCGGTCGGGCGGCCCGGAACGTGAACGGCCAGGCCCTCATGTATGCGGACCGGATTACCGAGTCTATGGCTGCCTGCATCGACGAGACGAACCGGCGCCGGGAGATCCAGCTCGCCTTCAACGCCGAGCACGGGATCACCCCGGAGACCATCCGGAAGAGTGTCTCGGAGATCGAGTTCAGCACCCGGGTGGCGGATGCCCGGGAGCGGCCGGTGGCCCAGGTGAAGGAGGTGTCCCCGAGCTACGCCGACGAGGTGAACCGGGAGGAGTACGTGAAGATTCTGGAGGAGGAGATGCGGAAGGCCGCCGAGGACCTGGACTTCGAGCGAGCGGCCCTTCTCCGGGACCAGCTCTTCGAAGTGAAGGCCCAGGACGACCAGAAGAAGGGCAGGGGAAGCCGGAGCCGCCGCTCCCTGGCCCAGGAGCTCCGGGAGGCGGCGGAGGGAGGCTCCTGACGTGGCCATGATCCTCTCCGAGGGCGACCTGGTTCGCTGGGGCCGGCGTATCGGCCAGGAGGTGAGCGTGCCCGTGTTCGTGGGCCTGAAGGGCCCCCTGGGAGCCGGAAAGTCCGTCCTGGCCCGGGCCGTGAGCCGGGGGGCCGGGGTGGAGGGCCCCATCCCCTCCCCCACCTTCAACCTCCTCTACCGGTATACGACTCCCCGGGGCCTGGACGTGGTCCACGTGGACCTCTTCCGCCTGGAGAGCCCCGACGAGCTCTGGGAGCTGGGTTGGGAGGAGCTGGGGATGGGGCAGGAGCTGGTCCTGGTGGAGTGGCCGGAGCGGGCCGATGGGCTGCTGCCCGCTGACCGCTGGGAGATCGAGCTCACGGTCCCCGAGGCCGGATCCCTCCGGCGGGAGGTGGCCCTGAATCGCTTCGGTGGCCCTCCGCACCTCCCCGGGTTTCCCTTTCATCTCCAGGAGGAGAAGAAAGGAGGCGCGTGATGGGCTCCAACCACGTCGGACACCTCCCGGAGGGCCTGGTCCTGGCTCTGGACACCGCCGGGGCCCAGGGCACGGCGGCCCTGGGACGTCTGTCGGCCCGGGAGGGGACTCCCGAGGACGGTCCCCTGGAGCTGGAGCTCCTGGCCCGGGAGGAGCTCCAGGCCCAGGAGGAGCACGCCTCCCTCCTGGTTCCCCGGATCCGGGCCATGATGGAGGGGACGGGTGTCGCCGCCGGTGACCTGGACGGGATCGTGGTGGGGGCCGGGCCCGGTTCCTTCACCGGGGTGCGGGTGGGGGCCGCCACGGCCAAGGGGTTGGCCCGGGCCCTTTCCGTCCCCCTGTGGGCCTTCTCCTCTCTGGCGGCGGCAGCCGCCGGCACGGAGGGAAGCTCCCTGCACCCCCGCTGTGTCCTCTTCGACGCCCGGGGCCACCGGGTCTACGTGGGAGCCTACATCGTGTCGGAGGGCCGGGTGGAGACCCTCCTGGAGCCCACCGCCGCCACCCTCCAGGAGGTCCTGGAGGGCCTCATTCCCCCGGGAGCCCTCCTCATGGGGGACGGCGCCCTGCGGCACCGGGCCCTCCTGGAAGGGGCGGACCACCCCGTCTTGCCTCCTCCCGCCGGGGTCCCCGATGCCCGGGGCCTTCTCCGCCTCCTGCGCCTGGCGCCCACCACGCCCCCCCTGGACGACCCGGGCCGGTGGGAGCCCGAGTACCTGCGACCCTCGGGAGCGGAACGGATATGGAAGAGCCGAACCAGCGGGGAGACGTGACCACCGGGGCCCCCGAACCGGAGGAGATCCTCATCCGGAAGGCCACCGAGGAGGACGTGGAGGAGGTGGCCGCCATCGAATCGGCTTCCTTCACGAACCCCTGGCAGATCCAGACCTTCCGGAGAATGGTCCGGCAGGGACGGGTCCGGTTCCTGGTGGCGGAAGAGGAGGGGGAGGGGATCGTGGGCTACGCCGTCATGTGGTGGGTCATGGAGCAGGGCGAGCTGGGCAACCTGGCGGTCCGGGAGAGCCACCAGGGCCGGAGCCTGGGGTCGTCGCTCCTGGACCGGATCCTGGAGGATGCCCGGGAGCGGGGGGTCCGGCACCTCTTCCTGGAGGTTCGCATGTCCAACCAGCGAGCCTACGACCTCTACCGGTCCCGGGGCTTCACCCAGGTCACCGTCCGGAAGGGCTACTACCGGAACCCCAGGGAAGATGCCCGGATCCTGGTCCGGGTCCTGGGCGGAAACACTTGTAGTCAATTGGAAAAATCTCGTTGACCCCCTCTCCGGGGCCGGGTAACTTGAACATAGTGGCGAGTTACGCTAAACGCCTGTGACATCTGGAAAAGGAACCTGTCATGTTCCGGACCTTTGCCGCCCTCGCGGTCCTCATCATTCTCCCGGGTTTGGCCTGGAGCCAGAGCATCGGCCAGACCCAGCAGCAGGCCCAGGCCACCCATGAGGTGGTGAAGGGGGAGACCCTCTGGGCCCTGGCGGAGAGGTACCTGGGGGACCCCTATCGGTGGCCTCTCATCTACGAGGCCAACCAGGGCGCCATCACCGACCCCGACCTCATCTTCCCCGGTCAGACCCTTGCCATTCCCCGGCTGGCGGGCCAGGAGGTTTCTGCCGAAGCCCCGCCGGCCCAGGCCACTCCGGAGGAGCCGGCGGAGGTTCGGGGGGTGGACGTCACCGGTCCCCCCCGGCAGGCTCCGCCCCAGGAGGACCTCCCACCCTGCCCGGGGCCCGAGGGCCGGACGGTCTTCTACCAGGGGGAAGGTCCCCGGGGTTGTGAGATGCCGGAGGTGACGACCAGCGAGCGGACGACCTTCTACCAGGATCCCCGACGGCTTCTGGCCGGAGAGATCATGGCCGAAGAGGCACGGGAGCAGTTCGCCGTTCCCCGTCCGTTGGTCTACCAGGCCCCCTGGGTTCTTCCCATGGAGGAAGAGATCCAGGTGGTGGGGAAGCTGGAGGAGCTCTCCGCCGGGATCGAGCGACGGGCCTTCCGGGACCGGGCTCTGCCCTACGAGCTCCTGAACGCCAGGGTAGCCGAAGGGGTCTCCCTCCAGGTGGGGGACGTGCTCCAGAGCTTCGTGGTGGCTCGGGAGGAAGAGGGGCTGGGCAGAGTGCTCCATCCCACGGGCATCGTCACCGTCACCTCGGTGGAAGAGGCGGGGGTGGTGGTGGCCGTCTCCGCGGAGTTCGAGCGGGTGAAGGTAACGGACTTCCTCCGCCGGGCCCCGGAGTACACCCTCCGTCGGGGCGTTTCGGCCCGTGAGGTCTCTTCCAACGTCACGGGCACGATCCTGGGCTTCGCCGGCCGGGGCACCATGCCCACCTTCGGGAGCGTGGCCTTCCTGGACGTGGGCCGGAACCAGGGCGTGACCATCGGGGACGAGTTCAGCGTGGTGGTCAATGCCGGGGAGGGTTGGTCCGGGCAAAAGGCGGCCCGGCTCCAGGTGATCTCGGCCGGGGAGGAGCGGGCCTCGGCCCGGGTCGTCACCCTCAACTATCCGGTCCTGGAGCCCGGCCTCCAGGGCCGACTCGTCAAGAAGATGCAGTAAGCCGGGTCTTGCTCTCCCCTCCTTTCATGGCTCCGGTCCCTTCAGGGGCCGGGGCCATTCCAGTATCTTTGGGCCGCGTTCCGGGCCCCGGTGACGGCCCGGGTCCGGGAGACGTCCCCCGTTCCCGACCACGACCCGCCAGACCTGGCCTGATCCCTGCAACCCTGACCCTCTCTGGAGTCCCGGAGAGCCCGATGCCATGACGACACCATCCCGAAAGGTCCTGGTTACCGGAGGAGCCGGCTTCATCGGAAGCCATGTGGCCGACGCCTACCTGGCCCGAGGAGACGAGGTCTGGGTGGTGGACGACCTCTCCAGCGGCAGGCGGGAGAATGTCCCATCCCGGGCCACCTTCGTTCAGGAAGACATCCGGAACGATGCAATCCGGAACCTCTTCCGGGAGGTCCGCTTCGACCTGGTAAACCACCATGCGGCCCAGATCGACGTCCGGGTGTCGGTGGCCGACCCCGCGTTCGACGCCCAGGTGAACGTCCTGGGTCTCCTCAACCTCCTGGAGGGGGCCCGGGAGGTGGGCACGCGCCGGTTCATCTTCATCTCCAGCGGGGGGGTCGTGTACGGGGAGCCGGAGGTCCGTCCCACTCCGGAGACGGCTCCCAAGCTTCCCCTCTCCCCCTACGGGGTGACGAAGCTGGCCGGGGAGCTCTACCTGAACTACTACCGGCAGGTCCACGGGCTGGAGTACGTGGCCCTGCGCTACGGCAACGTCTTCGGACCCCGGCAGGACCCCCATGGAGAGGCCGGCGTGGTGGCCATCTTCTGCAACCGTCTCCTGGAGGGGGAGCCCCTGACCATCTTCGGCGACGGAAAGCAGACCCGGGACTACGTCTTCGTGGGGGACGTGGTGAGAGCCAACGTGCTGGCCTCGGAGATGGAGCTGTCCGGCGGGGACGAAGCGGAGGATGAGCCCGGGGGCCTGGACGCCGTGGCCTTCAACGTGGGGACGGGGAAGGGGACCAGCGTGAACGAGCTGGCCGATGTCCTGGAGGGTGTGGCCGGCCATCGTCCCCTCCGGAGTCACGAGCCCGCCCGCCCCGGGGAGCTCCGGCACAGCCGCCTGGACGCCCGTCGCCTGCGCCGCAGGGGGTGGGCCCCCGACGGTTCCCTGGAGGAGGGCCTCCGGTCCACCTACACCTACATCGCCAACCAACACCATCCGGGAGAGACGACCTGATGTGGAGTCTCCTTCCATCCGCTCATCCCGCTTTTTTCTTCTTCTTTCAGGGTCGCACGCCCCGAACCGCCATGGACATGGTTCTGGGAGGGACCCTGCCCACCAAGATCGTCCTGGTGGTCCTGGCCCTGGGCTCCCTGTTGAGCTGGTGGCTCATCTTCTGGAAGTGGCGCCAGTTCCAGGAGGTTCACCGGCAGGGGGACCGGTTCCTGGAGACGGTGGAGCAGGCCCAGAGCCTGGAGCAGGCGTACAAGGCGGTCCTGGGGCTCCCCGAGTCTCCCTACCGGAGGGTGTTTCGCCAGGGCGTGAACTTCTTCAGTGAGCTGAACCCCGGAGGGCTCCGGGAGACCGGGTCCGGAACCCGGGGGCTCACCCTGACCCAGCTGGAGGCCCTTCGTCTGGTCCTGGAGAAGGAGGAGGCGGAAGAGGGAGAGGACCTGGCCCACGGGCTGAACTGGCTGGCCATCGTCGGCTCCGTGGCCCCCCTGTTGGGCCTCATGGGGACAGTCATCGGGGTCATGAACGCCTTCCTGGGCATCACGGCCACCGGATCCACGAACATCGGGGCCGTGGCCCCCGGGGTGGCGGAGGCCCTCATCACCACGGTGGTGGGGTTGGCTGTGGCTATCCCCGCGGTCATCGGCTACAACCATTTCGTGTCCCGCCTGAACCTGGTCATGGGGGAGATGGAGGGGTTCAGCAGCGAGTTCATCGGAACGCTGGCCCGGGAAGGGAAGGTATAACCCAGGGTGGCTGAGATGCGGCGGGCCGGTGGATCCGGGAGGACGGCACCATGAACCGGAGAAGCAAGCGGAAGGGCAGGGAGGACCTCCAGGTGAGGGCGGAGATCAACATCACATCCCTGGTGGACGTGGCCTTCACCCTCCTGGTCATCTTCATCATCATTGCTCCCACCCTGCAGGGGGGCGTGGAGGTGGAGGTGCCCGAGGCCCAGGTGCAGCCCCTCACGTCCCAGGACGAGCCCTTCTACGTGACCATCGATCGACAGGGACGGGTGTTCTTGGGAGAGACGGAGGTGGACCCGGACGAGGTGGCCACCAGCCTCCCCCAGCTCCTCCGGGCTTCCCAGGTGGACATGGTCTACATCAAGGGGGATTCTCTGGCCAACTACGGCCGGGTCCTGAACGTCATCGCCGCCGTGGCCCGCTCCGAGGGCATCGACTTCGGCCTCGTGGCCGAGCCCCCGCCGGACGGACCGGACTCCTAGGGTAGCAGGCCATGCGACGGAGGGAGCGTCCCGGAAGCAGATCCCTGGCGGCCTCGGCTACGGTCCACGTCGTGGCCCTGGTCCTGGCCTGGTGGACCCAGGTGGCGACTCCTCGCCCCATGGAGTTCGAGACCTTTCGGATCGAGATCGTCTCCCCGCCCCCGGCCCAGGAGGCGGAGGAGTCAGCGCCGGTCCGGGAGGAGGAGCTGGTGGTGGAGACCCCGGAGCCCACACCGCCCCCGGAGGAGCCGGAACCCGACCCGGTGGTGGAGCCGGAGCCGGAGGACGTGGAGGAGAAGCCCGAGCCCACCGCCACGCCCCCGCCGGAGGAGCCGGAGGAGGAAGCCGGAGACCCGGAGCCGGAGGAGGAAACCGGAGGCGAGAACATCAACGTCCGCATGGAGGGCCTCCGCCGGGACTATCCGGCCTACTACGGCAACATCATCCGGCAGATCCACCGCTGCCTGCGCTTCGACGGACCCGGAGGCCTGGAGACGACCGTCTACTTCACCATCAACCCTGGAGGGGGGGTATCGGATCTAAGGTTCGTGGAGCGGTCCGGCCACGCCGGGTTCGACTTCGCCGTCATGGGAGCCGTGGAATGCGCCGGAAACGGACGTCTCGGCCCCCTCCCGGATGATCTCCGGGTGGACCGCCTTCCCGTCATCTTCGAGGTGAGCTCCAGGAGGCGGTCGCCTCTGGAAGAGGAGCGTCGCCCGTGATCGTCACCATGCCCACGTTTGCAAACGCCCGAAACCCTGCACGAACGCATGAGCCCTAGACCCGACCCCGTCCGATCCCGTCCCGGCCTCCGAGCCCTCCGTGTTCCCGGCGTTCTCGCCGTCCTTCTGCTTCTGCTGGCTCCCGGATGGAGCCGGCTTCCCCTCCCGGGATCCGGAGAACGCCCGGGCAGCGGGGCCGTGGCGGCCCAGGAGGTCAGGGACACCTTCCCGGGGGTCCGGCTGGGTCTCATCTACGAGTCCAGCTTTCAGCCGTCCCTGGCCATCAAGCCCTTCTCCAGCCGATTCGGTGGCGGGGGGGCCGCCCCCCGTGTGGAGGCCATCATCGCCCGGGACCTCCGCTACTCGGACCGCTACGCCATCATGGACTCTCTCCCCTCCTCCCTCCTGGGTGAGGGGGTGGACTACTCTCTCTGGGACCAGCTGGGGGCCACCTGGCTTCTCACGGGGCAGGTGGAGAGCCTGGGAGAGGGCTACGTCCTCATCCTCTCCCTCCACGACGTGGTCTACACCGAGGTGAAGGAACGGGAGCGGTTCTCCATCCCGGATCCGGCCTCCGAGCACTTCCGCATGGCCGTTCATCGGGTCAGCGACAGGGTGGTGGAGTGGATCAGCGGCGAGCCGGGGATGGCCGCCACCCGCATCGCCTTCAGCATGAACGTGGGGGAGCGTCAGCAGGAGCTCTATGTGGTGGACTCCGACGGGGAGAACCTCCGGCGCCTGACGAACTTCGGCGGCATCACCATGTCTCCGGCCTGGCATCCCTCCGGGGAGAGGCTGGCCTACATCTCCTTTCGGAACAACGAGCAGAGCAAAGTCTTCGAGATGGATCTCCGGACCCGTCAGGAGCGGCAGCTGGAGCCGGGCCGGGATGGCCAGCACCTCACCCCGGGCTACCACCCCAACGGCCGGGAGGTCGCCTTCGGCCTCATGGGGACGAACCGGACCGGGATCTTCCGCTACGACTGGGAGCGGGACTGCTGCCTTACCCACCTGACGGGGGGACGCTGGCAGGACCTCTCCCCCAGCTACTCTCCCGACGGTGCCCGCATCGCCTTCAACTCGGACCGCCTGGGAACGGCCGCTCCCCAGATCTACGTCATGGACGCCGACGGAGGGGATGCCGAGCTCATCTCCCCCTACGTCTACGGCGCCCGGGGCTATTATACCTCACCGGACTGGTCTCCCCTGGACGACCACGTGGCCTTCCACGGCCGTATCGGCCGCACGGGTCGCTACCACATCCTGGTGGCGGAGGTGGAGGACCGGGGGAGCCAGGTCATGCAGCTCACCGCCGAGGGTAACAACCAGGATCCCAGCTGGGCCCCGGACGGCCGGCACCTGGTCTTTGCAGGAGAGCGGAGCTTTGGTTACGGTCTCTTCGTGGTGGACTCCGCCACGGGAACGATCCGGCCCCTGGTCTCCAACATCCGGCCACGGAACCCGGCCTGGTCCCCCTCCCTGGCGGAATCCGTGGAAGAGACGTTGCGCGCAGAGGGATTTTAGGGTATATGCCATGGGGTGAATCCGGTCCTGACCAGGCCGGTTGAGAGAAGAAGAATCCGGGGGCCGAGTCCTCCGGCGATCATGTTCGGTTGTGTCATTTTCAACCTGGGAGTTGGGATGAGATACCGCAGCTTTGTTGTGACCGCTCTGGCTGCTTCGCTCCTCGTGGGCGCCTGTCAGAAGGAGCCCCCCCCGCCACCGGCCCCCACGGGACCCACGGAGGAGGAGCTGGCCCAGCGCCGGGCTGACTCCATCGCCGCCGCCCGTGCCGCCGAGGAGCGGGCCCGCCGGGAGGCGGAGGAAGCCCGTCGCCGCGCCGAGGAAGCCCGTCGCAGGGCTCTGGAAGAGGCTCGGGAGGCCCTGACCATGATGATCCACTTCGACTTCGACGAGTCGGAGATTCGGCCGGACGCCGAGCGGATCCTCCGGGAGAAGGTGGAGGTCCTCCGGTCCAGCCCCAGAGTGCAGATGCAGATCGAGGGACACTGCGACGAGCGGGGCTCCAACGAGTACAACCTGGCTCTGGGCAACCGCCGGGCCCAGGCGGTGGTGGACTTCTTCACCAATTACGGCCTGGACGCCGACCGCTTCACCATCGTCTCCTTCGGTGAGGAGCAGCCCCTGGTGAATCGGAGCAACGAGGAAGCGTGGGCCCAGAACCGTCGGGCGGAGTTCAACATCACCGCCGGCGAGAACGACATCAACGTGGAGGGTTGACGGAAGACGGATGCTCAATCTCGTCCCTTCCCGGTTCCGGGGCGCCGGGCGCGAGTCCGGGCCCCGGGGCTGCGGGGGCCGGTGGCTTCTGCTGGCCCTGCTGACGCTGGTTCCCTCCGGGTGCGCCACGAAAGGCGACCTCCGGGACCTCCAGGGAGAGATCCGTTCCCTGGCCACGCAGCAGGAGCAGGCCATCCGGGAGCTGGAGGCCCTCAACCTGGCTGTGCAGGACACCCTCCGGGGGCAGACGGACGCCCTCTTCGAGTCCCGGGGTGACATCCTCCGGCGTCTCCAGGCCCTGGAGCAGGAGCTCATGACCCTCCAGGAGCTCACGGGACAGAATCAGCGGACACTCCAGGCCATCCGGGACCTGCTGGAGGCCCGCCGGCCGGCCCTTCCACCCGTTCGCACCGAGCCCGACACGGGCCAGGTCATGGACGTGGAGTTCGCCCGTCCCGAGACCACGACGGCCGGCGGTGCCCAGCAGATGTACAGCGCTGCCGTGACCCAGTTCAACCGGGGCTCCTTCATGACGGCCCGCCGGGCCTTCCAGCAGTTCCTGGAGGAGTATCCCAACCACGAGTTGGCTCCGGACGCACGGATGTACCTGGCGGACATCCTGGTGCAGGAGAACCGCCTGGAGGAGGCCATCGAGGCCTTCCTGGAGATCCCCGAGCTCCATCCCACCTCGGATCGGGTCCCGGAGGCTCTCTACCGGGTGGGCGCCCTCTTCATCGACCTGGAGGACCTGGAACGGGCCCGGGAGTACCTGCAGCGGGTCGTGGACAGCTACCCGGACAGCGGTGCGGCCATGCTGGCCCGGGAACGTCTGGAGGAGATCTCCTGACGGGGCCCCCGATTCCTTCCGGCCCTATTCCCGATTCCTCGTCGAACCATGCGTTGTCCCCGATGTGACGGCACGGAGAACCGGGTGGTGGACACCCGGACCAGCCGGGGGGGGCGGGCTGTGCGCCGCCGCCGGGAGTGCCTCGGCTGCGGGGAGCGCTTCACCACGTACGAGTACGTGGAGGCCCGCTCCATCCAGGTCCTGAAGCGTGACGGCAGCTCAGAGGAGTTCGACCGGGAGAAGCTCGCCCGTAGTCTCCGCATCGCCTGCGCCAAGCGCCCCGTCTCGGCCTCGGAGGTGGAGGCCATTGTGGACGCCATCGAGGACGAGGTGTCGAAGCAGGCCGGGGTGGAGGTGGCCAGTTCCCTCCTGGGGGAGATGGTCATGGAGCGTTTGAAGCCCCTGGACCGGGTGGCCTACGTCCGCTTCGCCTCCGTCTACCGGAACTTCCAGGACATCGACGAGTTCCAACACTTTGTGGACGAGCTGAACGCCCGGCAGCGTCGGGAGGAGGCCTCCCGGGACCAGGCGGAGCTCCCGCTGTAGGACGCCAGGGAGGATCCGGACACCATGAGGGCAGCGGAGCGAGCGCGGAATCTGGCGGAGATGCCCTTCCTGGACCACCTGGAAGAGCTCCGATGGAGAATTCTGTGGAGCCTCCTCTCTGTGGCGGGAGGAGCGGTCGTCGGGTTCATTCTGGTCTACTACTTCGATGTCATGGCCCTCCTGGTGCATCCCCTCCGGGTAGCCTACGACGACCCCCAGTTCCAGCTCATCAATCTTTCTCCCGCCGACCCCTTCTTCGTCACCCTGAAGCTGGGGATCGTGGTGGGGATTCTCCTGGCCTTCCCCGTCGTGGTCTACCACGTCTGGGCCTTCCTGGCCCCGGCCCTGGAGAAGAACGAGAAACGGGCCATCATCCCCGCCCTCTACCTGGGCCTGGTCCTGTTTCTTGCCGGCGTGGCCCTGGCCTACTTCGTCGCTCTCCCCCTGACTCTCCAGTTCTTCCAGAACTTCCAGGCCGAGTTCCTGGAGCAGCAGCTGGAGGTGGGGAAGACCCTGGGCTTCATCACGAAGCTCCTCATGGGCTTCGGCATCATCTTCGAGCTGCCCGTGGTGGTCATGGTCCTCTCGGCCCTGGGCCTGGTGACTCCGGAGTTCCTGAAGTCGAAGCGCCGACACGCCATCGTGGCCATCACCGTGGCTGCCAGCTTTCTCACCCCCGGGGACGTCATCACCCTGACCATCATGCTCATGGTGCCCCTCTTCTTCCTCTACGAGTTCAGCATCTTCCTGTCCCGGATGATCTGGAAGCGGAAACGGGAAAAGGAAGAGCGAGAGGAGGGGGATCGGAGTGCTTCGGAGGAGGCTCCGGCGGGATCGGTGGGCCGGGATGACTAGGAGGCCGCTGCGGCCCGTCCCCGTTTTCCATGAGTCTCCCCGGATGGGGGACCCGGCGGGACGGGTGGGTCTGGCAGGGGCCCTGGCCATTTTGGCGCTCCTGCTGTTGCCCCTGGCCGCCCCTTTGTCCCCGGCACCGCCGGCGTCCCCCGGGGCCTTTCCCGCCTCCTCCGGTCTCCCCCTGGGGATGCTGGCGGCCCAGGAGCCCCCGGACACCACCACGACCCCCGTGGACTCCACCCGCCTGAAGATCATGAACCAGCTGGAGGCCCTGCGCCGGGGGCCCGGCGTGGACTCCACCTGGTTCCTCCCGGACTCCCTCCTTCCGGATTCGGTCCTCCAGGCCCGGGAGGCCCGGATGGGTCGGGGAGGACGGGGCCGTGGGGTTCGTCCGGGCGAAGGGACGGCCCCCGGAACCCTGGCCGGGGGAGACAGCACGATTCTGGCCCTCCTGGAGCTGGAGGAGTACAGCGTCACCGAGTACCAGGGTCGCAGCGCCGACTTCGACGCCGGGGAGCGGGAGCTCATCCTCCGGGGGACCCCCGAGGCCCAGGCCCGGCTCATCCGGGACGGGGAGGAGCTCACCTCGGACTCGGCCCTGGTCTACTCCGAGGATACCCAGCGAGTCTGGTCCCTGGGCTCCGAGGCCGCCTACAAGCCCAGGAACGGGGATGCGGTGAACACCCGGGTCATCGTCTTCGACCTGAACGAGGAGCGGGGCTCCGCCCTGGGAGCCCGAACCACCTACTCGGCGGGTGCCGACTGGATCCTCCACGGGGACCTCACCTCCGTGAGCGAGGCGGCCATCTTCGGGGACAAGGTCCGCTTCACCTCCTGCGAGCTGGAGGAGCCCCACTACCACTTCGCCGCGGACAACGTGAAGATCGTGGCGGACAACATCATGGTGGCCCGGCCGGTGAAGCTCTACTTCGCCGACGTGCCCGTGGCGTGGCTCCCCTTCATCGTTCAGAGCACGGAGCAGGGCAGGACCAGCGGCCTCCTGACCCCGGGCTTCAGCGTCAACGACATCGTCCGAACCTCCCAGGGCTACAGCCGTCGTCTCCAGAACGTGGGTTTCTACTGGGCCATGAGCGACTACTACGACGCCACCGTGGCCCTGGACTGGTGGTCCGATGAGTTTCTGGCTCTCACCGGAGTCATGCGCTACGAGTGGGCCCGGCAGTTCCTGAGCGGCAACCTGAACTTCAAGCGGTACTGGCGCAGCGGCGGACAGCGGGAGCTGACCATGGACGCCAGCTCGAACTGGCAGATGGACGAGCGCACCAGCTTCCGGCTCCAGGCCCGTTACGCCACCAGCACCTCCTTCGTCCGGCGAACGTCCTTCGATCCCCGACAGGTGGTCCAATCCATCAACTCCGACGGGGGATTGAGCCGGCGCTTCGACTTCGGAAACCTCTCCCTGAGCGCCAACAGCCGGCAGTACCTCTCCGACGACCGCCTGGAGATGACCCTGCCCAGCGTGAACTTCTCCCTGTCCCCCCAGACCTTCTTCCAGGCTTCCCCGGCCCAGGCGAGGTTCTACAACAACATGACCTGGTCCGGGTCCGCCAACTACCGCAGGAGCATCACGGACCGGGCCGTCCCTGCCGACACCACGACCTACTCCCCTT
>CAZZEL010000079.1:0-19079 GCA_964652625.1 uncultured Gemmatimonadaceae bacterium
GGCTTCTCCTCCCGTTCCTCCCGTCGTCTCCGCCAGGCCCGAGGCAGGCTCCGGACGTCGGCCTGCCAGCGGGGGAGAGCCAGGCCGATGGCCACGTCCTCCAGGTTGGAGAGGATGACCAGCCCCAGGGCCCAGGGCAGGAGGAGGGCATTCCTGGTGACGAGGAGAAGGAGAGTGGCTCCACCCAGGAGAAACCAGGAGCTCTTGGCCGTCCAGGTATGATAGCTGGGAAGGCGGTGGAAACGAATCAGCGTCACCGCCGCGGAGACGATCCAGCTCCCCAGCGCCCCGAGGATCCAGGGCGCGTGGGCCCGGACCACGGCGTTCTCCAGCCACCAGAAGGAGAGGGCCACCGCCAGGTAGAGAAGTCCGTCCGCGGCGCTGTCCAGTCGGGCCCCCACCACCGTTCGCTGGTCCAGGAGAATGGCCAGCTTCCCATCCACCCAGTCGGAGAGGAGGAGGGCCACCAGAATCCAGAGGAAGGCCGTCCGGTGGCCCTGCTGGGCCGCCCAGAGGAGGGGGGCCACACCTGCCAACCGGAAGGCGCACACCCCGTTGGGCACCGTCCAGATACGATTGTCCTTCTCCGGGCCCCTCATGAGGGCCGGATCCACACACCGTAGGTGACCAGAAAGAAGACGGGAGAGGTGAGGGTCAGGCTGTCGAAACGGTCCAGGATCCCCCCGTGGGCCGGGAGAAGCCGCCCGCTGTTCTTCACCCCACCTCGACGCTTCAGGATGGAAGCGGTCAGGTCCCCTGCGGTCCCCGCCAGAGCCAGGAGGAGCCCCAGCCCGGCGGACCAGAGCCAGGAGGGCCCCATTCCACCGGGAGTGGGAGGTGAGAGACGCCCGTAGGGCGTGAGAAGGGGAGCCAGGAGAACGGCGAGAGCCACGGTGGATGCCACGCCGCCCAGGAGCCCCTCCCACGTCTTGGACGGCGAGAGGGTGGGAGCCATGGCCCGGGATCCCAGGGACCGCCCCCACCACGCCTGGGCCATGTCGTTGAACTCCGTGAGGACCACCAGGAGAACCAGCCAGCCTTCCGGGGAGCCGGGGAGGCCAGGGGGAGAGGGAAGGGAAGCCGTCCCGGCCAGAAACGAGAGCCCCAGGACCGCCGCCAGGAAGGCCAGACACACCCCTGAGAGGGAGGATCCGGGAGACAGGACCATCCGGATCGCCTCCAGCAGGGCCGGCAAGAGCAGGAGGATCAGGAGAGGGGGAAGCACCCGGGTGAAGACCAGGGTCCAGTCCAGCCACCCCCAGAGATACAGGCCACCACCCACCACGGCCAGGGGAAGAAAGAGCCCCGGCTTCGAGACCAGCCTCAGGGCCTCGTGGAGAGCCAGGAGGGAGACGGCGAGCAGGGCCAGGAACACGGCCGGACGGCCCAGGACCACCAGGGTCACGAAGAGGCCGTGGAACAGCCACCAGGTCGCCAGGCTCCTCCACCCTCGCCGGCGTCCGTCCCCGGGGCAACGCACCACGAGAATGCCCCGGAAGGCCGTGGCTCCGCAGAGGGCCAGGGTGATGCCCAGGAGGACCAGAGCCACGCTCGGATCCAGCCCCAGGAGCTCCGAAAGGTCCGTCAGCAGCATTCCGTCTCCGTTTCCGTTACCGTTGTCAGGGAGAGACACTGGAGGGTTCGAAGGGGTCCGAAAGGGGGCGGTCACGCCGATTCGAGGGGCAGCACGGGCTCTGCGGGGGCTGACCAGGCCCCTGGTCCTGGGCCTGCTGGTGGTGACGGCCGGAGTCCTGACGTGGTGGGCCGTGGGCCGGGCCACGGCGGATTCCCGGCGTCTGACGATCCACGGGGAAGCCCCGGCGGACACGGTCTGGGCTCCGGGAGCCCCGATCCGGATACTCACCTGGAACGTGGCTCACGCCCGGGGCCCCGTCCGGGAGGGATGGTTCAAGAACTGGAAGGGGGGAGGCCGGGAAGGGACCGTGGAACGGCTGGCGGCCATGAGCCGTATCCTCCGGGATGCCGACGCCCACCTGGTGGTTCTGAACGAGGTGGACTTCGACGCCCAGTGGTCCGGGGGCCTGGACCAGGCCGCCGTCCTGGCCCGGAGTGCCGGCTATCCCGTCTGGGTGGAGCAGCGCAACTACGACCTGGACCTGCCCTTCGGGGACTACGCCTTCGGGAACGCCATCCTGAGCCGGCTACCCCTCCTCCAGGCGGATTTCCTGAATCTACCCCCCCATTCTTCCCTGGAGGCCTGGATCCTGGGGGCCAAGGGCGGGGCCATGGTCCGGGTGGGCCCGGGGGCCGCACCCCTATCCCTGGTTGCCGTGCACCTGGAGCCCCGGAGCCGCAGCACCCGCATCCGGGCCCTGCCGGTCCTGGAGGACGCGGCCCTGCGGCACCCGGGGGTCACGGTTCTGGCCGGAGATTTCAACGCCTCTCCCGGAGGATGGCCACCAGCCGACGAGGCGGACTCCCGGGAGGGGACGATCCTTGACTCCCTGGTCAGCCGGGGTTGGCGGAGCCCCCGGCTCCGGCGTCCTCCCGGGATCCGGGAGATGACTTTTCCCACCCGCCACCCCCGGCGGGCCCTGGACTGGATCCTGGTCCGGGGACCCGTGCGGATCGTGGAGGCACGGGTGCTCACCGAAGGCCGGGAGCTCTCGGATCACGCACCGGTCCTGTCCGTGGTTCAGCTGTCCCGCTACCGGGTCCGTCCTGGAGGGAATTGAGGAGACGGCCCTTTCCTTGCATCTTTCCTTGCCCGACGGGAGAGGGTACCCTCCCGCCGACCGCTTCTTTCGCTCACCCCGGCCACCGGATCCGAATTGAAATCCAAGGCGACGATTGTGGGGATCGTGCTGCCCGCGATCCTCATCCTAGACATCATCACGAAACGTTGGGCCATGCAGGCCCTGAACGGGAACTCCATGGAGCTCTTCGGGGGACTGGTGCCCCTGACCCTGGCCTTCAACCGTGGGGCCGCCTTCGGCATCAGCGTGGGAAGCGATCCCCGCTGGTTCTTCATTCCCGTCACCATCCTGGCCATGGTCCTTCTGGCCTTCCTCCTGGCCCGAACGCCGAACTGGGATCGCTTCCGGATTCTCGCCCTGGCCCTGGTCTTCTCCGGGGCCCTGGGCAACCTGGTGGATCGGGTCCGCTGGAATCGTGGCGTGGTGGATTTCATAGGGCCCATCGACCTGGGCTTCATGGATTGGCCCATCTTCAACGTGGCCGATATGGCCATCTCCTGCGGGGCCGTGGCCCTGGCCATCTCCTTCTGGACGGAGGAGACGAACCGGAGGCAGCAGCCGGCGGAAGCCACGAGCCGAGAAGAGACCGGAGCCTGAGACACCCGTCCTTCAAAGAACCATGTACTCGTCCAGCTCCAGGGGCGAGACATACAGGCGGAATTTGTCCACCTCGTGGAGCTTCGTCTCCACCAGCTTCCGCAGGACGTCCTCACCCAGGACGGACCGTAGGAAGGAGCTGCTCTCCGCCACCCGAACGGCCTCGTAGAGGTCGTGGGGAAGGGAGGCGATCCTCTTCTCGTCCCGCTCCATGGGAGTGAGGCGATAGAGATCCTGGGTCATGGGCGGGGGAGCATCCAGGTTCCGGTCCATGCCGTCCAGGCCCGAGGCCAGCATGGCGGCGAAGGCCAGGTAGGGATTGCAGGTGGCGTCGGGGAACCGGAGCTCCATGCGAGTGGCCACCTCCTTGCCCGACTTGTAGACGGGAATCCGGACGGCCGCCGAACGGTTCCTCTCGGCCCAGGCGATGTAGACGGGAGCCTCGTAGCCCGGCACCAGCCGCTTGTAGGAGTTGAACCACTGGTTGGTGACGAAGGCCAGCTCCCGGGCATGATCCAGGATGCCGGCGATGAATTGCTTGGCCACCGGGCTCAGGTGATGCTCGTCGCTCCTGGAGAAGAAGGCGTTCGTGCTCTCGTCCTTGAAGATGGACAGATGGGTGTGCATGCCGCTGCCGTTCTCTCCCTCCAGGGGCTTGGGCATGAAGGTGGCGAATACCCCGCAGCGCCGGGCGATCTCCTTCACCACGTACTTGTAGGTCTGAAGGGAGTCGGCCATCCGGAGGGCCTTCTGGTAGCGGATGTCGATCTCGTGCTGGGAGGGGGCCACCTCGGCGTGGTGATACTCCACGGGAATCCCCATGGCCTCCAGGGCGAAGACCGTGGCCTCCCGGATGTCGTCCCCGATGTCCACAGGATTGATGTCGAAGTAGCCGGCCTGGTCCAGGATGGCGGGACTGGTCTCGTCCCGAAAGTAGAAGAACTCGGCTTCGGGACCGATGTTCATCTGGCTGTAGCCGTGCTCTTTCAGGTCGGTGAGCTGGCGCTCCAGGACTCGTCGCGGATCCGAGGCGTAGGGGGTACCGTCGGGATCCCGGATCTCGGCGAACATCCGCAGGCTCCGGGACCCTCCCGAGCGGAAGGGGAGGACCTGGGCGGTGGACGCGATGGGGAGGGCCACCATGTCGCTCTCCTGGATCCTCTGGTACCCCTCGATGGAGGATCCGTCGAAGCCCATGCCGTCCTCGAAGGCCCCTTTGAGCTCTTTTGGGGTGATGGAGAAGGACTTCAGGAAGCCCAGCAGGTCGGTGAACCAGAGGCGGATCGAGGAGATGTCGTACTCATCCACGTAGGCCAGGACATCGTCGGCGGTGTTGATGGAGAGGCCCTTTCGGCTGTCCATCTCGTCCACGTAGAACTCCATCTCGTCCCGAAACGCTTCTACTTCGTACAGAAATCCTTCCGCATCCATGAACTGACGACCTCCGCGAAGAGTGACGTGGGGTGCCTGCTTTCGCCTGGTGGGGGAATTGCCCGCGGGAGCATAGAGAACCGGGAAAGGGCCGTCAAGGCCCGTCTCCTGGCCCTCCACCGCCCGGGTCCCTAGCTTACGTCCTCATCTCCCCCGAGCAACCGATTTGCATCTCTGCTGACCTCTCTTCCGGAAGGAATCCCCCATGGGAGACACCTCGTTCCTGGCCCAGGACTTCCTCGGCAATCCCCTTCTCCAGTGGGGTATCGCCCTGGGCATCGCCCTGGTGGTGATCCTGGCCCTCCGCCTTCTGTCGGCCATCCTCATCCGCCGCCTGCAGAGCCTGACCCGGAAGACCACCACGGACCTGGACGACCTCCTCATCGAGCTCCTGGAGAAGACCAAGGGGCTGTTCATCCTCATCGTGGCCGTATGGCTGGGCTCCCTCTACCTGCAGTTGCCCCCGGAGGCGGACGAGTGGATTCGCAAGATCCTGGTGGTGGGTCTCCTGATCCAGGGCGCCCTGTGGTCCACCGGCGTGGTGAACTTCCTTCTGGCCCGGCACCGGAGGAAGCACGTTGAGGAGGATCCCAGCCTGGCCACCACTCTGGGAGCCGTGGGGATTGTCGCCCGGGGCGTGGTCTGGAGCCTCTTCCTCCTTCTCATCCTCCAGAATCTGGGGATCGAGATCACCGCCCTGGTGGCCGGGCTCGGGGTTGGGGGTATCGCCGTGGCCCTGGCGGTGCAGAACGTCCTGGGAGATCTCTTCGCCTCCCTCTCCATCGTCCTGGACAAGCCCTTCGTCATCGGCGACTTCATCATCGTGGGGGATTTCCTGGGAGTGGTGGAGCATGTGGGTCTCAAGACCACCCGCATCCGGTCCCTGTCCGGGGAGCAGCTCGTCTTCTCCAACTCGGACCTGCTGAGCAGCCGGATACGGAACTACAAGCGCATGGAGGAGCGCCGGGTCGTCTTCCACCTGGGAGTCACCTACGACACGGGGAGCGAGAAGCTGGAACGGATCCCCGGGATCATCCGGGAGGTGGTGGAGCGGTACGACGATGCCCGCTTCGACCGCTCCCACTTCCAGAAGTACGGGGACTTCTCCCTGAATTTCGAGACGGTCTACTACATGCTCACGCCGGACTACAATGCCTACATGGACCGGCAACAGGCCATCAACCTGGAGATCTACAAGCGATTCGAGGAGGAGGAGATCGAGTTCGCTTATCCCACCCAGACCCTCTTCCTGGAGAAGTCCGGAGGGAACGGCGAAGGGTAGACATTTCGCCGGCTCCGCCTGCCTGGTCCGGCCTGCGGCCTGCGGCACTCAGGCCAGCTCGGAGGGGTGGTAGACCAGGTACTCGATCCGCCGACCCTGCATCCGTTGAACCCCCAACTCCCCTCCCTCCACTGAAACCGAGTCCCCCACACGGGGGATGCGGTTCAGAGTGCTGAACACGAACCCCCCGATGGTGTCGTAATCCCCTTCCGGGAGGGTCACGCCCAGGAACCGGCTGGCCTCCCGGAGGGGCACGCCTCCCCAGATCCGGATCCTGCCCCCCTCCAGCATCTGGAAGTCCCGGGGCTCGTCCGCCTCGTGCTCGTCCTGGATCTCGCCCACGATCTCCTCCAGGAGATCCTCCAGGGTCACGAGCCCGGCGGTCCCCCCGAACTCGTCCACCACCATGACCATCTTCAGGTGTTCGCTGCGCATCTCCCAGATGAGATCGTCCACGGGCTTCGTCACGGGGGCGAACTGGGCAGGTCGAAGGATGGGCCGGATCTCCGTGGCCCCGTCCCGAGCGGCCCTCCACAGGTCCCGGGCCAAAAGGATACCCACGATCCGGTCCAGGTTGTCCTCGTAGACGGGAAGCCGCAGATGGCCCTGATCCAGCATGACCTCCTGGGCTTCCTGGACCGTGGACTCCACGGGAGCCGCCACGATATCGGTCCGGGGGGTCATGACCTCCCCCACGGGCACCTCGTCCAGGGACATGACCCCGCTCACCACCCGCCATTCCTCCTCGTCCAGGGTCCCTTCCCGTCGACCGATGCGGGCCAGGGCCCGGATCTCCGTGCGGCTCACGGTGGCCGGCCGCTCCTGGCCCGGGGTGATGAGACGGGCGTAGAAGGTGAGGGGCACGATGATGGGCTTCATGAGGAAGATGAGCCCCCGGAGGGTGTAGGCCGACGCCGGAGCCAGGCGGGGCCACAGAGTAGCCCCCAGCGTCTTGGGGAGGATCTCGGTGAACAGGAGGATGGCCAGGGTAAGGACGGTGGAGAAGGCGGCCATCCACGCCTCGCCGAAGATCTGCAGGGCCAGGGCCCCCCCCAGGGCAGCCCCGAAGGTGTGGGCCACCGTATTCAGAGAGAGGATGGCGGCGATGGGTTCGTCGATCCGCTCCTGCATGCCGTGGAGGAGATCCCCGGCTCCGGAACCCTTGTCCTTCAGGACGTGGACGTATCCGTGGGTGACGGAGAGGAGGACGGCCTCGAGAATGGAGCAGAGGAAGGAGATTCCCAGGGAGATGCCCAGGATGGCGAAGAGCTGAAAGAGCATGTAGGGATTATCGAGCCCCTGTGCTTGCGGGACAAGGGCTGGGGGGGGAGGGGCCCCGAGGCCGTCAGCTCAGCCTCGGGACACCTCCGGGAAAGGGAGATTTCTCCCCCTCAGCTCTCCAGGGTGGCCTCGAGCTCGATGGGGGTGGCGGAGAGGGCCTTGGAGACAGGGCAGCCGACCTTGGCTTCCTGAGCGTGCTTCTGGAATGTCTCCTCGTCCAGGCCGGGAACCTTCCCCGTGCACTCCAGGACGATCCGGGTGATCCCGAATCCCTCGTCACCCTTCTCCAGGTGCACGTTGGCCGTGGTCCGGATGCTCTCCGGCTCGTGACCGGCCTGGGCCAGCCCGTTGGCAAACGCCATGGAGAAGCAGCCGGCATGGGCTGCGCCGATGAGCTCTTCGGGGTTGGTACCGGCCCCCTCCTCGAAACGGGAAGCGAAAGAGTAGTTCCCCTTGACGGCGCCGGTCTCCGTCTCCAGGGTCCCACTACCCTTGGGAAGGTTCCCCTTCCATTCGGCGTTGGCGACTCGCACGGCCATGCGGTATCTCCTTGGATGGTGTGGACAGGTTGTTGAGTGACCGAGCCCAGGCGTACCCCGTCTGGTTCCGAGTGTTCTCCTCTCGTCGGGGGCCCCTTGGCTGACCCCGTCTTCCTGCCCTGGGATCGCCCTTTCCTTCCCCAGGTCGCAGGGTGGCTCGTCGGCCAGTACGGGAACGAAGGAGAAGTGGACCTGGGACAGGTGACGGTGGTGGTCCCCGGCCGGCGGAGCGGCCGGCGGCTCCTGGAGCTCCTGGTGGAGAGAGCCGAAGAGGGGTCCGCCGGGCTGGTTCCCCCCCGGGAGATCCTCACCGTGGGACGTCTGCCGGAACGGCTCTACCGGCCCCCCCGTCCCCTGGCCACTCCCCTGCAGGCCAGGAGAGCCTGGTTCCGAGTCCTGGAGGAGGTTCCTCCCGGGAGGCTGGAGATCCTCTTCCACCGACCCGGTGCACGTGAAGAACCAGGAGCCAGGGAGAAGCTGGCCCGACTCCTGGACAGCCTCCATCGGGAGGTGGGTGCTTCGGGTCGCACCTTCCGGGAGGTTGCGGATCTTTGCCACCGGGAGCTCCTCTTCGACGACCAGGATCGTTGGCTGCTCCTGGCGGAGCTCCAGGAGGCCCACGGCCGTGTCCTGGCCCGCTGTGGTCGCATGGACCGGGAAGAGGCCCGACGACGGGCTCTGGGGGAAGGGGAGCTGAGCTTTTCCGGGACACTGGTCCTGGTGGGAGTGGCGGAGCTCCCGGGCCTCCTCCGTGAGATGCTCCTGGCTCTGGGGGACCGGGTCACCCCCCTGGTCCACGCGCCGGAAGCCCTCCGGGAGGCCTTCCGCAAGCTGGGAGACCTGCGGGGGGAAGTCTGGCTGGACCGGACGCTGAGCCTGCCTCCAGGAGCGGTGCGGGCCGAGGACCGGCCTCCGGATCAGGCCACGGCTGTCCTGGAGGAGCTTCACGGGTTTGGGGGTGCCTACGCCCCCGGGGAGATCACCCTGGGCGTCACCCGGGACGAGGAGCTGGTCCCCTTTCTCGAACAACGCCTCTCCGCCTACGGGTGCCCCCACCGCTATGCCGGCGGATTCCCCCTGAAGAGCACCGGCCCCTTCCGCCTCCTGGCTGCGGCAGGTGAGGTCCTGGACGACGGCCGCTTCCATGCCCTGGCGGAGCTCCTTCGTCATCCTCAGCTCCTGGAGTACATGGAAGATTTTTCTATACCGGAACTTGCGGATGATTACTTCACACGTCACCTGAGCTACAGGATTTCGGCCCCTACCGAGCTGGACGCCAGAGACCTCCCCAGGCAGGACGTCTCCCTGGGCCGCCGCCTCCGGGTCCTCTACGGACCTGACCTCCTGGGACCCCTCCAGGGACAGCGGCACCTCTCGGATTGGATGCCAAGGATTCTGGAACTCCTGGTCAGCGTGTACGGCGGACGCCGGTGGAGTCGCCAGGTGCCCCAGGAGGAGAGGGTGGTGGAGGCATGCGCCCGGATCCGGACCGGGGCCCAGGAGATCCACGAGCTTCCCCGGGCCCTGGATCACCGCTGCAGCGCCGACGAGGCCATCCGGATCCTCCTGGACGAGCTCCGGGACGAGACTCTTCCCCCGCCGGGACGGGAGGACGCCCTGGAGATCGTGGGCTGGCTGGAGTTGCCCATGGATGACGCGCCGGCCCTCATCCTCACCGGGGTGAACGACCCCCATCTGCCCGAGGCCCTGAACGCCCATCCCTTCCTGCCCAACGCCCTCCGAACCCGTCTGGGCCTGGAGGACAACGAATCCCGGTTCGCCCGGGACCTGTATCGCTTGACGGCCATGGTGGAATCCCGCCGGCCCCGTGACGGAGGGAGGGCCGGGGGAGGAGGCCAGGTGCCCCCTCCGTGCCTTCGGCTCGTCGCGGGACGCCGCACACTGTCCGGAGACCCCCTGCGCCCCAGCCGACTCCTCCTCCTGGAGCCGGGAGAAGCCATGCCCCGCAGGCTACTGGAGTTCCTGGACGTCCCGGAGGAGGAAGGGGAAGGGGCCGAGCGTCGGATTCCTCCCCTGGGCCTCCTCCCGGCCCCTCGAAGCGCCTTCAGCCTGCCTCCGGAGCCGGCGATTTCTCTTTCCACCCTTCCCCAGCCCTTGCCGGTGACGGACTTCCGGGCCCTTCTGGCCGATCCCTACCTCTGGGCCCTGGAGAGGATTCGGGGTCTCCGGGAGATGACCGACGATGCTCTGGAGATGGACCCTCTCCTCTTCGGAACCCTGGCCCACCGGGTCCTGGAGCTCTTCGGTGAGGCGCCGGAGGCCAGAAGCTCCGATCCCGACGCGGTGGAGAGGGGGTTGAATGGGATCCTGGACCGGGTGGTCCGGGCGTGGTTCGGCCCCGACCCCCTGCCCACGGTTCCCATCCAGGTGGAGCATCTGAGGCTCCGCCTGAAGAGCTTTGCCCGCTGGCAGGCGGAGCGGGTGGACGAGGGATGGGAGATCTACAGGACGGAGGCCAGGACGCCCCGGGAGGGGGTGGCCTTCCCCGTGGACGACGCTCCCGTCTTCCTCTCGGGCCGCATCGACCGCATCGACCGGAATCGGCGAACCGGAGCCTGGGCAGTCCTGGACTACAAGACGGGGGAGGAGGCCCGGGATCCCGCTCGGACCCACGGCCGGAAGGGGGCGTGGAAGGACCTCCAGCTTCCCCTGTACCGCTTCCTCCTGGATCATCTGCAGGACCCGGAGGGGAGGCCCCTGGCCCGACCGGACCCCGGCGCTCCCGTAACCCTGGGCTACCTGTGCCTGGCGAAGCGGGGTCGGGAGGAGATCTACCGCCCGGCTCCCTGGGACGAGGAGGAGGTGGCCGACGCCCTGGAGACGGCCCGGCAGGTTCTCCGGCGTCTCCGGGCCCAGGGGGAGATCCGCTTCGATCCTCAGGCCAGCGGGAAGAACGCCCGGGGGCTCCTGGCCGTCCTCCTGGGGCGGGGACTCCTCATGGAGCCCGCGGACGGTGGGGAGGAGGAGGAATGAGGGAGTCGAAACCGGAGTGGATCCTGCCCCGGGAGCTGGTTCTCGCCTCCGCCGGTACCGGGAAGACCTTCGCCCTCTCCAGTCGGATGATCGGCCTCCTGGCCCTTGGGGCTCACCCGGACTCCATTCTGGCCTCCACCTTCACCCGGAAGGCGGCCGGGGAGATCCTGGACCGTGTCCTTGCCCGGGTGGCTCGAGGGGCCCTGGATGGGGACGAGGCCCGGGAGTTGGCGACCCACGCCCTCCTCCTGCCCACGGATCGAAGCCTGTCGGAAGACGCCCTCCGGGAGCGGTTTTCCGGTCTCCTCCAGACCCTGGTCCGTAGTCTCCACCGGCTGAACGTGGGCACCCTGGACTCCTTCTTCATCCGTATCGCCCGGAGCTTCTCCGGGGAGCTGGGGATTCCTCCGGACTGGCAGATCGCCGACGAGCCCACGGCCCTTCGCCTGGAATCCGAAGCCCTTCACCAGGTTCTCCGGTCCGGAAGCGCCGGGGAGCGGATGGAGCTGGTCCGGATGATCCTCCGGGGGGAGGCGGGCCGCCGCATCCACGACCGCCTCATGGGGCAGCTTGCCCATCTCCAGGAGATCCTGCGACAAGTGGATGTCCAACGGCTGGCCCAGGGGGAGGACCCATGGCTCCCCTTCCCGGAGACCGAAGAGGCCCCCCGGCCGGCCCGGGAGGCACGGGAAGGGGCGGCGCGGGCCCTGGAGGAAGGGCCGACCCCCCGGACGAAGAGCGGGAAGCCCGACGGGAACTTCCGGAAAGCCCAGGCCCAGGGAGCACGGGACCTCCGGGTCGGAGCCTGGGAGGACTTCTGCCGACGGGGACTGGGCCGGAAGGTGCTGGAAGGGGAGGAGACGTTCCGGAACAAGACCGTCCCGGAACCGGTTCTGGCAGCGGTCCGGGAGGGCCTCGCCCTGGCCCGGAGGGCCCTGGCCGGGGAGCTCAACCGGGAGATGCAGGCCCTGGGCCGTCTCGTCCGGGCCTGGGATGGGGCTCTGGGAGAGCTCCAGGCACGCCGAGGCGCTTTTCGCTTCCGGGACATCACCTGGCGTCTGGGTGGGGAGGACCCGGTGGGCGGCCGGCCGGACCTGTGGTACCGCCTGGATCAGCGGGCCCAGCACCTCCTCCTGGACGAGTTCCAGGACACGGCCCTCTCCCAGTGGGAGGCTCTCCTCCCCTTGGCCCAGGAGATCGCTTCGGGCCACGACCAGGAGCGATCCCTGGTGGTAGTGGCCGATCCAAAGCAGTCCATCTACGGCTGGCGTGGGGCCGAGCCCCTCATGGTGCACCGGGTGGGGAAGAGCATGGGGCTGGAGCACCGGAGCCTGGAGCGCTCCTACCGCTCGTCCCAGGTGGTCCTGGACCTGGTGAACCGGGTATTTCAGGGCCTGGAGCAGAACCCGGGTTGGGGGGAGGACGACACGGGGCGACGAGTGGCAGCGGAGTGGCTGGCGGACTTTCCTCCACACCGGACCGCCAGGGACCGGCCGGGACACGTCCGGGTCCGGGTAGGCCCCCGGGACGAGAACATGAGCCGGCTGGACCGGCCCGAGATGATGACCTGGGCAGCCCGGGAGATCCGGGAGATGGTGGGGAGGGCCTCCGGCGGGACCGTGGGCGTCCTGGTCCGGACGAACCGAGCGGTGGCGCGCCTCATTACCGAGCTCCGGACTCTGGGCCTGGAGGCGTCGGAGGAGGGCTCCACGGCTCTCACCGACTCCCCGGCGGTGGCGGCCATCCTGGCCGCTCTCCGCATGGCGGACCATCCGGGTGACACCCTGGCCCGCTACCACGTCGCCTCCTCACCCCTGGGCACCGTCCTGGGTTGTTCCGAGTTCGCTGACGGGGAAGGGTGTCGGAAGACCGCCGGGCGGATCCGTGAGGACCTGATGAGCCTGGGCTACGGCGAGCTCCTGGCTGGGTGGGTCCAGGCCCTGGGGCAGGCGGAGGTTCTGGGAGAACGGGACCTGCGGCGCCTCCTCCAGCTGGTGGAGCTGGGGTACCGCTGGGATTCCCGGGCAACCCTCCGTCCCACGGACTTCGTCCGGTTCGTGGAGTCGGAGCGCATGGAGGCCACCTCCCATGCCCGGATCCGGGTGATGACGGTGCACCAGGCCAAGGGACTGGAGTTCGATGCCGTGGTCCTCCCGGAGCTGGACGTACCCCTCCGAGGCCAGGGACGTCCTTCCCAGGGTCCTCTCCCCCTCCGGGACCGGGACACGGGGAAGGTCCGGAGGGTCTATCCTCGCCTGAGAAAGGACATGCGACCCCTCTTCCCGGCGGTGGAGGAAGCCGCCGTCCAGGAGAAGGAGCAGCAGACCCGGGACGGCCTCGGTATCCTCTACGTGGCCCTCACCCGGGCCCGGCACGCCCTGCACCTCTTCCTGGCCGAGGACCCGGCGCCCCTCTCCCCGTCGGGCCGACCCACCCTGGCGGGACTGCTGCGGGGCGGCCTGGGGCTGGATGCCCATCCTCTGGCTTCCGGCCGGACCGTGCACGAATCCGGCTCCTGGAGTTGGGGAGAGAAGGAGAGGCCGGGGGGCAAGCTTCCCGGGGCGGAAGACGACTCGGCCCTGCTCCTCTCCCCACCCCCTCTGGCCCGGCGCCCCCGGCACCGCCTCTTCCCCCAGGATTCACCCTCCTCTCTCACGAGCCTTGGCACGGCCCGGCCGGTGGATCTTCGCCGGGTCCTGTCCCTGAAGTCCCCCGAGGGCCGCCTCCTGGGCACCGTGGTTCACGCTTGGCTGGAACACCTGGTGTGGCTCGAGGAGTGGGACCCGGATCCGGAGGCCCTTCGCCGCATCGCCCGCCGGGAAGCGCCGGAGCTGCCGGAGGAGGAGGTCCGGGAGCTACGGGCCAGGCTCCGGGAGTGGCTGAACGCGCCGGAGGTGGTCACCCGTCTCCGGCGGGACAGCTACGGCGACGGGGCCCGTGTCCGGACGGAGCACCCCTTCGCCGTGCGCCTGGACGGCGTCATCCTCCAGGGGCGCATGGACCGGGTGGTGACCATGGCTCCCCGGGGGGAGGTCCTGGAGGCGGAGGTGTTGGACTACAAGACCGATGTCCTGGCCGGCGAGAGGGGGAGGAGCCTGGAGGAAGCGGTGGAGGAATACCGGGACCAGGTGGAGGCCTACCGAGGGGCTCTGGCCCGGATCCAGGGTCTGGAACCGGAGCGGGTGAAGGCCAGCCTGATCTTTCTCCAGGCCGGAAGAGTCGTGGAGTTGGAACCTCGATCCCCCTGAGGCTTCCCCCCGGGAGGGGAGCCGCTCCGGCCCGGTAGACCTCACCAAACCCCACCTTCCAGATTTGACGAACCGAGGTCGGCGCCAGAGAATGGCACATTGAGCCGGGAGCCCCGGTTTTTCCCGCCCGCCCCGGGGATCCGACTCCTCTCGGACTGTCGAAGCTCATCCTCTTTTTGAGAGGAAAGACGCTATGTTGAAGCCACGCCGCACCTTCCTTCTTCTCATCCTTCTTCCCTTGATCGCCGGTGCCCTGCCGGGGGCCCGAGCTTCTCTGGCAGCCCAACCCGCATCTGGCGGAGAGGTCACCTCTCCGGAAGAGGCCTTCGGGTTTCCCGTGGGCGCCGATTACGAGCTGGTGAGTTACGCCCAGCTCCAGGAGTACTGGGAGACCCTGGCCCGGGAATCGGACCGGATGGTCCTGGACACCATCGGCTACTCCGAGGAGGGCCGTCCCCAGCTCATGGCCATTCTCACCGCCTCGGAGAACCACGCCAATCTCCAGCGCTACAAGGAGATCGCAGGACGTATGGCCCAGGCTCGGGGGGTCACGGAGACGGAGGCCCGGGAGCTGGCCCGGGAGGGGAAGGCCGTGGTCTGGATCGATGGCGGTCTGCACGCCACGGAGGTGGTGGGAGCCCAGCAGCTCGTGGAGCTGGTCTATCGACTGAACAGCTACACCGACGATGAGACGGTCCGGATCCTGGAGGATGTCATCATCCTGGCCGTGGCCGCCAACCCCGACGGCATGGACCTGGTGGCCGACTGGTACTACCGCTCGGACGACACCGGGGGCACGCCCCAGGACCGGAGCTACCGGGGGCTGCCGGTGCTGTACCACAAGTACGCCGGCCATGACAACAACCGGGACTTCTACATGGGGAACCTCGTGGAGACGGAGAACATGCTCCGGATCCAGTACCGGGAGTGGTTTCCCCAGATCATCTACAACCACCACCAGACCGGGCCCCAGGGGACCATCATCTTCGCTCCCCCCTTCCGAGGCCCCCCGAATCACTTCCTGGATCCCCTGATCCTCACCGGGCTGGACCAGGTGGGCTCGGCCATGCACCAGCGTTTCGTGCAGGAAGGGAAGGGGGGCAGCACCATGCGCTCCGGGGCCGGCTACTCCGTATGGTGGAACGGAGGTCTGCGGACGACGCCGTACTTCCACAACTCCCTGGGGCTGCTCACGGAGATCAGAGGCGGGCCGAACCCGGAGGAGATCCCCTTCATCCCCCGGCGCCAGCTGCCCAAGATCGATCTTCCCCTTCCGGTGGAGCCGGGTCCTCTGCGGTTCCACACCGCCATCGACTACTCCCAGACGGCGAACTGGGCAGTCATGGACTATGCCTCCCGCCACATGGACCATCTCCTCTTCAACATCTGGCGGATGGGAATGAACTCCATCCAGCAGGGGAGCCGGGATGCCTGGACCGTGAGGCCCAGCGACATCTACGCCGCCGCGGACCACCTGGGAGGAGAGAACGTTTCCGGGAGCTCGGAGGAGTACGAACGCTTCCTGAAGGACCCGGACAAGCGGGACCCCCGGGGCTTCATCCTGTCGCCGGACCAGCCCGACTTCCCCACGGCGGTGAAGTTCGCCAACGCCCTGATCCGAAACGGGGTCCAGGTCCACCGGGCCACCCGGGACTTCACCGTGGCCGGGACGTCCTATCCCGCCGGATCCCTGGTGGTCATGACCGCCCAGGCCTACCGGCCCCATGTACTGGACATGTTCGAGCCCCAGGATCATCCCAACGACTTTGCCTATCCAGGAGGCCCGCCCATCCCGCCCTACGACGCCACGGGCTGGACCCTGGCCTACCAGATGGGCGTGGAGGCGAACCGTATCCTGGAGGGCTTCCAGGGACCCTTCGAGCTCCTGGACGGCTACGTGTCCCCGCCTCCGGGAGCCGTCATGGGCTCTGCCCAGGCCGGCTACCTGCTGAGCCACGAGCCCGTGGATGCGGCCACGGCCGTCCGCCGTCTCCTGGAGGAAGGGGAGGAGGTCTACTGGATGAGGGAAGCCGTGAGGGGGGCCGGCGCGACCCACCCACCCGGGACCTTCTTCATTCCGGCGGCCTCGGACACGGAGGAGCGGATCCAGGTGCTGGCCCGGGAGTTGGGCCTGGACTTCACCGGCACGGACCGGACACCGGAAGTCCGGGCCCTGGAGCTCAGCCCGCCCCGAGTGGGTCTGTGGGACCGCTACGGGGGGTCCATGCCCTCGGGCTGGATCCGGTTCATCCTGGAGGAGTTCGACTTCGACTTTGAGCTCGTCTTCCCTCCGGAGCTGGACGAGGGGGATCTCTCGGAACGCTACGATGTCCTGATCTTCCCCGACGGTGCCATCCCCTCGGCCGGATCCAGGGGCTCGGGTCGGTACAGCCGCTACGGTACCCCGGATCCGGAGGAGATTCCCCAGGAGTACCGGGACCGGCTGGGCAGCGTCACCGTGGAGACCACGGTGCCCCGACTCCGGACCTTCCTGGAAGAGGGGGGGACCATCATCACCCTGGAGCGCTCCACCAGCCTGGGCTACCACCTGGACCTGCCCATCCGGGACTACCTGGTGGACCAGGAGGGCACGCCCTACAGCCCCGAGGAGTTCTTCGTTCCCGGCTCCCTGCTGGAAGTGTCCGCGGAAGGGGAGAGCCCCGCCAACCACGGCCTGGGGGAGACGGTAATGGTGAACTTTGCCCGGAGCCCGGTCTTCGGCGTGGAGCCCCAGGCCCGGGGCATCACGGTACTGGCCGCCTTCCAGGACCCGGAGCCACTGAAGAGCGGTTGGGCCTGGGGCCAGGAGAAGCTCCAGGGCGGGGCAGCCCTGCTCCAGGCCCGGGTGGGAGAGGGCACCCTCTTCCTCTTCGGACCCCAGCTCACCTATCGGGCCCAGACCCATGAGACCTTCCCCTACCTGTTCAACGGAATCCTCCTGGCCGGAGCCCAGGAAGCGGATCTGGGGAGCTGAGAGGTCCTTCCCAGGCCCCGGAGAACTCCGGTGAATCCATGAGAATACGGACAGGGGAGAGGAGGAACACCATGAAGCGACGCAGATTTCTTCGAAACGGCGTGCTGGCCCTGGGGGCCCCGGCCCTCTTGCCCACCGGGGCCCGGGCCGTGTCCGGGCTCGATCCGTCCCTTCCGGCTTCGCCCCCCGAGCGCCAGGCCGGAGACCTCATCCGTCTGAGCTCCAACGAGAACCCCCTGGGGATCCCTCCGGTGGCCCGGGAGGCCATCCGGGCCGGGATGGACCAGGGCCATCGGTATCCCGGGGCGTCACGCCGGGCCGTGGTGGAGGCCCTGGCCTCGAAGCACGGCGTACCGGAGGAGGGCATCGTCCTGGGGAACGGCTCCACCGAGGTCCTCCAGATGGGGGTCCAGAGCCTCATGGACCCGGGCCTGACCCTGGTGGCCCCCCAGCCCACCTACGAGGACGTGTTCGAGTACACGGAACCTCATCCGTGGATCGAGGTTCGGGCCGTTCCCCTCACATCCGACTTCGCCCACGACCTGACAGCCATGGAAGACGCCGCCCGGGGGGCGGAGGGCCATGTCCTCGTCTACGTGTGCAACCCGAACAACCCCACGGGATCCCTCACACCGGTGGATGCCGTGGAGGCATGGATCCGACGGGCTCCCGGCAACGTCCATTTCCTGGTGGACGAGGCCTACTTCGAGTTCGTGGATTCCGAGACCTACCGGTCCCTGGACCGCCTGGCCTGGGAGAACCCCAACGTGGTGGTGGCCCGGACCTTCTCCAAGGTCTACGGGATGGCGGGTCTTCGCCTGGGCTACGGAGTGGCCCACCCCGAGACGGCCCGCCGTCTCCGGGCCTTCGCCTCGGGCCCCAACGCGAACCATCTGGCCCTGGTGGCCGGCCTGGCGGCCCTGGAAGATCCGGGTTGGGTGCGACGGAGCGTGGAAGCCAACCTCCGGTCCCGGCGTCTGGCCTACCAGGTCCTGGACGAGCTCGAGCTGGAGTACGTGCCCTCCCACACGAACTTCGTCCTCCACCGGATCAATGGGGACCTCCGGGAGCACATCCAGCGGATGCGGGACGCGGGTATCCGGGTGGGCCGGCCCTTCCCCCCCATGACGGAATGGAACCGGGTGTCCTTCGGGTTGCCGGAGGAGATGGAGCGCTTCTCCGGGGCCCTCCGGGACTTCCGGCGCCGGGGCTGGGTCTGACGACCTGATTGCACCACCGGAGAAGACGCCTCAGGTGGGCTGGTCCGTGGGGCGCAGGAGGATCTCGTTGACGTTCACCCGGTCCGGGGCCGAGACGGCGTAGGCGATGGCCCGGGCCACGTCCTCGCTGGTGAGCATTCGCTTTCCCTCCCAGCGCTGGGCGAAGGTCTCCCGGGCCTCCGGTTCGGGGATGTGGGACGATAGCTCCGTGTCCACCACGCCGGGCTCGATATCCGTGACCCGGATCCCGTCGGTGGCGGAAAGCTCCAGGTGGATTCCCGCCGACAGGGCCCGGACGGCATACTTGGTGGCGGAGTAGACGACTCCCGTCTTGAAGGGCCGGCGTCCGGCCACGGATCCCACGTTGACGATATGGCCCTGCTTCCGGGCCAGCATGTGGGGGAGCACGGCGGCGATGCCGTAGAGAACACCCTTGATGTTCAGGTCCACCATGGCCTCCCAGTCCTCCACCCGGAGATCGGCCAGGGAGGACAGGGGCATGATTCCCGCGTTGTTCACCAGGATGTCCACCCCTCCGTAGCTCTCCAGGGTCCGCTCCACCGCCTCCTCCACCTCCTGCCTACGGGTGACGTCGGCAGGAATGGCCAGGGCCTGTCCCCCGGCCTTCTCCACGTCCTCCCTGACCTCTCTTAGACGGTCCTTTCGCCGGGCCACCAGAGCCACGGCGGCACCGCCCCGGGCCAGCTTCAGAGCCGTGGCCGTTCCGATGCCGCTGGACGCTCCGGTGATGAGGGCTATCCGGCCCGCCAAACCTTCCACTCTCTCTGTCGCCATT
>CAZZEL010000080.1:0-9125 GCA_964652625.1 uncultured Gemmatimonadaceae bacterium
GGGCCACGGACTCGGCGACCTCGCTCTGGACGGCGAAGATGTCTTCCAGGTCTCTCGCTACCACATCACCGAAGTTCGGGAGGTCACCCGCAGCGCCTTCCTCTTTGCCAGGTTGGCAAGGACGTCTTCCGTTACGCCGTCGGCGAAGTAGGCCTGATCCGGGGCTGGGCTTGGGAGCGTCCGTGCGCCGGATCCCCTCCAGCGTGAGCGGTGTGCCGGACCTTCCGGGAATGAACCTTGCCACCACCGATTACCGTAGGACCTGGCGACCGCCATCCCGAGTCCAACGGAGCCCCCAAAGCCGAGCCCATGCACGCCTCCTGGATACCCTCAGTCACCTCAGTCACCACAGGCATCGCAGTCACACTTGCGGTCCCCCTCTTTCTCGCTGTCCTCTGCCTCCCGGCCAGAACCCAGGAAGGCCCCCCGGACGGAGCCGTTGACCAGACCGCCTCGCCAGGGGAGGAGCGGATCCTGGAGATCGTCCGCGCCATTGAGGAAGCAAGCACGCCGGACATCTGGCCCGGGTTCCGGCCCTCTACGGTTCCCGTGGCCCTCTTCGACGGAAGGCGCACGTGGCTTTATCGGCATCCCGCGCCTCCTGAGGAGTTCCGTTCCCATCCCGGCAGGGAAGACCTCCACCTCATGGAAGGCCGCCATCCGGCCATGCGGGGGAACACCAGCACGGAGGTGGCCGGGGAGGAGACGGCCACGATTCTCCTCCCTCTCCTCGAGGATTTTCCCGAGGCAACAGATGTGGCTGGCGTGGCCCTTCATGAGGCCTTTCATGTCTTCCAGAAACGGAAGCATCCGAGCTGGGGACCCGGAGGAATGGGTCTGGACAACCCTGTGACCGAGGCCAGACTTCTGGCTTTGCGTCGAACGGAGACCGCCTTGTTGAGGGAAGCTCTGAGGGAAGCCGATCCGGACCGCACCCGGTCCCACGCCGCTGCGGCCCTGGAGGTTCGAGAGCAACGGTTCTCCCAGCTCCCCCCCTCCATCGTCCGGTTCGAGCGGGGAATCGAGCTCCTGGAAGGCACGGCCCAGCACGTCCAGGTCACCGCCACGGGTTCCAGAGCCGGCCTCCGGGATCTTCCCCGGGGCGGGTTTGCGCCGGAAGAGCTCCACATGAGGAGCTACGCTGTCGGCCTGGCTCTGACTCGATTGCTGGAGCGCTTTCTTCCCGGGTGGGAGACGGCGGTTGAAACCGAAGAGACGGTGGCTCTGGGTGCTCTTCTGGAAGACGTCGCGGGGGATGCCGCCGCCACGGACTGGCGTCCCGTCTACGCCAAGGAGCTGGAAGAGGCCCAGCGAAACGTCCGGCGGGTGATGGCCTCACGGGACTCCCTCCGGAAGGAGTTTCTGGAACGTCCTGGACCGTCCGTCGTCCTCTTGGCCTCCGAAGCCAGCCCCCTCCAGCCCCGGGGCATGGATCCCATGAACCTGCACGTGGTGGCTGAGGACCAGGTGCTTCATGCCCGCTGGCTGAAACTGGGCCATCCCACCGGAACTGCCGAGGTCCTGGACCGTTCGGCTCTCACCCGGGGCGCGGGGGGTGCTCCCCTGCGGCGGGGCTTCCTCCGGGTCACCCTCACCGGACTCCAGGGGAACCTGGATGTCCGTGAGGAAGGCGACGAAATCGTCATCCGAACGAACGGATTTCAGGGGCGATTCCACGGGGCAGAGGTACGGCGGACGGGGGAGCAGATCACGGTGCGTCTGTCTTCAGGGTCCGCCGAAAGCCCTTCCTGAAGGGGACCGGGAGTCCGTTCTTGCCTCCCGGCCCGCCCCCCTGGTTCAACAGCCCTCTACCGCCCGATCCAGTACGTCAGCTTGACCTGGAAGACGTTCATGGGCCGCTGGTCGAAGATGGCGGTCCGGGCCCGGCCGAAGTCCAGGTGGCCCACCGGATCGTAGCCGGAGCGCTGCTGGGTCCAGACGAAGAAGAGGGTCGAGCCGGGGCGGTACTCCCAGCGGAGCACCGCCGTGCCCCGGAGGGCGCCGGTGGTGAAGTCCGGATTGCCGAAGGAGAAGGCTGGAGCGGAACCGGCCCCGTCGGGATCGACCTGATAGCGGTTCTCCTCCTCCTGGTACTCGATGGTGCCCATGTCTTCCCCGTAGACTCGTTTGTCCAGGGTCCGGGGCGCGGCGAACTCCCGGAAGGAGGAGTAGTCGCCGCTGGCCACGAAGGGCTGAGCGAAGAGCTGGAGGGTCAGGTCCGGCGTGAAGGTCCAGTTCACCCGGGTGCTCAGGGAGAGGGTCCGGGTCCGGATGAGACCGAAGACGTAACGACTCCCGTAGAAGGCGCCGGCCGTGGGATCGTCGATGGTGGTGACGTACTGGGCGTCGTTCTCGTCGTAGCTGAAGCTGGGCGAGAGCTGGACGAAGACGTTGGAGGCGGGCTTGAGGGCCACCCCCGGAGCGAAGGTGAAGGAGCGGGTGTCGTTTCCGATGCCTCGGCTGCCCCGGATCTGCACGTCGAAGACCACCGGGGCCCGGGCGTCGGTGGAGACCTGGAAGTGTCCGAAGTCGTAGCCCGCCCGCTTCACCACCGGCCCGCCCCGGGTCAGCCGATCGTCGAAGGACGGTTCCTCGTGGATCCAGAAGGTCCGGAGGTTCCAGTAGTTGGGAAACTCCATGCCGTAGAACGCCTGCAGGGCCGTCCGGGTCCGGTCTCCGTCGAAGTTGTGCTCAAGGGCGCCCCCGATGGTGGTGAAGAGGGAGCGGTACCACGTCGTGGGGGTGGTGAGGCTGATCCCCACGTTGCCGTTCAGCCAGGTGTAATCGGCCTTGCTCAGGAAGGCCAGGTCGTTGTTCTCGAACCCGGGGCTCCGGACGTTGGCCATGAGCTCCCAGCGGAGGATGCCGCCGCTGTCCTTCCCCACCCGGGTGAAGAGACCGTAGCCCCGCAGGGACGTGGCGTCCGGGTCGTAGCCCGTGCCGAAGAGCCCGTCGTCCGTGACCTGCCGGTCCGGCCGCTGGAAGTAGCGGGCGCTGGAGCGCTGGGTCCGGAGCAGGGCGTCGGATGAGCCGGAGACGTTGGTGAGGAGAGTGCTCCCCATCCAGGAATACTCCCGGCCCTTCCAGGTGTGGTGCCAGTCCAGGCCCACGGCCTCGGCGTGCCGGTGCAGCCGATGGTCCACCACCGGGTCGGCGGTGCGCCGGGCCACGGAGGTGAGGATCCCGCCCACGGTCGTGGCACCGTCCCGGAGCTCCTTCTTCATCCGGCCCACGAAGTAGTTCGTCAGGGGCTCCACGATCTGGGACGTTTCCGGTCCGCCGGCGGAGGTGACGTAATGGGCCGTCTCCTGGCCCGTGAGGGCGTTCAGGACCCCGATGGTGTAGCCGCCGTCCGTGCGGCCCGTGATCTTCGCCGCCCCCAGGATGGAGGTGGTCTCCGGCACGTCGGCGTAGGTGGACTCGTCCTCCACGTAGCCGGCGAGCTGGGGAGGCCTGCCGATGCGCCGGGAGTAGAAGGCCCCCAGGCTGGAGGAGTTGCTGCAGAACATGCACCGCATGCCTCCGAACCAGAAGGCGCTGCTGCCGGCCACGAAGAAGGGCCTCTTCTCGTCGTAGTAGGTCTCGAATGCGCTGAGGTTGAGGACGGAGGGGTCCACCTCCACCTGCCCGAAGTCCGGGTTGATGGTGGCGTCCAGAGTGAGGTTCGTGGTCAGGAGGTACTTGACGTCGGCCCCGAAGTTCAGGCGCATGTCCGCGCCGTCGGCGTAGGGGTCTCCCGAGGCGGCCCGGTCGAACCGGCTCCCGGTGACGGCGTAGGGCAGGACCTCGAGCTGCCGGGGCTGCTCCGGGATGACGAGCCCCTGAAGATGGCCGTAGAAGGCGGGCCCGCTGGGGGCGTTCCGGGGCCGGAAGGACCACATGTCCTGCTCGTTCAGGTGGTCGATGTAGCGCCAGATCTGCAGGCCCCAGGTCTGCAGGGAGTCCGGGGAGAAGCGGAGCTGGCTGAAGGGGATGCGGAGCTCCGCCGTCCACCCCAGGGAATCGCTGCTGGCAGTGGCCTCCCACACCGGATCCCAGGACGAATCGCCGTTGAACTTCTCCCCCTTCGCTCCCCTGGGGTTCACCTCGAACCACACGTCGTCCAGGTGATTGTGATAGGGATCCAGGCGGACGATGAGCTTGTCCGTGGTCAGGGAGTTGAAGGAGCCGTTGTCGCCGCTGGCGTCCAGGAGCTGGTCCCGCCGGGCCAGGGGCGCCACCATGCCCCCGGGCTGGCTCATGCGGGCGCCCACGTAGAGGGCTCGGTCGTCGAAGAGGATCCGGACCTCCGTGGGGAGAGACGCGGCCGCGCCCTCGTCGGGCTGGATCTGCCGGAACCCCGTGGCCGGGGTGGCCCGCTGCCAGGCTCGCTCGTCCAGACGCCCGTCCAGGATGATGTCGGTCTCCAGGCGAAGGGCCTCCGCCACAGGCAGCGCAGGCGTGTGGATGGAGGATTGGTTGGTGGAGCCCTCGGCGGTTCCGTTCTGGGCCTCGGCCAGGGAGGGCAGGGTGATCAGCAGAGCGAGGGTTCCGACGATCCAGCGCAGGGTGTTCATGGCACGGCCCGGGTCCAAGAGGACAGGAGTTTCGTTTCTTCTTGGACGCCGGGCCGCTGAAGTTGGTTGGTAGGGGGTCTTTCCCTCCTGTTTCCTTCCCCTCCCGGGCAGGAATGCCCTGGTCTGGAGCCGGAACGATTCGGTCTGCAGCCGGAATGCCTCGGCTTGGAGCCGGAACGTCTCAGTTCAGGATGGCGGAGTGTGTCAGTTCAGGATGGCGGAGATCCCCACGGAGAAGCGGAGGACGCTGTAGCCCATGATGAACTCGTCCCAGTTCTCCTCGTCTCCTTGCTCCACCCACTTCTCGTACGCCGCTTCCAGACGAATGAAGGCCGATTCGGCCACCGGTATCTTCAGGCCCACGCCCCCGCCGAAACCGAACTGGCTGTCGGAGTCGTCATCGTCGCCGCAGTCCCACCGGGAGTGGGTGAGGCCGGCTCCTGCGCGGACGTAGGGCAGGGAGATCCGGTCGAAGTCCTTGAAGTGGTAGAGGACGCTTGGGAAGAGGTCCAGAAGGGTGGACGAGCAGTCTCCGTCGGAGGACCGGGTCAGGGCCAGCCTGGGCTCGATGGCCACCCGGGGCGAGACGAAGAGACCGAACCGGATAGCGGTCACCCCGAAGGCGGACCTGCTGGGGAATCCCACTCTCGTGAGGTTATCGGCATCCTCGTCGTCGGGCATGAAGACGGAGATCCCGCCATCGACGCCGAACTCCAGGGGTCTCTCCTGGGCGGAGAGGGTGAGGGGGAACAGGAGACAGACACCCATGACGATGCCGCTCCATGCTCTGTTCATGACGCCCTCCTGTGGCAGGTGTGGTGTTCCGAATCTGTGAGGTGCCGGGAATCTTCGCTACAAAGACGTCCTGCCCCATACGTCATTTGACGTAGGGGGAAGCGGGAATGCAGGAGGGATGAGCCTGCCGAAGAGGGCGCTTCCCTGATCGGAAGGAAGACGGCCTCTACTCTCCCCCGTCCCAGGCCTCGGCGTGGAGCTGGAGCTCGTAGAGCCCGGCCTGCTTGCCTCCCGAAAGCTCGTAGTCCCAGAGGGAGGAGAAGCCGTGGGTCACCCCCGGGTAGACCTCGTACTCGTGGGGGATGCCCAGGGTGTCCAGGTGCTCGTGGAGGGCCGGGCTCCCCACGCGGTCATTTTCCAGAACGAAGGAATCCTGGGTGCCGATGGTCATGCGGAGCGTGATTCCGCTCTGGACGATGGCATCCCGGTTCTCCACGGCGGCCTCCCGGTAGTCGTCCAGGACGTAGTCGCTCACGAAGGCGTTGGCCACGGCCGAGGCGAAGAGGTCCCAGTGATTCAGGGTGAAGTGGAGGGCCCCGGAGGCGCCTCGGGAATGGCCGTGGACGGAGATCCTCTCCGGGCTTCCTCCGGCCCGAAAGGTCTCCCACGCGAAGGCCCGGAGCTCGTCCGGGGCGTCGCTGGTGAGGAGGGCCACGTTCTCGTCATGGTACCATTGGACCGTCCCGATGTTGTCGGCACCCCGGGGAGCGATGAGGACGAAGGGGGGAACCAGGCCGTCACGGATCCAGGCGTTCAGGTCCGACTCCGGGACCCGTGTCCGAAAGTAGTGTTCGTCGCCGTGTTGGCCGTGGAGGAAGAGGATCAGGGGGTAGGTCTCCGTGCCCCCCACGCTCCACCCCGGCGGAAGGTAGACGGTGAAGAAGACCCGACCCCGGGCGGCGCTCTGGAAGGAGGAGACCGTGTAGAGGCCGTCCTGGCCCTCGAACTTGGACTTGGGCTCCTCCTCCAGGAGGGGATTGCCGTCGTCTCCGCATGCCCCGGCCAGGACCGTCGCCAGGAGGAGTCCTGTCAGTGTCCACCGTCGTCGATGTGTCGTCATGGTCATGGTGTCGGCCAGTCGTTGGACCGTGGTGGTGAGGATGCCGGGTCTCAGGAATCCAATCTACGGGACCCGCCTCACCCAGCCCGCTGCATCGAAACCAGTATCGAAGCTCAAGATCCTCTTCACCCCACGCCGCTTCATGACAGCCACGTGGAGGGCATCTCGCGCCGAGAGCTTGCCGAGGCCCATCATCACGTCCCGGGCTTCTTCCACGTCCTCGGCGTCGATGGGGAAGACCTGGTCCACCACACCCAGGAGGGCATCGAAGGCCGGCTGGATCCCGTCCGGACGACGGATAGCCGCGTAGCGATGGAGGATCTCCTGCATCACCTCGGCGCTGGTCACCATCCTCTCGCCCTGATGAATGATGCGTTCCAGGGCGGTGCGGGCGGCGTCCTTGTTGGGATGGGCCGCACCCACAAGATACATGGGAATGTTGGAGTCGATGAAGATCACGACTCCTCCCCCTGGTACCCTTTCTCGATCTGGGCCAGCATCACTTCGATGTCGGCCGTGGGATAGCTGCCCTTCGTGGCCTCCCGGACAACGGCCAGCTTCCGTTGCGGATCGACGTCCGGCTCATCCGCTCGGGCCGCCCGGAGGGCCTGGCGCACCCACTCGGCTACCGTCATCCGGTGGCGGCGGGCGACCCGGCGAATCTCATCGAACTCGTCCTCTTCCAGGAGGACCTGAAGGCGTTGTTTCATTATGATGAGTATTGATGACTCATGAGTGTGAGTCAAGGTCCTCCAGTGGCGTCATGGTCCGAGGAGGGGTCAGGGAACCAGCAGCACCTTCCCCTTCGTCTTCCGGGCTTCCATGTAGCGGTGGGCTTCCGGCGCCTCGTGCAGGGGGAAGCTCCGGTCGATGCGGACCTCCAGCTCTCCCTTCTCCATCCACCGGAAGAGGTCGCCGGAACGCTGCAGGAGCTCCTCCCGCTCCTCCACGTAGTGGGCCAGGCTGGGCCGGGTCAGGAAGAGGGATCCCCCCCGGTTCAGGATCTGGGGGTCCATGGGCTCCACCGGCCCGCTGGAGGCCCCGTACAGGGCCATGTAGCCCCGGGGCCGGAGGCAGGCCAGGCTCTTGTGGAAGGTGTCCTTCCCCACGGAGTCGTAGACCACGTCCACCCCTGCTCCGTCCGTGATCCCCATCGTCTCTTCCTGGAAGTCGGTCTCGGTGTAGCGGATGACGTGGTGGGCGCCGTAGCCCCGGGCCAGCTCCTCCTTCTCCCGGGTGGACACGGTGCCGATGACGGTGGCGCCCCGGAGCCTGGCGATCTGGGTCAGCAGGTGACCCACGCCGCCTGCCGCCGCGTGGACCAGGGCCGTGTGCCCCTTCTCCAGGGGGAAGGTGGAGGTGGCCAGGTAGTGGGCCGTCATCCCCTGGAGGAGCACGGCGGCGGCGGACTTCAGGTCCACGCCCTCCGGCACCGGCACCAGGACCCGGGTCGGCACCACGATCTCCTCGGCGTAGGTCCCGGGGAAGATGCCCACGCCCACGCCCTGCCCCACGTCCACCTCCGACACCCCCTCGCCCACGGCGTCCACCACCCCGGCGGCCTCCCGGCCCGGCGTGAACGGCGTATCCAGCGGGTAGGACCCCGTCCGGTGGTAGATGTCGATGAAATTCAGACCGGCGGCCTCTACCCGGATCCGGACCTCCCCCGGACCGGGCCGGGGGCTTTCGACCTCCTGGACCTGGAGGACCTCGGGGCCCCCCGTCTCCTGCACTCGAATCGCTCTCACCTGGGATCTCCCTTGTCTCGGATGGGCCTCTGGGGGAAGATGGGCCTCATTCCCCCTTCCCGCATCTCGGGAGGAGGTCCGATTGCGGGGAGCCCTTCAGGTCGGCGGGGTGCCGGAGGCGGAGGCGGCGGGCCGCACGACCAGATCCACCTCTCGCCCCAGGAGTCGGAGGAGCGCCACCATCTGACCCAGGGATTTCCCGTAGTAGGTGGGATCCAACAGACGGTAGAACTGGCTGGGCGACGTGCCCAGGGCACGAATGAGGGCCCTCTTGCTCAGGTCGCTCTCCTCCAGGGCCTCCAGGCATTCCAGGGTCAGCCGATGGAGCATGATCTCGCCCAGAACGTCCGGATCCTGGTTGAATTCCAGGACTGCATCCAGGTGGACCGTGTCTCCAGCCCCCGACTCCAGACGGTACGTGAAAGCTTCATCTCCCGTGTCCGGATCAGGGAAGACCTCCCGGACCCGGTGCTGCCCCGTGCCGGGACGGATTGCCAGCTTCGCATATGGATAGGGGAAGGTGGCCTTCGGGGTGTGAACCTCGAAGGCCCGGCGACGGTTGTTGGCCTCCACGCTGAGGATTTTCACAGAAGTCCCTCTTCTTCGAGCTCCAGAATCAGGGCACGAACCCGGCTCGACGCTTGTCCCTTCATGGGTACGCTGTCTTCGAGATTCCACTTCACGACGAAGCCGCCGTCCTTGTAGACATGCACGTGATGAGGTGGATGATCCCCCTTCCAGGTGATGAAGACATATCCACCCCGTCGGATCTTCCCCATCAACCAGTACCATTTCTGGTAACGTCTGGCAATCTCTCGGTCCCCGGGAGGAGCACTCGAAAGCACGATGGGCAGGATCCCGGGGCGCCTCCATGGGGGCACGGGCCCCCGGGTTAAGGCCCTCCCTGTCACACCCGATCGTTATCTTTCATTGAACAGCGGGTCTCGGCGGCGAAGCGGCGGGTTT
>CAZZEL010000080.1:9225-19008 GCA_964652625.1 uncultured Gemmatimonadaceae bacterium
GCGGCGGGTTTCGGCTGGCAAGCGGCGGGTTTCGGCGGACCAGCCGCGGTCCCGGGTTCAAAGAAAGGACGGGCATCATGCGACAGGATCTCACCGACATCACCCTGGTCGTGGACCGGAGCGGGTCCATGCAAGCGAGGAGGAAGGACGCCCAGGGAGGCATCAACGCCTTCGTGGGGCGGCAGGCCCGGGAGCCCGGTGAGGCCCTCCTCTCCCTGGTCCAGTTCGACACGGAGTACGAGGTGGTGCACAGCGGCGTGCCCATGGACGCCGTGCCGGAGTACGAGCTGGTGCCCCGGGGGGCCACCGCCCTGCTGGATGCTGTGGGTCGGGCCATCAATGAGACGGGCAAGCGCCTGGCGGACATGGACGAGGCCGAACGGCCCGGCCTGGTGATCTTCGTCATCACCACCGACGGCCTGGAGAACTCCAGCAAGGAGTTCACCAAGGCCCAGGTGAAGGAGATGATCGAGCACCAGCAGGAGAAGTACAGCTGGCAGTTCACCTTTCTGGGGGCGAACCAGGACGCCTTCGCCGAGGCCGGGGGGCTGGGAATCCACGACGCCGGGGTCGCCACCTTCGCACCGGACAAGGTCAGCAGGGCCTACCAGGTCTCCTCGGCCCGGGTGTCCCGGATGCGGGGCCAGAGCCGGCGAGGGGAAGAGGTGAAGGACGCCTTCACCGACCAGGAGCGGGAAGAGATGATGTAGGGCCCGGCCGGGGGCTCGGGACAAGCTCCGGGTGGGTCGGGGGTCTCGTCATCCGGCGTTCGCGATTCGGGGTGGCGATCCGTAGGTTGTCCGTTCGGCCCATACCTTCCAAAAGGTGGTTTCGGATGAAGGGTTTTCCCGGCATCGGTCAGGGGCAGCCTCAGGACGAGGGCCCACCCCGCAGCTTGCAGGATATCGACTTCGGCACCTTCGACCGGTTGCTGGGCTGGGGGATCTGGGTGGCAGCGGTCCTGCTTCTCCTGTTGGCTCTCAACTGGGCCCGTTCCTTCTACACGGACTGGCTCTGGTTTCAGGGCCTGGGACAGGAGGATGTCCTCGTCACCATGGCTCTGGCCCGGGCCGTCCTCTTCGTGTTGGCGGTGGTGGTTTTTCTCGCCCTTGCTCTCCCCAATGTGCTTTACGCTCGGCGTGCGACCGGGGGCGTTCCGTCGTCCCCCGCGGCCGGTGTGTCACCGGAGGACTATCAGGTCGTCCGGAAGCTTCTGATCCGGGGCACTCTCGGGATCGTCGTCCTCTTCTCCCTCCTACTGGCGGGCCAGCCGGCCGTGGAGTGGGAAACGGTCCTCCTGTTCCTCAACCGGGTGCCCTTCGGGGAGACCGATCCCATCTTCAACCGGGATTTCGGGTTCTTCGTCTTCACGCTGCCGGCGCTGGATCTGCTCCGGGCATGGCTCGTGGGGGCCATTGTCATCGTCGGCGTGATCGTCGGCGGGTTCTACTTCGTGACCAGCAGAACGCGAGGCGACCTGGCCAGCTTCCTTCCGCAGGCGCGCATGCAGCTCGCCCTCCTGGGAGCGGCCCTGTTTCTTCTGGTTGCCGCCGGCCATTGGCTGGGGCGCTACGAGCTCCTCTACTCGCCCACCGGGGCGGTGTACGGCGTTGGGTACACGGACAACTACATCAACCTCCCGGGCCGAGCCCTGCTGACCCTGATCGCGGTGGGCACGGCGGGCTTTCTCGCTGTCGGCGGAGTCTTCTCCAGAAGGAACCGCTTCCTGATCTGGCCGGTGGCCGTGTGGTTCGCGGCTACGCTCCTTATCGGCGGATTGGCCCCCAACGTGGTACAGAGGCTACAGGTGGAGCCCAGCGAGCTGGCCCGGGAGCGGGAATTCCTGGCGAACAACATCCAGTACACGCGGCAGGCCTTCGGACTGGACCGGCTTCAGTCGAGAAGCCATCCGGCACACGGTACCGTGGACGCCTCCATCGTGGCCGAGAACCGGGGCACGATCCAGAACATCAGACTCTGGGACGAGAGCCCCCTGCTGCAGAGTTACAACCAGATCCAGTTCTTCCGCCTGTATTACGACTTTCGGGCCGTCCACACCGACCGATATGTGGTGGATGACGAGCTCCGGCAGGTCATGTTCGCCACCCGGGAGCTGTCGGCGGAGAAGCTGCCCCAGGAGGCCCAGCGCTGGGTGAACCGACACCTCCAGTTTACGCACGGCTACGGCCTCGCCATGAGTCCGGTGACCGAGGTGGAGGCCGGAGGGCGGCCTTCCTTCTTCGTCAGCGACGTGCCCCCGGAGGGTGTCATCCCCCTGGATCGGCCGGAAGTATACTACGGTCTGAAGAGCCTCAATCACGTCATCGTCAACAGCGGGATGCAGGAGTTCAACTACCCCGGCCGGGAGGGGCCCGTCTACACCCACTACCAGGGGACCGGCGGGGTCCCGCTCTCCAGCTTCTTCCGGCGGCTCATCTATGCCTGGGAGTTCAAGGACCTGAACATCCTCATCTCCGGAGAGATCCAGCCCGACAGCCGGATCCAGTATCGTCGGGTGATCCGGGAACGCTTTTCCACCATCGCCCCCTTCCTGCTTCAAGATCGAGAAGGGTACAGCGTGGTGGCCGATGGCCGGCTTTTCTGGATCCAGGACGCCTACACCGTAACCGACCGTTACCCGTATTCCACGCTCTGGGACGGGCGATTCAATTACATCCGCAACAGCGTCAAGGCCGTAATCGACGCCTATCACGGAACCATCGACTTCTACGTTTTCGAGCCCGAAGATCCCCTGATCCAGGCGTACCAGCGCATCTTCCCGGGACTCTTCCGCCCGGCGGAGGAGTTGCCCGACCATCTTCGGGCCCACATCCGGACTCCCCTGGACCAGTTCAGCGTTCAGACCCAGATGCTGCTCCAGTATCACATGCAGGATCCCGTGGTCTTCTACAACAAGGAAGACCAGTGGTCGGTCCCGGTGCAGAACTCCTTCGGCCGGTCGCAGCCGTTGCGGCCCTATTACATCGTGGCCCGGCTCCCCGGAGAGGAGACCGAGGAGTTCCTCCTCATCCAGCCCTTCACACCGGCCAACCGCCACAACCTGGTTGGCTGGATGGCCGCCCGGAGCGACGGGGAGAATTACGGTGAGCTCGTCCTCTTTCGCTTCCCCTCCGGTCGTCATGTCGATGGACCCAGCCAGGTGGAAGCTCGCATCGATAACGATGCCGTCATCTCCGAGCAGTTCACGCTCTGGGGACAGGTGGGCTCGGAGGTCATGCGTGGCATTCTCCTGGTCATTCCTCTCGGCGATGCCCTGCTCTATGCCGAGCCCGTCTTTTTGAAGCCCGAGACCCTCGAGTTCCCCGAGCTGCGACGAATCATCCTCGCCGATGCGTCCCAGGTGGTCATGCATCCGACCCTCGACGCCTCCGTGGCCGCCCTCGTGGGCGAGTTGCCTCCTGTGGCGCCTCCGGTGGAGAGCGGAGAAGCCGAGTTGGAGCCCGAATCCATCGCCCCCCCGGTCCAATCCGAGGCCCTCCAGTCTTTGCGGAGCACGCTCCAGGAAGCCATCCGACTTCTTCAGCAGGCCGTGAATCAGATGGAGGAGATCGCGTCCGACACCATCGGATAACGCGCTCCCGGCGTCCACAATCGAATTAGGCGGTTCCGGGGTCCACAATCGGATAACACGGTTCCGGCGTCCCCGGCGGATGACGCGGTTCCGGCGTCCCCGGCGGATAGCGCGGTTCCGGCGTCCCCGGCGGCTAACGCGCTTCCGGGGTCGTACTCCGGCTCACGAGGTCAGCTTCATGAGCGTCGTCCTGCTGCCCAATGTCTTGTTCCTCCCGGAGACCTCCCGAATGCTGGCCATCCGGGAGGCGCTGGTGGGACGGGGCATAGACCCGGTGCTGGCGACCCACGGAGGCACGTTCGAATGGGCCCTTCGCGATGCCGGCGTACCGTGTCATGGATGAGCCGACGTCGGTGGCCCGGTCCGACGCCTGGCCAGGATTCCCAGTGCCAGCAGGGTCCCCACCGCCACGGAGATCGTGGCTCCCCAGAGGAGCCCTTCCAGCCCCACCCGGTCTCCTGGCCCCGGGCCTCCCTCCAGGACGAAACCTGTGAGAACGGGGCTCGCCGCAGTGCTCAGGACCATGAGAGAGCCCATCATGGCCCGGATGGCTCCCAGATGACGGATGCCGTAGAGCTCCGCCCAGAGAGCCGTCTGGAGGGTGGCGGACATTCCCATGGTGGCGCCCAGGGAAGCCATGAACGCATAGGCTATCCATGGGGCATCGTGGACCATGAGGAGGATGAACCCCAGGCCCAGGGGGAGAAGGGAGAGGGGGAACACCATCCGGGCTGACAGGCGGTCCATGGTGCTCCCGGCCAGGAGGGCAGTGGCGATGCGGGTCAGGGCGAAGACTACGAAGGACGACGCCATGAGGGTCAGGCTCCACCCTTTGAGCTCCGCGATCCGTGTCTGGTAGAGGAAGAGCCCGGTGGCCCAGAAGGACGGAAGGAGCATGGCCGGGAGCACCAACCAGAAACGGAAATCCTGGAGGGCCTGTCGACGGAAGGTCCCCGCAGTTTCTCCCCCCGCCACCTGCCCCTTCGTTTTGTCTCCCGCTGTCTCCTCTTCCCGGACGGCTCGGGGATCCAGCACCACTCCGGACCGACGGAGGAGGCTCACCCCCAGGGGGCCGAACAGAGCCAGTGCCGACACGCCCACCAGGGCCCAGGTCTCCCGCCAGCCCGCCAAAGCGATGCAGCCCGTCACCAGGAGGGGGAGGGTCGCTTCCCCAAGGGGAAATCCAAGGTTCGCGAGCCCGAGGGCCTTTCCCCGGTTCCGTCCGCTGTAGCGGGCCATGGCCGTGAGAGCGGTATGGGATGCCAGGCCCTGCCCTGAAAGTCGGATCCCCACCAGTGCCACGAAAAACACGGCCAGGTTCCAGGACACGGCCAGGAGGAGAGCGGAAAAGGCCATGAGGCCCACCACTCCGCCACTGAAGCGGGTGAGACGAACCCGATCGAGCCACCCCCCGACCCAGGGGAGGACAAGAGCGCTCAGAAGAGTGGCCCCCGAATACAGACTCCCGAACCCGGCGCCGGTCAGGGAGAGATCCGAGAGGAAGAACGGCACGAACAGGGAGATGAAAAAGGTCTGGCCGAAGCTGGAGAGGAAGGCGAAGAAGAGGCCGAAGCTGAGGAGAAAGGGTTCTCTTCGGAGGAATCCCCAGTAGCCGGTACCGGATGCGTGTGGGATAGCGTCGGGCTTCAATGAACCGTGAGGTCGAGGGAAAGGCCGGGGATGTGGTCCTCCGCAAGCCTGGCCATTTCACGAAATGTCGCCCTGGAAGCTCAGGAATCGAAGATCCGGAGGGAAGGGCCGGAGGGAAGGGAAGGGGAGAAAGCCCCGGGGGTCAGAAGTCGATCCAGTGATCGACCTTCCGCTCCGCTCATTTGCCGTGATCCGGCGGCGGGCGAAGTCCACCCCCCATACCTGGGGTTCGGGTGACGGCTCGCAGCGGAGTTGGGATAACGGCACTCTGGCCCCGACCCAGCAGCTGTCCTCGTCGAACCGCACGGCCGACTCCCACACGGCGTCCCAGGCGTTATCACTGGGGTATCGTCGTAGCTGTACATGTCCCGCTGCACGGTGGCCGCCCTGACCCGGAGCGTGGAGCCCGTGGTCCGGTCCAGCGTCGGATCCAGGGAGAACTCCAGATAGCCGGCGGCCCGGACTGTGGAGCCCAGACCCTCCAGCCCGGACGAAAGGACCAGGGCGTTGAGGATCACCAGGGGGAGGGTTGTGGGGGAAGGGGCATTCAAGCAAAAGAACCTTGAAGAGAAAGCTGGTGAAGGCAACCGCCGCTTTCAGCAGGGCGTTGCCGCCCTAAATTGATCGGGGACCTGTAATCGGTCCCACGAAGGGATATCCCCCGGCCACCGCAACCAGGAGAAGCCGTGTCCAGTTCCAAGGTGCCCGACCAGATTCCCCTCTTCGACGATGATGCCCTCCCCGAGCCGGATCCCAGCCCAAAGCCGTGGAGAGCTACACCTGCCGACAGGTGGAGCGAGGAGGAACTGCCTCCGGTGTCCGTCATGGAGGAGGCGTGCCTGGACCTTCTCCGTCGCAACCTGGAGTTCCTGAGGGCCATGGACCTGCATGCCGGGAAGGCCTCCACCCAGGAGATTCGGCATTTCAGGGAACGACACGAGGAGCTCATCGGCCTTCTCGTTCGGTGGCTGGTCGATGATGACGAGGAATGTGCTCAGGAAGCCCGGGCGGCGGTGAGGGAGCTGCGGGACCTTCGCCTCCGGGCATTGGAACGACTGGAGCCCACTCGTCTTCGCAAGGTCATGGCCGCAGAGCCCCGGGTCCGAATCCGTGACCTGGAGATCCAGAGTGCGTTGCGCATGGCCGAGTTCGAACTGGCGGAGGCAAGAGGGGAAGTGGTGGAGATCGAGATCCCGGCCCTTCCGGACTCCCTGGACTCCGCAGGAATCGTGGGTCCCCACATGGTGGAGGACCTGGTCGCCGCTGAGATCCACAGGATGAAAGCCGAACAAGAGCGACGGCCGCTGCCCCCTCGGGGAGGCCTCACCACCCTCCTCCGGGATCTCCCGGTGGAGTGGTTGGACGCCGTCTGGGAGAGCTTGGAGCTCGGTTCGGACCGACCGCGGCGGCGGAAGGAGCGAGAGCGCAACATCGCCCGTCACCTGACCGCGGACGGGATCCTGACGGAAGTTGTGGGCGAAGGCCTCTCCCAGGGGGAGCGAAGGCTTCTCGCTTTTCTCCTGGAACGAGGTGGAAAAGCCCCGGCCAGGGCTGTGGCCCATCGCTTCGGAGGGGATGACGACGACGGGTGGTTCTGGAACGAAGAGCCCCCAACCTCCGTGCTGGGACGGCTGCGCGTCCGCGGGTTGGCCTTCGTGGGTGCATCCCCCGCCACACACGCCACCCGGACCGTCCTGGTGCCCCGGGAGTTGAGGAAGGGGTTGAAGCACGCCCTGGCCCTGGCCGGCACGAAAGCCCCGGAGGAAGAGTGCGGCAACAGCACACCCGGGCTCCACCTCCGGCCCGAGCTCCTGGAGGCCCTGAACACCGCTTTCCCCGATGGCGTCGTGGAGCCGGTCGTGGATGGATTCGATGTGGAGGTCGTGGAGGACGACGTTCGAAGGAAGCTGGCGGGCCTGGAGGGAGCCAGCCTCCTCTACCGGCGCACCCTGGAAGGAGCCGAGACGTGGGATCTGCCAGAAGGATTCGACTTCGGAGCCTGGGAGGAGGGGGAGGAATGGGAGCGAGGAGAGGACCGGGAAGCGGGAGACGAAGGAGAAGGGTACAACCCGGCGCGGTCCTATGCTGTGTTCTTCCTGAGTCTTCGGGGCGAGGGGCTCCAGTTCGAGATCGAAGGCGATTTCCTGGACGACGGAGGCCACAGGCATCCCACCAAGGGGGTGGGACGGATCGGGTGGGCGGTGGCGGTCTCAGGAGTTGGGCCTTTCGCCCTCCTTCGGGTGACAAGTCTGGATTCCGAAGAGTATTTCGGCCCGTCGAGCCCGGATATCGAATCCCGGTACGCCGATACCGCCGGTAGACGAATAGCGGAAGAGGAGGTATTCCGGGACATGCTGGGTTCGGAGGAGAGGGGCCTCCTGGAGGACCTGCGTGGGAAGATCACGCGGGGTCTGGAGTCCCTCGGAATCCCCTGTCTTTCGGAAGAGGAGCTTCAGCAGCCGGTTCCCTGGCTCGAGGCTGCGGAAGTCGTTCTCGTGGGACCGGAGGAGGAAGCACCTCTCACGGTGGAGGATGCCCTCTTCTTTCAGCACTTCGGTTGATCCCAGGGTGACCCTGGGCCCCAGAACACGCCGTTCTTGCACATACATAGAACTATGATGTATACTGGTTCTATGTATTCAGCCGTGGTCCCTGGGAATCAGGAGGTCGGGCCGTCGTGAGCATCGGAAAGGACCTGGTGGCCGCCTCCGCCACCCCCCTGGTGCTGGCCATCCTGAGCGAGGGCGAGAGCTACGGCTACGCCATCATCAAGCGGGTGGAGGAGCTCTCCGGGGGTGAGCTGCAGTGGACGGACGGGATGCTGTACCCGGTCCTCCACCGGCTGGAGCGGGCCGGCTATCTGGAAGCCACCTGGGGGAAGTCCGAGTCCGGCCGGCGCAGGAAATACTACCGCCTCACCCAGGAGGGAGAGGCGGAGTTGGCCGAGCAGCGGCGCCAGTGGCAGGTGGTGGACGCCACCCTCCGGGGCACCCCCTTTCATCGACGTGAGATGATCCCCCAGGGGATCTGACCGTCAACGCAGGAGATCTGCCGTGCTGGAAGAACGTATCGCCGAATGGCGGGACCATGTGGGCCGACGGGAGGCGATTCAGGCCGGGGACCTGGACGAGCTGGAAGACCACCTGCGCAGCCAGGTCTCGGACCTCCAGGCGGCCGGCCTGGACCCGGAGGAGGCCTTCCTCATCGCCGTGAAGCGCATGGGGGCCCTGGACGCCCTCTCCAGGGAATACGCCCGGGAGTACTCCGAGCGCCTCTGGAAGCGCCTGGTAATCCCCCCCGGCACCGCCGGCGAGGGATGGAACCGGGAAGCCACGGTGGCCGTGGCCCTGGCCGTGGCCGCCGGGGTGGCCATCAAGATCCCCGAGCTCTTTGGCATCCGGTGGGACGGCCAGGCCGGCACCTTGTGGTTCGCGCAGAACGTCAGCCTGCTGATCCTTCCCTTCCTGGCGGCCTTCCTGGGCTGGAAGCGGGCCCTGGCGGCCAGCGGATGGGCGGGCCTGGCCGGGGGGTTCGTGGCCGGGGCCCTGGTGGTGAACCTCATGCCCTTCCAGCCGGAAGGGTACACCATGACCCTGGCCATCATCCACCTTCCCATGGCCCTCTGGCTGGCCCTGGGGGTGGCCTATACCGGAGGGGAGTGGCGGGACCCGCGACAGCGCATGAACTTCGTCCGCTTCAGCGGGGAGTGGTTCATCTACTACGTCCTCATCGCCCTTGGCGGCGGGGTCCTCATGGGCCTCACCATGCTCCTCTTCGAAGCCGCCGGCCTGGACGCCGAACCCCTGGTGGCCCGCTGGATCCTGCCCTGCGGCGCCGCCGGGGCCGTCCTGGTGGCCGGATGGTTGGTGGAGGCCAAGCAGAGCGTCATCGAGAACATGGCTCCGGTCCTGACCATGGTCTTCACTCCGCTGTTCACCCTCCTGCTCCTGGCCTTCCTGGGCACCGTGGCCTGGACGGGGAGCGGCATCAACATCGAGCGGGAGGTCCTCATCGCCTTCGACCTCCTCCTTGTGGTGGTGGTGGGCCTGCACCTCTACGCCATCTCCGCCCGTGACCCCCAGGCCGAGCCCGGCCTCTTCGACAAGCTCCAGTTCCTGCTGGTGGTGTGTGCCCTGCTGGTGGACGCCATGGCTCTCTGGGCCATCCTGGCCCGGATCACGGAGTTCGGGTTCACGCCGAACCGGACGGCGGCCCTGGGGGAGAACCTGATCCTCCTGGTGAACCTGGTGGGAGCGGCGGTCCTCTACGTGCGCTTCCTGAGGGACCGCAGGGGGGTGGCCTCCATGGAACGGTGGCAGACGGGCTTCCTCCCGGTGTACCTCCTGTGGGCCGCGATGGTGGTGGTGGTGTTCCCGGTGATCTTCGGCTTCATGTGACGTGGGGGGTCAAGGAGGGGTGAAAGGCCAGGGTGACGTGAGCCGCGGGATGATGAGCCGGGGAGACCTGGATCGCGGGATCCCGGGCCGACCGGGGCCCGGGTGCCGGAGTCCACCGGCCGGCTACATGCAAAGGGGGGGAGA
>CAZZEL010000081.1:0-18615 GCA_964652625.1 uncultured Gemmatimonadaceae bacterium
GTATGGTGGACCCATGTACGGGGACGCCACCGTGACAGAGGAAGACGGAGGCCTGGTCCTGAGGCTTCTGCCCAATCCGGATCTGGTGGCGGACCTCACCCACCTGCACCACGACACCTTCCTCCTGCAGTGGAGGAAAACCTTCGCCTGGTTCGGCAAAGGCGTGGCCACCTTCGTCCTGGATCCCCTGGGAAAGGTCCGGGAGATGAAGCTGGAGGTGCCGAACGACGACCTCTGGTTCTACGAGCTGGACATGAAAAAGGAGGGGCGGTAGCGAACCCGTCGCCGGGTTCTACCGACCCTCCAGGCGGCCTTCGGGAGAGTTGTCGGGCTTCGGGTTTCGGTTCTAGCGCTCTACCATGACGCCGCCCTGTCCGTGACAGCGGCTGCAGGTGCCCAGCATCTCACCGTAGAGGCGAGCCCGCTCCTCCTGGTCGCCAGCAGTCTGAGCCCGGACGGCCAGGGAGCGGATCTCCCCGATCATTCCGTCTACCTCTCCTCGGGGGCCGTATCCCACGCTCAACACGGTCACGGGGAGCCATGCGTCTTCCAGGGCCTCGGCCCCGGCCTGCCAGGCCTCATCCGAGGGCCCGACGAGCCCCTCCCACATCCGGTCGGCGGCCCAGATGTGCCGGACCATCTGGGAACCCAGCTCCGTCCCTCGGGGGGGCTGGGAACGCATGACAAACCGGGGTCCCGAGCGGGTCTCCTGGTGACAGCTCCCGCATGCGGCGGCCATCTGGCCGGTGCGAGCCGCCACCTCCCCCAGGGTGTTGGCCTGGGCGATGAGGCCGGCGTATCCCCTCATCCGGGCCCGGTAGTGGTCCGATCCCTCGGGGAAGGACTGCAACTCCTCGTGCGTCGCCAGCCAGGCCGCCGCATCCCGGGCCCGGGTCAGGTCCCCCAGGACCACGCCGGTCTGGATGTCCACGGTTCGACTGAGCTGCCGGTGCATGTCCGTTACGGAGGGTTCTTCCCCACCGAATCCCCAGGTACAGCCGACAAGAGCCAGGAGACTCAAGGAGACGGCAATGGCTCCGGGGCGTAGAATCGATGGCATGGTCTTCATGGCAGCCCCTCCTGTTACCCTATCCTGCGTCGCTCCGATACATTTTCGTTACGTCTTATACACAGTATCGTCACTCGCTTGTGATCACACAATCAAATCCCTGTAACGATTCTTCTTTAGCCGAGGGGCCGGATGAGGGGTGTGGAGGGGCGTAGGGAAGCGCTGGCAAGAGATCGGAAGGCCCGGCGATCCCCCGCGGTCGGGAGCCCATGGGTTGACCCGGGAGGCCTGGGGAAGAACACATGTAGGGGGTGCGGCAGGCCCGAAGTATCGTAACGATTTCCTTTTCCGGGTGATTCCCAGGAGGTGGAGGGTGCTCAGGGGACTCGTGGTCGGAGGGCTTGTCCTGGGGGTGGCCGCTGTCTTTCCCGAGGGGCTGGTCTTTCCCTTCTTCGTGATGATCCTGGGGCTGTTCTCCGGGGTTCTCCCCGGAGTGGCCATGGCCCGGCCGGAGGAGTCCCGGCCGGGCCTGGAGTGGGCCGCCGCCGTGCTGGTGCTAGGGATGGGGATGACCGGGCTGTGGCTCTCACCCCTGTACCTGGTGGCGGCGTGGCTCCTGCACGGAATCTGGGGATCCCTTCACCGGGCCACGGTCCGGGCCCACACCCTCCCGGCCTGGTACCCTGGCTTCTGCATCACCTTCGATCTGGTCATGGGAGGGTTCGTCATCTATATGTGGCTGGTGGCCGCCTGAGCCCCCTCTTCCCCTGCATGGCCCGCGTCGGGCGTGCCACGCCCCGGCCACCGGCGGAGCGGAAAGGAGCCAACGCAGCGGTGACTGGGTTGCCCGCGCCGGTGATTCAGCCTACTGCTGGCGGTGATCCCGCTTCCTGCCGACGGTGATTCGACCTACTGCCGGCGGTGATTCCGGATGAGATCCCACGTTCCGGCGTGAGTCAGGTTCCGGATATGGTCCTGGGCCAGGAACTCGTGGGGGAAGCCCAGGTCAACCCGGGTGGCTTCGTCCAGGCGGTTCAGGTGGTCCTCGTCCAGGTCGATGATGAGACCCCGCAGGTTGTCCTGGAGTTGGTCCACGGTCCTGGCACCCAGGAGGGGGACCATGACGCCGGGCTGCTTGAGAATCCAGGCGATGGCCACCTGGCTGGGGGTACATCCCACTTCCCCGGCCACGTTGGAGACCACCCGGGCGATCTCCAGCATCCTGGAATCCTGGCCCCGGCCCTCCTTTGCCCGACCTTCCTCCGGGGGGTCTTCCCGGTTGTACTTCCCGGTGAGCACACCGGACCCCAGGATGCCCCAGGGGGTCACCGCCAGGTCCAGAGCCCGGGCCATGGGGAGGAGCTCACGCTCCGGAGTGCGTTCCACCAGACTGTACTCGATCTGGAGCGCGGAGAAGGGCGTCCAGCCCCGGAGCTCCGCCAGGGTGTTGGCCTGTGCGACAATCCAGGCGGGAGTGTCGGAGATGCCCACGTACAGGACCTTCCCGGCCCGGACCAGGTCGTCCAGTCCCCGCATGATCTCCTCCACCGGCGTCATGTAGTCCCAGGCATGGAGCCAGAGAAGATCCAGGTAGTCCGTGCCCAGTCGCCGAAGGCTGGACTCCAGGGACTGGACCATGTTCTTCCGGTGGTTCCCCGCCGCGTTGGGGTCCCCCTCCCGGTCCAGCAGCGTATACTTGGAGGCGACGACCCAGTAGTCCCGGTCCGGGGCGACGAACTCCCCCACGAACCGTTCGCTGGTGCCGTCGGTATACCGGTTGGCCGTGTCCACGAAATTGCCCCCGGCCCGGGCGTAGGCATCGAAGATCTTCCGGGATTCCTCCTTGGAGGCTCCCCAGCCCCAGTCTTCACCGAAGGTCATGGTGCCCAGACCCAGCTCCGACACCCGAAGCCCACTTCGTCCGAGAAGGTTGTAGCGCATGCGAAAGCCCGTTCCGTTGGAGGATTGGTGGAGCCGTTCTCCCGGCAAGAGGTCCCGAGGCCGGGTTCCCTTCGGGCTACCCCCCGGGGACCCTGGGAGGTTCCTGTCGCCGGGAGCGCTGCCATGCCTTCTCCTCCTCCTGGCCCTCCTGGTCTCAGGCTGTGGCCGGGAAACCGAGAGCTCCCCGGAGATGATGCCTGCCATGGATCCCGATACCGCCTCTCATCCCTCCCTCACCTACCTGGCCCTGGGGGACTCCTACACCATCGGCGAGGCCGTGGACTCGACCTCCCGATGGCCGGTTCAGCTGGCCCGGAAGCTCAGAGGAGAGGGGATCCCCCTGGCCGATCCCAGGATCGTGGCCCGGACGGGATGGACCACCGACGAGCTGGCGGCCGGGATGGATTCGGTGGATCTGAATCCCCCCTATGACATGGTTTCCCTCCTCATCGGGGTGAACAACCAGTACCGGGGACGATCCCTGGAGGAATTCCGGGACCAATTCGCCGAGCTCCTGGACCGGGCGGTGGCCCTGGCAGGTGGAGACCCGGAAAGGGTCCTGGTCCTCTCCATTCCGGACTGGGGGGTCATGCCCTTCGCCGAGGGAAGGGACCGGGGGGCCATCGCCGAGGCCATCGACGCATTCAATGAAGCCCTGCGGCGCAGGACCCTGGCCGAGGGGGCCCACCACGTGGACGTGACCGCCGTCTCCAGAGAGGCGGCGGCGGACACGACCCTGGTGGCCCCGGACGGACTACACCCCTCTGGCCAGCAGTATGGTCGGTGGGTGGGGGAGGTTCTTCCGGTGGCCGTGAGGGTGCTGAAGGGGATGGAAGAGGGTTGAGCGGTCGATGCAGCGGACCCGGCCGGGGGGCGGAGAAGAAGAGAGCCTGGTGAGCCGTAACCATGATACGTGGGTTCCCGGATGACCCCTGCCTCCGCGGCAGCGCTGGAAAGAGATAGACAGCCATGATCTTTGTGCCCGTCGTTCCCCCCTCGTCCTCCCCGCCTCCTTCCACCCACACCCGGGAGGTGGCGAATCTCCTCACCCGGGTCCTGGAGGAGTACCGGAAGGCTCATCCCAGCGTCTCCGAGGCGGAGCTCCGGGCTGCCCTGCGCCTTGCCGCCAGGGGGGGTGGTGGCAGAGAGAAGCGGATGGCCGCCTTCCTCGTGTGGGGGTTGGTGGCGGCCCTGGGGGTGGGGATCTTCACCCTGACGATGGTCGGGGGAGAAGGGGGCGGAGGGGGGATGGAGGGCATCGTCCTCGTGGCGGTCTTCCTCGTGGTCCTGGTCATGGTGGCGGTCCTGAAGTCCCGGTCCCCGTAGAGGAGTTTTGAACAAGGGGACCGTCCCCCTTGTTCGGCGACCCCGGAGCGTGTCGGTTGGAGTCGTGCGTCCACGACTCAGCACTCCTCATCCCACCGAGGCCTGACCATGATTCCCGATTCCCGCTCCTCCGTTCTGCTCCTCCTGCTTCTGCTTCTCCTTCCGGCCGGCCCCACGGGGGCCCAGGAGGTTGGACCCCCGAACGGCTCTCTGGTGGTTGTGGGTGGAGCCATGCGGGATCCGGCCATCCTGGAGCGGTTCATCCGGCTGGCTGGAGGGCCCCAGGCCCCCATCGTCGTCATTCCCACCGCAGGGGGCGGAGAGGACTACGACGAGTTCTACGGTGGCCTGGGCATGTTCCACGATCTGGGGGCCTTCAACCTTACGGTCCTCCACACCAACGACCCGGAAGTGGCGGATTCGGAGGCCTTCGTGGAGCCTTTGAGGGAGGCGAACGGTGTCTGGTTCCCGGGAGGGCGACAGTGGCGTCTGGCCGATTCGTACCTGGGGACCCGAACCGAGGAAGAGCTCTGGGGCGTTCTGGAGCGAGGTGGGGTCATCGGCGGATCGTCGGCAGGGGCCACGATACAGGGATCCTACCTGGCCCGGGGCGACACCCGGACGAACACCATCATGATGGGGGACCACGAGGAGGGATTCGGGTTCCTGAAGAACACGGCCATCGACCAGCACCTGTTGAGAAGGAACCGCCAGTTCGACCTCATCCAGGTCATCGAGGCCCACCCACACCTCCTGGGAATCGGGCTGGACGAGAACACGGCCATCGTAGTGCAGGGGGACCGGTTCGAGGTCATGGGAGCTGCCTACGTGGCCATCTACGACCACACCAGGACGGTGGGAGAGGGCGGTCGATTCTACTTCCTTGCCTCGGGTGACCGATTCAACCTGGCCACCCGGGAAGCCTCTCGTCCCGGCCGGACCCTGGAGCCCCTGGACCGCCCCCAGGAGCGGGGTTGGGAAGAGATTCCAGGGGGCGGCTCCGGGGGGTGAAGTGATGCTGATGGGGAGGCCGCGGCGTCCTACTCCACCCCCTCGGCCACCTCCTCGTGGTATTCCTTCAAGGTGTCGCTGACCTTCACCGGATAGGGAGGGTCAGCCTTCTCCATGGCCCGGAGGCGGGGGGGGAGGGATCGAATCTGTTCCTTCGCGCAGGTCCGGACCTCCTCCAGGTTCCTGGAGCCCTCCGGAAGCCGTTCGCCCCCTTCCATCACGGGTACCAGGAGGGGGCGCCCCGGGTGATCCTCTTCTTCCAGGGCCACCAGATCCCCTGTGGCCATTCCCCCCTCTTCCCGACGGAAGACCTGCTTGGGGCCTGGAAGGAGGGGCTTTCCCGTGGAGAGCTTCAGGCGGCCTCTTCCCCCGTAGGCCGTGAGCTTGTAGGCCATGTCCAGGGCCGGGGTGTCCCGGGAGACACCCATGCGGGTCCCCACGCCGAATCCGTCTATGGGGGCTCCGGCCCGGACCATTTCAGCGATCTTGTCCTCGTCCAGGCCTCCGCTGGCGAAGATCTGCACGTCGGTGAGTCCGGCCTCGTTCAGCAGGTCCCTGGACTTCCGGGCCAGGTCGGCCAGGTCTCCCGAGTCCAGGCGGATCCCCCGGACCCGGAACGCCTCCCCCTTCTCCCGGGCCAGAGAGATCACTTTCCGGACGCCTTCCAGGGTGTCGTAGGTGTCCACCAGGAGGATGGTGTCGGGGTAGAGTTCGGTGAATTCCCGGAACGCGGTCATCTCGTCGTCGTGGGCCTGGATGTAGGCATGGGCCATGGTGCCGGTGATGGGCACGCCGTAGACCTCCCCGGCCAGGACGTTGCTCGTGGCGGCGGCCCCTGCGATGTAGAAGGCCCGGGCCCCCTTCAGACCCGCATCCGTCCCGTGGATGCGCCGGAGGCCGAAGTCCACCACCGGTCTGCCGTCGGCGGCCAGAACCACCCGGGCGGCCTTGGAAGCGGCCACGGTCTGGAAATGGACCTGGTTCATGAGGACCGTCTCCACCACCTGAGCCTCCGGCAACGGACCCGTGACCTCCAGGAGGGGCTCGTCGGGAAAGACCGGGGTGCCCTCGGGAACGGCCCGGACGGCGCCCGAGAACCGGAAGTCCTTCAGCCAGTCCAGGAACTCCCCCGAGAACTCGTCCCGAGAGGCCAGGTAATCCAGGGCCCGGGGGGTGAAGCGCATCGTCTCCAGGCAGTCCAGGGCGTCGGAGAGCCCACAGGCCAGGAGGAAGTTCCGGGTGGAGGAAAGGCTCCGGGAGTAGAGGCTGAAGGTGGCTTCCCGGTCCATGCCCTCACGCCAGTAGGCCTGGAGCATGGTGAGCTCGTAGAGGTCTGTGAGGAGGGCCACATTGTCGGCAGTGATCCAGGCGGGTTTCGGATTCATGGTTTCCCCCGTTCGAAAGCGGTGCCGAGCTCGCCGGATGATGGGCTCAGGGAGGCCCCATAGAGGGTAAACCGGCTCCGCCAGGAGGTTTTCGGTTGCGTGGGAAGGGCCAGGGAACCGAGATTCCACCCAACCCCGGGCCATGGCCTCTTCCCCGGGGGCTTCTCTCAGCAGCCGGAGACGAACATGGCGAATCTCCCGAAGCTTCTCCTCAGCCTGGCCATTCTCGCGTTCCTTCTGGCCATCGTGGCGGTCTTCACGGCTACCATCATGGGCCTGCCCCCGGAGAGCTTCTCCCGGGCCTGCTCCAACCTGGCCCTTCTGGCCATCGGGATCGCTCTTGCCTGGAGGCCCGCAGCGACCACCTCACCCTGAAGGGCTGTTGAACAAGGGGGGGAGAGCCGCTGCACCCCTCTCCCGTCAGCCCCTGACGCAGGACCGTTCCCCGGAGCCAACGGGGGGATCGCCGGCCCCCGCCCGACCCACCGGACGTCCATCTCTCCCGACCCTGGGCCGAGAGGACCGAACCCCCGTCTCGGCAGCGGGCCGGTCCGTCATCTTCCCAAACGTAGTGGGCCCGTCCATATTGTGCGAAGGCTCGGCCCCCGTTTCGCACAATCCGGATCATTCCATCGCCCTCGGAGACCCTCATGAATGATGTGGCCCTCCCCTTCGCCAACTATGTCGATATGATCGCGTCTCTCCTGGCCACATGGGGCCTGAAGGTCCTCGGGGCCCTGGTCGTTCTCGTCATCGGTCGCTGGGTGGCCAAGGCCGTGGAGCGATCCGTGAAACGGGTCATGACGGGTCGGGAATCCGATCCTACCCTCACCGCCTTCCTCTCCAGCCTTGCCTACTACGTGATCCTGGCCGTGGTCCTCATCTCGGTCCTCGGGATCGTGGGGGTCCAGACCGCCTCTCTGCTGGCGGTCTTCGGAGCTGCAGGGCTGGCCGTGGGTCTGGCCCTGCAGGGAACCCTGTCCAACGTGGCTGCGGGCGTCATGCTCCTGATCTTCCGGCCCTTCAAGGTGGGAGACTACGTGGACGTGGGGGGGACGGCCGGGAGTGTGGCGTCCATCGGCCTCTTCGCCACGGAGCTCAACACGCCGGACAACATCTACATCGTGGTGCCCAACAGCAGCATCTACGGTGGCACCATCAAGAACTTCTCCCACCACCCCATCCGCCGGAACGACCTCCTCATGGGCGTCTCCTACGACGACGACATCGCCCTGGCCATGAAGACCATCCAGGAGGTGCTGGATGCTGACGAGCGGATCCTGGCGGAGCCCGCTCCGGTGGTGGCGGTGAGCGAGTTGGCCGACTCCTCGGTGAACCTGGTGGTCCGGCCCTGGTGCAACACCTCGGACTTCTGGCCCCTTCGTTTCGACCTGACCCGGGCGTTGAAGGAACGGCTGGAGGCCGCGGGTTGCTCCATTCCCTATCCCCAGCAGGACGTGTATCTGCACAAGGTGGATTGAAGCGCCGGACTGGGGAGTGAAATCGCAGCTGGCCCTCGCCGCTGCCTTGACCCTACCTCCCCAGCACCTCCCGGGCCCTGCTCCAGATCCGGTCGAACATCTCTTCGGTCAGGGTTCCGGTGAAGGTGTTCTGCTGACTGGGATGGTACGAGGCCAGGAGAAGCAGGTCGTGGTCCACGTCCACCTCAAGGCCGTGACGGAAGTCCGGACGGGGTGAGGGAACGGTCCGGCCTCGGTCCTTGAGGATCCGGAAGACGTGGTCGTAGGCGTACTTCCCCAGGGCCACCAGGACCCGGCCTCTCACCAGTAGGTCCAGCTCCTCCTCCAGGTAGGGCCGGCAGTTCTTCCTTTCCTCCGGTTTCGGCTTGTTGCGGGGAGGGGCGCAGCGCAGCGCGGCGGTGACGAAGCAGTCCGAGAGGGTCAGACCGTCGTCCCGGTCCACGGACTCGGGCTGATTGGCGAAGCCGGCACGGTGCAGGGCCCCGTAGAGCCAGTCTCCGGAACGGTCCCCGGTGAACATGCGACCGGTCCGGTTCGCCCCGTGGGCCGCCGGAGCCAGGCCCACCACCAGGAGGCGGGCCTGGGGGTCGCCGAAGCCTGGAACGGGACGGCCCCAGTACTCCTGGTCCTGGAAGGACGCCCGCTTCTCCCGGGCCACCTTCTCCCGCCACTCCACCAGCCGGGGGCATTGCCGACAGGCTATGATCCGGTCTCTCAGAGACTCCAGGGGTTCCCTGTGCATGGTGGACTCCGGATGGCTCTCAGGAGGTTGGAGAGGGGGTGAACAAGGGGGGCGGGCCGCTGTCCCCCTTCTTCACCGGCCCTTTCGGTCAGCGGGCGGGTCGTGGGCGGAGAAGAGGAGCATCAGAATGTGACGGAGGTCATGAGGTATCCGAAATGCCCGGTTCCCTTCAGGCGCTCCAGGTTCTCCATGACCGGACCGGCGTGAACCAGGGAGTAACCCGCTTCCAGGGCCAGGTGCTCCCTGGCCCGGTAGCGGATCCAGGTGTCGGCCTCTTCCCCCAGTCGGGAGCGGGACCGGGAGTCCCCCACTGTGGTGAGGAATAGGTGAAGGTCCAGGTTCAGAGCCAGACGGTCTCGGGGGGTCCAGGCGACCTTGAAGGCCAGGTCCTGGAGACCGAGCCCACCGGTCTGGGCCGGGATGTCCACGAAGTAATCGGCTCGGCCGTAGTAACGGTGCCGGGCGCCAAAGAGGGTGGAGAAGACCCGGACCTCGTGGTCTCCGGGCCGGTTGTCTCCGGACAGGAGATCGTACCAGAGGGTCAGCTCCAGAGCTTCGTCGGCCAGGTCCATTCCGGCCCGGGCCGCCAGGAGGAAGGCCTCCACGTCTCGACCGTCCCGCTTCCCGAACTGGTAGATGCCCTGAGCCCGGAGGTTGAGGCCATGGAGGGAGCCCTTCCAGATCGCTCCCACCATGTTCTCCCGGTGAGAGCCCGGGCCACGGCCGTCGTCCCGTAGCACGTAGATGTCCCATGAACCCGCTCCCCTCCTCTCCACGGAATACCAGGCACCCAGGAGGTGAGCGTCCCGGTCGTGGGCCGGGCTGGCTTCCTCCTGGAGCTGGTAGAACAGCAGCTCCAGGCGTTGGTTCCCCCGCCCTCCCAGGGGACGAATCCAGCGGAGTCCGTCGAAGCTCTGGCCTCCCTGTCCCCAGTTGGGAGAGGCCAGAAGGCGGGACTCGGCCAGGCCTGCTTCCTGCCGTCCTGCCCGGAGGAGACCTCGGACCAGGGGAAGGTCCTCCACCTCCAGGTACGCCTGGTGGACGCCCAGGTTGTCGGCGCTCCGGTCACGGACGCTGAGCTCTTCCCCCCAGGCCCGGACGTCCTGAGGTTGAAGTACGATCCGGAGCCCCTCCTCGGCCATGCTCACCTCGAGGGTCAGGCGGGTCCGTTGGGAGATCAGGCGGCTCCAGTCCCCCTCCACGGGCTCCCGGGTCTCGAAGCGGGGTCGGAGCTCGCCGTGCCAGCGGATGACGGGGGCCGGTTGGGGGGCGGGAAGGTCCTGGGCGCCGGTGATCGTCGGACCGACGGTGTGGACCCCGCAGAGAGCCGCAGACACCAGGAAGACGGCCCGCATGGACGCTCCGGGTTGGAGGGTGCGAAGACGGCTCCGAACCAGTAACCTATTCGGCCATGAATCCTACCATCCTAGTGCTGGCCGCCGGAATGTCCACCCGATACGGACGGCCGAAGCAGCTGGAGCCCCTGGGGCCGTCCGGGGAGACGCTGGTGGATTACGCCGTCTTCGACGCCCTTCGGGCGGGCTTCTCCCGGCTCGTGCTGGTGATTCGGGAGGAGCTGGAGGAGGCCTTCCGGGATGAGGTGCTCCCTCGTTGGCCCCGGAAACTGGAGGTGCTGTTCCACCGGCAGCGAACGGACGATCTCCCGGTCTCTGGGTTGGGAGACAAAGAAGAGGCCCTCATCCGTGCCCGGGAGAAGCCCTGGGGCACGGCCCACGCCGTTCTCACGGCCCGGCCCCTCCTCCCGGGTCCCTTCGTGGTCCTGAACGCCGACGACTTCTACGGACCCTCGGCCTACGGCCGGGCCATGGCGTTTCTCCGGGAGGAGGCCCCCGGGGGGGGGGCAGGGGACGACCCGCCCGTCTTCGCCCTGGTGGCCTACACGCTTCGGGAGACTCTGTCCCGGCACGGAGGGGTGAACCGAGGGCTCTGCCGGGTGGACGACAGAGGCTGGCTGGAGGAGGTCCGGGAGGTCCTGGACCTCCGTCCGGACCATGGGGAGATCCGTGGACGGACCCTGGGCGGCCGGACCGTGAGCCTTACCGGGGAGGAGCCCATCTCCACGAACTTCTGGGTGTTCACGCCGGAGGTGTTTCCGTTCCTGGAGAAGGGCCTCCGAGAGTTCCTGGTCCGGGAGGCGGAAGGGGCGGGAGCCGGGACGGAAGGGGGGGACGGGGAGTTTCTTATTCCCACGGAGGTGAATCGCCTGCTCCAGGAGCGGGCGGTCCGGGTCCGGGTGCCCCGGGGCACAGATCCCTTCTTCGGCATCACCCATCCCCAGGACCGGGAGGGGGTGGTCCGGGGACTGGGGGAGCTGGCCCGGGAGGGGCGTTACCCGGATCCCCTCTGGGAGGGATCATGCAGCTGACCGCAGCCGATTGGCTGGTGATGGCGGCCTACGGGCTGGTGGCCCTGGGGGTGGGACTCTACTTCGCCCGTCGGGCCGGACAGGACACGGACGAGTTCTTCCTGGCCGGCCGGAAGCTCCCCTGGTGGCTCCTGGGCACCTCCATGGTGGCCACCACCTTCTCCACAGACACGCCGAACCTGGTGACGGACATGGTCCGGACCGGGGGAGTGAGTCAGAACTGGCTCTGGTGGGCGTTCCTCATCACCGGCATGTGCACGGTTTTCTTCTACGCCCGCCTGTGGAGGCGCTCCGGGGCCCTGACGGACATGGCCTTCTACGAACTCCGCTACTCCGGCCGTCCGGCGGCCTTCCTCCGGGGGTTCCGAGCCCTCTACCTGGGCGTCTTCTTCAACATCATGATCATGGCCACCGTGACGCTGGCGGCCATCAAGATCGGTGGCGTGCTCCTGGGGGTGGGGAAGTACGAGGTGGTCCTCCTGGCCGGCACCGTGACGGTTCTCTACTCCGCTACCTCCGGCCTCTGGGGTGTGGTGGTGACGGACCTCCTTCTCTTCGTCGTGGCCATGGTGGGATCGGTGGCGGCAGCCTACTACGCTCTGGTCCAGCCGGAAGTGGGAGGGCTCACGGGTCTCATGACCCACCCCGAGATCCAGGGGAAGCTCTCCTTCCTGCCGGATTTCGGAGACTGGAGGACGGCGGCGGCCGTGTTCATCGTCCCGGTGGCGGTCCAGTGGTGGAGCACCTGGTATCCCGGAGCGGAGCCGGGAGGGGGCGGGTATGTGGCCCAGCGCATGCTGGCAGCCCGGGACGAGAAGGAGGCCATGGGTGCCACCCTCTGGTTCAACATCGCCCACTACGCCCTTCGGCCCTGGCCCTGGCTCCTGGTGGGATTGGCCTCTCTCCTGGTCTACCCCACTCTGGACTCCATCCAGGCGGCCTTTCCCCACCTGGATCCCTCCATCCTGAGGCACGACCTGGCCTACCCGGCCATGCTCGTTTTTCTCCCCCACGGGCTCCTGGGTCTGGTAGTGGCCTCCCTGGCGGCAGCCTACATGTCCACCATCAGTACCCACCTGAACTGGGGCGCCTCCTACGTGGTGGATGACTTCTACCGTCGCTTCATCGCCCATGGCCGGGAGGAGCGGCACTACGTCCGGGTGGGCCGGGCCACCACCGTGGGGCTCATCATTCTGGCGGGGATCGTGTCCCTGTGGCTGGAGAACGCCCTCCAGGCCTTCCAGATCCTCCTGCAGATCGGGGCCGGGACGGGCCTGGTATTCCTCCTCCGCTGGTTCTGGTGGCGGGTGAATGCCTGGAGTGAGGTGGCTGCCATGGTGGTGTCGCTTCTGGTGGCCGTGTACTTCCAGTTCGTCCACGGGGCTCTGGGGCTGGAGCCCCTGGTTCCCTCTCTGCAGCTCGTGGTAGGAGTGGCCATGACCACGGTAGGCTGGCTGACCGTGACCCTCCTCACCCCTCCCGCCGCCCTGGAGACCCTCCGGAGCTTCTACCGGCAGATCCGGCCCTTCGGGAAGGGGTGGCGGAGGGTCCTGGAGCTGGGACCGGAGGATCCGGGTCCCCCGCCGGGAGGGGTGGCGGCGGGGTTCCTGGGGTGGTTCCTGGGAGTCGCCACCGTCTACGGGGCGCTTTTCGGCACGGGGTTCCTTCTCTACGGCAATCCTCTGCCGGGCCTGGCGTGTCTGGGGCTGGCCGCCGTGGCCGGGCTGGGGATCTTCAGGGTGCTGCCCCGGGTGGGGCTGTAGGAGGCTGATGGACTAGGGGGTGAGCCTCGGGAGCCACGAGCCCAGCGGCCAGCCGGTGGGGAGGCCTGACGCCCTCAAATCTCCTGGACTGAGGCGCCGCCGCCGGGCTCGGCTACGAAGAGAACGTCGTGGAGCCTGTCCCCTTCCCGGAGCCTGTTTCGGAAGTAGCGGTCCTCCAGGGTTCCCAACACCTGGTCCAGGTGTCGGCGGTCGGTGAGGGCCACCGCGCATCCCCCGAAGCCGGCTCCGGTGAGGCGGGCTCCGGCTGCACCCCCTCGGCGGGCCAGGTCCACGAGACGGTCCAGCTCCGGGGAGCTGACCTGGTAGTCCTCCCGGAGACTCTCGTGGGAGGCATCCATGAGGAGTCCGAAGGTGAGGAGGTCCCCCCTCCGCATGGCCTCTTCGGCTTCATAGACCCTCAGGGGCTCCCGGACCACGTGGCGGAAGCGGCGGAAAAGGACCCCGGGAAGGTGCCGGGACGCCAGATCCACCAGGTCCCCCACAGGGATACGGGTAAGAAGGTTGCTGTAGGAGCTGATGGATGTGTGGCCCCCTTCCCCTTCGCTCTCCCGGGCCAGCACGCCTCGCATGGCCTCAAGGGCCTCCTCACACTCCTGCCTCCGGCGGTTGTAAGCGGCCTGGCTGGCTCCGGACTTCTCGGCCCGAAGGAGGGTGTGGGCCACCACGAATCGCCAATCGCCGGGCACCCGGCTCTCGTGTAGTTGCAGGGGATCGAACTCGATGCGACTGGCGTGGCCCTCTCGGGCTCCAAGGGAAATGGCCTGGTCCATACCACCCCCCCGGGTTCCGGTGTACTGCTCGGCCCGGGCCATGATCTCGGCCAGCTCCAGGGTGGGAAGCTCCAGGCCGTTGGCGTGCATGAGGGCCCGGGCCAGGGCGATGACCAGGGCGGAGGAGGAGGAAAGGCCGGAGGCCACGGGGAGGGTGGAGCTCACGTAGGCATCCACGCCCCGGAGGTCCCCGGAGCGGCGGACCAGGGCCTGGCAGGGGGCCCGGAGGTAGTTGCCCCAGGAGCCCGGCGGGCCCGGGGGAATGTCCCGGGAGAGGGTGAAGGCTTCGTCGGCGAAGGCCCGGTCTGCGTTCACCACGCGCATCCGGCCATCGGAACGGGGCCGGAAAAGGACACGAACCTCACGGCGGAGGGCCATGGGGAAGACGGGTAGGCCGTTGTAGTCCGTGTGCTCCCCTATGAGGTTCACCCGGCCCGGAGCCCGGGACAGGTGCCTGGCCGGGGGGTCCCCGAAGTGATCCCGGAAGGCCTGATGGGTCTCCGGTTGGATGACGGGGTCCTGGTCGTGAGCCATTGGCCCTCCGTGCGTCCCGCGGGGCGATTGCCGGAGGAATCCCGGGAGTGTACCGTCCAGGGATCCGGTTCCGTCCACTCCAACCCGTGGAAGGTAGACCATGACCCTGCCCTCACCCAACCCCATCCGCACTTCCCTGTTGCTTCTCCTGATCCTGTGTGTCCTGACTCCCGGACCCGATCCCGCCCTGGCCCAACAGACGGGAGGGGAGCTGGAGGTCGCCCTGGAAGCCCACCTCTTGCCGGAAGAAGCGGTGGTGACCGATCACTCGGTGACCATCCGGGGAGAGACCGTGCGCTACACGGCCGAGGCCGGAACCCTTCCCCTTCGGGAGGGGGGGACGACCATGGCCCGGGTGTTCTACGTGGAGTACCTCCGGCAGGGGGTGGAGGACCGCTCATCCCGGCCCCTGGTGTTTTCCTTCAACGGTGGCCCCGGTTCGTCTTCGGTGTGGATGCACATGGGGTATACGGGGCCCCGCCGGGTGGTCTACGACGACGAAGGCTTCGCCCTCCGTCCCCCGGGAAGCCTGGAGGACAACCCCCACTCCATCCTGGACGTGGCGGACATCGTCTACATCGACCCCGTTGCCACGGGGTTCAGCCGGATGGCGAACCCCGAGGCGGATCCGCACATGTACCACGGCTCCGAACCGGACATCGCGTCGGTGGCCGAGTTCATCCGACTCTACCTCACCCGGAAGGACCGATGGGGGTCGCCGAAGTTCGTTATCGGAGAGAGCTACGGTACCCATCGGGCCTCGGGCCTGGCCGGACATCTTGCCCAGGCCCATGACATCTACCTGAACGGTGTGATCCTGGTCTCCATGACCGGGCTGGGGGTGGAGAAGGGGACGGACGTCTCCTATGCCACCAGCCTCCCCCAGCTCACGGCCATCGCCTGGTATCACGAGCAACTCCCCCGGGACCTGCAGAGCCGGCCCCTCCGGGAGGTCCTGGATCAGGCCGAGGCCTTCGCCATGGGAGACTACCTGTCGGCTCTGGTGAAAGGAGACCGGATCGGAGACGGGGAGCGGGACGCAGTGGCCCGGGAGATGAGCCGGCTCCTGGGGATCTCCCAGGATTACGTCCTGGCGGCCAATCTCCGGGTGGACAACCGGAGGTTCTGGAAGGAGCTCCTCCGGGACCAGCGTCTCACGGTGGGCCGCCTGGACAGCCGGTACCTGGGCGTCGATCGTGATGCTGCCGGGGAAGTCTACGAATACGACCCGGCCATGGCGGACTGGAGCGGGGCCTTCACCGACGCCGTGAACATCTACCTCCGGGAGGAGCTGGGCTACGAGACGGACCTGGAGTACAACATCTTCGGAGACGTCCGTCCCTGGAGTCGGGACCAGGATCCCCCGGTGGGAGAGCTTCTGCGACAGGCCATGACGGGCAATCCCTACCTGAAGGTGCTGGTCCAGGGAGGCTACTTCGACAGCGCCACGGACTACTTCGGGGCCATCTACACCATGAGCCACCTGCAGCCGGGGGGCGAGTTGGCCGACCGGATGCGCTTCTCCTGGTACGAGAGCGGCCACATGATGTACCTCCGGAAGGAGGATCTGGCCGGGGCCAACAAGGACCTCCGGGAGTTCATCCGCTGGTGCCTGGAGGATCTCCCCGACTACCCCATGGAGGTCCGGCCCGGGGGGTAGTCGCCCCGGGGCCGTCGTTTCGGACCTTCTGTCCTATGGGGGGGCGTCGGGCTCCGTCGCCGTGGCGCTCCAACCCGGGCCCGTCTCCACCTTTGTTCAATAGCCCCTTGGCGGGTGGAGCGCGGACGGCGGTGGAGATGGGCAGGTTCCCGCACCCAGCTCAGACCATCTTCCCGGGCGGTGGGGAGAGAGTGCCCTCGGGAGCCTTGAAGTAGGCCGATCGCCGGATTTCGGCCACCTCCACGGTGAACTGAAGCTCCAGCTTGCCCGGGGCCGGGGAAAAGTGGTCTTCCAGGATGGCCAGAGCTCCCCGTCCCACGGCCGCCACGGTCTCTTCCCGCCGGCCCTCCAGGAACCGGAGATCCAGGTGCACGAAGGCGGCGTCGGCCTCACCCTGGCCCACTACCCAGTTCTCCACCTCCCGCCAGCGGCTCTTGCAGTTCTCGATTCTGACGCCGGCCTCGGAGGCCAGAAGGCTGTGGATCTTCTCGAGAAGGCCCGGTTCAGGGGCCTTCTCCTGCAGGTTCGCGGTGTATTCCAGGGTCAGATGGGGCACAGCTGCCGTCCTTTCGTCACGGGGTGAGGGAATTCCAGGGGGTCGAGCGTCTCCAGGGCCCGACAGGGTTCGGCACGTTCGGCAGGTCAAGGGAAGCTTGAACCGACTCGCAGGCTCCGGGGGCCTTGGGATTTCGGGCTGGGCGGCGGTCTGCAGCCCCTCCTTCGGTCCTGGCCGCTCTGGCCGGCAGTTCCTCCCCCGGTTCCGGCCCAGGCGCGGCACAGGGCCGCGCACCGGCCTGCGTCTCCGTTGTTGTAGATCCCCGGGACCATGCGAAGGGTCCCCCCTCCCCCAGCTCAACGCCGTACCGGACGAGGAAGCCCGGGGCGAACGTGACCCCGGGTGCTGTGAGCATGCGGGTCTCCTCGTCCATGGTCCAGCCCGTACGCAGCACGTCACCTATCCACAGCGCCTCTATTCATGGCGCCCGTTTTCGGCCGCCTCCCGTTCCATGCGGCCCCTTTCGCATCGGATCCCGGGGTGGGATTCTACATGTCATGCGCCACTATCGCATCGCTGTCATCCCCGGAGACGGGATCGGAAGGGAAGTGGTCCCGGAAGGGATTCGAGTCCTGGAGGCGGCGGCTTCCCGCTTCAACCTCTCCTTCTCCTGGGATGAGAAGGACTGGGGCTGCGACCGATACACGACCACCGGGGCCTTTCTTCCCGAGGACGGCCTGGATTCCATCCGTAACCACGACGCCATCTTCCTGGGAGCCGTGGGCTACCCCGGGGTTCCGGACCACGTGTCCCTCTGGGGACTTCTGATTCCCATCCGCCGGGTCATGAAGCAGTGGGTGAACCTGCGTCCGGTGCGCCTCATGCCCGGGGTGCCCACCCCCCTCCGGGACCGGGGACCGGAGGACATCGACTTCGTGGTGGTCCGGGAGAACAGCGAGGGAGAGTACTCCCAGGTGGGAGGGCGGCAGGAGGAGGGCACGGAGTCGGAGCGGGTGGAGCAGGTGAGCGTCTTCACCCGGAAGGGGGTGGACCGGATCCTCCGCTTCGCCTTCGACCTGGCTCGGAGCCGCCGGAAGAAGCACCTGACCTCCGCCACCAAGTCCAACGGAATCGTCCACACCATGCCCTACTGGGACGAGCGCTTCCGGGCTCTGGCCCACGACTACCCGGAGGTGCGCACGGACCAGTACCACGTGGACATTCTCACGGCCAACTTCGTCCTGCACCCGGATTGGTTCGACGTGGTGGTGGGGAGCAACCTCTTCGGGGATATCCTCTCGGACCTGGGACCTGCCGTGGCCGGCACCATCGGTATCGCCCCATCGGCCAACATCAATCCGGAGAGGGAGTTCCCTTCCATGTTCGAGCCCGTCCACGGGTCCGCACCGGACATCGCCGGCAAGGGAGTGGCGAACCCCATCGGCCAGATCTGGTCCGGGGCCATGATGCTGGAGCACCTGGGTGAGGTGGAGGCGGCGCGAGCGGTGGAGCGGGCCGTGGAGAAGGTGTTGGCGGACGGCTCCGCCCTCACACCGGACATGGGCGGGACGGCCACGACCCGGATCCTGGGGGAGACCGTCGCCGGGGCCGTGGATGGGCCCGGACCCACTGAACTGGAGACGGAGGAACCCTGATGGACGCTCTGCCCACTTTCCTTCAGGATTGGCTCCAGCTTCTGGAGCCCTATCCCTACCTGCAGGCCATCCTCATCGTTCTGGCCTTCTTCCTCCTGGCTGCCCTGGTGGACCGGGTCATCAGCGGGACCATCGCCCGGGCCGTCTCCTTCACCGAGACGGACCTGGACGACAAGGTCCTCAGGATCCTCCACCGTCCCGTCTTCTCCACGGTGGTGCTCCTGGGCGTTCTCCTGGCGGTCCAGCCCCTGGACCTGACCCCCGAGCTGTCGACGCACATCCAGGCTCTGGTGAAGACCCTTCTCATCGTCTTGTGGCTTTGGTTCGGTCTCAGCTTCTCCCGGATGATCCTGGAGGCCATGCGGGAGCAGGAGGACCGCTTCGAGTTCGTCCAACGCACCACGGCCCCACTCCTGAAGAACGTGGTGGCCTTCG
>CAZZEL010000082.1:0-12184 GCA_964652625.1 uncultured Gemmatimonadaceae bacterium
AGCCTCGCCACCGCGCCCGTGGGGCGGGGGCCCTACGGGAAGAAACGTGGGTTAGCCCGTTTCTCAGAAGCCCGCTCACCGGCCCTGCGGGCTGGAGGAAATCGGAAGAAACGGGGCAGCCTGGAGCCCGTTTCTTAGAGGCTGGGCTATGCCACTTCCATTCGCGACCTCAGATATGCTGCAACGACCTCATCGTCTGCCTCGTTGTTCGCTACCTGCATTGTTAGGGCGTATAGCTCCTTGCCTGGAACATGGAGCACACGGCCATCCAACCGCAGAAAAACAAGAGCTGTAGCGAGGCCTGTTCTTTTGTTTCCATCGTTGAACCCCTGGGAACGGACGAATCCCACCAAGTAGGAAGCGGCCAGGTCTGCAAGGTCCGCCTCCTCATCATACGCCCATCGGTTGATGGGCCGAGCAAGCGCCGAGCGCACGACATTCTGATCAAGAACCCCGTGCGCTCCGCCATACCGCTCTACTTGCTGGGCATGGATCGTCAAGACCATAGTCTCAATGATCCAGTTCGGCTCTTCCATGCCGGACTCGTCGCTCACTTCGCCAGTTTGCGGAACACCCCATCGTACTCGGCCATGATTGCCTCATGCGCCTCGACAGCTGCTCCGAGATCCTCGGAATGAGGGACCACCCGGAACCCGCCCAGACCATCTTCAATCCAGTCCAGCCTCTGGCCCGGGGGAATACCGAGCCGCCGGACCACCTCTGCGGGGAGGGTCGTCACAACCGACGCCCCCTGGCTCCGCGTGGTGCTGGAGAGTGTAGACATGTCAGCTCCTGAGCTCCTGGTCAGTGGGGTGTCACCATAGTTACACCTGCAAGATGTGAGGGTTCCGTTCCCTGAGTCAAGGAGAGCGTGTCGCCGTAGCGGCCCCCGAGGCACCCCCTCCGATTAGATGGATACTCCAATGTCTTGAATCCCATTGCCCATTGCTAGTATAGCATCTATCTTTTCATAAACATAATAGCAACCCCAGGCGAGAGGACCATCATGAGCAAGGCGACGGCGGAAAGCGGTCTGCGGCGCGCGTATACCAAACGCTTGCACGAGATCGTGGACCGTCTCTCCAGGGTCGCTGACGCCTCCACCATGGTGGAGGTTCTCGGCATGGCGGATCCGTACAGCGGAATGAGCGTAGCCATGCAGCGGGCGGCCACCTTGGACGGGGCCGCACTCAGGGATCCCCTGGCACCCGCCCGCATTCGGGGGATCGCCGCCCGGGAACGTCTCATCGACGAGGCGGGCGGTCTCCTCCGCCTGAACGAAGCCGCCGAGCGTCTGGGTGTAACGCCCCAGGCTGTAACGGGTCGCCGCCAGAGGGGCACCATTCTCGCGGTGCCCATGCCGAACGGCGAGTGGGTTTACCCTGCCTGTCAGTTCGCGGAGTACGATCTCGTTCCGGGAATCGATTCCTTCCTGCGGGCCTTCGCGGAGGATGTGGACCCGTGGACTCGCCTGTCCGTGCTCCTCGCTCCTTCCCACCGATTCGGTGGAAGAAGTGCGCTTCAACTCCTTGAGAAGGGCATGGAAGCTGAGGCCCGGAGCATCGCGGGGACCCACGGGGAGGAGGGATGAGAGAGACGGCCCCACCGGGACCTGCTCCGAGCCCCCCGCCGGACCTGCATGCCCGATCTCTCAAGACGACCCGGCTTCACGCGAACACGGTTCTCTACCGGATTCACCGGACGAGCCGCAACCCATTCCACTTCGGGCGTCACACCGACCCGGCTCGGCGTCAGAGATGGGATGCACCGGATGGGAGTTACGGAGTCTGCTACATGGCGAAGGACGGCCACATCGCCTTCGCCGAGACGCTCCTTCGGGACCTCTCTATCCGGGAGCTCTCGGAAGCGGAACTTGATCTACGCTCCCTCTGCACGATTCGAGTGGCGTCTCCACTTCGACTCGTCACCATGCACGGGGTAAGCATGCGTGCGCACGGAGCTGACGCATCGGTTGTGCATGGGCCCTATCCGAAGGCGTGGGAATGGTCCCTCGCTTTCCACGAACACCCGAGCTCGCCAGACGGCATTCTCTACCGCGCCCGGCACGATGACTCGGGTCTGTCCATTGCCCTCTTCGAGAGGGCCAGGGAGAAGGTAGAGAAGGCTGAGTCGATCCGACTCCTCGACTCCGGTTTCGCCGAGACCCTGGGCGAGTGGCTCGATCGTTATGACCTGGGCCTGTCGTCCTGACGGGCGGTGCTGGGCGAGTCTGCGTCCCAGTCAGCCAAGCGATTTCCTCACATCTTTCCCTATCCAGACGACCTGGGCACGACTGGCTCGGTGATCTGGATGCCAAGGATCGGGTTGGCCACCAGCCGTCCTACCCCAGCACCGCTCTGCGGAATGTCCGGGACCACTCGGCCAGGGACGTCTGGAGGTAGCGGGCCTCTTCCCTCTCGCTTCGGCTGATGGGCCCTTCCGAGCCCGGCGCCATGCGCACGCCCACGAAGGTGGGCCCCGGGACCTGGAGGATCTCCGGCAGAGCCTCTTCGTATGGCTTCGGCTCGTGGAAGGCATGGACCCGGGGGAAGCCGGCGGCCCGGGCCAGGGCCGGGAAGTCCAGGAGGCCCGCCCCGGGGGTGGGCTGGTTCCCGGTGATCTCGTAGGCCCGGTTCTCCAGGACGAAGAGGACGTAGTTGCGGGCCCTGGCCCCCGCGGCGGTGGCCAGGGTGCCCAGGGTCATGAGCATGCTTCCGTCCCCGTTCAGGCAGAGGACCTTTCGTTCCGGGCGGGCCAGGGCGATCCCCAGGGCCAGGTCGGCGGTGTGGCCCATGGCGCTGTCCGCCGAGGCGAAGTCCAGGTCGTGGTCGGAGATCCGCCCCCAGGGCCGGGTGGCACTCATGCACGTCACCACGACCTCGTCGGTGCGAAGCCGGGCCAGGGGCCCAAGGAGCTCGTCTTTTGTCAGCATGGTGCGGCAGCTTTGGGTCTCTGCTGCCGAGCGAAGGCGATGATCATTCTTGACTCTCGGGTGCGGACAGTCTCCCGTTCACCTTCGATCCTTCCAGTATCCGGGGCGGCGGCGCAGATGCATGATCGCCTGCACCCATACAGTGTCCTGGCCCTCCCGATAGACCACTGCGAACGGAAACCGGCGGCAATAAGCACGGCGATAGGGCCCCTCGAATGGACTGCCGAGCTCCGGGTTCTCTTCGATTAGACGAAGCACCCGCTGAACCTCATTGAAGAAATCCTGACCCAAACCTGGAGCGCGGCCCTCGTAGAACACGACGGCCTCAGAATACTCGGACAGGGCCTCGGGATGGAGTCGGATCACCACCCGAATCGGGTCCGAATCGTTGTGAGTGCGTCTTCCAGAGGAATCGACTCGACGGAACCGGATTGGAACTCGTCATCTCGACGCCGGACCTCTGCGATCCATGCCGCCTCGAGCTCGGCGTCCTCGTCCAGACTGGCGATGAGTCGTTCGGCCAGGCGCGCCCGATCAGCAACCGGGAGCTTCATCAGCTCTTGTTCGATTTGTTCTTTCGTCATGCCAACCTGTCCTGGTGGAATCCCCCTTTGACGTTAGTTCCATACCCCCCAACGGGCCACTTCGGTCGTCCTCGGCTCCGATGCCCAGAAACAAGCCGCAGCACCTCCCCCCTCACAGATCCAGCAGCACCGCCACGGGGCGCTCCTGGGCCCAGGCCCGGTTCCAGGCCCTGGCCAGAGGCTCGGGATCCTCTTCGTCTCTCATGACCTCGTAGGGAATCCCCCAGGCCCGGAGGGTGGGCTCGGTCATGAGGGCCACGGAGTCCATGTCGGGCCGGACCAGGTCCTGGCGGTCCAGGGTACCCGGGTCCGGCCCCCCTCGCCGTGCATCGAGTTCCCCCTCCCCCGACTCCATCCGCCCCAGCTCCACGCCCCGGGCCCGGGTCCGGGCGTACCCCCGGCAGGTCACCAGGAGCAGGAGGGGCGCCCCCATCCGGGAGGCGGTGCCCCGGAGGCCGTCCCCGGCTTCCAGGAGTCCTGTGTTCTGGATCAGGACCACGGGACGAGCTCCCCCGAGCCACAGGCCCGACGCCAGGGCCATGGCCTCCCCCTCCCGGGTGGCGAAGATCACCTCCGGACGCGGTCCATTCCCCTTCTCTTCTCCCGTGTCGCCTGCTGCGGCTGTGCTGGAGGCGCCCATCTCCCGGGAAGGGCTCTCACCCGCAGCCCCCGGACCAGAGGGGCGTTTCCTCACCTCCAGGGCCTCGCCATCCCCGTCCCCGGCTCGCACTCCTCCCAGGCCGGAGAGAGCGTCCAGCACAGCGGCCGAAGTGTTGTCCGGGAGGGTCACCACGTGGGTGACCCCCAGGGCGATGATGTGGCGGGCCAGGGGATGGGACGGGAGGAGGGGGTCGCTCGAGGGACTCACGCCCGGGGTCACACCGGTCTTCGGTCCCGGACGGCGTCGGTGATCCGGGCCAGGAGACGGTTCAACTTGTTCTCCAGCTCACTGGCCTTCTCCGTGGCCTCGTCCGGATCCATCTTCCCCGATCCCATGAGATGGGCCGTGAGATAGAACTCCCGGATGTGCCGGAGAAGCTCGTCCACGGCGTTTCGGGTGTGAGCGTCCACCCGCCGGTCCCCACTCTCGGGCAGCGCCTCCTCCTCCGCCTTCCCGCCGGAATACAGGGCCTTCTGGGCCAGGAGCAGGGAGGGCACGAAGGCGATGGCCACCCGCAGCCACCGTTCCTCCACGATCACCACCGCAAAGGCCAGGACCACAAGAAGAAGGATCACATCCCAGAGGTCGGACTTCTCCATGGACATCTCCCTGATGAGCGGGACGGGGGAGGGGGGAGCCCCCGGGTCCCTTCAGTGAGCGTTGGCTGCAATGTAAGGCGCTCGGGCCGGGGAGCCCAAGGAAAAAAGGAACGGAAGAACGAACCTCCGTGCAGCCATTCCACCCTGACCCTAGATTCCGGCTACGGGCCTTGAGGGCCCGGAAAGGACGTTCAGACCAGGAGTCCCCGAGATGATTCTCCGCACCCTGCTCCTCCTCGTTCCTCTCTCCCTCCACGGGCTTGTGTTCTCCCCGCCGGTGCCGGCCGCCTTCCCCTCCCCTTCGCCGTTGTCGCCTCCGGCGGCTCCTGTGCAGCTCGCTCCGGCCAGGGCCCCGGCAGCGTCTGGCCCGCGGTCTCCAGCCACCGCCCCGGCTCCGGATGCAGGCCCCCAACAACCCCGACCCTTCAACGTCCGGGACCTGTGGGAGATGGAGCGGATCTCCGATCCCCGGGTCTCCCCCGACGGCCGGTGGGTGGTCTTCGGCCTGAGCACCCTGGACATGGAGGCCAACCGGCGGCGCTCGGACCTCTGGATGGTGGGCACCGACGGCTCCGGGCTCCGGCGCCTGACCACGGATCCGGCCAGCGAGTTCAACGCCCGCTGGGCACCCGACGGCTCGGCTGTGCTCTTCCTTTCCACCCGCTCCGGAAGCTCCCAGGTCTGGCGCCTGCCCATGGAGGGCGGGGAGGCCCGGCAGGTCACGGACCTGCCCCTGGGCGTGGGGAGCATGGCCGTCTCCCCCCGGGGGACCCACCTGGCCGTGAGCCTGGAGGTCTTCCCGGACTGCACCACCCTGGCCTGTACGGCTGACCGTCTGGAGGAGCGGGAGGAGGATCCCGCCACCGGTGTGCTCTACGACCAGCTCTTCGTTCGGCACTGGGACACCTGGGAGGACGGCCGGCGGTCCCACGTCTTCGTCCTGACCCTGGAAGAGGACGCGCCGGCGGGAACGGTCCAGGCGGATCCGGTGGACCTCATGGCCGGGATGGAGGCGGACTGCCCCTCGGTCCCCTTCGGCGGCCCGGAGGAGTACACCTTCACCCCCGACGGTACCGGCGTGGTCTTCACCACCCGGACCGCGGGCCGGGAGGAGGCCTGGTCCACGGACTTCGACCTCTTCCACGCTCCCGCCGACGGCTCGGGGCCCCCGGAGCTTCTGACGGCGGAGAACGAGGCCTGGGACACCCAACCCGTCTTCAGCCCCGACGGCCGGACCCTGGCCTACCTGGCCATGGAGCGGCCCGGCTTCGAAGCGGACCGCTTCCGCATCGTCCTCCAGGACTGGCCCGGGGGCCAGAAGCGGGTCCTGACCCAGGACTGGGACCGGTCCGTGGGCTCCATGACCTTCGCCCCGGACGGCGCCGGCCTCCTGGTCACGGCCCAGAACCTGGGCAATCACTCCCTCTTCCGGGTGGACGCAGCCACGGGTGAGGTGGAGGAGCTCATCCATGAGGGGACCATCCGCTCTCCTTCCTTCGCCGGGAACCGGATTCTCTTCGGCATGGACCACTTCCGCTCCCCGGTGGAGCTCTACACGGCCCGGCCCGACGGCACCGATCTCCGGCCCATCACCCGGGTGAACCGGGAGCGTCTGGCCGCCGTGAAGCTGGGCGAGCCGGAGCAGTTCACCTTCGAAGGCGCCGTTGGGGATGAGGTGTACGCCTGGATGGTCAAGCCCGCGGACTTCGACCCGGACCGGCGCTATCCCGTGGCGTTCATCATCCACGGGGGGCCCCAGGGCTCCTCCAGCAACAACTTCCACTACCGCTGGAACCCCCAGATCTACGCCGCCGCCGGCTACGTGGCCCTCATGGTGGACTTCCACGGCTCCACGGGCTACGGCCAGGCCTTCACCGACGCCATTACCGGCGACTGGGGGGGCAAGCCCCTGGAGGACCTGAAGGCGGGGATGGCGGCGGCCCTGGAGCGCTACCCCTTCATGGACGGCAACCGGGCCTGCGCCCTGGGGGCCTCCTACGGGGGCTACATGATCAACTGGATCGCCGGCAACTGGCCCGACGGGTTCCGGTGCCTGGTGAACCACGACGGGGTCTTCGACCAGCGGATCATGTACTTCGCCACCGAGGAGCTCTGGTTCCCGGAGTGGGAGCACGGCGGGCCCTACTGGAAGAGCGTGGAGGGCTTCGAGAAGCACAACCCGGCCATGCACGTGGAGGAGTGGAACACCCCCATGCTGGTGATCCATGGCGCCCTGGACTTCCGGGTGGGCCTGGAGCACGGCCTGGGAGCCTTCACCGCCCTCCAGCGTCAGGGCATTCCCAGCCAACTCCTCTTCTTCCCCGACGAGAACCACTGGGTGCTGAGTCCCGCCAACGGGCTCCTGTGGCACGAGACGGTCCTGGCCTGGCTGGAGCGGTGGGTGGAGTGACAGACGCCGATGGCCTGGCACACCGGGTCGGGGCCGGCGAGACTCGCTCTGTCTGGCTGAGAGACGTCCGGCGCCGCAGGAACCGGGATCCGGCCGGGTGAGAACCGTTCCCCATTCTTGTATCTTGGCTGCATGACTCACGCTTCCGCCCAGGATGACGGCCCGGGAGAGGGCGCCACCACCCTCTCCGTGGTCGTCCCGTTCTACAACGAAGAAGCCAACGTGGGGCCCCTCCTGGAGGAGCTCCACCATGCCCTGGCCTCCTGTCCCTGGCCCTGGGAAGCCGTCCTGGTGGACGACGGGAGCACGGACGGCACCCTCCGTGAGATGGAGGCGGCCCGGGGGCGGCACGGGGAACACGTCTCCGTGGTGGCGCTGCGGAGGAACTTCGGTCAGACGGCGGCCACCCAGGCCGGGATGGACGCCGCCTCCGGCACCCTGGTGGCCACCCTGGACGGGGACCGGCAGAACGATCCGGCGGACATCGTCCACCTGGCCCGGCGGCTCCTGGCCGAAGACCTGGACCTGGTGGTGGGCTGGCGCAAGACCCGCCGGGACGGCTTCATCCTCCGGCGCTTCCCCTCCTTCCTGGCCAACCGCCTCATCGGCCACGTCACCGGGGTGAGGATCCACGACTACGGCTGCAGCCTGAAGGTCTACCGGGGCGCGGTGCTGGAGGCGGTGAAGCTCTACGGCGAGATGCATCGGTTCATCCCGGCCTGGCTCGCCGCCCACACGGCCCCGGGGCGCATCGCCGAGGAGGTGGTGAACCACCGGCCCCGGGTGGCGGGGCGCTCCAAGTACGGCCTGGGCCGCACCTTCCGGGTCCTCCTGGACCTCCTCTCCGTGCACTTCTTCATGCGCTACTGGACCCGGCCGGGGCACTTCTTCGGCTCCCTGGGCCTGGCCATGGGCGGCGTGGGTGGGGTGATCCTGGCCTACCTGGCCTGGGTGAAGTTCGGCCTGGGAGAGGACATCGGCACCCGGCCCCTCCTCCTGGTGGGGGTGGTTTTGGTCATCGCCTCCCTGCAGTTCATCACCACGGGGGTGGTGGCGGAGCTCCTCACCCGCACGTACTTCGAGTCGCCCCGGGTGAAGCCCTACGTGATCCGGCACCAGCGGGGCGACGGGGAGGTCTGGAAGGAGCCGCAAGGCGTCGGTGAGGGCCGCGGCGAAGGGCCAGAGAAGCAGCCGGCGGAGGTGGACGGAGACCACGGCGAAGGCTCGGAGGAGGAGCGGTGAGTGACGATCGCCCTCGGAACGACGGCCTCAATGGAGGCGGCGCCGAACGGGACCCCGGGACTGCCGGCCGCCCCGAGACCGCCGGCGGCGCCGAACGGGACCCCGGGACTGACCACCGCACCGAGACCGTCGGCGGCACCGGAGCCACCCCCTCCACGGGCATGGTGGACCGGGGCTGGTCCCCTCCCCTGGGCTCCCGGGGCCGGGCGCACCTGCTCCTCATGGCCGTCCCCATCATCCTGGCCTTCTGGATCAACCTGGGCAGCGCCCCCCTCTTCGACCGGGACGAGGGGGCCTTCAGCGAGGCCACCCGGGAGATGCTGGAGAACGACAGCTACATCTCCACCACCCTGAACGGGGAGCCCCGCTACGACAAACCCATCCTCACCTACTGGGTTCAGGCCGTGGGCGTGGGCCTGCTGGGCTGGAACGAGTGGGGGCTTCGCCTGCACTCGGCCCTGGCGGCCACCCTCTGGGTCCTCATCATCTGGGGCTTCGCCCGGCGCAGGTGGGGAGAGACGGAGGGGTGGGTGGCGGGCACCCTCACCGCAACCTGCCTGTGGGTCATGGTCATCGGCCGGGCGGCCACGGCCGACGCCCTCCTGAACCTCTTCCTGACCCTCACTCTGGTGGACCTCTTCCGCTTCTGGAAGGAGGACCGGCGGGGCCCCCTCTACCGGGTCTTCCTCTGGTCCAGCCTGGGGTTCCTCACCAAGGGCCCGGTGGCCGTGGCCATCCCCCTGGCAGCGGCCTTCCTGCTGGCCCTGGTCCGGGGACAACTGGGCCGCTACCTGAAGGCCATCTTCAGCCCCGTGGGCTGGCTCATCTTCTTCGGCGTCTCCGGGCCCTGGTACGCTGCCGTCTACGCCCGGGACGGCCAGGCGTTCATCGACGGGTTCTTCCTCCGGCACAACCTGAACCGGTTCGCCGACACCATGCAGGGCCACGGGGGCGCCCTCTACTACTTCGCGGGGTTCATCCTGGTGGTGCTCCTGCCCCACACGAGCCTCTTCCTGAAGACCCTGGGGAAGGTGCGTCAGGGCCTGAAGGACGACCTGGAGCTCTTCCTCTGGCTCTGGTTCGCCTTCGTCTTCGTCTTCTTCTCCCTCTCCAGCACCCAACTGCCCCACTACATCCTGTACGGGGCCACCCCCCTGTTCCTCCTCATGGCCCGCTACCGGGAGGCGGCGAGGAACCGCTTCCTGACCCTCCTGCCGGCCCTCTTCCTCACGGCGTTGCTGTTCTTCCTCCCGGAGCTGTGGCAACTGGCCCGGCCCATGGTGGATGACGACTACACCCTGGCCATCCTCTCCGTGGCCCCGGAGGCCTTCGGCTGGGGATACCGGCTCTGGACGGGACTGGGACTGGCCACGGTGGTGGCCCTGCTCCTGGTCCGGGACCTGGCGCCCTGGGAGCGCCTGGTCCGGTCCGGCGTGGTGGTGGCGGCGGTGGTGGGCCTGGCGGTCTTCCCCACGTACGGGCAGATCCAGCAGGGCCCCACGAAGGAGGCGGCCCACCTGGCCCGGGAGGAGGGGTGGGACGTGGTCATGTGGCGTCTGGACATGCCCAGCTTCGCCGTCTACTACGACCGGATCACCCCCCTGAGGAAGCCGGAGCCCGGAGAGGTGGTCTTCACCCGGGTGACCCGGCTGGACGGCCTGGAGCAGCCCACGGAGGTCCTCTTCCAGAAGGGCGGCGTCGTCCTGGCCCGGGCCCTGGAGGAAGGGGAGGAGGGTGAAGGAGAGTGACTCTGGTTGAGGGAAGGTGAGGGAAGGTGAGTGAAGCTGGAGAGGACGCCGGCTACGCCCGGAGTGGTGACGGCCGGGCCGACTACCTCCGGACCGGCTACGTCCGGGCCCCGGCGTGGATCGTCTGGGGCGTCCCGGGCCTGCTCCTCCTCCTGGTGGCGGCGGTGGAGCTGGCGGGCTGGAACCGGCCCGTGTTCCTCTGGTTCAACGGCCTTTCGGAGATCACGGGCCCGGGCTTCTGGGCCCACACGACCCTCCTGGGAGACGGGCTGGTCACCGCCGTCCTCCTCCTGCCCTGGGTCCGGAAGCACCCGGAGCGGGTCTGGGGCGGGCTCCTGGGCGCGGTGGTGGCCGTGGCCATTCTCCATGCCTTCAAGGGCTGGCTCACCCTGCCCCGGCCTCTGGCCGTGCTCCCGGAGGAGCTGGTCACCGTCATCGGCCCCGGGCATCGCTCCAGGGCCTTTCCCTCGGGCCATGCCACCACCTTCGCCCTCTGGACCGGGGTCTGGGCCCTGTCCACCCCCCGGCGCTGGCTCTCCCTCCTCCTCCTGGTCCCCACGGCCCTGGTGGCCATCTCCCGGATGGCCGTGGGGGTGCATTGGCCTGCGGACGTCATGGCCGGCTGGGCCCTGGGATGGGTGGGGGTGTGGGTGGGCCTCCGCTGGGCCCGGCGGCTGCCCTGGGGCGTGAACCCGGTGGGACGCAGGATTCTCGCGGGGGCCCTCCTGGTGAGCGCTCTGGTCCTGGCCGTCATCGACCACACGGGCTACGCCGGGGTCCTCCTCTTCCAGCGTCTCCTGGCGGGAGTCTGCCTCCTCTGGGGCGGGGTGGAACTCTACCGGGATCTGCGGGTTCCTCGTAGCACCGGCAGCGATCCCTGATCACGCGGGAAGGCCGGTCCCCCCGGGCCGCCGGCCTCTCCCAGAGCACCGATCAACCCCCGATCCGTCATGCCCGTGATTGCCGACCCCTTCGACATTCTCATCGTAGGAGGTGGCGTGGTGGGTTGCTCCACGGCCTACTTCCTGTCGGCCCGAGAGGAGGGCCGGGACCTGCGCATCGCCGTGGTGGAGGAGGATCCCACCTACGCCCGGGCCTCCACCACCCTCTCCGTGGGAGGCATCCGCCAGCAGTTCTCCACCCCGGAGAACATCCGCATCGCCCAGGCCTCGGCCGATTTCCTCCGCCAGGCCCCGGAGCTGCTGGCCGTGGACGGAGAGAGGCCGGAGCTGGGCTTCGTGGAAGCGGGCTACCTCTTCCTGGCCACCCCGGAGGGTGGGGAGATCCTCCGGGAGAACCATCGTCTTCAGGTGGAGCTGGGGGCCCGGGTGTGCCTGCTGGAGGCCCAGGAGCTGGGGGAGCGCTTCCCCTGGCTCCACACCGACGACCTGGCCGCCGGAGCCCTGGGCCTGGAGGGGGAAGGCTGGCTGGATCCCTACAGCCTCCTTCGGGCCTTCCGGGCCAAGGCCCGGGACCAGGGGGTCACCTTCCTGGACGACCGGGTGGTGGGCCTGGGGGTGGCGACGGGCCGCGTCTCCTTCGCCCTCCTGGAGAGGCTCGGTCCCGCGCCGGTGGGGGCCGTGGTGAACGCCGCCGGGCCCCGGGCCCGGGACGTGGCCCGGATGGCCGGGATCCTGGATCTGCCCGTGGAGTCCAGGAAGCGGTTCGTCTACCGGTTCCGCTGCCAGGAGCCGGTGGAAGGGGTGCCTCTCACCGTGGACCCCTCCGGCGTCTACTTCCGGCCCGAAGGCCCGGAGTTCCTCTGCGGCGTCTCCCCGCCGGAGGCCGAGGACGCCGAGACCACGGACCTGGAGATGGACTACGGGCTCTTCCATGACACCATCTGGCCCGTCCTGGCCCACCGGGTGCCCGCCTTCCAGGCCATCCGCCTGGGCTTCTCCTGGGCCGGCCACTACGCCGTGAACACCGTGGACCACAACGCCATCCTGGGTCCGCACCCGGACGTTCCCAACGTCTACCTGGCCAACGGATTCTCCGGACACGGGCT
>CAZZEL010000082.1:12284-14195 GCA_964652625.1 uncultured Gemmatimonadaceae bacterium
GTGGTGTGAGCCGGGGGGCTTAACGGGCACGCCTTCCTCGTTGTGAATCAACGACTTGGAGCCGGATATCGAACTAGCGTCAGATCATTGACTCTAGTGTCCTGGCATGGTAACCTGTTTTACGATCAGTCTGCTGACCTTAGATGGGGGCATGGGTGCGAGAGATCTCGAAGGAGCAGCTCCAGGCTCGCATGCGGACGGAGAACCCCTGGTGGCGGGGAGAGGGAATCGGATGGGAACTGGAGGCTCTCACCCCTCGCGCCTACTTCGACCTCTTCTTTCCGCTGGTCACCGAACTCAGCGTTCGACGTGCCATCGTCCTCATGGGGCCGAGGCGTGTGGGCAAGACGGTCCTGATCCACCATGCGGTCCAGAGGCTTCTGGCCGAAGGGGTGGCGCCCAGGCAAATCGCCTACGTTTCGGTAGATCATCCCCTCTACAATGACCTTGGACTCGAGGATCTGGTCGAGTTGTACCGGGAGGCCTCCGGTGCTGACCGGACCACGACAGCCTACGTCTTCTTCGACGAGGTCCAGTATCAGAAGGACTGGGAGGTACATCTGAAAGCCCTCGTGGACCAGGAACGGGATCTCCGAATCACGGTCTCCGGTTCAGCCGCCGCAGCTCTCAGCCTGAAGAGTCACGAGTCAGGCGCCGGCAGATTCACGGACTTCCTTCTCCCTCCCCTGACCTTCTACGAGTACATGGAGTTGATCGACCAGGAAGAACTGCTGAGAGGAGTGGAACGAGACGGAAGGTCACTCTTCGAGGCCAGGGATCTTCCTGCCTTGAACGACCACTTCCTGCATTTCCTGAACTTCGGCGGCTATCCAGAAGTCGTCTTTTCCGAGACCATCCAAGCAAATCCGGCTCGGTTCATCAAAGGCGATATCATAGACAAGGTCCTCCTCAGGGATCTCCCGAGTCTATACGGGATCAGCGATGTCCAGGAGTTGAACAAGCTCTTCACCACCCTGGCCTTCAACACGGCCAACGAGCTGTCGTTACAGGATCTGTCCTCCAACTCCGGCGTCGCGAAGAACACCATCAAGAGGTACATCGAGTACCTGGAAGCCGCCTTCCTCATCCGGGTTGTCCACAGAGTTGATGAATCGGCTCGGCGTTTCCGTCGAGCGCGATCCTTCAAGGTCTATCTTACCAATCCTTCGATGCGGGCTGCTCTTTTCGCTCCGGTGGGAGCCGATGCGCCGGAGGTGGAAGCCCTGGCGGAGACCGCAGTCCTCTCCCAGTACTTCCATGACGAAGCCGCCGATCTCTTCTACAGCAGGTGGAAGAAGGGGGAAGTCGACCTCGTTCGCCTGAACGCGGCTCAGAGGCCCGTCTGGGCTGTCGAGGTGAAGTGGTCCGATCGATTCGTACGTCGTCCGGGCGACCTTGATGCGTTGCTCGACTTCTGCCACCGCAACGATCTGTCCCAGGGCTGGGCAACGACCCGAACCGTTCGTCGCACCACGACCCGGAACCAGGTGACGATCCGGTTCATCCCCACCAGCGAACTGTGTTACACCGTGGGCTACAACATCATTCGCGGAAGACGTTTGGAGAGCAGCGATCTGCCTTGACGCTCCGCGGACCTGAGCCGCATGGGCTTCCAGCGCCTGGCCGCAGGGGAGCTGCTGTTGGAGAGGAACGTGGTGTGAGCCGGGGGGCCCTCTCCGGGCCATGCCGCCCCCGGCCCGAAGTTGAAATTTTCCCTTCTTGGGCGGTACTCTGAGCGGGAGCCCCTGGAACCCAACGGAGAACCCCGGAAGCCTCACCATGCCCACACCCCTCTCTGCCGACGCCCTCTGCTCCCTGCTGCCCACCGTTTTCCGAGCGCTCTGGGCCCGGGCCGTCCGGCGCCTGGTACCCTTTGCCGTCCGCCGCTCGTTGCCCTGCGCCGTCCGTCCC
>CAZZEL010000082.1:14295-18504 GCA_964652625.1 uncultured Gemmatimonadaceae bacterium
TCCGTCCCATGTCGGCCCCGGCCGTCCGCCGCTCGTTGCCCTGCGCCGTCCGTCCCCTGTCGGCCCCCGCCGTCCGGCGATTGACTCTCCGGAGCCTGGCGGCCACGGCCCTGGCCCTCACCCTGGGACTGGCGGCGCCGGCCTCGCCCCTGGCCGCCCAGGACACGGGTCCCTTCGCCCGGCACCCGGACGTGAGCCCCGACGGCGCCACGGTGGCCTTCTCCTTCCAGGGAGACATCTGGACCGTCCCCGTGGAGGGGGGCACCGCCCGGCGCCTGACCATCCACGAGGCCTACGAGGCCAACCCCCGCTGGAGCCCCGACGGCACCCACATCGCCTTCGAGAGCAACCGCTTCGGCTCCGGGGACCTCTTCGTCATGCGGGCCGACGGCACGGGCCAGCGCCGACTCACGGTCCACTCGGCGGCCGACGGCCTGGGGGACTGGACCCCGGACGGCCGGCTCCTCTTTCAGACGGGTCGGACCTATCGGCAGGTGGAATGGGAGGGAGAGATCTACACCGTGCCCGTGGCCGGAGGCACTCCGGACCGGCTCCTGGACGCCCTGGGCTCCGATCCCAGCATGTCTCCCGACGGCCGGTTCGTGGCCTTCACCTACGGATCCAACGGGCCGGAGCGGCGCCGGTACCGGGGCCCGGCTGCCCGGGAGATATGGATCCACGACACCCGGGAGGGCAGCTACACCGAGATCACCTCTTTCGCCGGCAACGACGTCCGGCCCCTGTGGGGCGGAGACCGGAGCCTCTTCTACGTGAGCGAGGCCGACGGGAGCTACAACCTGTACCGGCTGCCCATCGCCGAAAGCGGGGAGGCCGCCTCCGAGCCGGAGCAGCTCACCCGGTTCCGGGGCGACGGCGTCCGGACCTTCGGCGTGGACGCCGACGGATCCACCCTGGTCCTGGAGCACCAGACGGATCTCTACGTCCTGGAGCCCGGCGCCTCGCCCCGGGTGCTGGAGATCCGGGTCCCGGAGGCGGAGCGGTTCGATCCGGTGGAGCGTCGGACCTTCAACGCCGACGCCTCGGAGTTCGCCGTGTCGCCGGAGGGGGACTACGTGGCGTTCGTGGTCCGGGGGGAGATCTTCCTCCGGAGGAACGACGAGGACGGCGACGCCGCCGGCCGGGCCGTGCGCCTCACCGACCATCCCTACCGGGACCGGGACGTGGCCTGGCTCAGCCAGGAGGAGATCCTCTTCTCCACGGACCGGAACGGCAACTACGACCTCTACCTCCTCCGCTCCGCCGATCCCCAGGAGCCGGACCTCTTCCGGACCCTGAAGCGGGAGGTGGTCCGCCTCACCGACAGCCCGGAGGAGGAGCACGGGCCCGTGGTCTCTCCGGATCGGACCCAGGTGGCCTACCTCCAGGGCCGGGGGCGCCTGGTGGTGGCGAACGTGGACGAGGGTCGGCTCACGAACCAGCGGACCCTGCAGAACGGATGGGCTACCCCCTCGGGTGTGGCCTGGAGCCCGGACAGTCGGTGGCTGGCCTACAGCCTGCAGGACCTCCGGTTCAACGCCGAGATCTACATCCACCCCGCCGACGGCTCCTCCGTGCCGGTGAACGTGAGCAAGCACCCCAAGCAGGACACGGACCCGGTGTGGAGCCCCGACGGCTCGAAGCTGGGCTTCGTCTCCCTGCGTAACAACGGAGACGGAGACCTCTGGTTCGCCTGGCTCCGGGAGGAGGACTGGGAGCGGACCCAGCGAGACTGGGAAGAGATGGAGGAGGTGGAGCCCCAGGCCCCCCGCCAGGAGCCGGATACCGGCGCGGCGGAGCCGGTAACCGTCCGGATCGACCGGGAGGGGATCTGGAAGCGCCTGGAGCAGGTCACGGCCCTGCCGGGCAACGAGTCGGACCTGGCCATCAGCCCGGACGGCGAGACATTCTTCTTCGTGAACAACCGCTCCGGCCGGCAGAGCTTCGACGCGGACCAGGACCTGCACAGCATCCAGTGGGACGGCTCCGGCCTGACGGCCCTGACCCAGGGCGGACAGTCTCTCTACGGCGTGAGGCTGGGGCCGGAGGGAAGCCACCTGTACATGCTCCGGCCCGGCGGACGCCTGGCCCGGATCCAGACCGAGGGGGGAAGTCTTCAGACCCTGGGCTTCAGCGCCCGGATGGTCATCCACCACGACCGGGAGCGGGCCCAGATGTTCGACGAGGCCTGGCGGGTTCTGAACGAGGGCTTCTACGACCCGGATTTCCACGGCCAGGACTGGGACGAGCTCCGTGAGCACTACCGGCCCTGGGCCCTGGAGGCCTCCACAGCCCAGGATTTCCAGGACGTCTTCAACTGGATGCTGGGAGAGCTGAACGCCTCCCACCTGGGGTTCCGGGGCCCCACGCCGGAGGAGACCCAGCGTGAGCAGACGGGTCTGCTGGGCGTGGAGGTGGATCCGGTGTCCGGAGGCGTGCGGGTGGAGCGGGTGATCCCCGGCTCCCCGGCGGACCGGGAGGTGAGCAGGCTGGAGGTCGGGGACGTCATCGTGTCTGTGGACGGTGAAGCGGTGCGGGCCGACGAGAACGTCTATCGCCACCTCACGGACCGGGCCGGGGAGCAGACCCTCCTCACGGTGGAGAGTCCGGGGGGAGCCACCCGGGAAGTGGTGATCCGTCCCACGGGCAGCGTCCGGGGCCAGCTCTACGAGGAGTGGGTCCAGGACCGCAAGGACCTGACCGAGACGTACTCCGAAGGCCGGGTGGGCTACATCCACATCCAGGGGATGAACTGGCCCTCCTTCGAGCGCTTCGAGCGGGAGCTGGTGGCCGCCGGAGAGGGCAAGCAGGGCCTGGTGGTGGACGTTCGCTTCAACGGAGGCGGCTGGACCACGGACTACATGATGGCCGTCCTCATGGTCCGGCAGCACGCCTACACCATCCCCCGGGGAGCGGCGGCGACCCTGGATGAGCACGAGGAGTTCCGGGACTACTACCCCTTCGGCGAGCGCCTTCCCCTGGCGGCGTGGACGGGTCCCGCCGTGGCCCTGTGCAACGCCAACTCCTTTTCCAACGCCGAGATCTTCTCCCACGCCTTCAAGACCCTGGACCGGGGCACCCTGGTGGGAGAGCCCACCTTCGGCGCGGTGATCTCCACCGGCGGGGCCGGGCTCATCGACGGCTCGTACGTTCGGCTACCGTTCCGGGCGTGGTATGTGAAGGCCACCGACGAGAACATGGAGTTGGGGCCGGCGGTACCCGACATCATCATCCCCACCCGCCCGGATTACCGGGCCGACGGGGAGGACGCCCAGCTCCAGGCCGCGGTCCGGGAGCTGCTGGAGGAGATCGACGGGGAGGCGGCGGGCAGTCAGGAAGCGACCGGCGGTCAGGAGGCGGCGACAAGCCAGAAGCCAGCGGCGAGCCAGGATGGGGCCAGGGCACAGGGCATTGCGGGGCGGTCGGGCCCGCCAGGAGTCCCGGAAATGGCCGGGGGTCGCTGACGGGAATCACACCATGCTCACGGCCGCTTGCGCCCTCCTCATCACCATCGCCCTCCTGGTGCACTTCGTCCTGGTGGAGCGTCCCCGGCGGGCCCAGCGGTTCCGGGAAGAGGAGGAACGGGCCCGAAGCCGGCCTCCCCCTCCCCCGCCCAGCTCCGTCTCCGAGTCCCAGGCCGTGGCCGGCATGCCCGGGGGCCTCTTCCTCCAGAGCACCTTCACCTGGACCCGGCTCCTGGACGAGGGCGACGTGGTCCTGGGTCTTCACCCCCTCCTCCTGGGGCTCGTGGGTGCCCCCCTGACCCTGACCCTCAGGGAGCCGGGGGACGAAATCGTGGAAGGGGAAGCTCTCCTGGGCATCCAGAAGGAAGGGCGGGGGCTCCAGGTCTCCGCCCCCTTCGACGGAACGGTGGTGGAGACGAACCAGGAGACCGTTCCGGAGGCGGGATGGCGGGGAGTCGGGACCGGGGGCAGAAACTGGATCTACCGGATCCGTCCCCACCACCCCGACCGGGAGGTACCCCGCTGGCTCCTGGGCTCGGCGGCGAAGGAGTGGACCCGGGAGGAGTACCGGGAGATCCGGGACTACCTCCTGGACCGTCTGCCGGAACGCCGATTGGGAGACGCGGTGACGGAGGAAGGGGAGCTCCCCCTGGGCGTCCTCACCGAGCTGGACCTATCGGACTGGAAGGTCTTCCAGCGCCGGTTCCTCCCGCCCCGGGAACCCCGCCGGGAGGCGTGAGGGGGGAGG
>CAZZEL010000083.1:0-18306 GCA_964652625.1 uncultured Gemmatimonadaceae bacterium
CCGCGAGACGAGCGAGGAGGCCCTCGGGCCTCCGCAGCTTCCGTTTCCTTCCCTCTTCGGGACCCTCCTGATCTCCATGTCGCTGTGGGCGTCTCCGACTCGAGCTTCGCCTGGACCGGCTGTCCAACTCGGTGAAGAACGATCGTGCTCGAGTTGAGCACCGTCCATGATGCAATGTGACTGCATCTTGGACGATCCCAACACCACTACCCCAAGTGTGACGTCCGTCACGGACCTTCCCCCTCTCCCGTCCATACCTTGAGACATGAGCACGAGCTCGAGGCTGTTGCCGAGAGAGCATGGGGCGTACGCCCAGCTCGCCTTTCCCCTGGTGACGGGGCTCACCCTGTCCTGGCCGTCCCCCGCCGCCCTCCTCCTGGCAGGGGCGGTGGTGAGCTTCTTCCTGGCCAACGAGCCCGTGGCCATCCTCCTGGGGGTGCGGGGACCCCGGTTGTTGGACCGGGAAGGAGAACGGGCCCGGAAACGGGCCGGTCTCCTCCTTGCGGCGGGCTCCGTCCTGGGAGCCCTGGGGCTGCTCCTGGGCTGGCCGGCCGTCTGGCCCGAGATCTTCCTTCCCGCCGCCGCCGGCCTTCTTCTCCTGCCCGCGGTCCGGGCCGGGAGGCAGAAGAGCCTTTCCGGAGAGATTCTGGTCCTGACGGCCTTCAGCACCCTGGTTCTTCCCCTGGCGGCGGCTTCCGACGGGCAGCCGGTCCGGGCTCTCATGGCCGCCGGCGTGTGGTGGCTGTCCTTTCTGTTGGCGACCCTGGAAGTCCACGCTATCAAGGCCCGTCTGAAGGAGAGGGGGCCCTACCGGTGGACCCGATTCGTGTCCCCGGTGTCGGCAGGGGTGGTGGTGTTGGTGGCAGGCTGGTTGGCCCTTGGACAGGGGCGGCCGGTCCTCCAGACGTTGGGCTTGGAGGAAGCCTGGCGGTACCTGCCCCCGGCTGCTGCGGCCCTTCTGCCGCCGGCGGTGGCTGTTCTGGCTCTTTCGGTGACCCGGGTTCACCCCAGACATCTGAAGCGGGTGGGCTGGACGCTGGTGGGGGCCAACGGTCTCACGCTCATCCTGCTGCTGCAGGGGTGACGCTCATGTTTGGGGTGACGGATGGGACTCCGATCACCGTCCGGAAGCTCAACCGAATGCGAGGATACCGAGATGCTTCGTAGCCATCCCTTCCTGGTCCTTCCCCTCCTACTCGCCCTGGTGTCAGGGGTGTCAGGCACGCCCTCCGGTCAAGGGGAGAACCCCGGCCCATCGGTCCTTTCGCCGGATCCGGCCCCCTCGCTGGAGCAGACCCAGCAATCCACTCAGGCCGGCCGCTGCCTCACCTGCCACAAGGAGAAGAGCCCGGGCCTCTACGGTCAGTGGCTCGACTCGGAGCATGCCCGGCACGACGTCACCTGCCTGGACTGCCACCAGGCGGAGCGGGGCGAGCCGGACGCCTTCATGCACGAGGGGGCCCGCATCGCCACCCTGGTCACGCCCCGGGACTGCGGAGAGTGCCACGAGGAGGAGACGGCCCAGGTGGAGGCGTCCTATCATGCCAACGCCGGGCAGATCCTGGAGTCCGCCGACGCCTACCTGGCCCACGCCGTGGGAGGCGAACCGGCCGCCATCGCCGGATGCGAGAGCTGCCACGGCACGAACGTGCAGATCGATCCCGACTCCCCCAACCGCCTGGCCCGGGAGAGCTGGCCCAACTCCGGGATCGGCCGCATCAACCCCGACGGGAGCAAGGGCTCCTGCAACGCCTGCCACACCCGGCACTCCTTCTCCAAGCGGCAGGCTCGCCAGCCCGAGTCCTGCAGCAAATGCCACCTGGGGCCCGACCATCCCCAGAAAGAGGTGTACGAGGAGTCGAAGCACGGGAACACGTACTACACGAACACGGACAAGATGAACCTCACCTCCGACCGCTGGGTGGTGGGAGTGGACTACTCCGTGGCCCCCACCTGCGCCACCTGCCACATGTCCGCCACCCAGAGCCAGGAGCTGACCCACGACGTGGGGCAGCGGATCTCCTGGACCCTGAGGCCCGCCATCTCGGTCATGAAGGAGGACTGGGAGCGGAAGCGGGCGAACATGAAGGACGTGTGCACGAACTGCCACGGGGCCCACTGGGTGGACGGCCACTACTGGCAGTTCGACGGGGTCGTGCAGCTCTACAACGAGAAGTTCGCCGAGCCCGCCGGCCGGATCATGGAGATCGTCCGGCGGAAGGATCTCATGCAGCATCCGGCGGAGTTCGCCAACGAGATCGAGTGGATCTACTGGGAGCTCTGGCACCACGAGGGACGCCGGGCCCGGCACGGCGCCTCCATGATGGGGCCGGACTACACCTGGTGGCACGGCATCTACGAGGTGGGCAAGCACTTCTACATCGAGTTCGTGCCCACGGCCCGTCACTTCGGGGATCCGGAGGTGAACGCCGCACTGGACTCCATCCTGGCCGGTCCTTTCCATGCCTGGATGCAGCGTCCCACAGAGGAGATCAAGCGGGACATCCGGGCCGGTCGGCTCCAGGAGATCTTCGACGATCTCTACCGGCCCGGCACCACGGGAGGAGAGGGCTACTAGGGTGTCGGGCTCGGCATCGGAGTCGGCCTCCGGGGGCTCTCGGCTCGTCCGCTACATCCGGCACTTCCTCCGGGGTCTGGCCACGAACTGGCTGGGAGCGGCGGGGATCGTCCTCACCACCACGGCCTTCGTCCTCTTCGTCTTCATGGAGCTGCTGCGGCTGGCCGGGGCCGTGACGAACGCCTACGTGGGGCTCATCACCTACATGGCCTTGCCGGCTCTGTTCATTCTGGGCCTGCTTCTCATCCCCCTGGGCTGGGTGCGCTACCGCCGTCAGACGGGCCGGTCCACCCGGGAGCTCCTGGAGGAGCGGTTTACTTCCGACCTGGTGTCTCCCCGGATCACCGGCTCCCGCCTGGTGGCCATCGTGGGCGCCCTGACCCTGGGCAACCTCCTCTTCCTGGGCGTGGGCGGGGCCCGGACCCTCCACTTCATGGATACCTCCCGCTTCTGCGGCACGGCCTGCCACTCGGTCATGAACCCCGAGTGGAGCGTCTACCAGGTCTCTCCCCACGCCCGGGTGGCCTGCGTGGAGTGCCACGTGGGGGAGGGGGTGGACGCCCTCATCGACTCCAAGCTCAACGGTCTCTGGCAGGTCATCTCCGCCACCTTCGACCTGTACGAGCGTCCCATTCCCACCCCGGTCCGCAATCTCCGGCCCGCCCGGGAGACCTGCGAGCACTGCCACTGGCCGGAGAAGTTCTACGGCGACCGTGTGGTCACCCGGGTTCGGCACCAGATGGACAGCGCCTCCACGCCCACCTACACGACCTTGAGCCTCAAGATTGGCTCCGGAACGGGGGAGCGGAGGGGAGAGATCCACTGGCACGTGGCTCCTCGGAACCAGGTACGCTACGCCTCGGTGGAGGACGAGCGGGAGGTCATGATCTGGGTGGAAGCCCGGCAGCCCGACGGCACGTGGCGCCGGTGGGCGAACCGGGCCTTGACCACCGGGCACGTTCCCGGGACGGACATGCCGGTACCCCGGTCCGAAGAGGGGAAGGAGGCAGTGGAAGACGAAGAGGAGAGGATCCGGATTTTGGACTGCGTGGACTGCCACAACCGGGCCACCCACGTCTACGCCGACCCGGAGAAGGCCGTGGACCGGCGCCTGGTCTCCGGAGAGATCGATGCGGAGCTGCCCTGGGTGAAGAAGGTGGCCTTCGAGGCCCTCAGGACCCGCTACCGGGACATCCCCACGGCCATGACCGGGCTCGAGAGAGACGTCCGATTCGCCTACCTGGACGAGGTTCCCGGGGGGAGGCGGGCCGATCCCCGGGCCGTGGACCGTCTCATCGCCACGCTCCAGGAGGTCTATCGTCGGAACATCCACCCGGAGATGCGAGTCTGGTGGAATCCCTATCCGGACCACATAGGGCACAAGGGGGGGACCGGCTGTTTCCGGTGTCACAGCCCGGACCTGGTGGACGCCGACGGCAACAACATCGGCTACGACTGCACCCTCTGCCACTCCATCCTGGCCTGGGACAGCCCCAAGGCCCACTACTTCCTGGAACCTCTCGGGGAAGACGAGCCGGAGAAGGAGATGCATCGCTGGCTCCGGGAGGAGTTCCTGGAGAGGACCTCCCGGGCCTGGTTGGACGAGCCCGGCCGGTGAGATTCCGTTGAACCTACGCTGGTCATGAGACGAACGTTGGCCATGCCAGATACCATGTCACACACGCTGAAGGCCCTGATCGGAATCCTGATCCTTCTGACGGCTCCGGGCCCGGGAGCCGGACAGGAGACCCAGATCACTCTGGGCGGACAGGTCCGCCCCCGAATGGAGAGCCGGAGCCAGGGGGAGGTTCGGAACACCTTTACCTCCATGCGGGTCCGGGCCCAGATGAAGGCCCTCTTGACCCGGGACGTCCGGGTCTTCATCCAGGTGCAGGACGTGCGGCTGTTCGGAGAGGAGGCCAGCACCCTGGGAGACTTCCGTGCCGACGGCTTTGACCTCCACCAGGGATACCTCCAGTGGGGGTTCGGCCAGGATGTGGAGACCGAGCTCCGGGTCGGTCGCCAGGCCCTGGTCCTGGGAGAGCAACGCCTGGTGGGAGCGGTGAACTGGACCCAGCAGGGCCGAAGCTTCGACGGGGCCCGCCTTTCCGCCTCCCCCGGCGGCGCCCTGGAGCTGGACGTCTTCGCCATGAAGTTGCAGGAAGCCTCCTCCGGGACCTACGGCTTCGACGGGGAGTTCCTGGGCGCCTATGGGACGACAGACCTGGGAACCGCCGGATCTCTGGATCTCTACGCTCTCCTGGTCCGGGATTCCCGAGAGGAAGGCACCGAGGAGGGGACCTTCGGCGCCCTGTGGAAGGGGAGGGCCGGACCGGTGGATCTTCGTCTGGAGGGGAGTCTCCAGCGAGGAGACCGACGGGGCCAGGATGTGTCGGCCTACATGCTGGGCGCCCGGGCGGGCGTGGCGGTGCACGAGAAGGCCACCCTCACCCTCTGGTACGACCATCTCTCCGGGGACGACGACCCGGAAGCCGGGGAGGTAGGGGTGTTCAACACCCTCTTCGCCACGAATCACGCCTTCTACGGGTACGCGGACTACTTCCTGAACATCCCTGAGGACACGAGAGGCCTGGGGCTCCGGGACCTGGCGGTGAAGCTGGCCCTGGACCCGGACCCAAACACCCAGCTTCGGGTGGATCTGCACGCCTTCTCCACGGCGGAGGAGGGAGAGCTCAGCACCCGTCGGCTGGCCAACGAGCTGGACCTCACCCTCACCCAACGGATTACCTCCGAGCTCTCGGCCATGGGAGGATTCTCCTGGGTCCAGGCTCTGGACGGCATGGAGGAGCTGGACCGTCTGGAGGAGAACGCGAACTGGGCCTACCTCATGCTGAACGTCGTGTTCTGAGAAACTGCTGACCGCCTGACGCGCCGCTCCATCCGGGAGTACCGCTGTCCGATACCGGCCGCCGGAGCGCCGCGACCCTGCCGCCGGAACGGCGTGGCCCTACCGCCGGAACGGGGGAGAGGAGGGCTCCCTTTCCCCGGCCAGGTCTTCCAATGCCCGGACGGAGCGAAGAGTGATTCGCGGACCGTCCGTGGTGATGAGTCCCTTCTCCCGGAAGTCTCCCAGGGCCCGGGCCACGCTCTCCCGGCTGGTGGCCAGCTCCTGGGCCAGGTCCGCCTGGGTCCGAGGGAGGCGGACGGTGCCACCGTCCCTGAGCTCTCCCGCCGCCTCGGCGAGCTCCAGGAGGGTCCTGGCCACCCGGGCGGGTACGCTCCGCAGGGAGACCTTGTCCAGAAGGCTCACGAGCTTTCGGAGGCGGAGGCCCAGGTTGTGGATGACGGCGTCGGAGATCTCCGGGTGCTGGCGGTAGAGGCGCTGGAAGTCGTCCAGGGAGAGGAAGTAGAGCTCCGAATCCTCGGCCACCCGGGCGGAAGCCGGATACTCCCCGCCATCGAAGACCGGGAGCTCCGCCACGCTCTGGACCGGGGTCTCCGAGTGAATGAGGTGCTCCCGCCCATCGGCCGTGGAGCGGTAGATGTCCACCCGGCCCCGGGTGAGGATGTAGAGACCCTTCGCCGGCTCCCCCTTCCGGAAGAGAATCCGGCCCGCCGGTACGGACCGGCGAACCATCCGGACCGTCACCCTCTCCAGGGACTCGGCGGAGAGATCCTTGAAGAAGGAGACCTTCCGCAGCTCTCCCGTCAGGTCATGGGTGGGGTCGGTAGGGATGGGTGTCTCCTGTGCTCGGGGACGAACAGGGCGCCGAAGAAAACAACATGAAGGGCCCTTGGCTTTTCAGGAAGGCCGCAGAAGTGGAGGGGACTCGCCACTCCGTTGATGGACAGCCGGTCCCTCCCACCTCCCGCCGCTCCCCCTCATGCCCTACTTTTCTTGCCGGGAGGGCTCATCCGCCGCCGGGGGCCCGCATCGCGGACCAGCACACAGGAACCAGGGGAGATCCATGGCCGACGTCGTCGACTACCAGATTTTCGGGGATGACATGCAGATCGTGGAGGTGGAGCTGGATCCCGGGGAGGGGGTCCGGGCCGAAGCCGGCGCCATGATGTACATGGAGGCGGGCATCGACATGCAGACCAGCACCGGCGGTGGAGCCTTCAAGGGCCTCAAGCGCATGATCACCGGCGAGTCCTTCTTCATCACGAACTTCGCCTACGTGGGAAGCGGGAAGGGCCACGTGGCCTTCGGCGCTCCCTACCCCGGGAAGGTGGTGCCGGTGGACCTGCCGAGCTTCGACGGGGAGTTCATCGCCCAGAAGGACTCCTTCCTGTGCGCGGCCCAGGGCGTGGAGATCGAGGTTGCCTTCACGAAGCGCCTGGGGGCCGGGATCTTTGGCGGAGAGGGCTTCATCCTGCAGCGCCTCACCGGGGACGGGATGGCCTTCGTCCACGCCGGGGGAGCCCTCATCGAAAAGCGGCTCATGCCCGGAGAGGTCCTCCGGGTGGACACGGGCTGCATCGTGGGATTCAGCCGGGGTGTGGACTACGACATCGAGTTCATCGGGGGCTTCAAGAACGCCCTCTTCGGGGGAGAGGGTCTCTTCATGGCCACCCTGGAGGGTCCGGGGACGGTCTACCTCCAGAGCCTGCCCTTCTCCCGGTTGGCCAATCGTATCGTGGCCGCCGCCGGCTTCGGGGCCTCCAAGGGGGAGAGCAAGGGAGTGGGAGGCATTGGCGGGGATCTCCTGGGAGGCCTCCTGAGCGGCGATCGCTGATCCGGGCCGGTTCCCGGGAGTCCCCTGGCTCCCGGGGGCCGTCTGCCCGGCCTGGTGTGCCGGCTGTTTGATGACGGAGCTCGGCTTCCACCGGTCCCCGGTACTCAACCCCGGAGAATCTTGGGTTGGGCCAGGGACCGATAGTCGCTGAAGGCCATCTTCACCAACTCGGTGTGGGTGCCCCCGTTGAAAGCGATTTCCTCGTCTCCCGTCAGGCTCTTCTCCACGTAGGTATCCATCCCGTAGAGGTTGCCGAAGGGGGGCATGGCTCCCACCTCGCAGTCCGGGAACCGGTCCCGGAACTCCTCCTCCGAGGCCAGCTCCACACGCTGGGCTCCGGTCTCGGCCTTCAGGTGTTCCATTCTCACCATCTCCGGAGCCGGTAGCACCACCAGGGCCAGCTCCCCGTCCAGCTTCACCACCACGGTCTTGGCCACCTCCTGACCCGGGATGTGGGCCGAAGCGGCGATCTCCTGGGCGGTGAAGGCGGGAGAGTGTTTGATGGAGATGTACTTGACCTGATTCCGATCCAGGAACTCCTGGAGCTTGTCGCACGCCATGGCCGACTCCTTGTTCTCGGGCCGGGGGAGGGAGGGAGCGCCTCGCTCCCGGCCGGTATCTCCATCGATCCCCACGGGAGGGATCGAATCTCGGCCAGATGTGGGCAGCGGCGGGTGCTGAGTGTAGTATCTTCAAGATCGGGACCCGGTGGCGTTCTCTCAAGAGTCTCTTTCACGGTCCTGGGGACTCCGGGTCCAGGAGAGCAGGAGAGGAAGATGGAGCCCGAGCCCATTTGAGGGGCCCTGGTCGAGGCTGGGTTTCCGGCCAGGAGTCCTCTCGGGAAGTCGGGCGTGTGTGTCGGGGAGCGGGTTGCCTGAGTCGGGAGTGAGTTCATTGAATCAGGGAGCAAGGCGTCTGAGTCGGGTAGTGAGTCCCTTGAGTCGGAGAGCGAGAAGCGTGAACGTGCGAATCCTCCTCGTTCTGCTCTTCCTGGCGCCTCTGCCGGCCCTTTTCCTGACGGGCTGCCAGGACTCCGGAAGCGTCTCGGGTCCCCCGGACGAACCCGACCCCCCGGTTCCGTGCACCTTCGGAATCCCCCTGTGCCGGGAGCAGGTGGTCGTGGAGGGTGGGTTTCTACTGCCCGTCTACAGAACCCACCCCCTGGACCGGGCGGACACCCTGGTCCGGCGTGCGGTCTTCGTGGTTCACGGGACGAACCGGAACGCCGACGACTACTTCGAGACCATGGTGGAGGCGGTTCAGCAGGTGGGAGAGCTGCGGGAAACCCTGGTCATTGCGCCCCGGTTCCAGACCCAAGACGACTGGCCGGCCACGGGGGAGCCGGCCTGGACCAGCGGCGGGTGGAAGCGGGGAGATCCCACCGTGGTGGACTCCCCGGAGGGGGTGCGGATCTCCTCCTACGCCGCCCTGGACGGTGTGCTGGCGGTCCTGGGGGACCGGACCCGCTTTCCCAACCTGATGAAGATCGTCATCACCGGACACTCCGCCGGGGGTCAGTACACCCACCGATTCGCCGCCGGGAGCCCTGCCGAGGGTCGGCATGGACACCTGGCGTTCCGCTATGTGGTGGCCAATCCATCCACCTACCTCTACCTGGGGCCCGAGCGTTCTCTACCCGGGGTTGGCTTCGGGCTTCCGGATCGGGAGGCGTGCCCCACCTACAACACCTGGCACTACGGGCTGGAGGAGCTGAATCCCTACATGGAACGCCTGTCCCTGGAAGAGATACGGGACCGGCTGGTGGCCAGGGATGTGGTCTACCTGGTGGGAACGGAGGACACCGGGACCCACCTCCTGGACATGTCCTGCGGGGCCATGCTCCAGGGGTCGAACCGCTTCGTCCGGGGGCTCACCCTCTTCGCCTTCATGAGCGAGCACTTCCCGGCCCACGGCCACCGCCTCCACGAGGTCGCTGGGGTGGGGCATTCCAGTCGTGGGATCTACACATCCGCCACGGGGAAGGGCGTTCTCTTTTCCTGGTGAGGGGGCCCTCGCCGCCGGTGGTCGGAGGCGGGCCCGGGGGCCCGGGACCTAAAACCCTCCGAAGCCGCCCGCACCCGCCACCTCCGGGATGGGCGGCGCCTCCACCGGGGCGGACGTCGCAGCCGGAGCCAGGTCGAAGCCGAAGTGGGTGGGGACGTAGGTCTGGAGAGCGGCGGTGAGGGCCTCGGCATAGCGCTGCCGGTTCGTGGCCTCGTCCCGGAGGCCCCGGTAGTTGTGCTCGAGCTGGATTCCGCTGATCTGGCCCCCGTCCCGGGACCCGTGACGAACCGTGCTGTATCCGCCGCTGAAGTACGGTTCTCCCGAGGTCTCCCGCTGGGTGACGCTGGGAATGGATGGGAAGTCCTCGTCCTGGAGCAGGGTGCCCAGGCTCAGGGGACCCCGGACCAACTCGGGCAGGGTCTTTCCCGACGCCTGGACCAGGGCCCCGATGCTGCTCTTGGTTACCATGCCTTCGGTGGAGAGGCCCTCGTCGCTCCGGGCCAGGTCGGTGGAGGAGAGAAGATAGCCCAACTCGATGCGCTGGATCTCGTGGCCGTGGCCATGGATGTCAAGGTAGAGGCCCTGGCCGAAGATCTCCTCCACCAGCTCTCCGGCCTCGTCGGCGAAGGTGTGGTATTCCCACCAGGCTCGCTCCGCCGCCCAGTTGTTCTGGGCTCCCTCGTCGATGTCCCGATTGGCGTCCAGCTTCACCCGGTCCAGATGGCAGATGACCAGGTGGGGGTAGGCCCCCACGGCGTCGTGAATGGCGTCCCGGATGCGGAGGGCCAAATCCCGGGTGTTCAGGTCCGTCACCGTGGTACCCCATCCCCGGTCCGGGATCTCCAGAGGCTCCAGGTCCCCTCCGTGGGGGGCCGTCAGGACCAGGGGCAAGCTGCCGGGGAGGTATTCGATGTAATCCCGGCGGCCCTTGTAGCTGGCTCCGGGTTGCACCGGTACCGCCTGGGCTTCCACCACCTCGGTAAGGTCACCGGCGGAGATCTCCAGGCGCTGGGTGGAGCCCGCCTCCCTACCCAGGACCCAGGTGGCCTGGGCCTCCCCGTCACCATCGGTGGTGGCGGTGGCTTCCGCCAGCTCTCCTCCCCCCTCCAGGACCTGGAAGGTCACCTGAACGCCGAAAAGGCCCAAGCCGTCCTGGTCCAGGACCCGCACCGTCGGCCCTTCGGGGAGAACCGTCCCCCCCGGGGCCTGGGCACCCTGACCGGCCACCACGCTGAGGGTGGTGGGGGTCGGCGGATCAGAGGGGCTCGAGGAGTCGGAACAGGCCCCAGCTCCCCAAGAGGCCAGGCCCAGGAGGAGGACCAGGGCCCAGGGACGGCGGGCGGATCCGGAAGGAGAGATGCCGGCAAGAGAGGAGAAGAACATGGTGGATTCACGCTGTCTTGTGTCGGTAGCTGGAGGAGAACGTCCTGAGAAGAACTCCCCGAGGGGAACGCCCTGAGACGAAGGCTTTCGAAGAAAACACCCTCAACAGGTACAGTACCCGGGGCGGAGGCGAGAATCCAGGGGAGCAGGGGAGGGGGCAGCCGGGAGAGGCCGGTGGGAAGAGCGTTTCCCCGCGCCGGAAGCCTGCCTATCTTCCCCACAACCTTCCCCCACTTCAACACAGGGATAGCGGATCATGACGCAGGGCGACCTGGTAGGACGGATGATCGGAGCGGCGACCCTGAAGATCGACACCTTCGAGGAGGTGGAGGCCGACGCCACCGCAACGGGCCAGGCGGCCGTCGTGGTGATCCTGGTGGCACTGGCCAGCGGAATCGGCTCCATCGACGACGGCCTCGTGGTGGCACTTCTTTCCCCTGTCGCGGCCCTGGTGGGCTGGCTGGTCTGGGCGGGGGTCACCTACCTCATCGGGGACAAGCTCCTGGGGGGCACGGCCACCTGGGGCGAGCTCCTCCGTACCCTGGGCTTCGCCCAGTCCCCTGGCGTCCTCTACCTCCTGGGGATTCTTCCCCTCGTGGGGTTCTTCGTTCGGCTCATCCTGCCCTTCTGGATGCTTCTGGCGGGGATCATCGCCATCCGGCAGGCTCTGGACTTCGGGACCGGAAAGGCCATCCTCACCGCCGTTCTGGGCTGGCTGGTCCTCTTCCTCTCCACCGTCCTCCTGGGCGGCTCGGCCCTGTTGGGCGCCTGACCGGGAGGCTTCCTCTGGCTTCTCCCCGAAGTAGGACGACCTCCCTTCGCCTGACGCGCACGGAGCCGGGAGGTCCACGCCCCCGGAGCGATCGGGTGGCCGTGGAGGAGCCCATGGAGATCCGGGTGGAGCTCCAGCGGGGAGAGACCCGGACGACCCACACCGTGTCCGTGACCATGCGGACCCCCGGGGAGGACTTCGAGCTCACGGCGGGGTTCCTCTTCTCCGAGGGACTCGTGGCCAGCAGGGGGCAGGTACGGGAGATCACGTACTGCCCCTCGGGGCAGCCCTCCCAGGAGTACAACGTGGTGTCCCTTCGCCTGGAGGAAGGGGTGGCCTTCGATGCCTCTCTGCTGGACCGGAACTTCTATACCACCTCCAGTTGCGGGGTGTGTGGGAAGGCCTCCCTGGAGGCCCTGGAGATCAGGGACTGTCCGGTCCCTCCGTCGTCCAGCCCCCAGGTCGCCGGCTCCCTCCTGGCGGGCCTGCCCGGGGAGCTCCGGCGGGGTCAGGCGGCCTTCCGCAAGACCGGTGGCCTCCACGCCGCCGGCCTCTTCGACGAGCAAGGAGAACTTCTGGCACTCCGGGAGGACGTGGGACGCCACAACGCCGTGGACAAGGTGGTGGGGTGGGCCTTCCTGGCGGACAGGCTCCCCCTCCACGGGGCCATCCTGGTGGTGAGCGGCCGGACCTCCTTCGATATCATGCAGAAGGCCCTGATGGCCGGGATCCCGGTGGTGGTGGCCGTGGGGGCACCCTCCAGCCTGGCCGTGGATCTGGCCCGGCGTTTCGGCATGACTCTCACGGGCTTCACCCGGGAGGAGGGCTTCAACGTCTATGCGGGTGTCCACCGGGTACCTTCCTGGGAGCCGGAGGAGGCATGAGGTCCCGGGACCTCATGGGTGCGGTCCTGGCCGGGGGGGAGGGTCGACGGTTCGGGGGAGGCAAGGCCCTGGCCCCCCTGGCGGGCCGGCCCCTGGCCGCCTGGCCCCTCCGGGCCCTGGACGCCTGTCTCCCCGGTTCGGTGGTGGTGGCCAACGAGCCGGGGATCTCCGAGGCCCTGGGCGTCCGGGGCCGGAGAGACGACGTCCCGGGTCTGGGACCCGCCGGGGGCCTGCTCACGGCCCTCCGGTGGGCCCGGGAGGAGGGCAGGGAGGGGGTGTTCGTCCTGGCCTGTGATCTCCCCCTCATGACCCCGGTGGTGGTGGGAAGAATCCTGGATGCCTGGCCCACGGGCGCCCGGGCCGTGGCCCCCGAGAGTCCGGGCCCCGTGGACGTGGAGCCCCTGTGTGCCGGGTACGGCACGGCCTGCCTTGCCCCGCTGGAAGAGCTTCTGGACGAAGGCCCCGCCCCCATGGTGGAGATGGTGCGGAGGGTCCGCCCCTCTCGAGTGCCCGCTCCGGCCCTGGGTTCCCCGGAAGCCCTGCGAGAGGCGTTTCTGAACGTGAACACCCGCCGGGAGATGGTCCGGGCCGAAGAGCTCCTGGCCCGGCGAGGCAACGGGAAGCTCCCCGAGGCCGGCTCATGAGCCCCTCGTCCCCTCTCTCCTACCCTCCGATCCTGTGCATCGTCGGTCGGAAGGACTCTGGAAAGACAGAGCTCACGGTGGCTCTTGCCGGAGAGCTGAACCGCCGGGGCCACCGGGTCATGACGGCCAAGCACGGCCACGGATTCCGCCTGGACCACCCGGGGAAGGACTCCTGGAGGCACCGGCACGAGGGAGGGGCTCTCCGAACGGTGCTGGCGGGACCCCGGGACTTCGCCGTGGTGGGGGAGTGGCCCCGGGACGTGGGACCCTCGGGACAGTTGGACCTGGAGGAGTTGGTCCGGCGTTTTCTTCCTGACGCCGATATCGTCCTGGCCGAGGGCTTCAAGACGTCCCGGGTTCCCAGGGTGGAGGTGTTCCGGTCCCGGTTGCACGAGCGGCCCCTGTACGACCCGGGGAGTCCCGAGGCCCGCTACTACCTGGCTCTGGTAGCGGACCGGGAGATGAAGGGGCTGTCTGTTCCCGTCTATTCCCTGGGCGACCTGGACCACGTACAAGCCCTGGCCGGGCAGGTGGAGGAGCTCGTGCGGAAGCCCGGACGAGGCGGCCCCCCCCCGGGGCAGCCGTGACCGGGTCCTCGTCGCCGGGCCGACTCATGTCCCTGGACGCCTTCCGGGGTCTGGCCATCGCCGGGATGATTCTGGTGAACAACCCTGGAAGCTGGGCCCACGTGTACCGGCCCCTCCGTCATGCTTCCTGGCACGGCTGGACCCCCACGGACCTCATCTTCCCCTTCTTCCTCTTCATCGTGGGTGTGGCCATACCCCTCTCCACAAGGAAGCGCCTGGGACGGGGGGACACCCGGCGGAGCCTCTTCCTCCACATTCTCCGGCGCTCCGCCATCCTCTTCGGTCTGGGCCTCTTCATGGCCGCTTTTCCCCGGTTCGACCTGGAGAACCTCCGGATCATGGGGGTCCTGCAGAGGATCGGGCTGGTCTACCTGGCGGCGGCCTCGGTCTACCTCTTCCTCGGACGCCGGGACCGTTTGCTCCTCCTGCTCCTCCTTCTCCTGGGATACTGGGCTCTCCTCACCCTGGTCCCCGTCCCCGGGTACGGGCCCGGAGATCTGTCTCCGGAGGGAAACCTGGGAGCCTACCTGGATCGCCTCGTCCTGGGGGATCGCCTCTGGCAGGAGACCTGGGACCCGGAGGGTATCCTGAGCACCCTCCCGGCGGTGGGTACGGCGCTCCTGGGGATCGTAGCCGGGGAGTGGATCCTGTCGGACCGGTCCCTGCTGCCCAAGAGCCTGGGATTGGCGGCGGGTGGTGCCGTGGCCGTGGTCCTGGGGCTTCTCTGGGACCCGGTCTTTCCCATCAACAAGAACCTGTGGACCAGCTCCTACGTTCTCTTCACCGCCGGAGTGGCGTCGGTGACCCTGGGGACCATGTTCTGGGTACTGGAGGTAAGGGAGAGGAAGACCTGGGCCAAACCCCTGGTGGTCTACGGCATGAACGCCATCGCGGTCTTCGTGGCTTCCGGGCTCCTGGCCAAGGTGCTGGGCATTCTCCGGGTGGAGGGCGGCGACACGTCATGGAAGGGTTGGGTCTACGAGAACCTCTTCGCCAGCTGGGCGGGCCCCTTGAACGGCTCCCTGGCCTTCGCCCTGACCTATGTCCTCTTCTGGCTGGCTCTCATGTGGACCCTCTACCGGAAGGGGATCTTCATCAAGATCTGAGGTGGAATTCCCTACCGGACCGGTGGCGGGGAGGCCCCCCACCTGGCTGAACGACTCGGCGAAACCGCGGCGTGATGGTGGAGGGGCTGTCCGGGTTGAGACGGTGCAGCATTCGAGAGGGTTTGGCGGTTGAGAGGCTGTGACCTGGTGGTCGTACCAAGGACGCCGAGGGACACACGGGAAAGGAGGGGAAAGAGTCGTGGCTGAGAAAGCTCCCGGCACGGGCGTTGCCCTGGGGACGGCTCTGCCCGTCTTCCTTCTTCTCCTCACCCTCCTGGCCCTGGCCCTGGTGCCGGTCTACATGGACCGGAGGATCTCCCGGGCGGAGGCGCAGGTGGAGCGGTACGTGGAGCCGGCAGTGCCCCTGGCGGTGCGCATGGAGTCGTTCCAGGTGCAGCAGCTGGCCGCCCTCCGGGGCTTCCTTCTATCCGGGGAGGGCGCGTACAGGGAGGCCTACCGGAGGGCCCGAGCCCGAGAAGACGAGGCCAGGGGAGCCCTTTCCACCCTGATCCAGGGCATGCCGTCGGAGATCCGGATCGAGGCCCTGGGGGCCGCCCTGGAGATGAACTACGAATCCTCGGTTCGCTGGCACCAGTCGGTTCAGGAGGTGCTGAACGAAGAGATCTCCCGGGCGGCCTTCCTTCGGGAGATGGACCGGAAAGAGGAGATCTACCGGGAATCCGTAGCCGCCTCCCGGAACCTGGCCGAGACCGTCATCCAGGGGGCGGAGGCAGAGCGGGACCGGATCGACGCCCTGCGAAGCCTGGAGACCCGGGTCACCCTGGGTCTGGTGGCGTTGGGCCTGGTGGCCACCCTCCTGGTTTTCTTCCTGGGATGGCGTCTCTGGAGCCTGGTTCGGGAGTCGGAGGCCCGGCGGCAGGAGGCCCTCCGGGCCCGAAGAGAAGCCGACGCCCTGCTGAGGGCCACGGGGGACGGCGTGGTGGGGATGGATCTGGACGGGCGCTGCACCTTCCTGAACCGGGCTGCCGTGGAGCTCCTGGGCTATCCCGCCCGCCTGGCTCAGGGCCGGGACGTGCACGAGCTCCTGCACCACTCACGGCCCGATGGAACGAGCTACCCCAGATCGGCCTGTCCCATTCTCCGGGCTCTGAACGAGGGCCGGGCCCTCTCTGCGGTGAACGAGACTCTCTGGAACGCCGACGGGACTCCCTTTCCGGTCCAGGTTTCCGTCCGGGCTCTCCGGGAGGGCAGGGACCTCCGGGGGGCGGTCCTGACCTTTACGGACATGACGGAGACCCGGGCGGCGGAGGCCTCCCTCCGTCGAGCCCTCCGGACCCGTGACGAGGTTCTCGCCGTGGTCTCCCACGATCTCCTGAACCCCGTGAGCACCATCTACTCCACCGCCGGTTTCCTCCTGGACCTGGAGCTCCCCCGAGACGAGGCCCGGGAGCATCTGGTGGCCATCAAGCGATCGGCCCGCCGGATGAACCGGCTCATCCAGGACCTCCTGGACGTGGCTCGCATGGAAGGGGGGAGGCTCCCTGTTTCCGTGGAGACCTTCTCCCTGGCGGACGTGGTGGAGGAAGCCGTCCGGACCCACGAGGCCAGAGGGAAGGAGAAGAGCGTGGAGCTCACGACCCGGCTGCCGGAGGAGGAGGTGACCCTCTCCGCCGACCGGGACCGGATCCTCCAGGTCCTCTCCAATCTCCTGGACAACGCCCTCAGGTTCAGCTCCCCGGAGAGCAAGGTGGAGGTGGGAGGCAGGCTGGCGGATCGGCGCCAGGTCGTTCTGTGGGTCTCGGACCAGGGACCCGGAATCTCCCCGGAAGACCAGGCCCGGCTCTTCGACCGGTTCTGGCAGGTGAAGCGGAGGGACAGGAAGGGTGGCGCGGGTCTGGGCCTGAGCATCGTCAAGGGCCTGGTGGAGGCCCACGGCGGGAGGGTCTGGGTGGAGTCCAGGGAGGGGAAGGGAGCCACCTTCTTCTTCTCCCTTCCCCTGCTTCTTCCCGGTTCCTCCTCCGGCGAAGAAGCGGCTCCACCCCGCTCCTCTTGACGGCGTAGCGGTGCCGTGACCGGGAGTTCAACCCCCGGATTCCTCCTCCGGGCGCTCACCGGGTGCCTTCAGGGTCTCCCGGGACGCCTCCTTGAGCTGGGCGTCGAAGGAGGAGGTTTCCTCCAGGCGGGCCACCAGGTGCTCCATCCCCTCCATCTGGGATTCCAGGAGGGCGATCCGCTGCTCCAGGATCCTCTGGGTCTCGTCCCGCTCCCGACGGTCGCTGGCATGGGCCAGGGCCTCCACCACGGGCTTCAGGGCGAAGCGGGCCGTGAGGCCGATGACGGGGATGAGAACGATGGAGATCCCCATGATGACGGCGATGATGCCGGTGAGGTCGATGGGGGCGATGGGGGGCAGGGTCTGCATTCGTCACCTCGATGCACTGGGAGAACGGACTCCGCATGGGGGGAGTCACCCCGTTTCGAATTCCTGCGGGTGGGGTCGGAGACGACTTGCCTGGAAAGAGCCATGGTGGCTCAACGGGCCCGGCCACGCAAGGAGGCTGGACCCGTTCGAACCTTCGGGCCCTCCGTCCCGTCCAAGGTGGGTGAGCATGGGAAACCAGCCACCGGAGGTATCATCGTTGAGGCGTCCGTGACCGGGAAGGCGAAGGCGGAAGGACGGGACGCCGTCCTGGCCGCCGAGGGAGATTCCCGGGCCTTCGAGCGACTGTACCGGGATCATGTGGGCCGGGTGCACTCCCTGGCTCTCCGGATGGCCGGTCCGGAGTGGGCCGAGGACCTGACCCAGGAGATCTTCGTCCGAGCCTGGTCCAAGCTGGACACCTTCCGGGGAGACTCGGCCTTCGGGACCTGGCTCCATCGGCTGGCGGTGAATCTGATTCTTTCCAGGAGGGAGACGTTGCGAAAACGGGCCCAACGGACCGTGCAGGGAGCCGGGCTCCTGGAGCGCATGGCGTCCCGGAGTCCTTCTCCTGGGCTGACGGTGGATTTCGAGGCGGGCATCCAGCGAGTTCCGGAGGGGGCCCGGCAGGTCTTCGTCCTGTACGAGATCGAAGGCTACTCCCACCAGGAGATCGCCGAGTGCATGGGGATCAGCATCGGCACGTCCAAGTCCCAGCTCCACAGGGCCCGGATGATCCTGCGGAACTACCTGAACTGAAAACCGAACCAAACCGGAGAAGGCCATGAGCCATCCCCATCCCGAGCTTCTGTCCCTCCTCCTGGACGGAGATCTCCCCCCGGACCGGGTCCGGGAGCTGGAGCATCATCTCCAGGAGTGCGACCGGTGCCGGGACTTGCTCCGGGAGCTGACGGAGGTGGGCCAACGAGCCCGGGCCCTGCCGGACCGTGAGCCGGAGCGGGACCTGTGGCCGGCCATACAGGAAGGCATCCGACAGGAGATCCCTCAGGAAAAGAGCGGGGAGCCGGACGTGATCCCCCTTCATGGGGAAGGATCCGCTCCCTCCCCCTCTTCCCGGCGGCGTTTCTCTCTCTCCCTCCCCCAGGCTGCGGCGGCGGGCCTGGTCCTGTGCCTCCTCTCCGGCGCCCTGGGGGCGTTCCTGGCCCGGCCCGCGGGGACGGGGCCTCTGGCGGGCGCGGAGGCAGGGGCCCTGTGGATCGACCAGGTCCCGGATGCGGATCCTCGCCTGGAACGGGCCGCCAGGGAAG
>CAZZEL010000084.1:0-15380 GCA_964652625.1 uncultured Gemmatimonadaceae bacterium
GACCTGACCCAACGGGCCAAGGAGGATCAGTTCGTCCAGGCCCGGGACTTCCTGAACCGTCTTCCTCCCGTGCCCCGGGTAGTGGTTCCCGGCAACCACGACGTGCCCTTGTATCGGGTGGTGGAGCGCTTCTTCCGGCCCCGGAAGCTCTATCGCCGGCACATCAGCCCTGGCCTGGAGCAGGTTCACCGTCTGGAGGGTGCCACCATCGTGGGGCTGGACTCCACCTCTCCCAGACGATCCATCAGCAACGGTCGCATCCACCTGGACCAGCTGGCCTTCTGTCAACGGGTGTTCGCCCAGGCCCCCTCGGAGAGCATCCGTGTGGTGGTGGTCCACCACCACTTCGCCCCGGCCCCGGACTACGAACGAGACCAGACCATGCCCAAGGCCCGCCGGGCCCTGGACCGATTCGTGGACATGGGGGTGGAGATGATCCTGGGTGGCCACCTCCACAGGGCCTACATCGGCAACACCCTGGACCTGTATCCCGGTCGGGAACGGGAACGGGGAATCATCATCGTCCAGTCCGGTACCACCACGTCCCGTCGGGGCCGGGCCCGGGAGCGGGAGAAGAACTCCCTGAACCTGATCCTCCTGAGAGAAAAAGAGTTGGGGATCACCCACTTTCTCTTCGATGACGAGGAGGGGGCGTTCCTCCCCTCCAGCCGTCACACCTTTCCCCGACCCGGACGGCGCTTCCAAGCCTGAGATCCTCTTCGAATCCCCGTCCCGGAGAGTGCTTTCAGCGGCCCAGTCCCATCCGGCCTCGCGGGCCGGCCCGGGACTGCCTACGTTGGGCCTCGAAGACCCGCCGGGTGCTCCCTCTCACCCGGTGCCCGTGGGCCTGCACTCCCCACCGGGCGCATCCCAACCGGACCGGAGGTGGTCATGTCCTTCCGTGGTATCGTCGTCCTTCTCCTTCTCCCGCTGGCTCCCCTGCCGGCCCCCTCTGTCCTCTCCGCCGGGATCCCGGCCGCAAGTCCAGGGCTCGAAGATCCGTCCAATGGACATTCCGGGGGACCCGCAGCCGTTGCCGGCCCCATCCGGTTCATGCGGGATCCCCATGTGGCCGGGGACCAGCTGGTCTTCTCCTACCAGGGAGATCTCTGGCTCACCCGGCGGGACGGGTCCGAGCCCCGGCGCCTCACGAGCCACCTGGCCCGGGACGTGGCCCCCCGCTTCTCCCCCGACGGCCGGTGGGTGGCCTTTTCCAGCGACCGCTTCGGCAACTATGACGTCTTCCTGGTTCCCGTGGAGGGTGGGGAGCCCAGCCAGCTCACCTTCCACACAACGGCGGACATGGTGACGGGCTGGACACCGGAGGGGAAGATCATGTTCACCACCAGCCGGGGGGCCCATCCCTTCCTGTCCCCCATCTACACCGTGGACCCGGAGGGTGGGCTGCCCGCCCCCATGGCCATGGACCAGGCCGAGGCGGCGGCCGTGAGCCCCGACGGCCGCTACGTGGCCTTCAACCGTGTCGGCGTCAACACCACCCGGAAGGGCTACAAGGGCAACCGGGCTCCGGACCTCTACCTCATGGACCGGGAGACCGGGGAGATCCAGCAGCTCACGGACACGGACCTGCGGAGCTTCCGGGAGCACGTCCCGGACGGCGATCCCATGTTCGGGGCCGACGGGATGATCTACTTCCTGAGTGAGCGGGACGGGTTCTTCAACCTCTGGAAGATCTCTCCGGAGGGAGGTGAGGCCCTCCAGGTGACCCGGCATACCCAGGGGGTCCGGTACCCGGCCATCAGTCCCGACAGGGGCACCATCGCCTACACGAACGACCACGTCTTGTGGACCCTGGATATCTCCGGCGGGGAGCCCCGGAGGGTGGAGGTGGAGCTGGCCTTCGATCCGTCCATCAACCGGGTGGAGTGGGTGGACGTGGAGGGGTTGGCGGAGGGCTTCTCCGTGCATCCGGAGGGGGAGACCGTCGCGGTGGACGCCCGGGGGGAGATCGTCCTGGTCCCGGCCCAGGAGGACCGGGGAGAGATGGTCCGGGTCACCTCCTCGCCCTGGCGGGACCGGTACCAGAAGTGGTCTCCCGACGGCACCCTCCTGGCCTACGTCTCCGACGAAGGGGCCCGGGAGGAGATCTGGGTGTGGGACCGGGCCACGGGAGAGAGGCGGCGCCTGACGGATCACGACTCCTACAAGACCGGGGGCTTCGTCTGGTCCCCGGACTCCGAGAGGATCGCCTTCGAGGCGGCCAACACGTTGTTCGAGGTGGAGGTGGCCACGGGCGGCACCAGGGAGTTGGCCTACAACGAGAACCGTGGGTTCTCCCTCCACGAGTACTCCCCGGACGGAGACTGGCTGCTCTACACTCGCCGGGATCTGGACGAGGACATGGACGTCCATCTTTTCGAGATCGCCTCCCAGCGAGAGGTCAACGTCACCCGGGACCCCTTCCGGGACTATGGGGGCGCCCTGACCCCGGACGGAGAGAGCGTGGTGTTTCGCTCCAACCGGGATGACGGCACCTACCACCTTTTCGTGGCCTCCCTGGCCCGCCTCACCGAGGATCCCGAGGATCCCCTGGTGAAGGCCCGGGAGGAAGCAGAGGCGGAGGAACGGGGAGAAGAGAAGGAGGAAGGAGGGCCGGGTCCTCTCACCGTGGATCCGGAGGGCATCGAGAAGCGGGTCCGGCAACTCACCTCCGGGGAGAACGGAGCCGGGGACTTCTTCCTGTCCGCCGACGGGACGACCGTGTTCTTCACCTCCCGGGACGAGGAGGGGCCCGCTCTCTTCTCCATTCCCCTGGAGGGAGGCGAGGCGAAACGACTCCGGGGCGGCTCCTTCGCCGACCTGCAGCCCACCCTGGACCGGAAAACCCTCTTCTTCCGTCGCGGGGGCGGCAGAGAGGGCTTCCAGATCCACCGCATGGGCCTTCCGGGAGGAGAGCCGAAACAGGTGGAGTTCGCTTTCCCGGTGGAGGTGGACCACCGGGCGGAGTGGGAGCAGATCTTCCAGGAGAGCTGGCGGGTCATGAAGTACCGCTTCTACGACCCGGACATGCACGGCCGGGACTGGGGAGCCATCCGGGCCGAGTACCGGCCCCTCCTGGATCATGTGGGTACGTACGAGGACGCCTACGGCCTGGCCAACCAGATGATCGGGGAGCTGAACGCCTCCCACGTGGGGGTCCGGGGCCCGTCCTCCGTATCCATGGAAGACGAGTACCGCACCCGCCTTCCGGGGTTCGAGCTGGAGCCCGACCAGGGGCGCTACCGGGTGAGCCACGTCTACCGGGACGGCCCGGCGGACAAGGAATGGCTCGATATGGAGGAGGGTGACTACGTCCTGGCCATGGAAGGAGAGGAGCTGCAGGCCGGGGACAACTACTGGAAGATCCTCAACCACGCCTTGAACGAGTACGTCACGGTCAGGGTGGCCGAGGACACCGCCGGGTCCGGGGCCCGGGATCTTCGCATCCGGACCGTCCCGTCCCTGAGAGACATCCGGTATGAGGAATGGGTGGAGGAGAACCGGGAGTTCGTGGAGGAGGCGTCGGATGGACGCATCGCCTACGTTCACATTCGGGCCATGAACCGCTCGTCCCTGGAGCGATTCGAGAACGAGATCGACCGGTTCTGGAACGCCGGGGGCATCGTGGTGGACATTCGCTACAACGGGGGTGGAAACATCGATCAGCAGCTCCTGGATATCCTGGAGCGGCGGCCGTACGAGTACTGGAACAATCGCTGGGCCGCTCCCGGGAGTGGGCGCCGGCCGCGGCAGGCCATCGCCGGCCCCAAGGTCATGCTCATCAACCACCGCTCCGCCTCGGACTCGGAGGTCACCCCCATGGGCTTCCGGGACCTGGGGCTGGGTCGCATTGTGGGCAATCCCACCATGGGGGCCGTCATCGCCACCGGGAGCTACCGTCTCATCAACGGGGGCTCCATCCGGACTCCGGGGTCCCTGGTGGTCACCTACGATCCCACGAAACCGAACAACTATGGGATCAACCTGGAGAACTACGGCGTGGCCCCGGACGTATGGGTGGAAAACACACCGGAAGACGAGCTCCGTGACTACGACCGGGAACTGAAGGCCGCCGTGGACGAAGCCTTGAGGATGCTGGAGGAGGGTCGCTGGCAGTACGAAATGGGTGGGTAGCTCCGGAACCTGGAACGGGTGGAGGGCGAGGGCTGACGAGCCCAGGGCTCATCTCTCCTGGACCCGCATCTCCTCCAGAACCCGACGGTGGGTCTCCAGGGCCTGCTGGTCGTAGAGGACGAACCGGATCCGCCTCACGCTCTCCAGAGCCGGCATCTCCTCCAGGACGGTCTTCAGGGCCACCCGAGCCGCCTCCTCCATGGGGTAGCCGAAGGCCCCGGTGGAGAGGGCCGGAAGGGCCACGGCCCCCAGGCCTTCCTCTTCCGCCCGGGTCAGTGCCTCCCGGTAACAGGAAGCCAGGAGCTCGTCGGCGGGCTCGTCCCGGCCATGGACCGGGCCCAGGCAGTGGATCACGTAAGGGTTGGGAAGGTCGTGCCCCGAGGTGATCACGGCCTGGCCCGGCCGGATGGGGGCCAGGGATCGGGTCTCCTCTTCCAGGCCCGGGCCGGCGGCCCTGTGGATGGCCCCGGCCACCCCCCCGCCCATGCGCAACTGGGCGTTGGCCGCATTCACCACGGCGTCGAACTCGTCCTGCTCCACGATGTTGCCTGTCGTCAACTCCAGGGTGACGCCCTTCTTCTCCAGCTCGGCCATGGCTCCTCCCGGTGGGTCTGCTTCGCGTCCCGCCTCTGGCCTCCTGTACGACGTAACCGTGACAAGGGGTCCCTCAGAGGTTGGGCTCTGCCACCCCGAACCGCTCCAGCACGGGCATGTCCTTCTCGTAGTCGTGATAGGTGAGCTCCTGGAGACTCAGGATGGCCCGGCGCCAGGCCAGGTAGGTATCCAGGAAGTTCTCCGCCGTGTCCGCCTCCCTCCGGAGGCTCTGGATGAGCTCCAGGACCGAGATCTCCCCCTGAGCATAACGATCCAGACTCGACTCCGAGATCTCCCGGGCCAGGTCCAGGTTGTCCCGCATGGCGAAGGTCCGCCGCTCGTACTCCTCCACATTCCGGACCTCGTTCCGGACACTGGACATGATACCATTCTGGGCCTCTTCGATCCGGACGTCGGTCTGCTGGATGCCGATCTTTCTGGACTCGACTCTCAGGTCCCGTTCCCCCCAGTCCCACAGGGGGATGTAGGCATTCACGTTCACCGTATAGCTGTTCTCCGGATCCTCCCAGAGGAGCTCGAACTCGGGCTGGTACATCTCCCGGCCGTAGCTCAGGGATACGTCCATCCGGAAGGAGTTCCGGCCTTTCGTCTCGTCCAGGGAAATCTCCCCTTCCCTCCGGGACAGGTCCAGCTGGCGGAGGCGGGGACTCCGCTCCACGGCGTAGGAGGTGGCCTGCTCCGGATCCACGTTCACCGGCTCAAGGGTAGGGGTGGGATCCACCGTGATGGTGTCCTGCTCCGACAGGCCCAGGCGGATCTTGATGGAGGACGCCCGCAACCGGAACGCGCTCTCGGCTCCCTGGACCTGTTCCCGGGCGTTGGCAAGCTCCACCTGGATCTGGCTTTCCTCGATGGCCCGGGTGGAGTCCTCCCTGGCCCGGGCCGAGGCGATGGTCAGGGCCCGCTCCAGAGTCTCCACCAACCGTTCGTTGATGACCCGGGTATAGGAGTCCTCGAAGAGATCATAGTAGTCCCCGGAGAGATCCCCCACGATCCGCACCACGTCTTCCCGGAAGTCCAGCTCCGCGTCTTCCAGGTCCAGCTCCGCCTCCTCCAGGTCGTTCTTGAGACGGTTCGGCTGAAAGAGGGGCTGGACGTAACGGATGTAGTACCGGTTGTAGTAGTCCACTTCCCGGGAGCCGTCCGGCTGGGACTGCCCCAGGCGGTACATCCGGTTGTTGAAGGAGAAGTAGCCGTTGGTTGGGAACCCGAAGAGAATGAGGGGCTGCCGGACGGAGAGCTCTCCCTCCCAGAGCTGGGACTTGGTGTCCACGATCTCGTCCCGCTGGAGCGTGGAGTTCCACTTGGGCTCCGACGTGGCGTTGAAGGCCGGCACCGTGAGCTCCAGACCGACCCGGGACTTGAGCCGGGCCTGCTCGGCCCGGAGACGGTGCCGGGTTCGGTCGATGGAGAGGTTCAACTGCCTGACCCGGTAGCTGGAGCTCAGGGCCAGCTCCACCATCCGCTCCAGGGTCAGGTCGATGACCAGGGGCCCTACAGGGTTTCGGGGCCCCGAGGTCTCCCTGGTAGATCCGTAGTCGCCGAGACCTTCCTGGGCCGTGAGAGGGACGGCCGGCAGGAGAAGTCCCCCAAAGAGGAAGAGAAGGAGCAGGAGAAAACACCTGTGCCGGATCTGGCCCGGGTGGGTAGGGACAGGGTTTCGGTGTATCGTGATCTTCCTGGGCATAGTCAGTCAACGGAACTCAAGAAAGAGGAACGAGGAAACGGAAGCGAGGAGACGCAGCTCCGTCAGCGCCCCAGGTTCAGGGCCCGGCCCACCTGCAGATCCACGGTGAAGTCCACGGATGGCCCGTTGGCCACCAGGTCCTCGGCGAAGCTGGCCTCCCAGAGCCATCCCCTTCCGAACTCCCCGGCGGCCCCGAGAACCAGGTTCAAGGGCACGCTGTCCAACTCCGTATCGCCGAATCCGTCCACGTAGGGACTCGTACCCAGGAGCTGGGCCAGGGCCGAGATCCTGGAGAAAAGACGGTATTCCCCGGCAAGGGACCAGGTCAGGGCCCCGTAGTTGGTGAAGATCTCCAGGGATTCGGGGCCGTTGAGGGTCACGACACCGATGGAGCCGTGCAGATGCGCCCTCCGCCAGGACCGGCGGCCCAGCAGCTCCAGGCCCGCATTCCACCGCCCCGTGCCCAGGGCGGAGGACCCGGTGGGAAGCTTCGCGGTGCTCCGGATGCTGACCCTTTCCGCTCCACCGGCTTCGCCGAAGATGGCCCAGGTGGCGGAGACCACCGGGTCTTCCAGCCGGGTTCCGGAGGGAACGTCCAGCTTCCTCTCCCCATCGTGCTCCAGCACGAGCCCGAAGATCCCGTTCTCCACCCTGTCCCGATTCCCGTTCTTCAGGCCCAGGAAGCCGTGGTACTCCCGGATGAACCCGTCCAGGAAGCCTCCCCAGTTCGTCTGGGCCGCCAGGTGCAGTCCCAGCTCGAATCCCGGAGCCAGCCCATACTCCAGGGTGAGGGTGGAGGTGAGGCGCTCCAGGTCGAAGTACTGGACATGTCCCGGAGATGTGCTGGTCTCGAAGATGTTGGAGTAGGAGCCGGAGGTCCGGATCTCCAGACGGCCCTGGGGTTGCGGATCGGCCGCCCCTCCGCGGGGAGTGAGGAAGAGGCGATAGAGGGGATTGCGTTCCGTGATCCGGAGGGGGCCGAGGGAAGGAGGCGGATCGCTCTGGGCCCGGCCCGGGCCCGGCAGAAGTCCCGTTCCCAGGAGCAGCAGAAGGCCGGCGGTAAGATATCGTGGCGTCATTCGGGCTCGGTTCGGCGGATCCCGGTCGGGGCCAAGGGGACAAAACCCCTCGAACCTCGAGCGTTCCCCCGGCGTGGGTCAAGACCCGGGCGCCCGGTTTCTCCCCTACCCTTCCTCTCCGGGGTGCCGTCAGCTCCCGGATGCCCCCGTGGCCTCGGCCCCAACCAGGGCCGTGGTGTCCGGATTCACAGTGTCGGGAGGGACCGTGTCCTTCTTGAGGGAGTCCGGAAGGAGAGAATCCGCAGGGAGGGAATCCGACAGGATGGAATCCGAAGGGACCGAGTCGGCACGCGTCACCGCCGTGTCTCCCCGGCGCAGGAGCCCCCGGAGGAAGCCGGTGGCCCGCTCCTGGAGCTCCTCCTTCTGCTCCTCGATCTTCCGTTGCACCTGGGCCTTCTGGGAATCCACGGCCTCCTCCACCTGCCCCTGCACTTCCTCCTGCACCGCCTCCTGTAGGGTCACGGCCGTGGCCCGGGGATCGGCCTGGATGGAGGGGTCCAGAACGGAGCCCACGATGTGGAGAACGGCCTGCACCACCTCCGGTCTCCGGGCGACGTCGGCGGCAATCTCCCCGGCCACCCCCAACCGCTCCAGCGCCGAGGCCTCCAGGCGTTCAGGAGGCAGACGAAAGACCGTCTCCAGGTCCAGGTCCCCGTTCAAACCCACCCGGCCCCCGACCCGGGGGGAACCGGGAGCGCCCCTGACCGTGGATTGATCCAGGAGGAGCTGGCCGTCTTCCAGCACGAAGGCCGCCGCCCAGCTCTGGACCGCCGGCTCCCGGAGGCTCTCCAGACCCAGGAAGTCCGCCAACGTCCGGGTCAGGGGAATGGAGGTCAGCCCGCCTTCCTGGAGGGTGAAGCTTCCGGATCCCACCAGCGTTGGGCGATCCGGCAGGAGGAACCCGTCCAGGGTCCCGACCACATCGAGTCCCAGGGAGATCCGCCCCCGGACCACCCGGCCCAGGGGCGTGGTCTCGGACAGGAACCTCCCGGCGTCCAACTCCCGAACCTGTAGATTGAACGAGAAGGGCGCGGCGGTGTCCGCCGAGAGGGTGAGGTTCCCGGTGGTCTCCAGCGTACCCCCGTATCGCCGCAGAGTGGCTTCCGAGAGGCGAAGGAAGTCGGGGCCGAATTCCACCCGGCCTTCAACGTTCTCCCAGCGGCCCCGGGCGTCCCTGACCGTGTCCAGCCGGACCTGGAGGCTCCCGGCCACAGGAAGAGCCCCGGGACGCCGAAGGCCCAGCTCTCGTGCGGCTTCCTGCACGGTGCGTCCTCCCACCGGCCGTTCCCCCACCTTGGCGAAGGCCACCTTGCCGTAGGAGAGAGCCGTGTCCGGACGGGGAGCGGAGGTGAGGCGTGTGAGATCCAGTCGAGTCCCCTGAATGGAGCCTTCCAGCCGGGGCGTCTCCTCGGCGTCGAGAAAAGCGATCACATCGGGGATCTCGGCGGAAAGAGAGAGCTCATCGCTTCCCAGGGACACCGGGAGGTCCTGGATGGATGCCCGGGTTTCGGACAGCCTCACCGTTCCATCTCCGAAGGCCACGGGAGAGGCGAGAGCCGGATGGATCAGTGTGACCCTGCGAGGCCGGATCTCCCCATGGAGACGGAGACCCCGGCGAACCGTGGAGAGACCGCCCACCGGCCCCGTCACTCGAAGCTGGACCGCCACCTCTCCCGTGGTCCGGCTCCCCTCAGGCAACTCCAGGAAAGGGGTCAGGCCTCTCAGATTCGGGGTCGTCCGGACCTCCAGATCCATCCCCACATCGTCCGCAAGTCCGATCCGGCCTTCCAGCTCGAAGGGACCGTCCAGAACCGACGCCCGTACACGGGCCTCCATCGTCCGCTCCGGCACCAGGTCCAGGTCCACGGTGAGCTCCCGGGCCAGGGGCTCCCCGTTCAGTGCCAGGTGACCCCGGGACAGCACCATCCCTCCCGTGACCGAGGGTATCCGCTCCGGGCCCATTTCTCCCTCTACGGTCAGATCCACAGTCATGGCGCCTCGAGCCTCCAGGGGAAGGGCCTGACGAAGGGAGTCGGGAAGGACGTCCACGAGATCGGCCAAAGAAAGGTCATCGCCCTTGAGCGCCAGGTGCAGGACCCGAACCGGATCCTGCAGGTGCTCCACCTGCCCCGTCAGGGCCAGGTCCAACCCCGGAAGGCGAAGCTCGCCAGTTCGGACGTGGAGCCCCTGGAAGCTCCGGTCCGCCTCCACGGCGAAGTCCAGCTCCAGGGGCAGGTCCTGGACCAGAGGCCCGGTGCCACCCGGCTGGGCCGTGAGATCCGTCCGGGATGATCCCTGGAACGACCAGCTTCCCTGGTCGTCCTGTCGAGCCCGGGCCTGGATCTGCAAGTCCTCGGCTCTGGCCGCGAGGGAATCGGACGAGCTGCTGTAGCTGAGGGTAGCGCCTTCGAGGCGGATACTCCGGAGATCCAGGGTGAAGGGGGCCTGGGGAGCCTCCTCCCCTTCCCGGGTCTCTTCCATGCCCCGGCTGGAGAGGTCCCCGAAGTTCGAGGCGCCCTCCGGACCCACCCGGAGGTTGGCCTGGAGCCCATGGAGGTCCAGGCGACTTACGCTCACTTCCCGCCGAAAGAGAGGCAGGATGGCCACCCGGAGTTCCAGGGACCCGAGATGGGCCAGATTCGGGGCCAGACCCGTGGGATCGGCCACCGTGAGATCCTGTAGCCGGACTCCCAGGGGCAGGAATCCCACCTCCACCCGTCCCACGTCCACGTCCCGGCTCAGGGCCTGTTCCAGACGTGGCTCCATCCAGGTGGCCAGTTCCTCAGGGTCCAGGAAACGGGACAGGACGAAGGTCGTCCCCAGGTAGAGAAGGACCAGGGCGGCGGCAGCGACAAAGCCCCGCCGAATCCAGCGCCGAGGCGTGGATGATGACGAGGTGGGGCCGGTTGGGGATGCATCGGGCATGGGATCCCTCGAGTCGGGTAGGGGCGGGTCCGGCTCGTCAGACCGCCCGGGCGCAGGGACAGAACCGGGGGAAGCCGAAGATCCGGGCCAAGCCGGCGGCGGTGACCCCGAAGAGCACACCGGGCTTCCCGGCTTGCTCCCTGGCCTGCCAGATGGAGTCGAAGGTCCCGTTCACGAAGGTGGTCCCCGTGACCAGCACCCCGTAGGACCAGGCGATGAGATCCCGGTACCGGGTGCTCCCGTCCCAGACCGGCACGCCGAACCACTCCCGGCCCACGTTGTCCGGATCCAGATCCGTGATGCGCAGTCCCTGGGGCCCCAGGCGCCGGGCCAATTCGTCGGCCAATGCCGGATTGAACCCTATGAGCCCTACCCGGGGCCACCGTAGCTCCCGGGTGACCCGCTCCCCGATCTCCACGGCGCAGCTCTCCGGATCGTCGTCCCGACAGTGGACCGTCTCCGAGACGAGCCCGGCGGAACGGAAGACGGCGTTGAGGACGGCGACGTAGGGGCCCCGGGTCCGGGTGGAGTCCAGGGGCAGGGAGAGGAGATCCTTCAACGAACCCGTGAACTCCGTGGGCGCGTCCGTGAACGCGTGCCCCCGTGAGCCTCCCACGACACCTTCCAGGAGACGCTCCTTCCCCTTGAGAAGGGGGAAGTCCCGTCGCCCGGGTCGGCCGATGGCCTCCTCGGGAGACAGGGTCCGGGCCCGGACCAGGACCTCTTCCTCCAGCAGTCCCTGTTCACGGGCCACCGCTTCCAGGGCCCTCCGGGACCGCTCCAGGTACGATGGGATGGTGGACATGGTGCTCAGCAGGGCTTCTTCGGGGCCGACGTCAGATCCGCACTCCGAAGTAGGCGAGAATGAACTTCGACGCAACGTAGAGGAAGACGGCTCCGAAGAGAAGCTCCAGAGCCCGGGAGGGGAACCGTCGGTTCACGGCTGCGCCCACCATGGCACCCAGAAAAGCACCGAAAGCCGCAGGAAGGGCCACGCCGGGATCCACGTATCCTTGTCCCCACTTCAGGGTGGAGCTGATGAGGGCGTTCACGGAGAAGCAGGCCAGGGACGACCCCATGGCTACCTTGATGGGCCACTGGAGGAGAAGGCGGAAGGCCGGCACCAGGACGGAGCCCGCTCCGATTCCCAAGAGGCCCGGGAGGGCACCGGCCGCCACGCCGATGGATACCTTCTGGACCGATCTCTCGCCGGCCCGGGGCGTCTCCTCCCCTCCAACGGCTCGCCCTGCCTCGAACAGGCTTTCTCCTATCATCCGGGTGGCCACCAGGCTGAAGACCACGCCCATGCCCAGGTCGAGCCAGCCGGGACGCCGGGCCAGGGTGGTGAAGAAGAGGGAGAACAGGAGGGCGGCCAGGGCACCGGCCAGCATCACCGGAACCAGAGACCGCCAGGGGATGGTGCGGTGGCGCTGGTGGCGGAGAGTGCCACCCAGGGTGGTGAAGAAGACCGCCACCACGGTGGTGCCTGCCGCCATGGCGGGATCGAAGTCCAGGCCGAAGCGCAGGACCGGGACGAGGACGATGCCTCCCCCCAGACCCAGCAAGCCTCCCACGAAGCCTGCGGCCAGGCCCGTGAAGAGGTAGAGGACCACGACTTCCAGGATCATGGTGAGCGATGGGTCCGGCGACTCTTCATGGGAACGACCTTCTTCCGGTCTGACTGTACCCTCGGCTGAGAGTCCTGCTGCGGATCCCGGCTCGTCTCGCCGCCGGGTCGGTCGGGGGATGAAGCTCCGGAGGGAACCCACCATGGTCAAGAGAGGGGAGCGTGGAAGAGATCTCATGGAGGGGGGGGCCGTCCGGGGCTTCCCGGCGGCCTCACTTCCGAAACAGGTCGTGAAACCGATCAGGGCCCCCCGGGCTTCTCGGTTGGTATTTGGCCGCCGCATACGTACAATGAGACATGAATGGATGGACTCCGGAGGGACGGATCCGGGTCCTGGCATGCCGTGGTGTTTCCAAACGGGCCGAACCGGCCCATCAAGCAGGAGGATCCAAGTGACCCGTGCGCTCCTCTCCTCCGGTTCCCTGTTGTGTGTCTTGCTTCTGGCCCACGCCTCTCCGCTGGCGACTTCCGCCACCGGGGCTCAGGAAGCCAAGCCCCGGATCGCCGTCCTGGCCTTCCAGAACAACAGCACCTTCTCGTATTGGGGTGAGCACCTGGGGGCCGCCGCCGCCGACGAGCTTACCACCCAGCTCGTTCGCTCCGGGGCCTTCCGGGTCGTGGAGAGGAACCAGGTGGATGCCATCCTGGAGGAGCAGCACTTCGGCTTGAGCGGTGCTGTGGATGCCGCCACCGCTGCCGAGATCGGCAAGATCCTGGGTGTGCAGGCCGTGCTCATGGGGTCCATCACCCAGTTTTCCATCGACCGAAAATCCGGCGGAATGGGAGCCCTGCGGGTGTCCTACACGGAGGCCGAAAGCCGCATGGACGTGCGGCTGGTGAACACCACCAGCGCCGAGATCCTCGCCGTGGCCGAGGGGGACGGGAAGAAACGCATGGGAGGCGTAGGGTGGGAGGACTTCGACTTCCAGCGGGATTTCGATGCCGGACTGGCCCAGGAAGCCCTCCGGCCAGCGGTGGAGTCCGCGGTGGACGAGATCGTGTCCCAGGCCGAGGTGCTGGAGGGGCTGGCTCCGGTGGCTCCACCGGGAGAGGTGGTGGGGTCCCCGGAGGCGGGAGTGGTCTACATCAACAAAGGCCAGGGGGACGGGGTGGAGGTGGGACAGCGTTTCGACGTCTACCGTGTGGTGGACGAGATCCGGGACTCCGAAGGCAACCTCCTGGACCAGGTCACGGACAAGGTAGGAGTGCTGGAGGTGACCCGGGTCCTCTCCAACTCCTCCATCTGCTCCATCCTGGAAGGAGAAGCCCGGGAGGGGGACACGGTCCGCGGCGGCTGAGCCGGTGTCGGACCGGGCCGTTCATCAGGGACCGCCCTGCCCTCCCGATCCGGCTCGTCAGCCACCCTGGCGCCGGGGCATGAGATCCGGATGGCTCCGGGCCATCTCCATGGCCGCGCGCCTGCCCACCTCCCGGGCCGCCGCCGTCTCCGCGGCCAGGGGAGAAGGCCCCAGCTCCCCCGGGGTGTTCTGGGTGCCCACCTGGTACGTGTCGGCCGTCACCAGACGGGCCGTGGAGGTCCGGTAGGCCCGGAGGTCCAGGACGGCCCGCCCGGTGTGGAAGCGGCCGGCGGCGGGAGCAGTTTCGGTCCGGAGGCTTCCCACCACAACCACCTCGGCATCGTAACGCCGGCCCAGCTCGGCAACCGATGCGGCGTCCATCCCCTGGGCCATGGCCACCGCGGCGGCGTCCTGGTGGATTCCCGCCAGCAGACCCGCCTCCACCACGGCCAGGCGGCGCCGGTCCAGCTCTTCCAGAAACGCATTCTCCGCCGAGGTGACGCTCCCCGGATCTCCTCCCTCACTCCACAGGAGCACCAGGGTGGTGGAGCCCCGGAAAGGCATCTCCTCCTCTTCCACAGGGGCCGGGGCCTCCTCTGTGGCAGGCGCAGAGGCCTCTTCGGCAGCCGGCGGAGGGGCCTCCTGGGTGGCGGGCGTCTCCTGGGTGGTTGGTGCAGGAGCCTCCTCCGAGGCGGGCACCTCCCCGGTGGCTGGCGGTGAGGCCTCCTCGGGAGGTGTCGCCGGGGGCTCTTCCGACGCACCGCTCACCCCTTCCTCCGTGGGTAGTATGCTGGTCCCCTCCGGGGCCTCCTCTGCCTCGGCTTCCGGGGCCGGAGAGGATTGGGTCTCGGCCCGGTCCGTGAACCGGAGCACCTCGAAGACAGCCAACACGAGAGCGATCCCCACCAGAAGGCCCAGGGGAATCAGCCTACGGCCTTTTCGCCGGTCAGGAGCATCGCCGGGTTTGCCTTCCGCCGCCCTATCCCCGCCGTCTCCCCCGGTGCCGCTCCCTGCCACCAGCGGGGCGTCCCCTTCAACTTGAGGGGCTTCCAGGGCCTTGCGGAGGTCGGCGATGACCTTCCCAAAGTCCGGATAGCGGGCCTCCCGATCCTTCTCCAGACAGCGGGTGATACAGGCGGTGAGAGCCGGAGGACAGTCGGGCCAGACCTCCCGGACCGCTGGGGGATCCTCGTGGGCGATGGAGTAGAAGAGGGCCGAAATGCTCTCACCCTGGAAGGGACGCTTCCCGAGAATGAGCTCATAGGCCAGAACCCCGAAGGAGAAGATGTCGGAGCGCTGGTCCACGTCCAGCCCCTGCAACTGCTCCGGAGAGAGGTAGCCGGCCGTCCCGATGCTCATCCCGGCCTGGGTGAGGCGCTGGGTCTCTTCCACCAGCCGGGCGATTCCGAAGTCCATGATCCGAACCGTGCCGTCGTCCAGGATGCGGACGTTGGCGGGCTTGACGTCCCGGTGTACCACGCCCTCCCGGTGGGCATACTCCAGTCCTTCGGCGACCTGGCGGAGGACCTCCACCTTGGTCTCCAGGGACATCCGGTCCGGATCGCCCACGTACCGATCCAGGTCCTCTCCCGTGAGGTATTCCTGGACCAGGTAGGGCTCTCCCTCTTCCCTTCCGAAGTCGTAGACCGTGGTGATGTTCGGATGCCGGAGCCTGGCGGCGATCTCGGCTTCACGGAAGAAGCGCTCCCTCATCTCCTGCTCGGAAAGGGAGCAGGTCTTGATGGCAACGGGACGTTTGAGATCAGGGTCCAGGCCCTTGAAGACCCGGCCGAAGCCGCCTTCCCCGATGAGCTCCACGACCTGGTACTTCCCGAAGGCATTCGGATGCATGGTCCTCTCCGTGTCCTTCCCGCTCCATCCTACCCGGGGGTGAGCAGGGTTCGGGACATCGCTCCAGCTGTTTCAAAGGTGGGAGGCGTGGGGATGGAGCGCCAGCATCCTCTCGGACCGTTCTGGCGCCCGGAGCCATGACTCTCCGGGTCCCGGCGGGGCCC
>CAZZEL010000084.1:15480-17070 GCA_964652625.1 uncultured Gemmatimonadaceae bacterium
GGGAGTCCCTCAGAACACCCTGAGCTGGAAGCGGAAGAGCCGTCCGGCCCGGGGGAGACCGAACTGATCGTAGATGGTTGTGTCCAGGAGGTTCTGCAACGAAACGGAGGTCTCCAGGCGTCGGGCGATTCCGGAACCCACGGGGAGGTCCCAAACCCTCCGGAGGATTCCGTTCCACCACACGCCTCCGTTCAGCTCCACGTCCTGGCCCGTATCCGGGTGCTGGGCGAACTGGGAGCCCGTGTACTCGGCCTCGGCCACACCGGACAGCCCGGCAACCAGGGGGAAGGAGACCCGGGCCCGCCCCATCTGCTCCGGCATGTTCTCCGGCTCGCTGGACAGGGAGGTTTCCGGATCCATGAGCTCCACCTTCTGGAGGGTCAGGTCCCCCTCCACCTCCACGGCCCCGAAGCTCTGGGAGAAGAGGACTTCCAGACCCGTGCTTCGGATCTCGTCGGAGTTCACCCGCTTCCTCATCCCGTCGGAGCGGGTGATGCGCCGGATGGCGTCGGTGAGCTTGTGGTGGAACCCCACCACCTGGACTTCCCCGGTTCCGACCCGTGAGGTCACCCCGCCCTCGAAGGCCAGGAGGTGCTCGGGATGCAAATCCGGATTGGGGATAAACCGGCTCAGGGCCTCGGAGTAGGTCTCCCGGAGAGAGGGAAACCGCCCGCGCCGGCTGATGCCCGCGTGCAGGGCCGTGGATCCATCCCGAACCATCGCCGAGAATCCCAGTCGAGCTCCCCAGTCGTCCAGGGTGCCCAGGGACGGCAAGCCTCCGGTCCGGGGGGTGGACCCCCGGTCCCAGGCCCCGCCCACGCTCACCCGGAAGGATTCCAGCCAACCGGTGGGGTCCTCTACCAACCGCCACGCCGTCTCACCGGCCAGACTCATGAGACGCTGCTGGTAGTCGGAGGACACGCCGTCCACGGTGGCTTCGTGGAAGATGTCCGAATAGGTGAAGGAGCCCCGAAGCTCTCCCCGGTCCGTAAGGGTGTGATCTCCCAGAAGACGGAAGGTGACCGTGCGGTCATCTCCCTCCTCGGTCTCCACGACGGTCTCGTAGTCCCGGCTGTCGTAGGCCCGGATGGAGCTCGTGCCCAGGTCCAGACCCACACTGGCTTCCAGGTCTCCCCGGCCCCAGGGGGTTGCCCGGTCCCCGGTGCCACCGGACAGAGCCATGATTGTCCGTTTGATGTCCGGATAACGCCAGAAGCGGGGATCCTGGGCCCCCAGCTCGGCAGCGATGCCCCGCTCCGCCTGGAAGGAGGAAGCGGAGAAGCTGGTCCAGGCTCCCCCGTCCCGGAGATGCCGGAGGGCGAAGAACCCGTTCAGGTTCTGGAAGTCGGTGTTCAACCGCAGCCCGTCCTTCGTGGGCACCGGCTCTTCCACGTCCTCGGGAAGAGGAAAGCCCGGTGTGTCCCGGAAGCCGGCTCCAAAGCGAATGATCCCGTCCCCCCCCCGGGTGGAGTAGGGCACCTGGCCGGTGGCCGAGGTGCCGAAACCGCCTTCGTGCCCGAGACCCGCCGCGGCGGACAGAGAGGGCCGGGACGGCAGGTCCAGGCCCCGCCCCACGCTCATCTCCACCAC
>CAZZEL010000085.1:0-16690 GCA_964652625.1 uncultured Gemmatimonadaceae bacterium
CCCTGCTGCTGGCGTCCGGGCTGCTGCCGGATCCGGAGGGCCTGCAGGAAGCTGGTGGCGAACTCGGCCACGAGCCGGTCCCCTTCATTCCGGAAGACACCCAGGGAATCCCAGGCCGACAGGACCGAGTCGTTCATGAGGTGCACGGTCCCGATGATGTTCACCCGGTCCTCGGTCTGGACCACGGGTCCCGCCGGCACGCTGTCCGCCGGCACGGAGTCGGCGGGCTGGGCCTCTTCAGGGGCTTCCGCTTCCGTCTCCTCCGCGGCCATGGTGTCGGCTCCCATGGTGTCTGCCGCCATGGTGTCCGCCGGAGGATTCAGGAGCGTCTCGTCGATCTTCACCAGGTAGGGGTTGTCATCCGGGCCTACCCAGAACGCCTTGGGACCCAGCTTGCTGGCTACCCGGGCTCCGGTCACCTCGATGGTGTCTCCCTCGTAGTTCGTGGGGGAGGCGAAGAAGTCCGAGGCGGCGACGATGGCGGAGGTGGAAATGACCTCCTCTTCCGGCTCCTCCTCCACGATCTGGACCTCCGTCCCTTCGGCCGTGATGCTGAGCCAGTAGAGGAAGCCTCCCACGATGAGGAAGGCGAGGATCATCAGAGGAAGATTCAGCGAGTCTACAGCACCGCGCCTGGATCCGAAGGTGGCCATGGTGGATGTCCCTTTCGCCCTATTCCGAGCCCTTGTCTGTCAGTTCGATCAGGGCCATCTCCGCCGCATCGCCCCGCCGGGCGCCGAGTTTCAGGATCCGGGTGTAGCCACCCTGGCGCTCGGCAAACCTGGGGCCGATGTCGTCGAAGAGCTTTCCCAGGACCTGCCGGTCCGAGATCTGTCGGGCCGCCTGCCGGCGGGCGTGAAGATCGCCTCGCTTGGCCAAAGTCACCATCCGCTCAGCAAAGGGGCGAAGCTCCTTGGCTTTGGCCTCCGTCGTCTCGATCCGCTCGTGGCGAAAGAGGGACGTTGCCATGTTCCGGAGCGTCGCCTTTCGGTGACTCGCGGTCCGGTTCAGCTTCCGGCCCTTTTTCCGATGTCTCATCGGTCGCGTCCTAACCTAGGGCTTGGGGTTCCGTCTGCCTAGAGGGGATTCGGGACTCCTACTCATCCCGGCTCTCGGCGGCTTCCGCAGCCTCTTCCTCCTCCATGAAGAAGAGCTGGCCATCCTCTCCTTCCTCCAGCTTCATCCCGAAGCGGAGGCCGTGTTCGTCCAGAAAATCCGAGATCTCCTTCAGGGACTTCTTCCCGAAGTTCTCGATCTCCAGCATCTCCTCTTCGGTGCGCTGGACCAGGTCTCCCAGAGTCTCGATCTCCTCCTTCTGGAGGGAGTTCCGGGACCGGACGGAGAGCTCGGCCAGATCCTCGATGGGCCGCTTGAAGAGGTCCTGGAGCCTCTCGGGCACCGCCACGGCCCCCGGAGGCGTGATCTGGGGAATGCCTCCCTCCCCGAAGTAGAGCATGTACTCCAGGTGCTTGCGGACCATCTCGGCGGCGTTCTGCACCGCGTTCTCCGGATCCACCGACCCATCCGTCTCCACTGTGAGGGTCAGGCGATCGAAGTCGGTTCGCTGCCCGACCCGGGTCTCCTCCACCGTGAAGTTGGCCCGGCGCACCGGGTTGTAGATGGAGTCCACCCGAACCAGGTCCACCGGAGAGCCCCGGGGAAGCTCGTGCTGGTCGGCCAGAACGAATCCTCGACCCTTGTTCACCAGGAGCTCGATGTGGAGGTCCCGGTCCTCTTCCAGGGTCAGGATGTGGTGGTCCGGATCCAGGACGTCCACGGAGCCGGGGGCGTTGATGTCCTTCGCCCGGACGGGTCCGGCCTTCTTGACGTCGATCTCCAGCTGCACCTCGTCCACGTCTTCGTCCACCCGAAGCACCAGGGCCTTGAGGTTCTGGATGACCTGGTGCACGTCCTCCACCACACTCTGGATCGTCTGGTGCTCGTGGACCACCCCGTCGATGCGGAAAGCCCAGACAGCGGCTCCCCGCAAGGACGAGAGCAGAACCCGACGCACCGAGTTGCCCAGCGTGTAGCCGAACCCCCGCTCCAGGGGCTCTATGATGAAACGACCGGCCTTCCCGTCCTCGGACGTCTCTGCGATATCCACCCGCTCGGGCAGGACCAGTCCAGTGAGATCTAACTCCACCGTTTCCTCCGTGCCTTTCGAGGCAACAGCTTTCGAATTCCGCCGAATCTCCCGCTTCCGGAATGGGAGCCGGCGCTGCGGCCGGGCCCGCCCCGGGCCGGGCTCGTCCCTACTTGGAGTAGAGCTCCACGATGAGCTGCTCCTGGACGGCCAGGGGAATCTCCTCCCGAGTGGGCTGCCGGACCATGCGTCCCACCCGGTTCTTCTCGTCCAGGGCCAGCCACTCCAGGAGCTCCGGACGGGTCCGGGACTCCAGGCTCTCCTCCACCCTGGTGAGCTTTCGGGACTTGGGCTTGAGGGCCACCTCGTCCCCGGCCTTCACCTGGTAGCTGGGGATGTCCACCGCCCGCCCGTTCACCTCCACGTGGCGGTGCCGCACCAGTTGCCGGGCCTGAGCCCGGCTGGCGGCGAAGCCCATGCGGAAGATGATGTTGTCCAGGCGGGACTCCAGGGACACGATGAGGTTCTCCCCGGTGATCCCGGACTGGACCGCGGCCTTCTGGAAGAGGTTCCGGAACTGCTGCTCCCCCAGCCCGTACATCCGCTTGACCTTCTGCTTCTCCCGGAGCTGGACGGCGTAGTCCGACTGCTTCCGGCGCCGGGCCTGCATGGGGCCGTGGTGGCCCGGGGGATAGGCCCTTCGTTCCACCGGACACTTCTCCGTGTAGCACTTCACGCCCTTGAGGAAGAGCTTCTCCCCTTCCCGACGACAGAGCTTGCAGACCGGTCCCTTGTATCGTGCCATGGCGATGCTTCTCCTCAGACCCGTCGCTTCTTCGGCGGACGGCAGCCGTTGTGGGGCAGGGGCGTCACATCCTGGATGGACTTGATGTGGAGACCGGCGGAAGCCAAAGCCTGAATGGCCGACTCCCGGCCGGATCCCGGCCCCTGGACCCGAACGGATACCCGTTTCACCCCGGCGGCCGCGGCCTCCCGGCCCGCCTGCTCCGCCGCCACGGTGGCGGCGAAGGGGGTGGACTTCTTGGAGCCCTTGAACCCCGCCTTTCCGGCGCTGGCCCAGGCCACCACGTTCCCCGACGAGTCGGCGATGGATATGAGGGTGTTGTTGAAGGTCGCCTTGATGTGGGCGATCCCTTCCGACTCCACCACTTTCTTCTGGCGCTTGGACTTGCCCTTGGCCTTGGTCCGAGCCGATTTCGGCTTTGCCACGCGTCGCCTTCCTTCTTCGCTTCCCAGACTTGGCTTCACAGAAAACGAGGACGGGAGCCCTCAGCCGGAGAGGCTGCGAACCCGCCCCCGTGCGGTCCTCTACTTCTTCGTCGGTGCCTTCTTCTTCCCTGCGATGGGTCGCCGGGACCCCTTGTGGGTCCGAGCGTTCGTGTGGGTCCTCTGACCCCGCACCGGCAGCCCCCGGCGATGCCGGAGCCCCCGGTAGCACCCGATGTCCATGAGGCGCTTCACGTTCATGGACACCTCGGTCCGGAGGGCACCTTCCACCTTGTAGCTTCCCTCGATCTCCCGCCGAAGGAGATTGATCTCGTCGTCCCCCAGGTCATGGGTGCGGCGGTCGCCGTCCACCCCGCAGGCCTCCACGATCTTCTGGGCCCGGGTGCGCCCGATCCCGTAGATGTAGGTCAGGGCGATCTCGATCCGCTTCCCCTTGGGGAGGTCAACTCCTGCAATACGTGCCATCAGATCGTCTCAGTTCCAGATACCCGATCACGGTCTCCCGGCCACCCCCCAGCGCTCGGGCCCTCAGCCCTGGCGCTGCTTGTGGCGAGGGTTCCGCGTGCAAATGACCCGGACTACGCCCCGGCGGCGAATCACCTTGCAGTGCTCGCAGATGGGTTTCACGCTGGTTCGTACCTTCATGGGAAGCACCCCGGTCCGTTGATTACAGAGCTTTGAAGTATAACCCAATCATTCTGCGGTCTCAAGCCGTTCCCGGGCCGTCTCGCCGGTCCCGCCGGGGGCCCCCTCCGACCCCTTCCCGGCCGCCAGGGGGCTGGGCAACACCCGGTAGCCCTCCGGGACCGTTCCCGTGAGGACCATGGGCCCCTGGTCGGTGACGGCGATGGTGTGCTCGTAGTGGGCCGATCGGCTCAAGTCCGCCGTCACCACCGTCCACCGGTCCTTCAGGGTCTTGATCTCCTCCGTCCCGGCGCTGAGCATGGGCTCGATGGCCAGGACCATCCCGTCCATGAGGGGAGGGCCCTGCCCCCGGCGGCCCACGTTGGGAACCTGGGGCTCCTCGTGGACCTCCTTGCCCAGGCCGTGACCCACCAGGTCCCGGATGATGCCCAGGCCCGTGCCCTCCACCCGGCTCATGACCGCCGCGCCGATGTCTCCCACCCGGTTCTCCACCACCGCCGCCTCCAGGGCCCGGTACAAAGACTCCTCGGTGACGGTGAGAAGGTGTCTCGTATCCTCGTCCACCTCCCCCACGGGGAAGGTCCAGGCCGAGTCCGAGCACCATCCTTCCAGGCGGACACCCACGTCCACGGAGAGGATGTCCCCCTCCTCCAGCCGGCGCTTCCGGGAGGGGATGCCGTGCACCACCTCCTCGTTCACCGACGTGCACACGCTCCCGGGAAAGCCGTACAGTCCCTTGAAGGCCGGCACGGCACCGTCGTGGGACCGGATGAACTCGTCGGCGAGCTGATCCACCTCTCCCGTGCTCACTCCCGGCCGCACCCGGGAACGCAGCTCGTCCAGGAGGTCGGCGATGATGGCGCCGCCCCTGGCGATGAGCTCGATCTCCCGTGTGCTCTTGAGTTGGATCAAAGGGCTTCCCGGAGGTTCTCCTGGATCTCTTCCACCGATCCTTCCCCGGGGATCCTCACCAGGACCCCCTCCCGCCCCTCGTAGAAGCGGATGAGAGGCTCGGTCTGCTCCTTGTAGACCTGGAGGCGGTTCCGGACCGTCTCCGGATTGTCGTCGGGCCGGTGCACGAGCTCGGCGCCGCACTTGTCGCACGTCCCTTCTTCCTTGGGAGGATTGAAGTAGACGTTGTAGACGGCTCCGCAGTCCGGGCAGCTCCGGCGGCCGGAGATCCGCTTCACCAGGACCTCGTCATCGGCCTCCAGGACCACCACCCGGTCGATCCGGCGGCCCAGCTCCTCCATGACCCCGTCCAGGGCCTCGGCCTGGGGCACGGTCCGGGGAAAGCCGTCGAAGACCACTCCCTTGTCCTCCGGCAGGTCCTTCAGGGTGTCCTTCACCATGGCCACGATGAGCTCGTCCGGCACCAGCTCCCCGGCGTCCATGTACTTCTGGGCCTCCTGGCCCAGGGAGGTACCTTCCTTCCGGTGGGCCCGGAGGATGTCGCCGGTGGCCATGTGCTTCCAGTCCTTCGCCTCTGCCAGAAGAACCCCCTGGGTGCCTTTGCCCACGCCCGGGGGTCCGAGAAGAATGACGTTCATGCCCGCTCCGTTCGGTTCGTCGTTCGGTTCGAGTTCCATGGTGTCCGGTCCGGACAACCCGGGCGAACCCGGGCCCGGAGGTCCGGGCCCCGGCCCGCCGGCCGACCCACCGGCGTCACATGTAGCGCTGCCGTCCCCGCATCTTCACCCGGCCCTTCTTCATGAACCCGTCGTAGTGGCGGAGCATGAGGTGCTGCTGGGCCTGCTGGACCGTGTCCAGGGCCACGCCCACCACGATGAGCAGCCCCGTCCCGCCGAAGAAGAAGGTCTGGATGTTGAAGATGTCGAAGATCCAGAAGGGCAGGAGGGCGATGAGGGCCAGGTAGACGGAGCCGGGCAGGGTGACCCGGGTCAAAACCCGGTCGATGTACTCGGCGGTCCGGGCCCCGGGCTTCACCCCGGGGATGAACCCGCCCTGCTTCTTCAGGTTCTCCGCCAGGTCCACGGGGTTGAAGATGATGGCCGTGTAGAAGTAGGTGAAGAAGACGATGAGGAGTCCGTACGTGATGTAGTAGACCATCGTCTGGGGCGCGAAGAGGTCGGAGAGCCTCTGGAGGAAGCCCGTGCTCACGAACGCCGAGAGGGTTCCGGGCACCACGATGAAGGCCTGGGCGAAGATGATGGGCATCACCCCGGCGGAGTTGACCCGCAGGGGGATGAAGCTCTTCTGCCCCTCCTGGATCCGGCCTCGGCCCACCACCTTTCGTGGGATCTGAACCGGGATCTTCCGGGCCCCCATGGTCATGGCCACCACACCGGCGGTGACGCCGATGAGGACGGCCACCAGGGCGACCAGAGCGATGGCGTTGATCTCGCCCACCATGAGAGCCTCCCAGGTCCGGGCCACGGCCCCGGGGAACCCCTCGATGATGGAGAAGAAGATCAGGAGGCTCATGCCGTTCCCGATCCCGTTCTCCGTGATCTGCTCACCCAGCCACATGATGAACACGGCCCCGGTGGTAAGGACCATGACCGTGGTGAAGGTGAAGGCGAAGCCCGGATTCCGCACCGCCCCTCCCAGGCTCCCCAGGAACACGGAGTAGCCGTAGGCCTGGATGGCGCTCAGGAGGACCGTGGTGTAGCGGGTCCACTGGGTGATCTTCTTCCGCCCCTCTTCCCCCTCCTTCTGGAGCTTCTCGATGGTGGGGAAGACCGCCGCCAGGAGCTGGAACATGATGGAGGCGGAGATGTAGGGCATGATCCCCAGGGCGAAGATGGTGGCCCGGGAGAGGGCCCCCCCCACGAACATGTCGTAGATCCCCAGGACCGTGCCTCCCAGCTGGCCCTGACCCCACTGCTGCTGCAGAGCCCCCACATCCAGGCCGGGCACGGTGATGTGGGCACCCACCCGGTAGATGAGGAGGATGAAGAGGGTGAAGAGGATCTTGCTCTTGAGCTCCGGAACCCGAAACAGATTCGGAATGGGATTGGCCATGGTCGCCCCGGTCAGGCCTTGTCGTCCTCGGACTCTTCAGCGTCGCCGGCTTCCTCCGCAGCCTCGTCCTCGGCTTCCGTCTCCCCTTCCTGGGGGGGCTCGCCGGACTCGGCGGCCTTCGCCTCCGACGTCTCCGTCGCCTCGTCGCTCCCGGTCTCCTCCGGCGCCTCCGCCTCGGCTGCCTCCTCGGTGATCTCCACGGTCTCCACCTGGTCCGAGTCCAGCTCCGGACGTCCCTCCATGAGGCGGGTGGGGTCGGGAACCATGAGGGTCACGGTGCCGCCAGCGGCCTCGATCTTCTCACGGGCCGACGCGCTGAAGGCGTGGGCCGTCACGTGGAGGGTCTTCGTGAGCTCGCCCATCCCCAGCACCTTCACCGGCTTGCGGTTCGTGCCGATGAGGCCCGTCTCCTTCATGGCCTCCGGGTCCAGGTCCTCACGGGAGGCCCTTTCCAGGTCCCGGACGTTCACCACCTGGTACTCCACCCGGCGGAAGTTCTTGAACCCCCGCTTGGGAAGGCGACGCTGCAGGGGCATCTGTCCACCCTCGAAGCCCGGGGGCAGGTTCCCCCCGGACCGGGCCTTCTGCCCCTTGTGGCCTCGTCCGGCCGTCTTTCCCTTTCCGGAGCCCGGTCCCCGACCCTTCCGCTTGCCGTGGCGGTTGGTCCCGGGATTGGGCTTCAGGTCGTGCAACTCGGGCATTCGATCATTCCTGACTGCGTAGGGGACGCCTGCCTGGAATCGACCCCGGCGGGGCCGAGGGCAGGAAGGACGTCCGTTCCCGTATTCGCGCTCTCGCCTCTACTCGTCGACTTCCGTCACACGAACCAGGTGCGAGACCCGGTTGATCATGCCCCGGATGGCCGGCGTGTCATCGTGGATCACGCTCTGCTGATGGCGCTTCAGGCCCAGGGCCTCCAGGATCCTCCTGTGCTTCAGGGGCCGGCCGCTTCGGCTCCGCACCTGCTCGATGCGGATCTTGCCGGTGGCCCCCTTCGTCTTCTCAGCCACGACGCACCCCCAGAGCTTCCACGGGGATCCCCCGCTCGTGGGCCACCTGCTCCGCCGTCACCAGCTCCTGCAGGCCCTGAATGGTGGCCCGGACCACGTTGATGGGGTTCTGGGTTCCCAGACTCTTGGTGAGGACGTCCCGAACCCCGGCTGCCTCCAGCACCGCCCGGACCGGACCGCCGGCGATGACGCCGGTTCCGGGAGCGGCCGGCCGCAGGAGCACCCGACCGGCGCCCCATACCCCGGTGATCTCGTGGGGGAGGGTGCCGTTCTCGATGGGAATCCTGAAGGTCTCCTTCCGGGCCCGGTCGAAGGCCTTGCGGATGGCCTCGGCCACCTCGTTGGCCTTGGCCAGGCCCACACCCACCTTGCCGTTCTGGTCGCCCACGGCCACCAGGGCCGTGAAGGAGAACCGCCGGCCACCCTTCACCACTTTCGCCACCCGGTTGATATGGATGACGTTCTCCACCATGTCCGAATCTCTCGGACCCCTCTTCTTGCTATCCCTGGCCATCAGAACTCCAATCCTTCTTCCCGGGCACCTTCGGCGAAGGCCTTCACCCGGCCGTGGTACTTGTAGCCCCCTCGGTCGAACACGACCTGGGTGACCCCCAGCTCCCTGGCCTTCCGGGCCAGCAACTTCCCCGCCTCCTCGGCGGCTTCCACCTTGGGGTTCCGGGTCTCCCTCTCCCGGTCCCGGAGCTCCGACGCCAGAGTGCTGACCCCCACCAGGGTCCGGGCCGCGTCGTCGTCCACCACCTGGCCCTCCATGTTCTTGAGGGAGCGGTAGACCACGAGGCGGGGCCGCTCGGCGGTGCCCCAGATCTTCTGGCGGATCCGTCCGTGGCGCTTGGCCCGTTGGATTCTCCGGCTGTTCTTGATCTTTCCGACTTTCGACATGAGTTACGCCCCTGCCGTCTTTCCGGCCTTGCGCCGTACCTGCTCGCCCTGGTACCGGATCCCCTTGCCCTTGTAGGGCTCCGGGGGCCGGAACGCCCGGATCTCCGCAGCTGTCTGTCCGACCCTGCCCTTGTCGGCCCCGGAGACCACGATGGTGGTCTGTTTGGGGCACTCCAGGGTCACGCCCTCGGGAGCCTCGTACTCGATGGGCTTGGAGAAGCCCACCTGGAGGGTGATCCCCCGGCCCTTCACGTCCGCCCGGTAGCCCACGCCCTGGATCTCCAGGGTCTTGCTGAAGCCCTGGCTCACCCCGGTGATCATATTGTCCACCAGAGAGCGGACCAGGCCGTGGAGAGCCTTGTGCCGGGCCTGGTCCGTGGGTCGTTCCACCGTGACCGCCCCGTCCTCGAGCTTCACGCTCAGGTCGGGGTGGACGTCCAGGGAGAGCTCACCTTTGGGTCCTTTCACCGACAGAGCTCGCCCATCCAGGGAGACATCGACTCCCTTGGGGATCTCTACCGGCATCATTCCAATGCGCGACATGACCTTGCTTCGTTCGAGTTACCAGACCAGAGCCAACAGCTCCCCACCAATGCCCTTCTCCCGTGCCGTCCGGTCGTTCACCAGGCCCAGGTTGGTGGAGAGGATGGCCATCCCGAGCCCGTTCCGGACCCGGGGAATCTCGTCCACACCCACGTAGCGCCGGTAGCCCGGCCTGGAGACCCGCTTCAGCTGCCGGATGACCGGGGCGCCTTCGTGGTACTTCAGGTATACCCGGAGGAGCCCGTGCTGACCGTCGTCCAGGACCTTGTAGTCGAAGACGAAGGCGTTCTCCTTCAGCAAGCGGGCAATCTGGGTCTTCTGCTTCGAGACCGGCATGTCCACCCAGCGTTGGCCGGCAGCGCCGGCGTTGCGAATGCGGGTGAGCATGTCGGCGATGGGATCCGTCATCATTGCCGTTTCGATCCTTTTACCAGCTGGACTTCCGGACACCCGGGATCTCGCCCCGGAGAGCCATCTCCCGGAAACAGATCCGGCAGATGCCGAACTTCCGCATGTAGCCCCGAGGCCGTCCGCAGCGGGAACATCGGTTCCGCACCCGGACCTCGTACTTCGGCTTCTTCTTGAGCCGCTCGATGAGAGCTTTCCTCGCCATCTCGTCCTCTGCTCGCTTTCCGTGCCGCAGTGCCGGAAGCCGTGCCCCCGGTTCCGGCGTTCCAGTCTTCCTCAGGCCGCCGTCCCGATCTGGATCGGCGTCTCGCCTCGGAAGGGGAAGCCCATCTGCCTCAGGAGGGCATAGGCCTCGTCGTCTTTGTCCGTCGTGGTCACGATGGTGATGTCCATCCCATGGACCTCGTGGACCTTGTCGTAGTCGATCTCCGGGAAGATGATCTGCTCCTTGACGCCCACGGTGTAGTTCCCCCGGCCGTCGAAGGAACGGGTGGGCAGCCCCCGGAAGTCCCGGATCCGGGGAATGGCCACGCTCACCAGCCGGTCCAGGAACTCGTACATCCGGGCCCGGCGCAGGGTAACGCTCACCCCCACGGGCATCCCCACCCGGAGGGAGAAGTTCGAGATGGCCCGGCGAGCCCGGTTCACTACGGGCTTCTGCCCGGTGATCATGCCCATCTCCGTGACCACGCTCTGGAGGAACTTCTGGTCGTTGGCCGCCTCCCCCACCCCCACGTTCACCACCACCTTCTCCACCATGGGAATCCGGTGGGGGTTCGTGAGGCCGAACTGCTCGGCCAGGGTCGGCCGCACCTGCTCCCGGTAGTGGGCCAGGAGCCGGGGAACCCTCTTTTCCGCCATGGCCTTCGGCTCCTTTCCTTCCGCCTCGGCCTTCTGTCCCTTCTTCTTTGCCATGGTTGGCTCGTCCTTCTTACGGCTTGGGAATCGGATTGCCCGTCTTCGTGGCGATCCGCTCCTTGGTTCCATCGGCCTCCACCCGAATCCGGATCCGGCTCGCTTCGTCCGTGGCCGGGTCCACCAACATGACGTTGGAGACGTGGATGGGGGCCTCGAAGGTGATGATCCCGCCCTCGGGGTTCTCCTGGGAGGGAGCTTCGTGGCGCTTGCGCATGTTCACGCCCTCCACCACGATCCGATCGTCTTCCGGAACAACCCGAAGGACGGTGCCCTCCACGTCCCGGAAGTTCCCCCGGATGACCCGGACACGATCTCCCTTCACGATCTTCTGCTTCGCTCCGCCCTTCCGGGCCGCTGTCTTCCTCGCCATCAGAGCACCTCCGGGGCCAGAGAGACGATCCTCATGTACCGCTTCTCCCGGAGCTCCCGGCCTACGGGCCCGAAGATACGCGTCCCCCGGGGCTCTCCCTGGGGATCGATGAGAACCGCCGCGTTGTCGTCGAACCGGATGTAGGTCCCGTCCTTGCGGCGCATCTCCTTGTTTGTCCGGACGATGACCGCCCGAACCACGTCGCCTTTTTTCACCGGGGCGTTGGGAATGGCGTCTTTCACAGAGGCCACTACCAGATCCCCGACCCGGGCATAGCGCCGGCGGGACCCGCCCAGGACCCGGATCACCCGGGCCCTTCTGGCCCCGGTGTTGTCAGCGATCCTGAGAACCGATTCCTGCTGAATCATCGCTCTGAACTCCGCTGCCTACGGTCCGGTGACACGTGCCCGTATCACTCGGGCCGCTCGATCAACTCGACCACCCGCCAACACTTGGTCTTGGAGAGGGGACGGGTCTCCATGATGCGGACCCTGTCGCCCACCCGGTACTCGTTGTGCTCGTCGTGAGCCCGGTACTTCTTGTTCTTTCCCACCTGCTTGCCGTACAAGGGATGGGCGAACCGGCGTTCCACGCTCACGGTCACCGTCTTGTCGGACCGGTCGCTGGTCACCACGCCGATCCGGCTCTTCCGGGTGCTCCGCTCCACCGTCTGCTGCCGGGTGTCGTTCTCGGTTTCCATATCCCACCAACTAGCTTTGCTGGGCGAGCTCGCGCTCGCGAAGGATCGTCTTCAGCCGGGCAATGTCCCGGCGGATCTGCCGAAGGAGCTTGGGATTCTCCAGCTCCATGGTGGCGGTCCGGAACCGGAGGCGGAACACCTCCTCCTTGAGCTCCGCGATCCGCTCCTGGATCTCGTCGTCCGTCAACTCCCGAATCTCGTCTGCCTTCATGCCTGTCATTCCTCTGGCGCTTCGGGCGGCTCGCTAGCCCAGCTGCCGCTCTCGAGCCACAAAACGGGTCTTGATGGGAAGCTTGGCGGACCCGAGGCGCATGGCATGCCGGGCATTTTCCTCGGGAACGCCTTCCAGCTCGAACAGGATGCGTCCGGGCTTCACCACGGCCACCCATCCCTCCGGATGCCCCTTCCCCTTCCCCATGCGGGTCTCGGCGGGCTTCTGGGTGATGGGTTTGTCGGGGAAGACGCGAATCCACACCTTGCCGCCCCTCTTGATGTCACGGGTGATGGCCACACGAGCGGCCTCGATCTGCCGGTTCGTGATCCAGGCCGATTCCTGGGCCTGGAGGCCGTACTCCCCGAAGGAGACCCGATTGCCTCGCTGGGCCTTCCCCTTCATCCGGCCTTTCTGCTGCTTCCGGTGTTTGACCTGCTTGGGCGCTAGCATCCTCTATCGTCCCTGCTTCATGGTTTTCGCGTCCGACCCGCTTCTCGCCCCCCGTTGGGGACGTCCTGTGGCGGCGACTACTTCTTCCCGCCGGCGGAGTACGTGCGACCCGTCCGGTCGTCCACGACCTCGCCCTTGAAGATCCAGCACTTGACGCCCACGGTGCCGTAGGTCGTCTTCGCCGTGATGGAGGCGAAGTCGATGTCGGCCCGGAGAGTGTGGAGGGGAACCCGCCCCTCGTTGTAGCCCTCGGTCCGGGCGATCTCGGCGCCGCCCAGGCGTCCGCCGCACTGGATCTTGATGCCCTCGGCCCCGGTGCGCATGGCGGACTGGACGGCCCGCTTCATGGCCCGGCGGAAGGAGATTCGCTGCCGTAGCTGGTGGGCCACGTTGTCGGCCACCAGGCGGGCGTCGATCTCCGGCCGCTTGACCTCCTCCACGTTCACACTCACCTCGGCGTTGGTCAGCACGGCCAGCTCGTCCCGGAGCTTGTCCACCTCCGAGCCCCGCTTCCCGATGACCACACCGGGCCGAGCCGTGTGGATGGTCACCACGATCTTCGAGGGCTTCCGCTCGATCTCCACCCTGGACACGGCGGCGTGGGCCAGCCGGCGGTGGAGGTACTTGCGGATGGTCTCGTCCTCCTTCAGGAGACGGGGAAAATCCCTCTCCGCGTACCAGCGGGACTTCCAGTCATGAATGACGCCGAGCCGGAACCCCGTAGGGTGTGTCTTCTGTCCCATCCAGCCTTACTCCTTCGAATCCACGATCACGGTGATGTGGCTGGTCCGCCTCCGGAGGGGCGCCGCCCGCCCCATGGCGGCGGCACGCCAGCGTCGGAGGGTCGATCCCTCGTCCACGTAGGCTTCCCGGATGAAGAGGGTGTCCACGTCCAGGACGTCCCCCTCCTCCTGGGCCCTGTACTGAGCGTTGGCAACCGCGGACCGGAGGGTCTTGGAGACCGGGTCGGCGGCGGCCTTCTTGGAGAACTGGAGAACGGCGTAGGCGTCGTTCACGGACCGCCCTCGGATCTGATCCACCACCAGGCGGACCTTCCGGGGACTCATCCGGATGTGTTTCGCGATGGCCTTGGCTTCCATGATCGGCACTCTCCAGACCCCTAAATGGCCTTGGACCGCTTGTCGGAGAACTTGCCACCATGTCCCCGGAAGAGCCGGGTGGGGGCGAACTCGCCGAGCTTGTGGCCCACCATGTTCTCCGTGATGTAGACCGGGATGAACTTGTTCCCGTTGTGGACCGCCACCGTATGGCCCACGAACTCCGGGGAGATGGTGGACTGACGGGACCAGGTCTTGATCACTTTCTTCTCGTTCCGGGCGTTCATCTCCTCGATGCGCTTCATGAGCGCATCCTGGATGTACGGCCCCTTCTTCACACTACGCGGCATCTCTCCTGACCTCTCTCCGCTGTGAGGGTATCTCCACCCGCCTCAGGACTTGGTGGATTTCCCCCGCTTGCGTCCACGCACGATGTAGCGGTTGGACTCCTTCTTCCGCTTACGGGTCTTCTTCCCTTCCCGCTTCCCCCAGGGGGACACGGGGGGGCGGCCTCCCGAGGCCCGTCCCTCACCGCCGCCCAGGGGGTGATCCACCGGGTTCATGGCCACGCCTCGGACCTTCGGTCTGCGGCCCTTCCAGCGGCTGGCCCCGGCCTTTCCGTCGGAGCGGAGCTCGTGGTCGATGTTCCCCACCTGCCCCACCGTGGCCATGCACTCCTTGCGGATCCGGCGGATCTCGGTGGAGGGCAGACGAAGGCTCACGTGGTTCTTCTCCCGGGCCACCACCTGCACACCGGATCCGGCGGACCGGGCCATCTGGCCCCCTTTCCCCGGCTTGATCTCCACGTTGTGCACCGTGGTGCCCAGGGGAACCTTCTCCAGGGGAACGGCGTTGCCCAGACGGATGTCCGCGTCGGGCCCCGACTCGATGGTGTCCCCCACCTGGAGGCCCCGGGGATGAAGGATGTAGCGCTTCTCCCCGTCGGCGTAATGGATGAGGGCCAGATGGGCCGAGCGGTTGGGATCGTACTCGATGGCCGCCACCTTCCCCGGGATTCCCACCTTGTCCCGCCTGAAATCGATGCGACGGTAGCGGCGCTTGTGCCCACCGCCCCGGCGCCGGGTGGTGATCCGGCCATGGTGGTTCCGGCCGCCCTTGCCCCGAAGAGACTCCGTGAGGGAGCGCTCCGGGCGCTTCCGGTCCACCTCCTGGCTGGAGGTCACCGACCGGAAGCGGGTGCCGGGGGTAACGGGTTTGAACTTCTTCAGTGGCATGGCTCTGCCCTCAGCCGATCTCGTAGAACTCGATGTGATCGCCTTCCGCCAGCTTCACCGCCGCCTTCTTGAAGGCGGGGCGGCGGCCCAGGCTCCAATTCTGGTGGATGCGCCCCAGGATGGACCGCTTCAGCTTCCCGGCGTACCGCATGGTCCGGACGTCCAGGACCGTCACCTCCCATTGCTTCTCCACCGCCCTGGCGATCTCGTGCTTGTTGGCCCGGGGGTTCACCAGGAAGGTGTAGACGTTCTCCTCTTCGGTCTGGGCCGTGGTCTTCTCGGTGATCAGGGGCTGGACCAGAACCTCGAAATCCTCACGCATCGGCGGCCTCCTTCCTCTTGGCGTAGGCCGCCGGCGGCTCCGCCTTCTCCAGGGCGTCCCGCTCGATGACCACCTGCTGGGCCCACAGGATGTCGTGGGCCGACTCCTGGCCGAAGGGCCTCACCACCACGTTCGGCAGATTCCTGGCCGACAAGTGCAGGTTGTCCTTCGGGCCGTCGGTGAGGAGCAGGGTCTTGCCCTGGAGCTCGATGCTGGCCAGGTAGTCCCGGAGACGGGCCGTCTTGGGGGCTTCGAAGTCCAGGGGGTCGATGAGGAAGACCCGGTCCTCGTCGGCCCGGGCATTCAGGGCCGAGCGACGGGCCAGGGCCCTCAGCTTCCTGGGAATCCGGATGTTCCAGGAGTGGGGGATGGGGGGAAAGGCTCGGCCTCCACCCTCCCACTGGGCAGCCCGGATCGTGCCCTGACGGGCCCGGCCGGTGCCCTTCTGCCGCCATGGCTTCCGGCTCCCGCCCCGGACGGCGGAGCGATTCCTGGCCGATCCGGTCCCCTGCCGTTGATTGGCCAGGTACACCTTCACCACCTGGTGAAGGACCCCCTCGTTCACGACGCCGTCGAAGAGCCAGTCCGGGAGAGCCCGGGCCCTGCCCTTCTTGCCGTCCGTCTTGTAATAGGCCGCCTTATACATGCGTCACGTCACTTCGTGATGAGGATGAAGCTGTTCCGTGCACCGGGAACGGCCCCCCTCAGGAAGAGGAGGTTCCGCTCCGGGTCCACCTTCACCACCTGCAGGTTCCGGATCGTGGTCCGGGTGTTGCCCATCTGACCCGGGAGCTTCTTGCCCTTGATGACCCGGGAGGGGTCGGTGCCCGGCCCCATGGAGCCCGGGGTCCGGGCCATGGGATGGCCGTGGGTGGCGGGCCGGCCGCTGAAGCCGTGCCGCTTCACCCCACCCTGAAAGCCCCGGCCCTTGCTCTTGCCCGTGACTTTCACCGAATCTCCGGGCTCGAAGAGCTCCACCGTGAGCTTCTGGCCCAGCTCGAACTCCTCGTCCTCCGTCAGGCTGACCTCCCGGAGGATCCGGGGAGCGGCTTCCAGCCCCGCCTTCCTGGCATGGCCCGCCTCGGCCATGCTGGCCCGATGGGCCTTCTGGGACCCGAAGCCCAACTGTACGCCCCGATAGCCGTCCTTCTCCTCGGTCTTCACCTGTGTCACGGGACACGGCCCGGCCTCCACGACGGTGACGGGGATGGACGTCCCGTCCTCTTCGTCGAAGACCCGGGTCATCCCGATCTTCTTTCCAATCAACCCGGCCATGGCTCAGTCCACCTTGATTTCGACGTCGACACCCGCTGGCAGATCCATCTTCGTCAGGGCGTCGATGGTCTGGGGGCGGCTGTCCAGGATATCGATGAGCCGCTTGTGGGTCCGGAGCTCGAACTGCTCCCGGCTCTTCTTGTCGATGTGCGGGGACCGGAGAACGGTCCAGCGCTGGCGCCGGGTGGGGAGGGGAATGGGTCCCCGGACGGAGGCTCCCGTCTTCTGCGCGGTCCGGACGATGTCCGCCGCGGTCTGATCCACCACCCAGTGGTCAAAGGCCTTGAGTCGAATTCGAATCCTGCCAGCCATTCGGTTTCCTC
>CAZZEL010000086.1:0-16580 GCA_964652625.1 uncultured Gemmatimonadaceae bacterium
GCGCTGGTGGCCACGGCCCTGAAGGCGGCCAGCTCGAACTCGTCCAGCTGAGACCGGAACGACCGGAACGCCTCCACGGCGCTGTCCATGGTGCGGGAGGCCAGCCGTCCGGTGAGGAAGACCTGGTGGCCCAGGCGCACGGGAACCCGCTCATAGGCCAGGATCTCGTACTCCGTCCGGTCGGTGAATTCGGCCACCAGGAAGCGGATGGCGTTGGAACCGCTGTCCACGCATCCCACCCGGAGTGGGAAGGATGGGGTGAGGCTGTCCTCCAATGCTTCGTCCTTTCTGCCGACTCCCGGGGGCCGGCGTTGTTCACCCTGCTCCTCCAAGGCCCTGCCGAACAAGGAGACGAGCCGCCGGGCCCGCCTACTTCAACAGCCCCCCAGGCGGCGGGATCCCCCCGGTTCCCGGGGCCACCGCCCTCACCGGGTCCGGCGGGAAGGCCCGCTCAGGGGCCTCCCACCCGGAGGCGGAGGGTCCAGGTGACGGCCTGGAAATCCTCGTCGGAGAGGCGGGGCAGGTCATCCAACCCCCGGATCCAACGGTAACCCACGGAGACACCCGCGTGCAGGATGGAGAAGAGTCGTCTGGTGAGACCCAGCTCCGGCTCTGCCACGAAGAAGTTGTCCGCCCCCAGCTCCCTCCCCAGGAGACGATCACTGATCTCGGCATGTCCGCCACCCACCAGGAGGTCGGTCCGAGCCTTGAAGTGGAGTGGGAGGGGATGCCAGTACTGGAGGACGAGGCCACCGTAGCCCATGCCCAGCTCGAATCCGGATCCCGCCGTCGAGCCCGGGATTTCCACGTTCTCGGTGAGGGCCACCCCACCTCCCCCCACTGCCAAGCGATGACCGAAGACCAGGCCCACCCCTCCTCCCAGGAGGAGCCGCTGGCGCCCGGCCACATCACCGGCCTTCAGCAGGACGGAAGCCGAGGAGCTCACCCGGTCCCCCTGAGCCGGGCCGGTCTGGGCCCCCAGGCTCCCGGGCAGGAGGATCGCCAGGAGGCAGACCAGGAGGCAGACCAGTGGGCCGGTGCGCATCACCCTCGTCCCTCGAGCTCCCTATCGATTGAAGTACCCTTCACCGGTCCGGGCCGGCTGCCGGCACTGGGGCCAGCTCATGGGCTCGCCGGTTCGGGGGTTCATCCCCAGGGCCCTCTGGTCCCGGGGCAGCATCTCCACCTCTTCCGACGCCAGGTACACCAGCATGGCCGTGAGGGTGGCGTTGTTCTTCACATCGTCCATGACCAGCTTGTCGAAGGTGTCCATGTCCGTGTGCCAGGTGTAGGGGCCGTAGGCCCAGCTCAGGGAGCTGAGGCTGAAGGCCGGGACCCCGGCGCACACGAAGGAGGCGTAGTCCGAGCCCCCGCGTCCGGGGTTGCCGGGAATGGTGAGATCGATGTGTCGGGTGATCTCTCCGGGGACGGCCGAGAGCCACTTGCCGAAGTAGGCCCCGGCTCCGGTGAAGCCCTGCATGGAGATTCGCACCACCCGCCCGGTGCCGTTGTCCTGATTGAAGACGGCGTGGATGTTCTCCACGATCTCCGGGTTGTCGGCCACGAACGCCCGGGAGCCGTTGAGGCCCTGCTCCTCGCTGTCCCAGAGGCCGGCGATGATGGTCCGCTTCGGGTTCGGGTACACCTCACTGAGGATCCGAAGGGTTTCCATCATGTTGACGGTGCCGCTGTTGTTGTCCGTGGCGCCGGACCCCCCGTCCCAGGTGTCGAAGTGGGCGGACAGCACGATGTATTCGTCAGGTTTCTCCGTGCCCCGCATCTCGCCGATGACGTTGAAGGTCGGGGCCGGGTCACCCCACTCCGCTTCCGCTTCCACCCGGAGAAGAGGCGACTGGTCGTTCACGGCCAATCGATAGAGGAGCCCGTAGTCCTCGCACCCCAGGCTCAGGGTGGGGATGGCCTCGGTGGACGCGCTGAAGACCCTCCGGACGCCCCAGCCGTTGGGCCAGCTGGACGTGAGGATCCCCAGGGCTCCGGCCTCCTCGATCCGGTCCGCCGGACCGGACCGGGAGGAGACGCCGGCTTCCCGGAGGCTGCTCCTCCACCCGTCCTCGATGGCGTCTCGCCGCTCCCGCATTCTCTGGAAGGACTCCTGGGTGGCGTATTCCTCCCAGTTCTCATCGGGCCGGCAGGTGATCTCGGCCGGACCCATGAGGACGAACTTCCCGTCCACCGTGGCGAGGAAATCCTCCATCTCCTGGGGGGTGAATTCCTGGGGAAAGGCCACAACTTCCGCGGTCACGGGACCGTCGGTTCCCGGGCTCCAGGCCAGCATCATGGCATCCAGGCTCCGGACCCGGGGCTCCAGCAGGTCGGCGTGGGTGATGCCCCGGTCCCAGGAGGGCCAGGTCCCGTACTCTTCCTTCCGGCCTTCCAGACCCCACTGGCGGAACTTCCCGATGACCCAGTCGGCGCCTGCCTCGTACGCGGGGCTTCCGGTGAGACGGGGGCCGATGGAGTCGGCCAGAACCTGGGAGAGGTCGTAGGCCTGGGAGTTCTCCATACCCTCTTCCCAGATGGCCTGGATGACGGGGTCGTCGACGGGAAACTCCTGGGCGCCCAGGGGAAGGGAAAGGAACAGAAGGGCCGCAGCCCAGAAGGGAAAGAATCGCCGTCTCATCGCTCCAACCTCCGGATCTCGGTATGGGTGGTCCTGGTCAAGCCCCGAAAAAGTACGACACAGGAGGGAATCGTGCATGGGGCCGGCGAGCCAATCCACAGGGGGCTGCCCAGAAAGCCGGGGATCCGGATCCGGAACGTCCCGCCCACGGCCCCGGAACCCGGATCCACCCTGTGGGGTTGGGTTTGGTCCCGGAATCGGTGCATTATTGAGCAGGAGGGGAGAATGCCCGAGATTGCACCTCCCGTACCGGGCCCCGAGGGGTGGAATCCAGGGGTTCGGAGCACCGTGTCCCGGGAGGGGAGACGCCTTGAGGCCATCGGACGGATTCACGCTCATCGAGATGCTGATCGTGCTGATCATTGCCGGGGTGACTCTGGCTCTGGGCGGGCTCTATTTCGGCCGCTACCTGGACCGGAGCTCCGCCAAGCGGGCCGCGGAGATGTTCGGTCAGGACCTGACCGTGGCCCGGAATACGGCGTATCGATCCCGGCAGCGGGTGGTGGTGGACTTCGACGAGGCCGTCCGCAAGTATGTCATAAGGGTAGAAAGAGGCGATACCCTCTTCAGCCGTTCCTTCGACGACGACGGTGAGATCCGTCTCTCCTCCGTGGACCTACAGATGCAGGGCGACACGCTGGCCTTCGACGCACAGGGGATTGCGGACCTGGGAGGGGCCGGAGGACCTCTGGGGCGGGCCGTGTTCCAGTCGGGAGCGGCCTCGTTCCGGGTGTCGTTCAACAGCATGGGCGCGTCCCGGGTGGACGAGACATGATGCCGGCGAGGATCTCCCGCAGCGAGGGAGGATTCACCCTCATCGAAGTCATCGGCGCCCTCATGATCTTCTCCTTCGGGGTCCTGATGATCCTGAATCTCTCCGGGGTCCTCTCGGTTCAGCTTCGCACGGCCAGCCTCCGGTCCATGGTCTCGGTGGCCGTCCAGGAGAACCTGGACAGCCTTCAGCTCCGACCCTACGACTCACTTCCTCCGGGAACCACGTCGGACACCCTGGTCTTCCTGGGCGAGACCTTCAACGTCACTCGGGAGGTTCTGCAGAGCACGGCCCTGATCCGGGAGGTCCAGGTGACGGTGGAACCGGCCGACGGCAGCGGTCCGGATCGTACCGCCTCGGCCTTCGTGGCTCGGAGCTGGTAGGCATGGAAGACGTGCCCTTCGGACTGAGGGTGGGCTGGATTGCACCGCCCCTGGATCGAAAGGGGTTCTCCCTGGTGGAGGCCCTGGTGGCCATGCTCCTGTCCAGTGTGGTGGTGGCCCTGGTGGCCTCGGTGTTTCTGGTCCAGAACAGCTTCTACTCGGATGTGGTGTCCAGGAGCAGCCTGAACGAGAGCGTTCGAAGTGCCGTGAGCCATGCGGCCTCCGAGCTACGGGGGGTCTCGGCAGGGGGAGTGGTGGTTGCCGAGTCGGAGCAGGTCGTGTTTCGGGTGCCGTTGGTCCTGGGGGGCGTCTGCGATGTGAGCGGTTCCTCCGTGTTCCTTCTCCTTCCGCTGGGCGGGCGGGGTCTGGATCCGTCTCAGGTGTCGGGCTACGCCGTGAAGGACAGCACCGGGGCCTGGGGGTACCGGGGGGCCTCCTGGTCCTCCCTCTATGTATCGTCCGGGGGCGGAGCCGCGGCGGCCTGCGCCCTGGCGGGGGCGGATACCGTGGGAGCCCGGGAGGACTTCCATCACCTTGCCGGCCTGGCCGCACCCACCCCACTCCAGACCGGGGACGTGGTGATGATCTACCGAGAGATGGAGTACCGGATCGGCCCCTCCGCCCTGAACCCCTCTTCCATGGCCCTCTTTCGGGGGCTCCACGGCGATACCCTGGCGGAGCTTGCCACGAATCTCTCTCCCGAGTCGGCTTTCGAATACCGTCTCACGGGGGAGACAAGCTTTCGGGACCGGGTTACGGGTACGAGCAATCTCCGGGACGTGAACGTGGTCCGCCTCCGGGCTCGGGGGATCGCCCCGGCCACCACCGCGACCCGTGATTCCCTGACTCTCGATCTCACAACCACCATCTTTCTCCGGAATGCCCGCTGACGTGCCCATCCTCACCCTCACTCGCTCTTTCCGGGCATCGAATCCCCTTCCGGTAGCATCCGGGCGTGGGGGACGTCCCGGGGGCTGCGGTTTCGGGGAAGAGGGGTTCGCCCTGGCCCTGGTGGTCCTCCTTCTCTTTGCCGTGGCCATGACCGGCGCCGTGGGTTACCAGGTGGCTCGAACGGAGTTCTTCCAGTCCCAGCAGGCGGCGGAGACGGGCCAGGCCCTGTCCGTGGCCCAGGCCGGGCTCGATTGGTTCGTGGGAGGGCATCTGGGGGTGATGCCGGATTCGACCTCCTACAGCATGAACGGTGGGACGGCCGTGATCCGGACCCGGAAGGTGGCCACCATCTCCAGGGAGGAGGACCTCTACCTGGTGACCTCGGAGGGGATCTATACCGATCCCCGGTTCCCCCAGATCCCGGCCACCCGGTCCGTCAGCCAGTACACCATCTACCACAAGGTACCCATGAACACCCTGGCCCCGGTGGTGACCACGGCGCCGGAGGTGTCCATCGAGAGTTGGGCCCGGGTGGACGGAACGGACCAGGCCCCCCCGGGTCAGTGCACAGGCGCCACGGGCTCCACCCTGGCCGGAGTCGTGGCCCGGGATTCGGTCCGGGTCCAGAGCGGGGGCAGCCTGGTGGGATCGCCCCCGGGCTTGACCCCCGGTAGCTTCGAGGCCGTGGTGGATTCGGTGGGCCTGCGCTGGGACGTGCTGAGCGACCCGAACTTTCCGGTGGATTTCGACGGCTCCTGGCCGAACTTCTGGAGTTTGCCGCCGGATTCGTTCCCGGTGGTCAGGGTGAACGGGGATTTCGCCCCCGGGTGGTCCCGCTGGGGACGGGGGGTGCTCATCGTTACCGGGGAGCTCCGCATTCCCAGCTTCCATTTCTGGTTCTGGGACGGCCTCGTCCTGGCTGGAGACGTCCAGAGCATGGGGGAATGGGATTTCTTCCTGCTACGGGGTGCCCTGGTGGCGGGACAGGGAACGGCCATGGACAACTGGACCATGGAGCGGGGCTACATCCTCTACGACGCCTGCAAGGTGGAGAAGGCGGGGATGTCCCTGGCCCATCTGACCCCGGTGGAGAACAGCTGGTGGGAGGAGCGCTGACGGACCGCCTCCCCTCTCCGGCTCTCGGAGGGGGCGGGGTCTCAGCCAAGAGCCCGCGTCAGTTCCGCCTGGCCGCGATCCGCTCCGTGGCTTCCACGGCCCGCTCCACGTGGGCCCGGGTGTTGAAGGGACCCAGGGAGAAGCGAACCGTTCCCCGGGGGGCCGTGCCGCAATGCTCGTGCATGAGAGGCGCGCAGTGGAGACCCGTCCGGGTGAGGATGTCGTGGTCCACGTCCAGGAACGTCCCCACGTCGGAAGCGTCGTAACCGTTCACAGAGGCCGAGAGGGTGGCCACCCGGGCCTCCAGGTTCCGGGTCCCGTGAAGGATGACGCCGGGAATCTGTTCCAGGCCGTCCTGGAGGTCTGCCAGCAGCTCCATTTCCCGTGCGTGGATCGTCTCCAGGCCCTGCTCCTGCACCCACCTCACCCCGGCGTTCAGCCCGGCGATGCCCGCCAGGTTCAGGGTGCCCGCCTCCAGTCGGTAGGGATACTCCTCCAGGTGGTAGGGATGGGCGCTCCGGACTCCGGTTCCGCCGAAGACGGTGCCCCGGATCTCCGCATCGTCGGCCACGCAGATCCCGCCGGTGCCCGGGGGCCCGAAGAGACACTTGTGGCCGGTGAAGGAGAGGAAGCTGACGTTGGACTCCTTCATGTCGATGGGGAGCACGCCGGCGGTCTGGGCCGCGTCCACGGCCAGGGGCACATCCGCGTCCCGGCAGATCTCTCCCATGGCCGTGATGTCCTGGACCACTCCGGTCACGTTGGAGCCATGGTTGATGACCACCAGGGTGGTGTTGTCCCGGATGGCGGCCCCCACGTCCTCGGGAGCCACGTACCCCTCCGGGTCGGGGGCCAGGTAGGTGGCCTCGGCTCCCCGGTCCCGAACCAGGTGGTTCACGGGCCGGATCACGGAGTTGTGCTCGCAGAGGGTGGTGACCACGTGATCTCCCGGACCCACCCGGCCCTGGATGATGAGATTGAGGCTCATGGTGGCGTTCATGGTGAACACCAGCCGGTCCGGGTCCTTCTCCTCCCCCCGCTCCTCCATGCCCGGGTTGAAGAAGTAGGACAGGAGTCGCCGGGTGTCGCTGATCATCTCCTCGGCCTTCAAAGCCAGGTCGCAGCCCGTGCGACCGGGGTTTACGCCGCACTCCCGATAGAAGTCCCGCATGGTGTCATGCATGACGTCGGGCTTCGGAAAGCTGGTGGCGGCGTTGTCCAGGTAGATGAGGTTCTCCATGCTTGCTCCTGTACCGGTTGAAGCCGTCCCTCGATTGCTCTGGCCAACATAGGCCAGGCGTCGCCGACGGGCGACCGGGCACCCCCCTCTCCGGTCAGCCTCCTAGCCCTGCACCTCGGCCTCGGGCAGGCCCCATCCCAGTGCGACACCGGCAAAGCCGAAGAGGGAGAGAACGAGGAGCATCCCCCCGGGTCCGAACAGGGATGCCAGGGTGCCTACAACCCCGCCCAGGAGGAGCACCACCCCGATGATCGTGTTGCTCACGGCTACGTAATCCGTCCGGCGCTGGCCGCTGGCCAGATCCAGGATGTAGGTCTTCCGGCCGATCCGGACACCGGAGTGGGCGATGGACAGGAGGAAGAAGGCCAGGGGAGGGATCCAGTTCCAGGCCTGCACCACTCCGAACCGATCCAGGAGGAACATGACGAGCCCCAGGAGGGAGGCTCCCAGGGCTGCGGCCACCAGCACCCGGCGACTGGACCGGTCCGAGTAACGGCCCCACACCGCGCTGCTCAGGGCCGAGGCCAGGCCGCTGGCCAGGATGAAGAATCCCAGGAGGTTCCCGCTGTGGTTCTGTTCCCGGGCCAGGGTGACGTAGTAGGGAGCGGAAAGGCCTGTGGAGACGAAGAGGGCGCGGGTGAGAACGAACCTCCGGAAAGCGGGATCCGTCTTCAGGAGACTCATGCGACGGATGGCTTCCCGGATGGCGTTCTTCCCTCCCTCCGTGGCCCCGGCTTCTTCCTGAATGGAACCGAATACCCCGGAGGCCAGGAGCCAGAGGGCCGCCCCGGAGGCGAGAATGGCCGCCAGGAGCTCCGGGGACGGGTCCGTCGGAGTGAGGCCGGCCAGCAGACCTCCCACAATGAGGGTGAGCACCCCGGCCAGGGAGGTGGTAAAGCCGGTGAGACGCCCCCGGCGGGTCTTGGGGATGGTCTTGCCCGTGACGTCCTTGGAGGACACGGAGCAGAGTCCCCGGGCCAGGCTGAACAGGGCCAACAGGCCCAGCACCGCGGCCCCGGCCTCCCACCCCCGGAGGGTGAGCCCGGCGCCGGCCATGCCCAGGAGGGCCAGGGCCTGAAGGAAGGCGCCGGCCACCCAGACGGACTTCCTCCGGGGCATCCGACGGACGACGCTGGCGATGAGGAGCTGGGGAAGAAGGGACCCGGACTCCCGGATGGGGACCAGGAACCCGACGAAGTAGGCGGGAGCTCCCAGGGAGGTCAGGAGCCAGGGCAGCACGGTCTTCGCGTTTCCCAACTCGTCGGCCAGCTTCGTGAGGGTGTGGCTGGCCCCCAGCTTGAAGAAGTTCCCGGGCACCTCCTGGCAGGCTTCGTCGGGGATGTCCTTGCATACCCGGACCTCTTCCTCCTCCACGAGGAACCGGTAGGCCCGGTCCAGCGTCTCCTGTCCGTTGTGCGTCAGGCTCATGGCGCTCCTCCCCTTCGCTCCGGAAAGGACGGTGGGCTCCGGAGCGTCCCGGAGAACAGAAGCCCCCGGTTCCGCCGGCGCCAGCCTCTCTTCCCGCACCGGGCCGCCCCTTCCCCTCCTCCCGGCCGTTTCCGGGGGTGGCAGGAAACGCTTGGCCTCGGCGCCGGGGAGTGACCAAGTTGATGAGGAGGCGGCCGCCCCTCCCTGCCATGAGCCTCCCGGGGGGATCGGGTGCCCCGGCCGAAACACCGTTGGCCTTCTGGAGAGGTGTCACAAATTGCCGGCTTCGGCCGTTGCTCTCCCGACGGCGGAAGAGGACGATCATCGGAACCGAAAGCTCCTTGAGTCTCCAGCGCCCCCCTGATGTCGAGACCCTCTTCCGAGAGGTCTATCCTTCGTTGTTTCGCTATTGCCAGCGGATGACGGGAGATCCTGACCAGGCGGACGATCTCGCCCAGGAGGCGTTTCTCCGCCTCATGGATCGGAAGGTGCGGGGTTCGGAACCGAGCCTGCGGTCCTGGCTGTTCCGGGTGGCCACGAATCTGGCCCGGGACGGATTCAGGACGCGACGAACCCGGGAGAGGCGTACACGGGTGCTGGCGGGGGAAATGGGGGAGAGGCGGGACCCGGGACCCGGAAGGGCCCTGGAGAGACAGGAGGCGGTGGACGCCGTGAGGGAAGCCCTGGAGGGACTGAAGCCCCGGGACCGGGAGATGCTTCTCCTTCGTCAGGAGGGCTTCAGCTACCGGGAGATTGCCGAGATGGTGGAGGTGGCTCCCGGCTCCGTAGGCTCCCTCCTGGCCCGAGCCCTTCGTCGGTTCGAGACAGCGTTCCGCAGCACAGGGGATGAGAGAAAGGACCATGACGGAACACCCGGATGAGGGTCTGTTGCAGGCTCTTCTGGATGACGAGGTGGAGGAAGGCCGACGGGCTGCTCTCCGGCGGCACCTGGAAGGGTGCGAGGCCTGCCGGCGAGAGCTGGAGTCCCTGCGATACCGAAGCGAAACGCTGTCCGAGGCTCTTTCTCTCCTGGACCGGGATCCACCCATGGAGGACGCGTGGGCCACGGTGCAGACACATGGACGGTCCCTCTCCCCCTTCGGCCGTGAGGGGGGGCGGGTTCTGGGGATGGAGACGAGGCGGTGGGGGGGGCGTCGCCGGGGCTCGGGGATCCCAGCCGGGGCCCGGGTGGCTGCCGCGGTGGTCCTTCTCCTGGGAGGGGCCGCTGCGGCCCTGCCGGGATCCCCGGTTCGGGAGTGGGTGGAGGAGAGTTGGGTACGGTGGTGGGGTGAGGCGGAGTCCGGAGAAGAGGAGGAAGTGGCGTCCCCGGGAGGAGAGAGCCAGGCGCCGGAAGGCGAGAGGGAGGAGGTAGGAGCGGGGGTGGCCCTGGTGGACGGGAGGGTGGAGGTAACGGTCCAGGATCTGCCGGCGGAGGCCCAGGTGAATGTCCTTCTGGTGGAGGGGAACCGGGCGGCCATTTTCGGGCCCCAGGGGACCCGTTTCCGGACGGAGGCGGGAAGGATCCAGGCTGTGTCGCCCCGGGGGGATGTACGCATCGAGCTTCCCCGCTCGGCGGCTCGGGCCCGGCTGGTGGTCAACGGCCAAACGTACCTCACCATGACGGACGGACGGGTGGAGATCACGGGACCGGTGGAGCGTAGAGGGGAAGCGGGGATCTGGTTCCGGGACTTCCCCCCGGAAGGCTGAACCCTGAGTCGGTGTAGGATGAACAGGGAACCATGATGATGTGGATTCGGACGTTGACGTTGGCTCTCCTTCTCGGGCTCGGTCTCCCGGGAGCCCACGGGCCCGCCCTCGGCTGGACGCCTGTCCAGGCGCAGGAGGCCGGGGGAATCCTGCACGGACGGGTTCTTGGGAAGCGAGGCGCCTCCACCGTCCCCCTTTCCAACGCGCTGATCCAGGGACGCCGGGGTAGTCACTACTTCGCGACCGAGGCGGGGGCCGGGGGCGCCTTCCGTGTGGAAGGGCTGTCTCCGGGCATGTGGAGCCTGGACGTGATGCACGTGGGCCATGAGAGCCTTCGGCTGGACGTGCAGGTTCCGGGCACCGGAGGTGTGGAGGTGGAGGTGGAGCTTCCCTGGGAGCCGGTGGAGCTGCCGGCCCTCACCATCCGGGCCGTTCCCCTGTCGGCTTCCTGGGAACATGAGGGCCCGTCGGGCCTGGCCCGGGGTGAAGTCGCCCTCCGGGCCCTGGAGGCCGGTACGGGCATGGGGCAGAGTGGCATGGCGGCTCTGGTCCAGAGTCTCCCTGGGGAAGGTCCGGCTCACCGGGACGACGTGCTTCTCATGAGAGGTGCCGCCTCGGACCTGAAGCTGGTCCTCCTGGACGGGGCTCCCGTCTACACGCCCTTCCACGTAGGGGGGCTCGTGGAGGGTCTCGATCCCTTCAATCTGGGCGGGGCCTCCCTCTTCCTGGGCGGTGCCCCGGCCCGGTTCGACGGGGGCCTCTCCTACATCCTGGATCTCCACACCCGTTCCCCCCGGGGAGACCGGATTCGGGGAAGAGCCAGTGTGGATCTGTTGAGCGAAAGCATGGCCTTGGAAGGGCCACTCCCTGGCTCCGGGGGTTTCCTCCTCAGCTCCAGGGCCCTGCACGACCTGGGCACGCCCCTCCTGGGTCGGGACCCTTCCCCCTATGGCTACGTGGACGGCCTGGCCCGGCTGGGATGGAGCCACGAGAGTGGAATCAGAGCGTTCCTCACAGGATTCTGGAACCGGGAGGAGGTGGATCTGGATCTCTCCCGAGCCGTCGTTGGCTTGGACGCCGAAGGGACTGGAGGCTCCCAGGGTCCCCTCCTGGAGGAGCTCCTTCCGGGTGGAGTGGCCCGGTGGGGGAACGGAGCCCTGGCCGCCGGCTTCCGGATGGAAACAGGCGAGACCCGGGGTGAGCTTCGGCTGACCGCCAGTCGGTACGAGGCCCGGCTTCCCCTTGGGGACTCCCTCCCGTCCTTCGCCCGGGGTGAGTCCGGTCGCATTCGGGTGACGGCGGATCTCTTCCGGTCCCTGGAGGAAGGGGACCTGCGCCTGGGAGGATCCTTCGACCTGGAGTCGAACACCTACCAGGTCCGGCGGGTGGTCTCCTCCTCCGGGACCTCCCACGTGGAGTTGGACTCGGAGGGAGAGAGCGGGGGACTGTACGGCGAGCTTTCCCGGGTGTTGACTCCGGAGATCCGTCTTCGAGGTGGCTTGCGAGCCGACTGGTTCTCCGCGGAACCGGGGCTCCGCATGGCTCCTCGCCTGGCCCTGACCTGGCTCCTCTCGGATCAGGCCGCCCTGACCCTGGCCCTGGGCCGGTACCATCAGCACCTGCCCATGACCATGGAAGAGGTGAACGAATCCATGGCCGAGGACCATGAGAAGGACGCTCTGAAGGACGGGGGTGCGGGAATGACGGTGGGATCAGCGAACCACCTCGTGCTGGCCCTGGACCAGATCCTGACCCCGGGCATCCGGCTGGGTGTGGAGGGATTCGTGAAGGAGTTCCGGGGGGTGCCCGGGGCCCGGGGAAGCGTGCTGCACGCCTCGGGAACGGACTTCCGGGTGGCCCGGGAAGGGGAGGGGATCTCGGGCTGGCTGGGCTATACCCTGACCTGGTTCTGGGCCTCCCAGGATCCTCTGGGCGCCGGGGAATCCTTCACGGGACGTCATCTTCTGAGCGGAGGTTTGGCGGCCCGGCTGGGTCGCAGGACGGGGGTGACCCTGGACGTGGGCTACGGCTCCGGCCTGCCCTATACCACCGTCCCCCTGGTGGACCGGGAGTCCACGGTGACCGGGCCCTCGGACGGAGCGGATCCCGTCCGTCTTAACACGGACCAGGTTCTCATGGCCGCCCCGGGGGTGGGGACGGCGGTGCCTCCGGACCAGAGCTTCCTCCGGGTGGACGCGAAGGTCTTCGGGAGCTTCCACACTTCCCTCTGGGGGCGAACCACGGAGATCCGACCCTATGCCAAGGTCCTGAATGCCCTGGGGCGGCGGGACGCCCTCTTCTACCACTTCCAGCGATGGAGGACCGAAGGCCCCAGGCCCCTGGCCGAACTGCCGGTCCTCCCCGTGGTGGGGGTGGAGTGGCGTTTCTGACCCCTCCCTGTGATTGAGAATCGTTTTCATTCATGTCTTGACCTCCCTGCAGTTCAGATGTAGACTGGATCGGGTGGATGTGAGAAAAACATCACGCAGGGGTGGAAATGCCGAAGCAGGGAGCCGAGTCGGGGACGGTGGAAGGCCGGACGTGGAAGGTCCGGTCGACGGTGCGTTCTGCCCCTGACACCCGACCCGGCCCCGAGCTGCCTCATCTACCCCAGAGCGGGCTCTCCCGGAAGACGGAGACGGCCTGGCGCCGTTTGACGGGTCTCGGGTTGATGATCCTCATCCCGGTCCTCTCCGGGGTGATCCCCATTCTGGACATGTGGCCCGAGGACTGCCGGGTCGGGGTCGAAGATCATCACCACCCGGGCACCCACGGCTTTCCCCACGACCACCGGATCTGCATCCAGCAGCAGGCGAACCAGTGGGCACCCGGCGGGGACCTGCCGGCGACCCCGGCCGTCACCACCCTCCAGGCTGCGGTCCTCCTTCTTCTCCAGACCCGACCGGCTCTCAAGCAGTGGGTCCGGTCCCCCCTCCCCCGAAGCCCTCCTCTTGTCTGACCAGATCCGGCACAGCGCTTCCCTTCAGCCCTGAGTTGACGTGTGACGGCGCCTCCCGAAGGAGGGGGGGGCCTTGCGCAGGGTCCGGGAGGACAAGGGTGGCCTGCAGTCGGCCTTCCGGATCCGTCTCCCCTGAGGCGAGCGGTGCTCCGAGACAGGAGCTGCCGAAGGACCCGAGCCGCAAGAAGCACTCGCAACAGACAAAACGACCTGCATCGGACGCATGAGGATGGCATGACGATAGATCGCACTGTGGCTTTCGCTTTCTTCCTTCTTACCCTGATTCCCCTGGTGGCTCCCCTGCCTGCGGCCGGGAGCTCACAGGGTATCTCCAGTGGCGCAGCACTGGGAGACGAACGAAGAAGCATGCCGGTGGACTCGGCCCCGGGAATGGTGGTGGGACAGATCTGGAGCGAGGGCGCTCCCGTCCCGCACGCGAACCTCTCCCTCAAGGGGTCCCCGGGCATCCACACCGCAAACGAGGAAGGCCGTTTCTATCTGGAGGGCTTGGAGCCGGGCTCCTATGTGCTCCTGGTCACGGCTATGGGCTACGAGACCGTGGAGAAGCGTTTCCGCCTGGGTGAGGAGGGGGCCCGCCTGGACATCCAGCTCGATCCCAGTGCCCTGGAGATGAATCCCATCGTGGTCACCGGAACCATGCGGGAGACCTTCGTCTCCGAGTCCCCGGTGAAGGTGGACGTGGTGAGAGTGGAGTTCCTGGAGAAGAACCGCACGAACAACCTCATGGACGCTCTCCAGGCCGTGAACGGTCTCAATACCCAGGTGGACTGTGCCGTCTGCTACACGAACAACATCCGCATCAATGGAATGGAGGGCCCGTACACAGCCATCCTGGTGGACGGGATGCCTATCATGAGCGCCCTGGCCTCGGTGTACGGTCTGAACGGGATCAACCCGGCCATCCTGGAACGGATGGAGATCCTCAAAGGCCCTTCGTCTACCCTCTACGGTTCGGAGGCCATGGCCGGGGTGGTGAACGTCATCACCAGGGACCCCCGGTTCACACCTCGTTACAGCTTTGACCTCAGGGCTCTGAGCACCGGCGAGCGAGAGCTGGATTTCTCCCTGAGCCCCTCGGGCTCGAAGCTCCGGGGATTCGTGAGTGGGTCGGTCCAGCAGATGGACCGTTTCCTGGACGAGAACGGGGACGGGTTCTCCGATCTCCCGAAGATGAACACCGCTTCCGTCTTCGGGAAGGTCTCCTGGCGACCCGACGGCGAGGAAGTCCTGGGCCTGGCGGCCAAGTACTACTACGAGGACCGCTGGGGGGGCGTGAAGGACTGGGAGCCGGAGCTACGGGGAAGCGACCGGGTCTACGGGGAGTCCGTCTTCACGAACCGTGTGGAGATTCTCGGGAACCTGCAGCCCCGCAGCCTGGAAGATTGGAAGTTGGACTTTTCCTACGCCTGGCACGACCAGGACGCCATGTACGGGAACACGCCCTACGTGGGGAGCTTCCACACCTTCTTCGGGAACCTCACCCGGAAGGGGAATCTGGGCTCCAAGCACGCGTACCTCTTCGGCGCCACGGCCCGGCATCACCTGCTGGACGACAACACCGTGGCCACGATCCAGAGGGAATCCCGGTTCATTCCCGGCGTCTTCGTCCAGGACGAGTACTCGCCGACCTGGAACTGGACCCTCCTGGGGGGCATGCGTCTGGATCACCATGAGGATCATGGGATCATCGTCTCGCCTCGCTTCTCCGTGAAGTGGCAGCCCCTGGAGAGCGGGAAGACCACGCTCCGGTTGAATGCAGGTACGGGCTTCAGGGTGGTGAACGTTTTCAGCGAGGAGTTCGCCGACATCGTGCACGGTTCCCGGGAGGTGATCGTCACCGAGGAGCTGGACCCGGAGCGTTCCTGGAGCCTCACCGGGAATCTGAACCAGGTGCTGGAGCTGGACGGGAATCCCCTGATGGTGGATGTGGACGTTTTCTACACCCGCTTCTCGAACCAGATCATCCCGGACTACGATGTGGATCCCCGGCAGATCGTGTTCCGGAATCTGGACGGAAAGGCCGTGACCCGGGGGGTCTCCCTCTCCATGAACCAGAACCTGGACGACTTCCCCCTCCTCTACTCCCTGGGTGTCACCTTCCAGGATGTCTATACCGAAGAGGGAGGAGAGAAGGACGACGTGACGTTCTCCCCGGACTTCAAGGGGGTCTTTTCCCTTACCTATGATGCCCCCCGGGGACTCACCTTCGATTACACCGGCACCGTCATGGGGACCATGGATCTGCCCCGGTACGATCCCCCCTTCCAGCGTGAAGGCCGCTCACCCGTCTACTCGGTTCACAACCTTCAGGCCAGCCTGGATCTGGGTGAGGGCCGACAGCTCTACGGGGCTGTGAGGAACCTCCTCGACTACACTCAGGGCAGCCCCCTGGTGGATCCCCGGAACCCCTTCGGCGACAACTTCGATACCGCCTACGTCTACGGTCCGGTTTACGGGAGAACGTTCATGGTGGGGGTCCGGCTGGTGGAGGGACGGTAGCCGTGGGATACGGTGGGAGACTCGGCCGGGGCGCCTTTGCCCTGGCCGGGTTCCTGGCGTTCCTTGACCTCCCACTGGGGGCCCCGTTGGAAGATGGGGGGATACGCCCCTTGGCTTCGCGGCGGTCCACCGCGTCGCGGGGAGTCGAAGCGTGCCCGTCGTCTGCCGCCCGGGAATCCGGACCCGTGGCGCTCGTTCCGCGGCTCGCCCCCCTTGTCCAACAGCCCTCGAACGGCAACGCGGATTACGACTGGATACTTCGCAGGTTGAACGGCAACGAGGTGAAGCTGGAGGAGTTTCAGGGCCAGGTCCTCTTCATCAACATGTGGGCCAGCTGGTGTGAGCCCTGCGTCCAGGAACTGGAGAGCATCCAGGATCTCATGGCTTCGCCCGTCGCCCGAGAGGTGGTCTTTGTCCTGGTCTCCCCGGAGGATCCGGAGCCAGTGGAGAGCTTTCTCCGTCTCAACGGCTACGATCTCCCCGTGTTCCTGGAGGTTCAGGACATGCCCCCGGCCTTCGGGCTGGAGGTCCTGCCCACCACCTGGATCGTGGACCGGGACGGACGGATTGTCCTGAAACACAGGGGGATGGCCGACTGGAACCAGCCGGAGGTGGCGGAGCTTCTGAGGATGCTGGCGCCGGGGCGCTGGTAACGCGGCTCGTCCTCCTTGTTCAGCACCTCTCCGGCCCCTCCAGGGCGGCGCCCGGCCTGGCACCTCATTCCGCCCGGAGCGCCTCGATGGGATTCGTCCCTGCCGCCCTGCGCGCCGGGATCCAGGCGGCCATGAACCGGTAGGTAGGGGATCGCCGGAATAACCTCGTCGTCGCCGGGCGGGTCGTCGGCCGGAACCAGCGATCGCTCACTGCCGCCCGGTGCCAGGGGGAGGTCCGTGACGGCCCCCGCCGGTTCCAGCCGGTAGAGC
>CAZZEL010000087.1:0-16545 GCA_964652625.1 uncultured Gemmatimonadaceae bacterium
AAGAAGGAGAACTCGTGCCCGAAGTCGATGACTCCCTGCTGGCCCACGGTGCCCTCGATGTCCACGATGAAGGAGGCACACGGGGACGGAAGTGCCAGCATGAACTCCCCGAAGGTGAGCTCCTCCACGCTCTGGAGTTCCAGCATCATGGCGTCGCGGACTCGTCCCGTGAGCCATCCCTCCAAGGCCTTTGCCAGCAGGCCGTAGATGGCCTCCAGCGACCTCTTCCTGTCTTTGGAGATCCGGGCTGGCCGTCGGAAGTCATAGACCTGGACCTCAGGCTCTTCCCTGGCCGGGCTCTCCTCCGAATCGTCGGCGCTCCCACTGCTGAAGAGAAGATCAATCTCATCCTGGGAGAGACTCTCCGACGTACCTCCCTTGGCGCCCTTATTGGATGACATATTGCGGCAAGTAGATGCGGGAAATGACACCCTCACCCACCACGTGGGCCAGGCCTTCCTCCAGCTCCTCCACCAGCTCCTCTCTCCTCTCGATGTCCGACAACTCCTCCACGGTCTTTGCGCCCAGGATGGCCAGAAGCTCGTGGCGAAGGGGAACGTCCAGCGTCGCCAGGTCCTCGATCATGCCGGGTTCCTTTGGCTCCACGGCCACGCTCACCAGGAGGTAGCGGGTGCCCTGGGAGCCGGCGGGGTTGACGACCAGGTTCTCCAGAGAATGAAGCCGCTGGCCACCGCCCCCCCCGTGTCCTCCTCCGTGTCCCCCCCCACCCGACGACCCCTGGTCCTGGCTCCCCCGCGCGGCGAGCCATGGTCCTAGCGAAGGTCCCAGGAGGACCGTCCCGACAGCGCCTCCCACTGCAGCGGCGGTCAGGGCCAGAAGGAGAGGAAGAACCAGGCCCTTCTTCTTGCCCGGAGTCTCCTCATCCGGTGTCTGTCCTTGCTCGGTCTCTTCCGCTTTCCGCGGCATGTCGCCTCCACAGCTTGGTCACCGGGAGCCGGGAACGAGCTCCCGACTGGCCCGGGTTCTCGGGCATGGGACGTACCAGGGGCCGGCGCACTGTCGACCACCTGGAGGAATCGTCGTAAGATATTTTGCGACAACTGCCTAGAGGTTCATAGACGACCTTCGTCACGGGCTCTGTATCGAGAGCGCCTGCTTCAGGGCGGAAGGCCCTGCCGGGGCCGGGCGGAGGGTTTTTCCGGGATACAGCGGAGGGCCCCTTCCCGGAAGGGAAGGAGCCCTCGTGGGGTCTGGCAGCCCGGGACAAGAAAGAGCCCGGGCCCCCGTGGTGCGGGGGACTACCGTCCCTATCGCTTCAGGCTCACTACTTCCTGGAGCATCTCGTCGGAGGTGGTGATGACCCGGGCGTTGGACTGAAAGCCCCGCTGGGCCGTGATCATGCTGGTGAACTCCTGGGCCAGATCCACGTTGGACATCTCCAGGGCCCCGGAGGTGATGGTGGACTGGCTCCCCTCCCCGGCAAAGCCCAGAACCGCAGCGCCGGAGTTGGCGGAGACCTGGTACATGTTGTCTCCGGACCGAATCAGGCCCGCCGGGTTGTTGAAGTCCGCCATGACCACCTGGGCCAGCGTCAGGGTGACCCCGTTGGTGAAGGCCCCTGTGATGGTCCCGGTGTTGTCGATGCTGAAGCGCTCCAGGTCCCCCATGGTGTAGCCGTCCTGCTCCTTCAGGACCGCCGTTGAGGGAGCGGCGAAATGAGAGAGGCCGTCGATGCTGTCCTCCTCGCCGAAGTCGATCTCGATCTCCACGTCCTCCGCACCGCTGTCCGGGGTGAAGACGAAAGCGTCCGAGGGCAGAGGCGCTGCGAGACGACCCTGGTTGTCGAAGGTCAGGGTTCCGGTGTCTCCGGACACCACGGTCCCGTCCGTCACCGTCGCGGCGTAATCCCAGGTAGTATCGGACGCCTTCTCGAAGCTCAGGGTCAGCTCGTAGCTGGCCCCCATGGCGTCGTAAACGGTGATGGTGGTCTCTCGAGTGTCTCCCACGGCCGCTTCTGCGTCCAGGTTCCCGGCCAGGGAGACCGCCTCGGTGGCCGAGGCCGCCGACTTCTGACCGAAGGGAAGACGGATGTCGGTGATCTCGTCCGTGAGGGTACCGTCCTGCGCAAGCTTCCCCTGGACCACAAACCCGTTCGTGGACGACACCAGACGGCCATTGGCGTCCATCTGGAAATTCCCCGAGCGGGTGAAGTAGCTCTGGGTTCCATCCGAACAAACGAAGAAGGAGTCCCCCTGGATGGCCAGGTCGGTGGTGACCCCGGTTGCCTCCAGGTTCCCCTGGGTGAAGAGAAGGTCGATGGACCCCACGTTCATGCCCAGTCCCACCTGGACCGGGTTCACGCCGCCGCTGACGCTTCCCGAATCTCCCGGCGGTCGGCTGGCTCCCTGGAGGATCTGGGCGAAGGCCTCCTCGAAGGTGACGCGGCTGGACTTGTAGCCCACCGTGTTCACGTTGGCGATGTTGTTTCCGATGACGTCCATCCGGATCTGGTGATTCCTCAGTCCGGAAACCCCGGAAAAGAGTGAGCGCATCATAGGTCTTGGCTCCTTAGTTTGGCTCTTGCTCTCGCGCGATGACTTCCACCACGTCGGAGAGGGGGATCTCAAGGTCTCCGGATATGAGCACGGGTCCCCCCGGCCCGTAGCGTACTCCGTCGATATTCACGTGAGTGAAGGTCTGTACCTCCACGGCTTCGCCCGCAGGGCCCGTGACCTTCACCTCATAGGCGTAGGAACCCGGTTCCAGGCCGTTGGCGGCCTCGCCCAGGACGATCTCCTGCCGACCGGAACCGAGGGCTCCCAGCTCCCGCTCACCCACCACCTCCCCGTTCTCGTTCAAGATCCGCAGAATCCCGGTCCCCCCCTCACCACCCACACCGATGGTGACGGTCTCCTCCCCGCTGCCCGTGACCTCGACCCGACTTCCGGCGGCCATGACGTCCTGCCCAATGATGCCCAGGGCGGAACTGGCGTTCATGACCTCCACCAGGGCCGAGTTCATCTCCTCCTGGCCCGTCAAGGTCTCGTTCATCTGGATGAGCTGCTCCACGCTGGAGAACTGGGCCAGCTGGGCGGCGAACTCCTCGGCGTTCATGGGGTTCAGCGGATCCTGGTGTTTCAACTGGGCCACCAGGAGCTGCAGGAACTCGTCCTTTCCCATGGCTCCACCAGGTTTGGCCTGGTCCGTCTCGGCGGCAGCAGACGCTCCTCCTGCCCCCTGGATGGATTCAATCACTGATCTTCCTCCTTGGTCGTGTTCCTCCGGGAGAATTGCCGGTCCCGCCCGAATCCTGGCTGGGGATCCTGCTTCGATCTCTCCTGGCGTCCATGACGGTCTCCGTTGCTTCCCTCCTGGGATTCCATGAGTCGGGTGATGCCCTGGACGGACTCCTGGAGCAGAGACGAGAGCTCGGCTCCGGGAATTCCTCGAGCTTCCAGGCCCCTGGCTCCCTGCACTCCCAGGGCCGTAGCGTCCAGCCCCCTTCGTGCAAGAGCTTCGTGAAGCTCTCCCACACGCCTCTGAATGCGCTGGCCGGCACCCGCGTCAGCCAGGTCGATGGAGCCCATCAGATGAGGTCCCCGGAGGGCCAGGCGCAGGCGGGTTCCCGCGCCGTCGGCGTCCCGGAGGTCCAGGTGGACCCGCCCCGGGAGCCGGGCGTCCAGAGCCTTTTCCAGAGCCTCGATCTCAGCCACTCGCTGGGCGGCATCGGGGCGCTGGACAGACCGGGCCCCCTCCACGGCTCCGGCCGGCCGATCCTGAAGATGGGCCGGGGCTTCCGGTGCGGGAGTCTTCACGGTGAAGCGGCTCTGATCCGCGGCGTCTCCTCCTTCAGGGACGCTTCTGCCCCTTTCGTTCCGAGCCACTTCTCGCTCGGACCTTTCCCGGGCCGAGGAGGCGCCCTCCTTCCGGGGCCGGGTCTCTGTGGTTCCGTCGACGGCTCCCCTCCCTCGGGCACCACCGGATTCCCTCTGCGTCGTTCCCCTGGGTGATGCGGTGGTTTGCTGGGAGCCCCTTTCTTCGCTGCGGGTCCGTCCGAGCACCGAACCCTCGGAGTTCCGGCTCCGGCTTTCCGGATCGTGCTGCGCCCGGGCATCGGAGGCCGAAACCCGGTCCCCGGCCGTCTCCGTGGCCGGAGACGTTCCCCCGGGCGATGTGGGAGCGGGGGAACCGTGGGCGTTGCCGGAAGCGGTGGGGCTTCCGGCATTCGAGAGTATCCGTCCCCGGAGAGGCACGCCGTCCTGCGCTCTGGCCGGGGACCCACCGCCAGCCCCCGATAGCGTCCGGGCGACGTCAGCCTCAGGCATCTGAGCCGAGTCAGCCCCCTGACCTCGTGCACGGGCTACAACAGGGCTCTGAACGCCATCTACCGTATGGGCCTGACCACCCCTCGCCCCGAAGGTCCGGGCGCTGGCAGCCCCGGGGATCCCGCCCCCCGTTGGCGTAGCATTCCGGACGTCGGCGGACCCGGAGATAGCGGCGCCATCGGCCACCGGAGGCTCCCCGGCGGGTACCCGATCGGTGCGGGTCCACTGTGCTCCCACAGAAGCCACCCGGGCCACCCGAGCTACTCGGGCCGGTGCCACCGGCGTTGCCGGGGAAGCCACGGACGCCGGACGGGCAACGGCGCTCGCGGCATCCGCAGGTCGCAGGGGAGCCGCCTCGCTCCACGGACCGGACACCGCCCGGGCCTCCGCCCCACGGGCCCGGTCACCTTCCAGAGGGAGCTCCAGGTGTCCCTGGTCCCGTAAGCCCAGGGTATGAAGCCCTTCTTCCCGGGCGATCTTCTGGAGACGGCGGTAGGCATCCGGATCATCCCAGGTCCCGTCTATCTGCACGTCTGCGGCCCGGCCCCGGCTGTGGAGGGAGTGCCGGGTCCACGTCACCACGGACCCCGGCCGGGTGCGACCCTGCTGGAAGAGAGCATCCTGTCTGTCCTGGGAGCGATGCCCTTCCACCACCTTCACCTCGTGGCCGTACTCCCGGCCCATTCGCTCCACGACCCGCTCGAGACGAGACCGGAAGTCCGGATGGAGCTTCCCGAGATCCGGATCTGCGGGGGGTGGCACGGGAACCTCCCGAGAAGGGGTGACACGGCTCACCGTGGCGGCCTCACCATTCTTCACCCCCGCCGTCTCGCCGGGGCCCGGATCCGCCGGCGAGCCCACAACAGTGTGCCCGGTTCTTTCCGGCTGCTCCCCTGCTTCTGCAGGCCCTTTCCCTGCCCTCGCCGAACCGTCCGCATCCCCATTGCTGCTCTCTCCCGGGGAAGGGGAGGAGGGTCCCGCTCCAGTGATCTTCCTCGTCCCCGAGCCCGCAAGCTCGGCACCCGGGGAAAGCGACGGGCCGCCCCCCCGGGCCGGCGCCTTCCCGGGGCCCACCGCCTCCCCGGTTCCCCTGGCAGATGGGTCAGCAGCAGCCGACTCCTCCTCTGGAGTTGCCGAAGACCCGAGAGCAGCCCCCTGCTCACGTCCCCCCGCAGTCTGCGTGCCCCCGGTCCCTTCCGGGAGCCTGAGCACCTTCTCTCGCCCAAGAACCTGGAAGAGCGCCCGAGCGAAGCCGGCCTCGCCTTCCACCTTTCCGGTCTTCTCCGTCCCCCTGCTCTTCACCCCATTTCCACACTCCACTCCTCCATCCGGGGGAAGGAGATCCGGGAAGAGAGCATTCAAAGCGTCCATGACGGTATCCAGAAAAATCATGATCCCACGCCAACCCCCGAGTCCAACACGGTCCGACTCAGGTTAGCTGCCCGTTCGGGGGAGAAATTGCCCAGGATCTCGGCGGCCTTCCGGTCGCTCATGTGGAAGAGAATGGAGCGGACCTCGTCGTCCTCGAGTTGCTCCAGCACCTTGGCCGCATCCTCCGCTTCCATGGAGCCGAAGATCTTGGCCAGGCGTTTCGAGCCTTCGTTGGCGGGGAGTGCATTCCCCAACCTCGAGGCGGCACCGGAAACCCCCGGCCCAAGACCCGCGCCACCGTAGCCGGAGGCCGCCGGATTCGGCTGCCCGCCGGCTGTTTCTCCCTTTGTCGTACTCTCCCCGGAAGCCGACGGGAGGGGGGAAGCACCATCCTCGCTACCCGTGGCGACATCTGCGTCTCCCGTTCCCTGAGTGACGGCATCGTCCGAAGTCCGGGGGCCAGATTCTTCCTCCTTACCCTCCTCCTCGGCCGTACCGCCGTCGGCGTCGGGCCCTCCAACCTCCCCACCGGTGCTCTCTCCCCCTGGACCGTCACCACTCTCTCCGTCCTCGGCTTCCAGGGTCTCAGCAACCGCGGAGGCAGAGGAGTCGGATCCCGACGAGACGTCGCCATCCCCTTCGGCCTCCTCCTCGGCCATCCGGGCCAGGATCACGTCCCGTTCCTGGACGCCTCCCACGCCCGCCCCGATCAGGGTCCCCACGACCAATCCGCCCACCACGAAGATGATCAACCTCATTGTCCTCTCCTCAGCTTCCCGAGGGATCCGGAGCCAGACGACCGAATCGCGTGACGGCCAGCTCGTCGATGTCCTTCTGTTCCCGTCGGTTCTCTTCCGTCTTCCATTCCTCCAGCCGACGCCTCCGGAGGCGATCCAGGGACTTCCGGTCCCGGAGAGCCTCGACGTAGTTCTTCATGGACTCCACCAGGTGCTCGTCTGCCGCCTGACGCCTCTCCTGAGCGTTCTCCAGCTTCCCCGCCATCTGCTCCAGGACGAACTCCATGTTTCGGAGCTGCCCGATGGATCCCCCGGCCTGGTGGGCCTCGGACATGGCATGTCGTCCCGCCCGCTGCACCTCCGCCAGGTCCTCCCAGGCTTTTCGTGCCTCGTCGGACCTGCGTCGGGCGCTGGCCACGGACCGGGCTTTCTCCGTCTCCACCTGGCGGCGGAGTTCAAGGACTCGACCCAGGGAAAAGTGAAAGTTGCTCAAGTGGACACCGCCTCAGCCGCCGGCCCTGCCTTGCCGACGATGGTAAGAAGTCCCTCCCGGGTATCCTGGAGGCCGGCACACTCATCCGGGGTCTGGCGCAGGAACTCCAGCATGGGCTCCCGCAGTCGAACGGCCGCGTCCGTCATGGGGTGGGTTCCGCTCTGGTAGGCTCCCACCGAGATGAGGTCCTCTTTGTCCCGGTATGCCGCCATGAGTCCCTGGAAACGCTTCGCCGCGTCCAGGTGCTCAGGATCGATGATCTCGTTTCGAAGCCGGCTCGTGCTCCCCAGGACTTCGATGGCCGGGAAGCGCCCCGCGGACGCCAGATCCCGGCTCAGGAGCACATGGCCATCCAGCACTGCTCGGGCGTGGTCCGCCACGGGCTCGTTGAAGTCGTCCCCCTCCACCAGGACGGTGTAGATCCCGGTGATTCCCCCGGTCAGACCATTACCGGCCCGCTCCAGGAGCCGCGGCAGGGATGCAAAGACGGAGGGGGGATATCCCCGGGTCGTGGGGGGCTCTCCCACCGCCAGGCCGATCTCCCGCCAGGCCATGGCCACTCGGGTCACCGAATCCACCATGAGGAGCACCTGTTTGCCCTCATCCCGGAAGTACTCGGCGATGGCTGTGGCCACCAGGGCTCCACGGGCTCGGATGAGGGCCGACTGATCTCCCGTGGCCACGACCAGGACGGAGCGGGCGAGTCCGTCGGGCCCCAGGGACTTCCGGATGAACTCGTTCACCTCCCGCCCCCTCTCTCCCAGGAGGGCGATGACGTTCACGTCGGCGGAGGCGTGTCGTGCAATCATCCCCAGGAGGGTGCTCTTGCCCACACCGCTTCCGGAGAAGATCCCCATCCTCTGGCCCCGCCCTATGGTGAGGAGTCCGTCCAGGGCCCGGATTCCCGTGACCAGAGGTTCGGAGATGGGTCTCCGTTCCAGGGGGTTGGGAGGATCAGCGAAGAGGGGAACACGGGTGGTGGGCCCCACATCACCCCGACCGTCCATGGGATGCCCCAGGCCGTCCAGAATCCTGCCCAGGAGACCGGGGCCCACCTGGGCCCCGAAGGAGCGCCGCAGTTGCCGAACCGGGCTTCCGGGATGCACCCCTTCCAGCTCCTCCAGAGGCATGAGAAGGATCCCCCGCTCGTGGAATCCCACCACTTCGGCCAGGACCGAAGCCTCACCGGTCAGGTTCTGGATCTCGCAGAGCTCGCCCATGGCCGCATCCAGACCCACAGCTTCGATGACCAGGCCCACGACCCGGGTCACCCGCCCGTAATGGGCGAAACGTGATGCGTTCTCGATCCTCTCCCGAAGAGCCTCAACCATCGGACACCTTCCGGTAGATCCGCTCCACCGCCGTCTCCAGGCGGCCGTCCACAATTCGTTCCGGGCCTTCGACCACACATCCCCCCCGACTCACCGACTCGTCGGGAATCCAGCGGACCTCCCGGCCCGCCGCCACAGGCGGCCTCTCCGGGTCCGGGTCCCCGGACATGGCCGAGAGATCCTGGGGGTTCAGCCGAATCCTCACGGCCTGGTCCAGGGGAAAGTGGGAGAGGGCGCTCCGAACCAGGTTTTCCACCACCTCCGGGTCCACCTTTACCTCCCGATCCACCAGGTGGCGGGCGATGGCCAGGGAGAGGAGAGTCACATTCTCCTGGAGTTGCTCCAGCAATGCCTCCCGGAACTCCTCCATCTCCTCCACCACCCGGACCGAGGCCTCCAGGTTCGGTCCCAGCTCCTTCAACGCCTGTCTCCGGCCGGCCTCCACTCCTTCGTGGAACCCTCGTTCATGGGCCGCTGCCCGTTCCTTCTCCCGGATAGCCTCCAGCTCCTCCGGATCCGGAGCCCGGGGGTCCTCCGGCTGGGACCCAGAGGTCAGGTCCTGCCAGGTCCAATCCATGGTGCCCTCATCCGAACGAACGTCAGGGTCCGGATCTACCGCCGGAGCGTTACTCGATAACCACGTCATCACTGGCTCCGATCACGATCTCTCCGGCCTCCTCCAGGCTCCGGACGGTCCGGACGATACTGGCCTGGGCCCCTTCCACATCGCTGACCCGGACGGGTCCCAGGAACTCGATCTCCTCTTCCAGGGCGTCCCGGGCCCGGCTGGTCAGAGTCCCCTTGAGCCGTTCGGCCAGCTCCTCAGAAGCCACCTTCAATGCCAAAGCCAGCTCCTTGGTATCCACGTCCTTGAGGATCCGGGTGATGTCCTTGTCGTCCAGGGTCACGATATCCTCGAAGACGAACATCAGGTCCTTGATGGTCTCGGCCAGTTCCGGGTCCCCGTGGCTCAGGCCGTCCATGAGCTCCTTCTCCATTCCGGAGGGGGTCCGGTTGAGAATCTCGGCCACAGCTTCCGGTCCGCCTGCCTTGGAGCTCTCTTCGGACATGGAGAGATCCGAGTCTGCGCCAAGGGAGGATTCGATGACTCGGAGGGCCTCCGGATGGAGCTTCTCCATCCGGGCCATGCGGAGAAGGATGTCGGAGCCGAGCTTGGGATCGAAACTCTTCAGCACGGCAGCCACCTGATCCGGATCCAGGAAGGCCAGGAGAACGGAGATGATCTGGGGATGCTCGTTGCGGATGACCGCCGTGAGCTGGGCCGGGTCCGCATTGCGGAAGTTGACCAGGGACACGTGATCATGAAGCTGGGACTCAATGCGCTTCAGGATGTTCGTGGCCCTCTGCGATCCGAAGGCTTTCTCCAGAACCCGACGGGCGTAATCCACTCCACCCTGAGCCAGGGAGAAAGCCGCCCGCTCGGTCTGCTGCCACTCCTCCAGGACCTCCTCCACCACCCGGGGATCCACCCGATCCATTCGGGCGATCTCAAACGAGATGGTCTCCACATCCTCCGGAGGCATACCCTTCGTGATCTCCGCCGAAGCCTCTTCTCCGACGGCCATGAGGAGGACGGCCACCTTCTGGACGCCGGTGAGGTCCTCGACCGTGGCCACGGGCTTCTTCGACTTTCTGGCTACCGCCGTGCTCACGTCAGTCCTCCCTCATCCAGGCCTTCACCACCCGGGCCGTTATGTCCGGATCGGAGATCTCCACCTTGGGAACCTGGGGGCTGCTGATGACCCTCCGCTCGGCTGGCTCCTCACCCTCGCCATCCCCCGCTTTCGAGGCGGGAAGAGAGCCCCCATCCCCAGGCGGCAGAGCGTGCTCACCCTCCGCACTCCGGGGAGGAGTCCGAAGAGCGCCGAGGATCCTGAGGGCGAGAACGAACGCGAGGATCAGAGCCACGAGCCCGATAGTGGGACGAATCCCGGCTTGGAGGAGGGCCAGAACATCCAGCCCTTCCTCTTCCTCTCCGGTGACCGGGGGCTCCCGATCGAAGGGGAGGCTCACGACAGTTACCGCATCCCCTCGCTCCGGGGAGATTCCCAGTCCGTTCCGTACGACAGCCTCCACCTGGGCCAACTCTTCCGGGGGACGAGACCCGGCCCCTGTTCCCTCTTCCTCCTTCTGGCGGGCGTTCACTACCACGGCCACCGTGATGCGCTCCACCCGGGCTCCGGTCCGAGCGTAGGTCTCCACGCTCCGTGGGGTATCGAATAGGGAGTTCACGGTGACGGAGCTGGCTCCCTGCTCTTCGGTCCCGGGAATGATCTCGGATCGATCCTCCTCCACTGTTACCTGCTCATCCAGGTTGTAGCTCTCCACGGTTCGCCCGATCTGGTCGAAGTCCAGAGCGGCAGCCACCCGAACCGTGACGTTTCCCCGTCCCACCACCGGCTCCACCAGCTCGTAGGCCTTCCCCTCCAGGTGCGTCTCCATCTCTCGCTGGATGGCCAGTTGCTGGCTGGTCAGGCCTGTGGTCCCGGTATCCTCCTCCGGGTTGGAGAGAAGGCGACCGCTGTCGTCCAGGACCGTGACGTTCTCTCGCTCGAGTTCTTCCACGGATCCGGCCACCAGGGAAGCAACGCCCTCCACCATGGCCATCTCGGGGCGGGTGCCTGAGTCCAGGGCCAGGACGACGGAGGCCTCGGCCGAGGGCCCCTCCCTTCGGAGAACGGAGGACTTCCGGATGGCCAGGTGGACCTGGGCGCTCTCCACGCTCCGCATCTGGGCGATGGTCCGGCCCAGCTCGCCCTCCAGGGCCCGGCGGTAGTTCACCCGCTGGGTGAAATCCGTCATTCCCCAGGTGGCCTGGTCGAACAACTCCCATCCGGGCTTGCCCCCCGCAGGATACCCTTCCTGGGCCAGAGTCACCCGAGCCCGGGCCAGATCCTCCTGGGCCACGGCGATGGTGGAGCCTCCCTGCTGCAGCTCGTGCTCGATGCCCTCTTCGGTCAATCGCTGGGTCATGGCACCTACCTCTTCCACGGGAAGTCCGCTGAAAAGGGGCACCATGGAGGGGCTCATGGCCCAATGGGAGAGAGCCCAGATCACGGCCAGGGCACCGACGCCCACCACGATCATGAGAAGGCGCCGGCCGCCTCCCAGCTGTTCCAGGGTCTGCATGAGGGAATCAGGCATGACGGGTCCACAAACCGTTCATCAGGTCTGCATGTTGATGACGGTGCGATAGGCTTCCATGAACTTGTTTCGGACCTCGATGAGGGCTTCCAGGGCGATTCCGGCCTCTTCGGCGGCTGCCATGACCTGGTGTACTTCCACCGGGTCGCCCCTCAGGAAGGAGGAGATGGCATTCTGGGCGTCGGCCTGGAGATCCGAGACCTGACCCAGGGCTTTGTCCAGGGTGTCCGCAAAAGAGGGTCCCTCCCCTGTGCTTTCTCCGGGAATTCGGAATCCGCCCCGGTCCGTCTCCTGGATCCCCGGCGCCCCGATCCTTCTGGCCCCGGCCTCTCCGGGGTTCATTGCCCCCAGGCTATTGATGGGATCGGCCATGGTCAGACCCTCACGTCCAGGCGGCCACCACGGTGGAGCCCAACCTCCGCCAGACCCAGCTTGCTCTGCCCGTAGGTGACCGGACCCCTGGCCCGAGCCCGAGCGAAGTAGGCTCGTTCCTCTGTAGTCAGCACGCTCCATAGGGCAGGGTCGGTGCCCAGAGGGGCTTCCTCAGGAAGCTCGCCGGCCGAATCCATGCCCGGGGCGGGCCTATCCGGAGTCTGGACATCCCGGGACACCTCGGAGGGAGATGTCCGGGGAGTCGGTGTCCGGACCTGACCTGGATCCTGGTTATTCCCTACGTTCTCCTTCAGGGGCTCTCGGGGCATGAGCCCCGGAATCCCCTGAGTTCCACCTGTACCTTGAATGGACATGCTCTCTACCTCTCCAGCGTTCGCAACCTGTTCTCCGGTCCTGTGCTGAGTCCCGGATCACCGGCATCGTCCCTGGGCCGGCCCGGGAACTCCCCATGCGCCCGTTTCTCCAGATGCGTCGGCATCACAGCTCTGTGGCCCGGCGCAGCATGGACTTCACCGCATCGAAGACCGATGCGTTGGCCTCGTACAGGCGACGGGCCTCCAGGAGGCTCACCATCTCCTCGGTGATGGAGACGTTGGGCATCTCCACGTAGCCGGCCTGGTCGGCGTCCGGATGTCCGGGATCGTAGACCATGGGTCCCGGCGAGATGTCCTCCATGACACCCCTAACCTCCACGCCCCCTCCCGGGAGTTCGGCACCGGGGATGGTGGGCCAGACTGGATCCGGACCGTCGGGTCCCCTTTGCCGTCCCAGAGCTTCGGAGAAGGGAACTTCCTGGAGGTCCACAATCTTCCTCCGGTAGGGCGTTCCGTCCCCGGTTCTGGTGGTCTCGGCATTGGCGATGTTGTCGGCAATGGTCTCGATGCGGGTGCGTTGGGCCGAGAGTCCGGACGCCGCGATCCCCATGGAGCGGAAGAAGGACCGAAGGCCTCCTTCACCTCGCTCCAGTCCCACAGGAAATCCGTTTCGATCCATGGGTATCCCTACCGGTCCCGAATGCCGCTTCGGATCTGCTGGTACATTTTCCCCAGGAGCTTTCTGGTGGCCTCGTGGCGGATCTGCTCCTCGGCCAGGGTCACCATCTCCTCTTCCAGATTCACCCTCTCCTTGCCCTGGGCTTCCCTGAGGGCAGCGGAGAACCGATCTCCTGGCTCCGTGGAAGCGTTGGCCACCCGGTGGGCGATTTGGCGCACGCTCCGGGTGGAGCGATCCAGCTCTGCCTTGAGCTGGGAGACTGTGGACCCGCTGTCGAGGAGCCTGTTCAGCACCGTGCCTCCCGGTTCCAGGGATGAATCGACATCCCCTGCCCAGCGCAAAGCGTATTCCACAGTGCTGGCACCGGGGCGACATCCATGACATCCACCGCCACCAGCGTGTCCTGCCGATGATGCAAAGGATTGCTATGACACAACTTGTATGATCAGGGAGAAGCCGGGCCCACCAGCACCCAGGGCACGGCAGAACGGGTCCGGGTCGGGCCCGACTGCCGGAATGCGGCACATTCTTCCGGCAAGGATGCGGCGAGTTCTTCCGGGTAGGTCAGGAGGTCAGGAGGAGGGTCGGTTCAGCTTGTTGCGGAGGGTCCGGACGCTCATCCCCAGGAGCCTGGAGGCCTTGGTGCGGTTGTTGTTCGTGATCTCCAGGGCCTTCTGGATGAGGATCTCCTCCACCTCGTCCAGGTTCAGGGTATCCAGAAACACCCGGGGGGGTCCGTCCTGGGCTTCCCTATCCCCTGCGCCCCCTGTTCCCGGAGTAGCAAGACCATCCCTGCCGCCGATTCCCTCCGGCGCGGGTGCCAGCCCGAAACGACTCCGGTCGAAGGCCTTGGGGAGGAGGACATCGTTCTCGCTGAGGATCACCGCTCGCTCCACGTCGTGGGCCAGCTCCCGGACGTTTCCCGGCCAGTCGTACCGTTGCAGGATCTCGATGGTCTCAGGAGCCACGCCGGCGAACGTCTTGTTGTTCTCCTCGGCCACGCGTTTTGCGAAATAGGTGACAAGGAGGGGGATGTCCTCCATGCGATCCCGCAGGGGAGGTATCAGGAGAGGAACCACGCTGAGGCGATAGTACAGATCCTCACGGAACCGTCCCTCTCTCACCTCCCGGGCAAGATTCTTGTTCGTGGTGGCGATGACCCGGACATCGACCCGGATGGGGACGGTCCCCCCCACCCGCTCGAACTCCTGTTCCTGCAGGGCCCGAAGGAGCTTGGCCTGGAGATCCAGGCGCATCTCCGAGATTTCATCCAGCAGGAGGGTACCGGAGTTGGCCCGCTCGAAAGCTCCCCGCATGGACTTCACGGCGCCGGTGAAGGCTCCCTTCTCATGGCCGAAGAGAGTGCTCTCCACCAGGTTCTCCGGGAGGGCGGCGGCGTTTACGGCGATGAAGGGCCCGTCGCTCCGTTCGCTGAGCTGGTGAATGGTCCGGGCCAGAAGCTCCTTTCCGGTGCCGGATTCCCCCTGAAGAAGGACCGTGGCCCGGGTAGGCGCCACGACTCCGAGAGTCTCGAAGATCCGTTCCATGGCCGGACTATCCCCCACGATCTCCGAAGCGCTTCGGAAGCGGCTCACCTCCTCCTTCAACTGAGCGTTCTCCCGGCGGAGGCGAACCAGCTCCAAGGCCTGGTCCGCGGCCAGTTGAAGCTGCTGGGCTCGGACCGGTTTCGTGATGTAATCCACGGCCCCGGCCTTGATGGATGCCACGGCGTGCTCGATGCTCCCATAGCCCGTCACCATGATCAGGGGCACGTCGTAGCCTTCCCGGTCCAACTGGGAGAGAAACTCCAGACCGGTGGCACCAGGCATGCGGTAGTCCGAAACGATGAGCTCGATACCACCCCGAGCCAACACCTTGGTGGCAGCTTCCACGTTGTGGACCCCGATGGTTTGGTGCCCCGCATCCTGCAGGGCATCCTCCACCACCATCAAGGACGCTGCTTCGTCATCGACACAGAGTATTCGGGCCATGAACCCTCGAAAATGCAGATCTTGAAGCCGGCAACACGGACGCTCAAGTTCGCATTCCGGGTACCGATAATACCAACGTACCCAAGCCCCATACCCCCTGCAATGAAGCCCGGGGAAGGGGAGATCCCGGTGTCAGGAGGAAGCTGGATTGCGGGTAACGAATGATTTGCTGTTTCAGCAAGCCCTGAGGGGCACCCAGAACACCCTGAGTGAGATCAACGAGCAGAATCGTATAATCTCCTCCGGGCTCCGGGTGGACAAGCCCTCCGACGATCCCACATCTGTCGGAGAGATCATGCGCTCCTCCAGTGGTATCCGGGCCCTGGAGCAGTACCGACGAAACCTCAACACCGCCAACTCCCGGCTCTCGGCCGAAGACGGTGTCCTGGAGAGGATCAGCACCGCCCTGACCAGGGCCAAGGAGCTGGCCATCTCCCAGGGCGGAAGCGGCACATCCTCCGCAGCCACCCGAAAGGTGGCCCAAAAGGAGGTGGAAGGGATCCGGGACTTCGCCATCGAACTCGGCAACACCCAGCACTCCGGCAGCTACCTCTTCGGAGGGCAGTACGCGGACAGCCGACCCTTCTCCGGAGCGGGAATCGACCCGGCCCGGCCGCCCAGCGGGACCATCGAAGTGGAGGGTGGGGCCGGTGCCCACTACGCCGCCAACCACGACGGCATGGAGCTCCTGGTGGACACGGGGATCCTGGACGGTCTGGAGAACCTGGCTACGGGCCTGGGGAACAACTCCGACGCCGAGATCCACACTGCTATCACGGAACTGGACACGGCTTTCAACAAAGTCCAGGAGTTGGTGGGAGAGCTAGGGTCCCGGATGACCCAGGTGGACAATGCTCTCACGAACCTGGATGCCCTGGAAGTGAACCTCAAGACGTTTCGATCGGAGCTTCAGGATGCAGAGCTTGAAGAAGCCATAACCGAACTCATGAACCGCCAGATCAGCTACCAGGCCGCCATGATGGCCAACGCCCGGATCCTGAACAACACGCTTTCCGACTATCTCCGATGACCATGACCGTCGCCGCAACCCCCGGTTCGTCCTCCACGTCCGACGTTCGTTCCCATGTCCTGGGAAACGTTCGGGTTCCGGAGGAACAGTCCTTTGTCTTCCCCGGCGGCCTGCTGGGCCTTCCCGCCTGCAAGCGTTTCGCTCTTCTGCCGGCGGAGCGGCCCGACTTCTACTGGCTTCAATCCATAGATTGCGAGTCCCTTACCTTCCTCCTGGTGGACCCCTTCCAGGTGGTGGAGGAGTTCTACGTCGACATCCCCGAGGGTGACCTTGGACCGTTAGAGGCCCACCAGACATCCCAGATGGGTGTGCTGGCCATCGTCACCCTGCCCCGGAACCCCGAAGACCCGCCCACCATCAATCTCCAGGGGCTCATCGCCCTGAACTTCGCAAAGCGTCTCGGCCGGCAGATCATCGTCCAGGACTCCCCCTACGGCATGCATTGGGCCCTGGACCTTCACCGTTTGAACCAGGCTTCATAGCTGCAGTCCCCAATCTGTACATCAATACGGCAGCAGTACCCTCACTCGGCCCCTCGGTAGACCCAACCAGGGGCCACGGCGGGCACCACCATCACCCAGACACTCTCATCTCTCCCCCATGGCCTCCACGGCGGGGAAGAAGACGTCTGCCGGGATGTCCTCTTCCCGCGCCCAACGGGAGGCGGCGGTCCAGCCGTCGGGGTCCGCGCCCCGGCGCCGGTTGTCGGCCATGAGCTCCGAGACCGGGTCATGGTCTGACGCCGGCATCTCCCA
>CAZZEL010000088.1:0-14788 GCA_964652625.1 uncultured Gemmatimonadaceae bacterium
GCCGCCGGCTTCCTGGGCTCCCACCTGGTGGACCGCTTCCTGGCCGCGGGTCACAGGGTCCTGGGGGTGGACAACTTCATCACCGGCTCCTGGAAGAACCTGGAGCATCTGGAGGGCCGGGACGACTTCTTCTTCATCGAGCACGACGTCTCCAGGCCCCTCTTCCTGGCCGAGCGGGTGGAGGGGGTGCTCCACTTCGCTTCGCCCGCCAGCCCCGTGGACTACCTGGACCTTCCCATCCAGACCCTGAAGGTGGGGAGCCTGGGTACCCACAACATGGTGGGCCTGGCCAAGGCCCACGGGGTGCCCTTCCTGTTGGCCTCCACCTCCGAGGTCTACGGGGACCCGGAGATCCACCCCCAGCCCGAGAGCTACTGGGGAAACGTGAACCCCATCGGGCCCCGGGGGGTCTACGACGAGGCCAAGCGCTTCGCCGAGGCCATCACCATGGCCTACCACCGCTACCACGGCATCCCCACCCGGATCGTTCGCATCTTCAACACCTACGGCACCCGCATGAGGCCCGCCGACGGCCGGGTGGTGTCGAACTTCATCGTCCAGGCCCTGAGGGGGGAGCCCCTGACCCTCTACGGCGACGGGAGCCAGACCCGCTCCTTCTGCCACGTGGAGGACGAGGTGGAGGGCATCTACCGCCTCTTCAACGCCCATGTCTCTGACCCGGTGAACATCGGCAATCCCCACGAGTTCACTATCCGGGAGCTGGCGGAGATGGTCCTGGAGGAGACAGGCAGCCATTCCGAGATCGTCCGGAAGCCCCTTCCCAAGGACGATCCCCAGGTCCGCCAACCGGACATCAGCCAGGCCCGGGAACTTCTGGACTGGGAGCCGCAGATCTCCCTCCGGGAGGGGCTTCGCAAGACCATTCCCTACTTCCGCAAGCTCGTGGAGGAGGAAGACGCGGGAGCGAGGATTCTCACGTGACCGTTCTCGTCACCGGTGCCGCCGGCTTCATCGCGTCGCACCTCTCGGAGCGGCTCCTGGCCGGGGGCCACCAGGTCGTGGGCCTGGACAACTTCGACGACTTCTACGATCCGGCCATCAAGGAAAGGAACCTGGAGGGGGCTCGGGACCGGGACGCCTTCACCCTGGTCCGGGGAGACATCCGGGACCCGGAGGTGCTGGCGAGCCTGCCCTCCGAGGTGGACACCATGATCCACATCGCCGCCCGGGCCGGTGTGCGCCCTTCCATCGCCCAGCCCGTTCTCTACTACGACGTGAACGTCACCGGGACCCTTCGCCTCCTGGAACTGGCCCGGGAGCGGGGGATCCGGCGGTTCCTCTTCGCGTCCTCCTCGTCGGTGTACGGAAACAACGAGAAGGTCCCCTTCAGCGAAGAGGACCGGGTGGACAACCCCATCTCCCCCTACGCAGCCACCAAGAAGGCCGGGGAGCTCCTCTGTCACACCTACGCCCACCTCTGCGGCATCCGCTGCCTGTGTCTCCGGTTCTTCACCGTCTACGGGCCCCGGCAGCGGCCGGACCTGGCCATCAACAAGTTCGCCCGTCTCCTGGAGGCCGGGGAGGAGATCCCCATGTTCGGAGACGGCACCACCCAGCGGGACTACACCTACATCGACGACATCCTGGACGGGGTCATGGGCGGCCTGGACTGGGTGGGGAAGGCAGGGGAGGGGGCCTACGAGATCGTGAACCTGGGAGAGAGCCGGATCATCGAGCTGAAGGAAATGATCCGGGTCATCGCCCAGGAGATGGGCGTGGAGCCCCGGATCCGGCAGCTTCCCATGCAGCCCGGGGACGTGGAGCGGACCTACGCCGACGTCACCAGGGCCCGGAACCTCCTGGGCTACGACCCCACCTGGGCGTTCCGGGACGGCGTCCGGGCCTTCATCCGGTGGCTCCGGGAGGAGGGGTCCGGGTAGGCGGCTGGGCCCCTCCTTTCTTCATTGTCCCTCTTCCCGGGCAGCGCTAGCTTCCAGCCATGGATGTCTCAGGAGGCGTCGCAGCTCGGATGGAGGAGGAGCGGACCCGGGAGATACTCCACCAGATGGCCTAAGGGGACCCTTGTCCCCCGAGGCCCTGGCCCGGAAGCTGCAACGTCTCGGAGGCGATCCGGAGGCTCCGCCACGGGAGGAGGGAGCCGGAGCGGTGCCGAATTCCTGCTGGAATGCCTTTCGAAAGACGAGTGAACATGGCATTCTTCCGGGGGAGTTGGCCGGCCGGTTGCAGGAGGCGGCGGGTCTGAGGAACACTCTCGTGCACATGTGCGAGGAGATCGACGACGGGGTGGTGGCCGCAAGCATCTCGCGGGCCCTGGAGGACTTCGGCAGGGTGCTTCAGGTCTTCGAGGAGCGGCTCGCCGCCATGGAAGAGTGAACACGGCTCACAGATTGTTGGCTCTATGTCCGAGAACCAGGAACTGACGGCGCAGCAGCGCATCCAGAAGGGGATGGCCGCGTGGGAGCGGGCAGACTACAGGACTGCCCTGGACGACTTTCGGGCTGTGCTGGAAGACAACCCGGGCTTCCCGGACGTGCACAACAAGGCCGGGCTCTGCCTGGCCATGCTGGGAGATCCGGAGGCGGCCCTGGAGGAGTTCGACGCGGCCCTGGACATTGCGGACACCTACGCCGAGGCCCACCTGAACCGGGCCATCATCCTCCAGGAGTTGGGTCGCTTCGAGGAGGCCCGGCGGCACCTGGAGCGAGCCGACGAGCTGGATCACCGGGACTCCCGGGAGTTCCCCTCCGACGTGGGTCACAAGATCGCCATCGCCCACGCCAAATTGGGGGACCTGTACCTGGTGGCGGATCATCCCCAGGAGGCCGCCGAGCAGTACCGGCGAGCCCTGGACGTGAGGGCCCGCTTCCTGGACATCCGGAGCAAGTACGCCGAGGCCCTCATCGGCATGGGCCGCTGGGAAGAGGCCCGGGAACAACTGGAAGAGATCCTGGAGAAGAATCCGGATTTCACCAGCGCCCGTCTCCGCCTGGGCGTGGTCCTTCACCGGCAGGGAGACGAGGAGGGGGCCCGGAGAGAGTGGGAACGCTGCGCCGAGGAGGATCCCCGTGACATGAGGGCCAAGGCCTACCTGGCCTCGGTCTCCCGACGGGACGCGGCAGCGAGCTGACTCGCGTCTTCTTCAACGATCCACGCAGGGGCACGAACCCTGCATTTCTATTGAGCCGCGTCCCACCTCGGGCGCGGCTTTGTTAGATTCAGGGCCCATGGAAACGACTCGATTCGCATCAACCCTGGCTTGTTTCGGAACGCTCCTGGCCGTGGCCTCCGGGGCGATTCTGTCGTCCTGCACGCCCCTGGGGGAAGAAGGGAACTCCGTCTTCCGGGGGGATCAGGCCTTCGCCTACGGTGACCTGGAGGAGGCCCTGGCCGAGTACCGCCTGGCCGTGCGCCAGGGCTCGGAGGACGCCCGGACCTACGCCCGGGTGGCCCACGCCTACGTGGGCCTGAAGCGCCTCGACGAGGCCCGGAACTACTACGAGCTGGCGGTGGAACGGAACCCGGACCTGGCGGACCAGGCCGTGGCCGACTTCGTCCACCTGGCCCGGACCGAGGCCCGGGTGGGCGACGAGTTCGGGATGGCCTCGGCGGTCCAGACCGCCCTGGACTTCCGCCCGGGCATCAGCGTGGAGGACCTGGCCCTGCCTCTGGCCCGGCACTACTCCAACGTGGGGGAGTACGGCCGGGCGCTGCCCTTCTACCAGAAGACCCTCTCGGCCATCGATCCCGACTCCCTGCCCCGGATCCTCTTCGAGACGGCCGTGGCCTACGACGAGGTGGGGGACTGCCAGAGCGCGGTCATCTACTACCAGGACTACCGGGACCGGCTGCCCCGCTGGCGCCGGAGCGAGGTGGACTGGCGGCTGGGCAATTGCTCCTTCCAACTGGCCCGGATCCGCCGGGCCGAGGGGGAGGACGAGGAGGCCCTCCGGCACCTGGAGACCCTCCTTCGGGTGGGGGAGCCCCGGAGCCTTCTGGCCATGGGCTACTTCGAGAAGGGGGAGATCCTGGGGCTCCGGGGGGAATGCGAGGCTTCCCTGGAGGCCTTCATGCAAGTTCCGGTGGTGGATCCCTCCGGCGCCAGTCCCCTGGTCACCCGGGCCGAGGAGCGCATCGACCAGATCCGCTTCGGTCGGCGCTACCAGCGGGTCACCGAAGGGCTCTTCGGACGGCCGGACCCGGGCACCGAGCCCGTGGCCTGCTTCCCCCCGGAGCCGGAGCCCGATACCCTGCCCGCAGGGCCTGGCGGCGGTGGGCCTGTGGGGCCCTACTGATCCCCACTCCTTGCGGCGTCAGGGCGCGACTGCGATGGTGCCGCTCCCCACTCTCCCATCCGAGGCTCGACACTCCCATGGCCGTTCCCTTCCTGGACCTGACCCTCCAGTACCGCCACCTGAAGACCGAGCTGGACGAGGCCGTGGCCCGGGTGGTGGCTTCCCAGCGCTTCATCCTGGGGCCCGAGGTGGAGGCCCTGGAGGCGGAGGTGGCCGACTACCTGGGGGTGGCCCACGCCGTGGGGGTGGCCAGCGGCACGGATGCCCTCCTCCTCGTCATGAGGGCCCTGGAGCCCGAGCCCGGAGACGAGGTCATCCTCCCGGCCTTCACCTTCTTCGCCACCGCCGGGGCGGCCTGGAACGCCGGCTTCCGTCCCGTCTTCTGCGACGTGGAGGAGGACACCTTCAACGTTTCAGCTGAAACGCTCCGGGCCGCCTGGACGGAGCGGACCCGGGCGGTGATCCCCGTGCACCTGTACGGGCAGATGGCCCCCATGACGGAGATCCGGAGTCTGGCCCGGGAACGGGGAGCCTTCGTGCTGGAGGATGCGGCCCAGGCCATGGGAGCCCGGCAGAGGAGCGACCGGGAGAACGGAGACTGGGCCATGGCCGGGAGCCTGGGAGACGCCGGAGCCTTCTCCTTCTTCCCCACGAAGAACCTGGGAGGCTTCGGGGACGGGGGGATGGTAACGACCTCGGACCAGGCGCTGGCGGAGAAGGTGGCCAAGCTCCGGGTCCACGGCGGGAAGCAGATGTACCACCACGAGATGGTGGGCACGAACTCCCGCCTGGACGCTCTCCAGGCCGCCGTCCTCCGGGCGAAGCTTCCCCACCTGGACTACTGGGCCCGGGCCCGCCGGACCAACGCCGCCCTATACGACGAGCTCCTGGCCGACCTGCCGGAGGTCCGGACTCCGGCAACCCCTCCGGACCACCACCACGTCTACAACCAGTACACCCTCCGGGTGGAGGGGCGGGACGACCTCCGGGAGCACCTGGGTGGGAAGGGTATCGGGACGGGGCTGTACTACCCCCTGGGTCTCCATCTCCAGACGTGCTTCGCCGAGCTGGGGGGCAGGGAGGGGGAGCTCCCCGTCACGGAGCGCCTCACCGGTGAGGTCCTGAGCCTGCCCGTCTTCCCGGAGCTCACGGAGAGCCAGATCCGGGAAGTGGCCGGGGCCCTGCGGGAGTTCTACCGGTCGTAGGGGCGTGTGGAAAGCGGTGCGGAAGGCGGGGTTCCCCCCTCTCCCTGTTGCCCTCATCTTACAGGGCTGAACCGACCACCTGCCGGGGCTCCGTGCCTACGAACCTGACGCCTGATTTCGGGTACCTGTAAAGGATGTATACGCGACTCCTGACCGCCGCCGCCGTTTTCCTCCTGGGAGGCCTCCTTCAGGGGTGCGCCTCGGAGCCGCCCTACCAGGGGCTCACCGCGGACCAGCTCTTCGAGCTGGGCACCCGGGAGTTCCAGGAGGAGGACTGGGACGAAGCCATCCGGGTCTTCGAGCGCCTGGCCTTCACCGATCCCACGTACGAGGGTCTGGTGGATGCTCGTATCTACCTGGCCCGGGCCTACTTCAACCGGGAGGAGTACCTCACGGCCATCTCCGAGTACACCCGGGTCATGGACCGGCATCCAGGCCATCCCCGGGCCCCGGAGGCCGCCCTGGGGGTGTGTCGCTCCTACGTGCAGCTCTCTCCCCACGTGCAGCGGGACCAGACCTACACGGAGCAGGCCTACAACGCCTGCTCCAACGTGGTGGCGGACTTCCGGGGGTCGGAGGTATCTCTCCGGGCCCAGGAGCTCCGGGACCAGATGAGGGACAAGCTGGCCCGGAAGGTCTTCGTTGGCGGGGAGTTCTACTTCGACCGGGACATGTACGACTCGGCCATCATCTACTTCCAGGACGTGCTGGCCCAGTACCCCCAGGCCCCGGCTGCTGCCGATGCCCTTCTCCATCTCTACCGGTCCTACGCGGAGATCGGGTGGGAGGAGGAGGCGGAGGAAGCCCGGCAGCGTCTTCTGGAGCAGTTCCCGGACTCGGCGGCGGCCCGGGAAGTGAGGGCCCAGGACAATGGCGGGGGTGGTACCTGACGGTGTCCTCCCTGCGCCTGGGGCTCTTCGGAGGGACCTTCGATCCTCCTCACCTGGGTCATCTGGTGGTGGCCCAGGACGCCATGGAGCACCTGGAGTTGGACCGGCTCCTCTTCGTTCCCGCCGGGATTCCTCCCCATCGGGAAGACGGCTCCTTTTCTCCGTCTCCCCTTCGGCTCCAGATGGTGGAAGCGGCCCTGGAAGGGAACCCCCTCCTGGGGGTCACCGAGGTGGAGCTGGGTCGGGACGGCCCCTCCTACACGGTAGACACGCTCCGGCACTTCCGTGAACTTCATCCCCAGGGCGAGCTCTTCTTTCTCCTGGGAGCGGACCAGCTGGCCCAGCTCCATACCTGGCGCAGCCCCCGGGAAGTCGGGGATCTGGCCCACCTGGTGGCTATGGCCCGGGAGGGGGTGGATCCGGAGGATGCGGCCCCGTCCGTGGACGTCCCCTTTCGGCGCATCCGTGTGACCCGGATGGACATCTCCTCCACCGGCGTCCGGGAGCGGGTCCGGGAAGGGCGGTCCATCCGCTACTTGGTCCCCGACCGGGTCCGGGAGATCATCGAGAACCATCGACTGTACCGGGACGGCGAGAACGGGGGGTGAGGCCGCTGTCGGCCCCCCGGATCCCGGGCGCCGTCTCTTCATTCAGACGCACTGCAGACCATGTTCAAGAATCTGCTGAAGAAGGTCCTGGGCTCCCAGCACGAGCGGGAGGTCAAGAAGCTCGGGCCCATGGTAGACGAGATCAACCAGGTCTACGAAGGGCTCTCGTCCCTGAGCGAAGAGGAGCTCAAGGGGAAGACGGAGGAGTTCAGGGAACGGATCCGGAACCGGACCCGGGAGCTGGAAGAGAAGATCGAGGAGCTCCGGGAAGAGAAGCGCCACTCCGAGGACGCCAGCCACCGGGAGGTCCTGACGCAGCGCATCGCCTCCATGGAGGAGGAGCTCCTGGAGGCCGTGGAGGAGGTCCTGGACGAGATCCTTCCCGAGGCCTACGCCGTGGTGAAGGAGACCTGCCGCCGGAACCTGGGCCGGGAGATCGTGGTCACGGGCCAGAAGATGACCTGGGACATGGTTCCCTACGACGTCCAGCTCATCGGGGCCATGGCCCTGCACGAGGGCAAAGCCGCCGAGATGGCCACGGGAGAGGGGAAGACCCTGGCCGCCACCATGCCCCTCTACCTCAACGCCCTTGCGGACCGGGGAGCCCACCTGGTGACGGTGAACTCCTACCTGGCCCAGCGTGACGCCGAGTGGATGGGGGTCATCTACGAGTACCTGGGCCTCACCGTGGACGTCATCGACCTCTACGAGCCCGGCAGCATCGAGCGTCGGGAGGCCTACAACGCCGACATCACGTACGGCACGAACAACGAGTTCGGCTTCGACTACCTCCGGGACAACATGGTCCACACCCTGGAGCAGCGGGTGCAGCGGGGCCACCACTACGTGATCATCGACGAGGTGGACTCCATCCTCGTTGACGAGGCCCGGACCCCCCTCATCATCTCCGGGCCCGTGGGCAAGGACACCTCCACGCCCTTCAAGCAGTACGCGAACATGGTGTCCAGCCTCTACAAGAAGCAGCTCCGTCTGGCCAACAAGCTGGTGAGCGAGGCCGAGGAGCTCCTGGAGGAGGAGGAGGGGGACTACGCCGCCGGCGAGAAGCTCCTGGCGGTGAAGCGGGGCACGCCGAAGCACCGGAAGCTGCTGAAGATGTTCGCCGACGAGCCCAGGCTCCAGCGTCTGGTGCAGCGGGTGGAGGGGGATTACATGCGGGAGAAGACCCTCCACCAGATCGACGAGCAACTCTTCTTCGCCATGGACGAGAAGGGCCACAACGTCTCCCTCTCGGACAAGGGCATCGAGGAGCTGAGCCCCCAGGACCCGGACGCCTTCGTGATCCCGGACCTGAGCGAGGCCATGGGGGCCATCGAGGAGGACGAGAGCCTATCCGTGGAGGAGAAGCGCAACGCCATCCAGGAGCTGGAGGCCAGCTACGCGGCCAAGAGCCAGAAGATGCACGTCATCCACCAGCTCCTGAAAGCCTACACCCTCTTCCACAAGGACGAGCAGTACATCATCGGTGAGGACGGCTCCGTGGTCATCGTGGACGAGTTCACGGGCCGCCAGATGGCGGGACGGCGCTGGAGCGACGGGCTCCACCAGGCCGTGGAGGCCAAGGAGGGGGTGGAGATCCGTGGGGAGACCCAGACCCTGGCCACCATCACCATTCAGAACTACTTCCGGATGTACGAGAAACTGGCCGGGATGACGGGAACGGCGGAAACGGAGGAGAACGAGTTCCACCAGATCTACGACCTGGACGTCCTGGTCATTCCCACGAACGAGCCGGTGATCCGGGACGACCGGGACGACCTGATCTTCCGCACGAAGCGGGAGAAGTACGTGGCTCTCATGGACGAGATCGACCGCCTCAGCACCATGGAGCTTCCCGTCCTGGTGGGGACCACGAACGTGGAGGTCTCCGAGACCCTTTCCCGGATGCTCAAGCGCCGGGGCATCCGGCACAACGTGCTGAACGCCAAGCACCACAAGAAGGAATCGGAGATCGTGGCCGAGGCCGGACGGCCCGGCACGGTGACCATCGCCACGAACATGGCCGGCCGGGGCACGGACATCAAACTGGGGGAAGGGGTGACGGACACCCGGACCGTGGCCTGGGCCCGGGAGCGGGAGCTGAACCCCGAGGAGCTTCTCCCGGTGGATCCGAACCTGTACGTGGAGCCGGAGAAGCTCACGGACGACCACGTGCTGGAGGTGGGGGGACTCCACATCCTGGGCTCGGAGCGGCACGAGTCCCGGCGCATCGACCGGCAGCTCCGGGGTCGGGCCGGCCGCCAGGGAGACCCGGGGGCCAGCCAGTTCTTCCTCAGCCTGGAAGACGACCTCATGCGCCTGTTCATGAACGAGCGGGTGGCCGGGGCCATGGAGAAGTGGGGCGTCCAGGAGGGGGAGGTCATCACCCACGGGCTGGTGACCAAGTCCATCGGCCAGGCCCAGAAGCGGGTGGAGGGCAACAACTTCGAAGCCCGAAAGAAGCTGCTGGACTACGACGACGTCATGAACCAGCAGCGGGAGGTGGTCTACGACCTGCGCCTTTTCGCCCTGGAGGGTGGGGAGGACCTGAAGGGCGAGATCTGGGAGATGGTGGAGAACTCCATCCGGGGCATGGTGGACGAGTACTGCCTGGAGGGGGTGCCGGCGGAGGAGTGGGACCTTCCGGGTCTTCGCAAGCGCCTCCTCCTGGACTTCTTCGTCATGGCCAACGGGCTGCCGGAGGAGCCCACGGGCCCGGACGAGGAGGCTCCCTTCGACGATCCCGACGACGTGGCGGAGGTGGCCCTGGAGGCTGCCCGGGAGCACTTCCACCGGAAGATCACCGACTTCGCGGAACACGGGGAGCGGGTCATGAGCTGGATCATGCTCTCCACCATCGACGACAAGTGGAAGGACCACCTCTACGACCTGGACCACCTGAAGGCGTCCATCGGGTTCCGGGGATGGGGGCAGAAGGATCCCCTCATCGAGTACAAGAAGGACGCTTACGAGATGTTCGTGGACCTCATGACGGACCTCCGCAGGACCATCACCTCCTTGTTCTTCCGGGCCCAGGTGGGTGTGGCCCCGGAGCGGCGCCGGGCTCCGGCGGTCCAGGCCCTGGACTACTCCGGGCCCACGGACACGCCCCGGGACCGGTTCGGAGCCGCTGCCGCCGCCGCCCAGCAGGGCGGGCCGGCCCCTGGCGGTGGCGGGGGTGCGGGACAGCGGGCCGCCGCCGCCGCGGCAGGAGGAGGTGGTGGCGGAGCCATCGACGAGATGGGGGTGGCCCGCTCCGCCCAGGCCGACACCGGAGCCGGTGCCCCTGCCGGCGGGGGTGGCCCCGACCCCCGGCAGCTCATGACGAACCGGGGGGAGGAACGGAAGCAGACCCCGGTCACCGTGGACGAGGAGCCGGGGCGGAACGACCCCTGCCCCTGCGGAAGCGGGAAGAAGTACAAGAAGTGCTGCGGGCGGCCCACCTGAGGCCCGCTTCCAACCGGCCTACCTGGCCTACTTGAAGGACAGGGCTCGTCGCACTCCCAGGAAGACCCCGTGGTTGGCCCCCATCTCCTCTCCCTGGCTCAGGAGAACCGAGAGGGTGACCCGGTAGCCCGGGGAGAGGAAGAGAATGCCCTCCGCCTCCCCGCCCCAGCGTACTCCGGGCCAGCGCTCCTGGAGGAGGTTGCTCCCTTCCCGCTCCTCCCGGAAGAGTTGGATCTTGCCGGTGAACCGGCCCCCGGCAGACCAGAACCGGCTCGTGAGCCTGTGTCCGGCTCCGTACCCGGCCAGGGGATGGCCCATGGGCACGTCCTCCCGGTCGTAGGGGTCCTTCCGGCCATGCCGGTACCAGTTCGTCACCCGGAGCTCGTCCCGGCACCAGGCACACCACCAGCGCTGGGTGCCGAAGCCCGAGTACTCGTACTCCAGCATGATCAGGCCGGCGGAGGCCATGAGGCTGGCCCGGGTTCCGGTGACGATCCCCGGCTCCTTGTAGATGGGCCGGTCCTCCTGGGCCATGACGAAGTAGCTGGTGAAACCCAGGGGACCCAGCCCCCAGTCGTAGCGGACGCTCAGGTCCAGCTTGTGGTCGTCCCAGTAGGTTGGGACGTTCTGGATGACGAAGACGGTGCGGAAGAGCCGAGCCGGGGTGACGCCTCCCTCCTTCCCTCCGAAGCGGGCCACCCGGGTGGCCCCGATCTGGAGGTCCGGGAAGGGCCGGGCGATGATGCCCCCCAGACCGATCCAGCCCCGGTCTCCCCCGTCCAGGCCCTCCAGGGGGGCCAGGGCGAACTGCCAGGAGACGGGGCCCACGACGGCGCTCAACAGGGGGAAGTTCCGGGGACGGTTCGTGGTGAGGACCAGGCCGTCCAGGGGCACGGATCCCCCCAGGAGCATGTTGGCGGAGCCGGGTCCCGAGGCCCGGATGAACTGCCGGCCCAGGACCACGGAGAAGGGGCCCAGCCGACTGGAGAGGCCGCCGCTCCGGAGGCCCGGGAAGCGGTCCCACCCCCCGGCGGCCCCTTCCGCCCAGACCTGGGTCTCCCGGCCCAGGGAGGCGGCTCCGAAGAGGGTCCCGAAGGCCCCTGCCCCCGGGTCCAGCCAGCCCTCTCCCTCCCGGATCCCGGCCTCCCCGGCGACGCGGAGGCCCGGAGGTTCGCCGGTGGAGGGCTCCAGGGCCCGCTCCTCCCGGAAGGTCCGGACCCAGGCCGCCGCCAGGCGGCGGGTGGCCTCGTCCTCCTCCGCCGGCCCCGACTCCCCCCCCACGATTTCCGTCAGCTCCTCCTGGAGAAAGGCCTCGGGAAGGGCCCGGAAGTCCCGGGTCCAGGTGAAGTCCACCTCCGTCAGGTGCAGGGCCTCAAGGAGCTGGAAGGCCCAATGTCCCGGAGGGAGGGGGACCATGGGCGAGGCTTCCTGGGCCTGGAGGCCGGAAGGCGTCAGAGCGGGGCTGAGGGTCAGGACCAGGGCCAGGAGGTGGGCCAGGAGGAAGGGACAGCGCGGGCGCCGGGTCATGACGTCTTTCGGGGCTTTCCGGAAGGAGAGGGGACGCGGGATCATGGCAGCCAGGGTTCTTGCCGTTCTCGCCAGGAGGATGACTCGGCCTCGGAGGGGCCGGCGGACGGGAACCTGGGACGTGAAGGGGACGACGGCAACCCAGTGATGGCTTGCCAAACTCCCGCCGGAGGGACAGCTTCCCGTGACCCTACGTGGTGTCTCCCGATGAAGGCGAACCCCCTTCTCGTCATGAACCCAGGCCATCGATTCTCCATCCTTGCGGCTGCCATGGGCTTGGCCCTGGCCCTCCTGGCCGTCCTGCCCTCGTCCGCCTCTCCCCAGACGGAGGCCCAGCGCCTCCTCCAGGAACGGACGGGGCTGAACCTGAGCCAGGAGCAGATCCTCCAGCGGCTCCAGGCCTCCGGGATCTCTCGTGAGGAGGCTCGCCGTCGCCTGCAGCAGGCCGGCTACGACCCCTCCCTGGTGGACCCCTACTACAATCGGCTGGAGGGTGGAGAGGGAGGGCTCCCGGACCCGAACCAGAGCTTTCTCGCAGCCCTGAGCCAGGCCGGGATCCTGGATCCGGGGATCCAGGGGCCACAGCAGCCGCCGGTACGGAGAGGCGCTCCGGCCGACACGGTGCCCGGGCCGGAAGACCCCGCTCCGGAGGCCATGGGAGAGCCCTCCGTCTTCGGCCTGGAGCTTTTCCGCCGGGCCACGGACCAGTTCCAGCCCGTGACCACGGGCCCCGTGGACCCGGACTACCGTCTGGGACCCGGGGACGAGATCATCCTCATCCTCACCGGAGACGTGGAGCTGGCCTACACCCTGGAGGTGACCCGGGAGGGCTTCATCGTCATCCCGGACGTGGGCCAGGTCTCGGTGAACGGCCTCACCCTGGAGGCCCTCCGGGAGCGCCTCTACGACCGGTTGGGGAGCGTGTACAGCGGGGTGACGCATGGCCCCGAGGCCACCACCCGCTTCGACGTCTCCCTTGGTCGCCTCCGGACGAACCAGGTCTTCGTCATCGGGGACGTGGCCCGGCCCGGGGCCTACCAGGTGAGTTCCGTGGGGACGGTGATGACCGCCCTGTATGCCGCCGGGGGGCCCACGGCCATCGGGAGCTTCCGGGACGTCCGGGTGAACCGGGCCGGGGAGGTCCGGGCCCGGGTGGACCTTTACGACTACCTCCTTCGGGGGGCCACGGACCGGGACATCCGCCTGGAGCAGGGAGACGTGGTCTTCGTTCCGCCGTCGGACTTCCAGGTGACCGTCCGGGGCCGGGTCCGGCGTCCGGCCATCTACGAGCTCCGGGAAGGGGAGACTCTCCGGGAACTCATCCGCTTCGCCGGGGGGTTCGAGCCCGACGCCCACATCCAGCGGGTGCAGGTGGACCGGATCCTCCCCCCGGGAGAGCGGAGGCCCGGGCGGGACCGGGTCCTCCTGGACGCCGATGTCCTGGCTCTGGAGACGGGCACCGGCCAGGCCTTTCCCCTGGAGCCCGGGGACCGGATCACCGTCCAGGGGATCCTGGACCGGCAGGAGGGACGGGTGGGTCTGCAAGGGGACGTCTGGCGTCCCGGCACCTTCGAGTACCGCCCCGGCATGACGGTCTGGGACCTGATCCGGGAGGCCGACGGCCTGCAACCCACGGCCTACCGCCCCGTGGCCCACGTGCGCCGCCGGATCCTGGAGACGGGCGCCCGGCGCCTCCTCCGGGTCTCCCTGGCCACCGACCGGAGGGGCGAGCCCCGGGAGGATCTTCCCCTGGTGGACCTGGATGAGGTCCGGGTCTTCAGCGTGGAGGAGCTCCGGACCGCCGACTCGGTCCAGGTGTTCGGAGAGGTGAAGAACGGGGGCACCTACCCCCTGGACGAAGGAACCACAGTCCGGGACGTCATCCTGGCCGCCGGTGGGTTCACCGTCGGAGCCCTGGCCGGAGAAGCCGAGATCATGCGTCTCAAGGAGGGCCTGACCCGGATGGACACGGTGGCCGTCCGGTACCGGGTGGCCCTGGAGGAGGGGATCCCCCATCCCCTGGGAGAGCGAGCCTTCCAGCGACAGGAGGGGCCCGAGGCCTTTGACGGCCGGGCCGCCGATTTCCTCCTCCAGGACGGGGACCAGGTCTTCGTCCGGCGCATGCCCGGGTACGTGGGACCCACCAGCGCCCGGGTCCGGGGAGAGGTGGCTTTCCCTGGAGACTACGCCTTCCGGTTCCGGCAGGAGCGCCTCACCAGCTTCGTGGAGCGGGCCGGGGGCCTCACGGAGGAGGCCTACGTGGAAGGGGCCCGGCTGATCCGGGACTCCGTGCCCGTGGGCATCGAGCTGGACCGGGCCCTGGAGGAGCCCCGGGGTCCCGAGGACGTGATCCTGGAGCCCGGGGACGAGCTCCGGGTGCCGGCCTACGATCCCACCGTCCTGGTGCAGGGGGCCGTGGCCTTCCCCACCCGGGTGGTCTACCGGGAAGGCTGGGACCTGCCGGACTACCTGGCCGAGGCCGGGGGCAGCGTGAGGGAAGCGGACATGGACCGGGTGAGCGTCCAGTACATGAACGGGAATCGGGCCATCACCCGGGACTGGTTCCTCTTCCGGAATTACCCGGATGTGCGGCCCGGAGCCGCCATCTTCGTGCCCCGCAAGCCCGAGGAAGGGGGGACGAACTGGGATCAGCTTCTCACCCGGACCCTGTCCATCACCTCCACCCTCCTCACCATCCTGGTGGCGGCGGACCGGCTGTAGGAGGTCATGGTGGCCGAGACGAACGCACCCGCCCCGGATCCCCAGCGCCCGAGCCGGCCCGTGCCGGAGGACGAGATCTCCCTCCTGGATCTCCTGAACGTGCTGCTCCGGCGTCGGGG
>CAZZEL010000088.1:14888-16472 GCA_964652625.1 uncultured Gemmatimonadaceae bacterium
CACCGGGACCCTCCCGGACCTCCTGGAGATCGACGAGGAATTGGATCCTGCGGTTCGGCAGCAGGCTGCCATGAGATGGCTCCGGGGGGAGGCGGTCTCCGTGAGCACGGGCCGGGAGACGGGGCTGGTGGAGGTCTCGGTCCAGACCCCCTGGGCCGGGCTGTCTGAGCTCCTGGCCCGCCGGATCCTGGAGCGGGTGAACGCCTTCAACCTCCAGACCCGCCAGTCACGGGCCGCTGCCGAGCGGGGCTTCGTGGAGGACCGCCTGGCCGAGGCCCGGGACTCCCTCCGGGCCGCCGAGGACCGGCTGGAGAGCTTCCTGGAGAGCAATCGCCAGTTCCTGGCCAACCGCTCCAGCTCCCCGGAGCTCACCTTCCGCCACGAGCGCCTCCAGCGCCAGGTGGCCATGCAGCAGCAGGTCTACACCAGTCTGGCCGAGGCCTACGAGCAGGCCCGCATCGCCGAGGTCCGGAACACCCCCGTCATCACCGTGGTGGAGTCTCCGGAGCGGCCTGTTCGTCCCGACTCCCGCCAGGGGGTCCTGAAGCTGGCCCTGGGGGTCATCCTGGGAGGGATGCTGGGGGTCTTCCTGGCCTTCGGGCAGGAGTTCATGCACCGGGCCCGCTCCGACGAGGACGAGGAATACCAGGAGTTCTCCACCCTCTGGGCCCAGACCCGGGCCGACGTGAAGAGCCTGGGTGGGCTGCTGGGACGCCGGAAGAGCTGACGGGCTTCTATTTGCTCCATCACGAAGTAGTATAGTTCAGTGGAGTGAGTTGGGCCGGGATCCACTTTGCCGATTCTCGACCGTTGCTTCCGTGAGCTGCACTGTGTCTTGCTGGAGCGATGTCATGGCGATCCAGCCCCCGAAAGACATGGTTGGTCGGGAGTCCGAGTGGGATCGGCTCACCGATTTCGCGAATAGCGGTGAGGCTTCCGCCAGCCTCGGCATCGTCTGGGGTCGCCGTCGAATCGGGAAGTCCTTCCTCCTGCAGGACCTCTCTGAGCAGATGCGGGGGTTCTACTACCACGCCCTCCGTGGCTCCAGCGCAGAAGCCCTCCGAGACCTGGGTGAAGACGCAGCCCCATTCGTCCACGTACGTGCCTATCGCGTACGGATCACCGCGGGTTATCGTCGGGCTGGCGAGTTGTTCCGGTGCCGTGGCGATGTCGGCGGGGTAGTCGCGTCGCAGCTGATCCAATTGCGTCCCGTAGCGAGCGTGCGCCCAGGGTAGCGTCCACAGGTCCCGCGGTACGCGTTCGGGCCGATCGAATTCGAGTGTCGCATAGACGAGCTCTCGTGACGTCATGGCTGCCTCTGCAGAGGTTCTACCACGACGCGCGAGCGTCGGCAACGCACCCGGTGCTATCGGGCCCGGGGTCGCGCACACGATTGCTGTCGGAAATGGTTATGTTCCCCCCGTGTATCCGAACGAACCCAGAGGGCCCGGAGTACCCGGGACGATCCGCGACCTGCTTCTGCTCGGCCGTCTTCACTTCCCCTTCGGCGGCCTGCTTCTCTACGCGTTCGGCGTCCTGATCGCCTGGCGCTTCGGCGCCGACGTCGGGCTCCCCCGCGTCGTC
>CAZZEL010000089.1:0-16347 GCA_964652625.1 uncultured Gemmatimonadaceae bacterium
ATGCAGGGCCACCCGGAAGGGAAACCGGGCGCCCACGTCCACCACCCCCAGCTCCCGGACCAGGAACTCCGACAGCTCGAAGGTCCGGCCCGCCACGCGATCCAGAGACCGCCCCAGCCTCTCAGACCGTTTGCCCCCCACCAACCCCCGGTCCCGGGCCCACCCCAGGAGCTCCGGATACTGCTCCCGGACCATGGCCACGCAGGAGGCGGAGGGGGCCACGATGGCCTGGACGTGGACGTCGTCGGAGAACACGTCCAGAAACCGACAGAGCAGCCGGAAGGCCTCCTTCCGGTAGCCGGTGTTGAAGTGGATTTGCCCGCAGCAGGTCTGGCCCCGGGGAACGGCCACCTGGTGTCCCAGCTTCTCCAGCAACCGGACCGTGGCCACGGCCGTTCGGGGGAAGAGGGCGTCGTTGAAGCAGGCCGGGAAGAGAGCGAGGCGCATGGCGGAGAACTTGATCCCGCCGCAGGACGGGGGCAACTTGCCGGATCCTGCGGCCACGGGCTTCGATCCGGCCGCAGCCGCCCCGCCGGCGGACCCGGAATCCCGGTCAACGTCCCACGAGGCCTCCCAGCGTGCCCGAAGCACCCGACAACCGCTCCGTTCCCGAACCCGGGGACGTCATCACCGGAAAGCCCGGGGGCCTGGGCACCTTCGGTGGGGTCTTCACGCCCTCCATCCTCACCATCCTGGGGGTCATCATGTACCTCCGGTTCGGCTGGGTGGTGGGCAACGTGGGCCTCTGGGGCACCTTCGCGGTGGTGACCCTCTCCACCTCCATCACCTTCCTCACGGCCCTCTCCATCGGGGCCATCGCCACGGACCAGCGGGTGAGGATCGGGGGTGCCTACTACATGATCAGCCGGTCTCTGGGCATCGAGCCCGGCGGAGCCATCGGCATCCCCCTCTTCTTCGCCCAGGGGCTGTCCGTGGCCCTCTACACCGTGGGGTTCGCCGAGAGCGTGGTGGGGGTCTTCCCTTCCCTGAGTCAGAGGTGGGTGGGCGTGGTGGTCACCCTGGGCGTAGCCGCCCTGGCCCTTATCTCGGCCAAGGTGGCCATCCGGGCCCAGTACTTCATCATGACGGCCATCGCCATCTCCCTCCTCTCCCTGGTCTTCGGCGGCCCGGCGGAGAGCACGGCGGCGGAGTTCGCCTACCAGGCCACCCACGAACGGGAGGGTTTCTGGACCGTCTTCGCCGTCTTCTTTCCCGCCGTCACCGGGATCATGGCCGGGGTGAACATGTCCGGCGACCTGGAGAGCCCGGAGCGCTCCATCCCCCGGGGCACCTTCGCCGCCATCGGCGTGGGTTACCTGGTCTACATGAGCGTGCCCTTCATCATGCACTTCCGGGCCGACGTGGGAGCCCTCATCCAGGATCCCCTGGTCATGCGACGCATGGCCTTCTGGGGCGATGCCATTCTCCTGGGGGTGTGGGGCGCCACCCTTTCCAGCGCCGTGGGGAGCATTCTGGGGGCTCCCCGGGTCCTCCAGGCCCTGGCCCGGGACGGTATTCTGCCCCGACCGCTGCGCTGGTTGGGGAAAGGGGCCGGGGACGACGATTCTCCACGATTGGGAACCCTCCTGACCCTGGGGCTGGCCCTGGTGGCCGTATGGTTCGGGAACCTGAACATCATCGCTCCCATCCTCACCATGTTCTTCCTCACCACCTACGGCGTGCTGAACGTGTCCGCCGGGGTGGAGAAGTTCCTCCAGAGCCCCTCGTTCCGGCCCCTCTTCAACGTCCACTGGTCCCTCTCCCTCCTGGGGGCCGCCAGCTGCGCCGCGGTGATGTTCCTCATCAACGCCACGGCCACGGTCATCGCCTTCGTGGTGGTCCTGGCCATCTTCATCTGGCTGGAGCGACGGGGGCTGGAGGCCGCCTGGGGGGATGTCCGCATGGGACTCTGGCTGGCCCTGACCCGGGCGGGTCTCATGCGGCTCAAGCGGCAGGTGGATCCCCGGAACTGGCGCCCCCACCTCCTGGTCCTCAGCGGGGCCCCCATGCGCCGGTGGCACCTCATCGAGCTGGCCACCTCCTTCACCCACAACCGGGGCATTCTCACCATCGCCACGGTCCTGGCCGACGAGCACATGAGCCTGGAGCGGCGGGAGAAGCTGGAGGAGGGGATCCAGGACTTCCTGAGGAAGCGGGGGATCGGGGCCCTGGTCCGGGTGGTGGCGGCTCGGGACCCCTTCGTCGGTTCGGAGCGCCTGGTGGAGACCTACGGGTTGGGCAGCCTGGTGCCCAACACCGTTCTCCTGGGGGACACCATGGAGTCGGATCACCGGACCCCCTACTGCCGGATGGTGGAGCGGTTCTATTTTTCCAAGCGGAACGTCATCATCATCCGGGACGACGAGGAGAGAGGCTTCGGCAACCGGGACGTCATCGACATCTGGTGGGGGGGACTCCAGGGAAACGGAGCCCTCATGCTCATCCTGGCCTACCTCCTCCAGAGCAGCATTCGCTGGCAGGGGGCCCGGGTCCGGTTGAAGATGGTAGTGCCCAACGAGGAAGCGGCCCGGGAGGCCCGGAAGAACCTGGCCATGATGGCCGAGCGGACCCGCACGGGCGCCGAGCCCCAGGTCCTGGCCGCCGAAGGCCGGCCCTTCTTCGAGATCCTCCAGGACTCCTCCGCCGATGCCGACCTGGTCCTCATGGGCATCCAGCGGCCCACCGGTCCCGGGACGTTCGAAGACTACTACGCGACGCTCCGGGAGCGGACGCAAGGCCTGCCCTCCACGGTCTTCGTCCTGGCCGCCGAGGAAATCGCCTTCCGGGAGGTCTTGCTCCGCTACGACCACCGCATGGACAGGTTGGACCAGGCGTAGGCCTCCGGCCACGCTTCCGACACGAAACCGAAAGACGCACTTCGACGCAGGACACGAACCATGAACGCTCGAGCTCTTCCGCTCTTTGCCACTCTCGTCCTCTTCCTTTTGGCCGGGGCTGCCATCCCCCACGCCGTCAGCGGCCAGACCGAGGCGAAGTGGAACCGCTACCCCGCTATCTCCCCGGACGGCACCACCATCGTGTTCAGCTACCGGGGGGACCTCTACCGGGTAGCCTCCGACGGCGGTGAGGCCCTTCCCCTCACCACCCATCCGGCCCGGGATTTCATGCCGGTGTGGAGCCGGGACGGAGAGCGGATCGCCTTCGCCAGCGACCGACACGGCAACCATGACATCTACATCATGCCGGCCGCAGGCGGGGAAGCCACCCGCCTGACCTTCCACTCCGCCGACGAGCTCCCCTTCACCTTCCACGAGGACGACACCTCCATCCTCTTCGAGGCTGCCCGGCTGGACGCCGCCTCGAACCGGGGCTTCCCCTCCGGGTCACAGCCCGAGCTCTACCGGGTGTCGGCGGACGGAGGGCGGGTCTTTCAGGTCCTGACCACCCCGGCCCAGGCGGTCCAGGTGGGGGGGGATGGGGCCTTCCTCCTCTACCACGACAAGAAGGGCGGAGAGAATCGGTGGCGGAAGCATCACACCTCCGCCATCACCCGGGACATCTGGCGCTACGACATGGCGGAGGGGACCCACCGGAAGCTCACCACCTTCCAGGGCGAGGACCGGAACCCGGTCCTCACGCCGGACGGCCAGGCGTTCGTCTACCTCAGCGAGGAGAGCGGGTCCTTCAACGTGCACCGGACGAGCCTGGAGGGCGGCCCTTCGAAGCAGGTCACCACCTTCAGCGGCCCCCCGGTCCGGTTCCTCAGCGCCGCCGCCGACGGCACCCTCTGCTTCAGCTGGGACGGGGAGCTCTACACGCAGCGGGGCTCCGCCGACCCACGGAGGGTCCCGGTGACGATGCGCCTGGACCTGAAGGCCAACCCGGAGGAAGTGGAGCGGGTGACCTCCGGCGCCGGGGACCTGGCCGTCTCCCCCGACGGCAAGGAAGTGGCCTTCATCGCCGAGGGGGACGTCTTCGTCACCGCCGTGAAGGGAGACATGACGAAGCAGATCACCCGGACGCCGGAGTTGGAATCCGACGTCTCCTTCTCTCCCGACGGCAAGCGTCTGGTCTACGCCTCGGAGCGAGGAGGACGGTGGTCCATCATCCAGGCCCAGCGGACCCGGGAGGAAGAGCCCTTCTTCTACGCCGCCACCCTCATCCAGGAGACCCCCCTTCTGGCCGGCGAGCACGAGTACTCCCAGCCCCGGTTCTCCCCGGACGGCGAGAGCCTGGCCTACGTCCAGGACCGGACCACGGTCCGGGTCCACGACCTGGAGTCGGAGGAGAGCCGGACCCTCCTCACCTCCGACCACGTCTTCAGCACCCGCATCGGCGGCCTCTACTTCCGCTGGAGCCCGGACAGCCGGTGGCTCCTCTTCGACTACGACATCCCGGGCTTCGCCCCGGGGGAGGTGGGACTGGTGAGGGCCGATGGCACCGGAGACATAGTGAACCTGACCAAGTCCGGCTTCCGGGACTACCGGGGCCAGTGGGCCATGGGCGGTGAGGCCATGATCTGGTTCACGAACCGGGACGGCCTGAAGGCCGTGGCCCAGTCCGGCCGCACGGAGGCGGACATCTATACGATGTTCTTTACCCAGGACGCCTGGGACCGCTTCCGCCTGAGGGAGGACGAGTACGCCCTCCTGAAGGAGATGGAGAAGGAGAACAAGGCGGAGGGCGATTCGGCGAAGAAGGAGACCGAGGAAAGGGAGGCCGCCGACAGCGCTGAGGTGGAGCCCGTGGAGCTGGAGCTGGAGGGGGCGGAGCTCCGAAAGGCCCGCCTCACCATCCACTCCTCCCGCATGGGCGACGCCCTGCTGAGCAAGGACGGGGAGACCCTCTACTACCTGGCCCGCTTCGAGGAAGGGCTGAACCTCTGGTCCACCAAGGTCCGGACCCGGGAGGCGGAGATGGTGGCGGAGCTGAACGCCCGCCGGGCCAGCATGATCTGGGACAAGGACCAGGAGACCATCTTCCTCCTGGCCGACGGCCGGATCGCCACCGTGGACCCCTCCAGCGGGAAGCGGACCAGCGTGAGCTTCCAGGGGGAGAAGGTGGTGGATGTGGAGGCCCGGCGACGCTACCAGTTCGACCACGTGTGGCGGCAAACGAAGGAGACCTTCTACACCGCCGGCTACCACGGCGTGGACTGGGATGGCCTGAAGCCCGTCTACGAGAAGTACCTGCCCCACATCGGCACGGGCCACGAGTTCGCCGAGATGCTCAGCGAGATGCTGGGAGAGCTGAACGTGAGCCACAGCGGGGCGCGCTACGGCTCCTCCGATCCCGGGGACGACGAGACCGCCTCCCTGGGGATCTTCCATGACCAGAGCTGGGACGGAGAGGGCATCAAGGTGGTGGAGGTCATGGACAACGGCCCCCTGGACAAGGCCGGAATGGGCGTGGAGCCCGGGATGATCATCCGGTCCATCGATGGCCGGACCATCGCTCCGGACACGGACCCGGCCCTCTACCTGAACCGGAAGGCCGATGAGCGGACCCTCCTGGTGGTGGCCCAGGGCGAGGAGGAGCGGGAGATCGTGGTCACGCCCATCTCACCGGGCCAGGAGCGGCGGCTCCTCTACGACCGCTGGGTCCGACGGAACCGGCAGGAGGTGGACAGCGTGAGCGACGGCCGCCTGGGCTACATCCACATCCCCGGGATGAACGACGGGGCCTACCGGGACGCCTACGAGGAGGCCCTGGGCCGCTTCGCCACCCGGGAGGGTCTGGTGGTGGACACCCGCTTCAACGGGGGTGGGGACCTGGTGGCGGACCTGGCCATGTTCCTGAGCGGGGAGCGGTTCTTCGACTACACCACGGACACCCGGAGCACGGGCTACGAGCCCAACTTCCGCTGGACCAAGCCCAGCGTGTCCATCGCCGGGGAAGCGAACTACAGCGACGGCCACTGCTACGCCTACGCCTACAAGGACCTGGACCTGGGGCCCCTGGTGGGGATGCCCGTGCCCGGTACCTGCACCTTCGCCGGGTGGGAAGGCCTTCCCGGAGGACAGGTCCGCTGGGGCGTCCCGGGGATGGGGGTGAAGAACAACCGGGGTCAGTACCTGGAGAACCTCCAGACCGAGCCGGACATCCGGGTCATGAACGAGTTCAGCGTCCGGGCCCAGGGACGGGACCAGCAACTGGAGACCGCCGTGGAGGAGCTCCTCCGCCTGGTTCGATGAGGGCCGGGGTCGGCCGCGGGGGGGTGCGGTCGGCCGCGGGGGAGTGCGGTCGGCCGCCTGGCCCTGGCGGACTTCCTGTTCCCGGACGGGGAGGGGCCGAGGCTCTGAAGAACGGTTTCCCTTGCGCCACGACCTCCCCCGGGCCAATTCTTGACCCAGTCACCCATCACGCTCACAGGTCGGCTGCACCCGGGGAGGGATCCCGACGGGAGAGGCGAACTGTCTCTTCCGGAGGGCAGAACCAGAGGGAGGCGCCGGCCCTCCGTGGCGGGCAGGGGAGAGGGACCAGGAACCCGTTCAGGAAGGAGGACCAGGGTGATTTCGTCCGTCGAAGAGGTCGAGTTCTTCTCGATCATCGTTCCCGACAAACCCGGGGAGTCCAGGAAACTACTGGACTTCCTGAGCGAGAAGACGGTGAATCTTCTGGCGCTCAATCTCTTCAGCATCGGGGAGGGCAAGAGTCAGATCGATCTCTTCCCCGAGGATTCCTCAGCGCTCATGGAGGCCGCCGACGACGCCGGCATGGCGCTGGAGGGCCCGAAGAAGGCGTTTCTCATCCAGGGCGAGGACAAGATCGGCGCCCTCTACGACTTCCACCTCAAGCTCTCCAACGCCGGGATCAACATCCGGGCGTCCAACGGCGTCGTGGACGGAACCGGGCGCTTCGGCTACATCATCTACGTGGACCCGGTGGACTTCGGGGCCGCCTCCGAGGCCCTTCGGAGCAGCGACTGGCGAACCATCCAGCCCAGCTACCGGACGTAGGCCAACGCAGGACCCCGTCCCCCCTCGTGGGGAGGGGGTGAGGCTCCCGGGCTTTCGGGCTTCCGGGAGCCTCCGTGCTCAGACCGTCTCCAGGGGAAGATTCATGATGATGGCCTGGAGCTTCTGCATGGTGTCCAGGTAGCGGCCGAAGTAGACCTCGCAGAGATGACTCTGCAGGATGTAGCCCATCCGGGGATCCCGCTCCATCATCTGCTTCAACACCTTGTTCTCGATCTTGAGGAGCTCGGTGTTCTCCGTGGCCTGGGCCGTCACCGCGTAGGAAGCCCGGCTGAAGGCGAAGCACGAACCGAACACGGCGCCACGGGAGAGCTGGGCGATCTGAACCGAGACCTCTTCCTTCCCCGGCAGGCGGAGGGTGATCTCGCCCCGCTGCACGATGTAGAAGAACTCCGCCGGATCGCCCTTGCGGTAGACCGTCTCCCCGGCCTCAACGGTGACCTTCTCCGCCACATCGCTGATGGCATGGACGTAGTCAGGGGTGAGGACGCCGAACAGATCCTGCTGGGTAATGGTTCCAGTCATGGTGCTCCTCCTTCCTTTCCCGGTGTGCTCCCTCGGGATTGAGGAAGCCGAATTGGTGGTGGAGGATGAACGAGAGTTCGTGATCTCCGCAGGCGCGCGGCCAGGCCTTCCCCCGGGGAGGGTCCCGGGAGTGGGAACGGCCTGTGGTCGGGATCCGGCAAGGCAAGAGGTCCATGCCGCAGCTCCCGGATAGAAGGCGTGCGTTTCGCTGGATGACCCGGTGATGTCGGGGAAGACTGACCCGATATCAACATGCGCCCCGGGGGCCCGGAGAGCAAGGAAAGCGGATGCCGCACCAGGGCGACAACCTGGCTCCGGAGAACCGTTGAACAGGGAGGGCGAGACGCGTCACCAGCGCCACGCCTCCGGATTCCGGGTGGTGTTCCCGGGCGAGGAGGTCGAAGCTGAAACCTCGGGGGGCCGAGAGTCGTCGGGCGAGAAGACAATGTTCCGGGGCTCCTGGGCCCCCTACTTTGGTCTCGTCCCTCCCCACCCACCCTCGAGAGGGAGTAGCCTTTCCATGAGAACCTGGATCGTCGCTCTCGCATTCCTGGTCCTGGCCGCCGGCCCCGCTGCCGCCCAGGATCCCACGGACACCCGGATGCTCTCCCAACCCGCGGTGAGCCCCGACCACATGGCCTTCGTCTACGACGGCGACCTCTGGCTGGCCAACCGGGACGGCTCGGACGCCCGGCGCATCACTACCCACCCCGGGGACGAGGGCAGTCCCCGCTTCAGCCCCGACGGGAGTCAACTGGCCTTCACCGGCGAGTACGACGGGAACGCCGACGTCTTCGTGGTCCCGGTCACCGGCGGAGCTCCCCGGCGTCTCACCTGGCACCCGTCGGCGGACGTGGTCCAGGACTGGACGCCGGACGGAAGGGCTATCCTCTTCCGCTCCAACCGGGAGGTCTTCACGAACCGGTTCAGTCAGCTCTTCCTGGTCTCCACCGACGGGACCCAGCCGGAGAAGCTTCCGGTTCCCAGCGCCTACAAGGCCTCCTTTTCGGCCGACGGCGAGCGCATCGCCTACACCCCCCTGGGCGAGGCCCACAACCAGTGGAAGAACTACCGGGGCGGCCGGACCTCCCGGATCTGGCTCTACGACCGGGACGACTACCAGGTGGCGGAGATTCCCCAGCCCCGGGGCCGCTGCAACGACACGGATCCCATGTGGTTCGGGGGCCACGTGTACTTCACCTCGGACCGGAACGGCGAGTTCAACCTCTTTCGCTTCGACGAGGCCACGGGAGGGGTGACCCAGCTCACCCGCTACGACGACTTCCCGGTCCTGAACGCCACGGCCGGGGACGGCGTCATCGTCTACGAGCAGGCCGGCTGGCTCCACGTCTTCGATCCGTCCATGGCGCAGGACCGGCGGCTCCGCATCGCCGCCACGGCGGATCTCCGGGAGGTCCGCCCCCGCTGGGTGGAGGGCCGGCAGTACCTGAGGAACCATCATCTCTCGCCCTCCGGCGCCCGGGCCGTCTTCGAGTTCCGGGGCGACATCGTCACCGTCCCGGCGGAGAAGGGAGACCACCGTCTCATCACCTCCTCCTCCGACGCCCATGACCGCTCTCCCGCATGGTCTCCGGACGGAACCCGCATCGCCTGGTTCAGCGACGCGTCGGGGGAATACCAGCTCATGGTGGCCTCCCAGGACGGGGAAGGAGAGCCCCGGGCCTACGATGTCATGGGCTCCGGGTTCTACGAGGATCCCCTCTGGTCTCCGGACGGCCGTTACATCAGCTACACGGACAACTCCTGGAGCCTCTACGTCCTGGACCTGGAGTCCGGGGAGAGCACCCGGGTCTTCTCCGAGGGCCAGTACGGTCCCAACAAGCGGATGCACCACGCCTGGTCCCCGGACTCACGCTGGCTCGCCCACACCCGCACCACCCCCACCTACTTCGGCCGCACCTGGCTCTACAACGTGGAGACGGAGGAGTCCCACCCGGTCACCGACGGTCTGGGAGACGTCTGGGAGCCGGTCTTCGACACCAGCGGCAAGTACCTCTACTTCTTCGCCTCCACGAACGCCGGCCCCGTGAACCAGTGGTTCGCCATGTCCAACCTGGACATGGAGGTGACGGGGGCCCTCTACGTGGCTGTGCTGCAGAGCGGCGAGGAGTCTCCCCTGAAGAAGGAGAGTGACGAGGAAGCGGGGGAGGGAGACGAAGCATCCGGGGAAGGATCCGGTGCCGGCGCCGAGGCCGGAACCGGGGGCGGCGAAGCATCGGCGGAAGCGTCCTCCCGGGACGAGAACCGGGTGGAGGTGGATTTTCAGGGGCTGGAGCAGCGCATCCTGGCCCTTCCCGTGGAAACGGGTTTCTTCTCTTCCCTCCAGCCCGGTGAGGACGGGGAGCTCTACTACCTCCGGACCGAGGCCGCCGGCTTCGGCGAAGGGGGCGAGCCCAGCCTCCGGCGTTGGAGCTTCGAGAAGCGGGAGGAGGAGACTCTCCTGGAAGGGGCCAACGCCTTCACCCTGTCCCACGACAAGAAAAAGCTCCTGGTCCGGGCGGGCCCCAACTGGCACATCGCCCCCGCCGGGAAGGTGAACCCCGCCGAGACCCGGATCAGCGCCGGGGACATCCAGGTCCGCATCGATCCCCCGGCCGAGTGGCGGCAGATGCTCCGGGAAGCCTGGCGCATCCAGCGGGACTTCTTCTACGACCCGGGTATGCACGGCGCCGACTGGGATGCCATCTGGACGAAGTACGAAGCCTTCCTGCCCCACCTGGCCACCCGGGGCGACCTGAGAACGGTGATCCGGTGGATGCTCTCGGAGCTCAGCGTGGGCCACAGCTACGGCGGAGGCGGGGACGACCTCCGGGAATCGGAGAGCGTGCCCGGGGGACTCCTGGGAGCCGACTACGAGGTGGCCAACGGGCGCTACCGCTTCGCCAAGGTCTACGGCGGCCTGAACTACAACCCGGATCTCCGCTCCCCCCTGACGGAGCCGGGGGTGGAGGTGCAGGAGGGGGAGTACCTGTTGGCTGTCCGGGGAGTGGATGTCCGCCCGCCGGAGAACCTCTTCCAGCACTTCGAGAACACGGCGGGGAAGCTGGTGGAGATCACCGTGGGTCCTGAGCCTGACGGCGCGGGAGCCCGGACGGTGACCGTGGTGCCCCTGCGAAACGAGTACACCCTCAGGAACCGAGACTGGGTGGAGGGCAACCTGGAGCGGGTGCACGAGGCCACGGACGGGCGGGTGGCCTACGTCTGGGTCCCCAACACCAGCGTGGCCGGGTGGCAGTACTTCAAGCGGTACTTCTATCCCCAGGCCCACCTGGACGCCATCATCGTGGACGAGCGCTTCAACGGCGGCGGATCCCTGGCGGACTACGTGGTGGACATCCTGGACCGGGAGTACATGGCCCACTGGAATACCCGCTACGGTGAGGACATCCGCACCCCCATCGCCTACATGCCCGGCCCCAAGGCCATGCTCATCGACGAGACGGCGGGCTCCGGAGGCGACTTCCTCCCCTGGCTCTTCCGGGAGCGGGACCTGGGTCCCCTCATCGGCCGCCGGACCTGGGGTGGACTGGTGGGGATCCTGGGCTTCCCCGTCTTGTTGGATGGCGGCTCGGTGACGGCGCCGAACCTGGCCTTCTGGACCGAGGACGAGGGCTTCGGCATCGAGAACGAGGGCGTGCCCCCGGACATCGAAGTGGAGCAGTGGCCCGCCCAGGTCATCGCCGGGAAGGACCCCCAGTTGGAGCGGGCCATCCAGGAGGTCCTGAGAAGGCTGGAGCAGAACCCGCCGGAGGAGGCCGAACGGCCGCCCTACCCCATCCGGGTGCGGCGCTGACGGACGTCCGAACCGCTGCAGCCGCTGCCCACACCGGGGAGCGGTTGCAGCGTTAGGGGGTGGTTGTTCCGGCTCTTGCGCAATCCGGGGGAGGCCCTATGGTCTGAGCCCATGGTGACCCAGCGCCATCGGCGGATCCGTCCCTACCTGGTGGGAGCCCTGGTCCTGGTCCTGGCCGGGTACGTGTTCCTGGCCGAGACCCAGTGGGCCAGGGCCCCCGTGGGCGGGGACTTCATGAAGTTCTTCGCCTCGGCCCAGCTCCTGGTCCAGGGTGAGGACATCTACAGCCCCGTTCCCCTCGGGGGCTTCGACTTCTGGTCGGATCCGGAGTCCGCACCGGGTCGGCCCCTCCATCCCAACCTGAATCCCCCCTTCGCCACCCTCCTCCAGGCCCCCCTGGGAATGCTGGACTACTACACGGCGTTCATGATCTGGGCCCTCCTGGGGCTGGCCGGTGGGGTCCTGGGAGCGTATCTGGTGGGCCGGACCGTAGGATTCAAAGGCAGGGCTCCGGGAGAGCGCGGTCCCGGAGAGCGCGGTCCGGAAGCCCGAGGTCCGGGGGAGCCCGATCCGGAGAGGGACGGTCCAAGGGAGCGCGTTCCCGGAGAGCCCGGTGCCGAAGAGTCCGGTCCGGGAAACAGGGGTGCCGGTAGCCATCCCACCACCGCCGGCGTCCTCTGGGCCCTCCTCCTCCTCGTCTACTTCCCCACCTTCTCGGCCCTGCGCTTCGGCCAATGGACCCTGGTGCCCTTCTTCTTCCTGGTCCTGGCGTGGCTGGCGTGGCGAAGCGGGAGGGACGGAACGGCCGGTGTCCTCCTTGGGGGACTGGCCGCCGTCAAGCTCTTTTTCGGGGCCTTCTTCCTCCTCTTCCTGGCCCGGCGCCGGTGGCGCGCCGCCGGAGCCTTCGCGGCCGCCTGGGTCCTCTGCACCGGCCTGTCGGCGGCGGCGGTGGGCGTGGACACCCTCCTGGCCTACCCCTCCGTGGTGTCCATTGCCGACTGGCACGGCGCCAGCTGGAACGCCTCGTTCCTGGGGTTCTTCTCCCGGCTGCTCGGTGGGGGAGGTGTGGAGGACCCCCTGATCCGGGCCTCGAGCCTCACCCCCGTTTTGGCCGGGCTCCTCTCCCTCCTGGCTCTGGCTTCCCTCTTCCTGCTTCCCAGGGAGAAGGAGGGCACCGAGGAGCGAAGGAAGGGCCATGACCTGGCCTTCGCCCTGACGATCCCCGTCATGCTCCTGGCCTCCCCCTTCGGCTGGATGTACTACTTTCCCTTCCTTCTCATCACCCTGGCCGTGCTCTGGCAGCGAAGCCGGGAAACAGAGGAGCCGAAGCAGTTTCGGCAGCTCCTGGTCCTGGCGTGGCTCCTGAGCACGGTGCCCCAGACCCTCATCACCGTCCGGGGCATCGACGCCGATCCCCGTATCGTCCTCTGGTGGGCCGGCGCCTACGTGTACGCCCTGGTTCTCTTCTGGGTGCTGGCGTGGCGGAGGGCCCGGGAAGCTACCGTCTGAGCCCGGAACGCTGTACGTTCACGATCCATCGATCACAATCCTGGCTGGTACGGAATCCCGGGCTGACGCGAACGTCGGCCGGCGCAGGGACCACGGACCGAGGTTCTTCTCATGACCGATCTACGGGCCGGGGCCACCCGGCTCCTCCTCCCGACCCTGGGCACGCCGGAGGAGCGGAAGGGGCGCTTCCTGGAGGCCGTGCGGAAGGCGGCGGCGGGGGAGTTCGAGATCCTGGGAGAGCTGGGGCGACGCCCTGAAGGGGGAATCGCCTACCTGGCCCGGGATCTGGCCCAGTCCCGGCTCGTAGCCCTCCGCTTCGAGCTCACACCCGGCAGCCAGCACGACTACGTCCTGGACGTGCTTCAGGAGCTGGACGCGTCGCTGCCGGCCAGCGGCCTGGGCTGTCCCGGCTGCGGCAAACCCCTCAGGGGCTGGGGGCGCTACTGCCCGGGCTGCGGCTACGACCTGTCCGGCTCCAGCGGCTCGGACCTCACCGCCGCCGGCACCAAGGCCCTGGAGAAGGCCCGGGCTCTGGTGGGGGACGGGTACGACGTGTTGGGCGAGATGAAGAGGGCCGAAGGGGGCGGGAAGATCTACTTCGCCCGGGAGCGGGGAAAGGATACCATCGTGGGCTTCCGGATCCGCCAGGAAGAGGGGAGACGGGGGAAGAAGGTGGCCATGGACCGGACGGCGGTGATCCCGTCCCTGGGCGAGGAGTCAGGGGGAGGAGAGGGGGCGGGGGCGGTTCAGACGCCGGAAACCCGGCCCACCCGGCGCTTCCCTTGGCCCCTGGTCCTCCTCATCATCGCCCTGACCCTTCTGGTGGGCGTGGCCGTGGGGCTTCTCCTGGGCTGAGAGGCTTCGAGTCCGGCGCGTCCGTCCCGCGCCCGGGGCGTGGGCGGTCCGGATCAACGTCCCCCAGCCGGATCTCGGACCGTGGGAGGCCCGACCCTACCGGGCTCACCCCCCTCCCGACACCGGTCCGCCACCTCGGGTCGCAGCACGGTCTCGAAGCACTCCGCCGGCGGCTCGGGAGGCAGAATCTGGAACAGGGGTGGGCTCTCCTCCTGGATTCGGAAAAGTCGCGGAGCGGTGCCGGAAGTCCGGCCTCCTGACCGGAGGAGACTCGGGATTCGGAGCCCCGACCCCATCCCGGCCCGCCTCCCTGCGCTCCCCTGCCCCGGGCTCTCCAGGACCGGCGGACCGAAGGGCAGGCCTGCGCCCACGGGAACCGGGTAGAGCTGGACTCCCCAGCGTCCATTCCCCAACGCACCCCTACGCTGCCAGCCCCAGCAGTAGGCGTCGCCGGAGACCGTGACACCGCAGGTGTGGTTGTATCCGAACCCGTCCCCCACCATGACCCACTGCCGGTCCCCTGTAACCTCCTGGGGGCCGGTGTAGTATTCCAGGTCTCCCACTCCGAGCTGGCCCCGGCCATTCTGCCCCCAGCAGAACGCCTCTCCTGCCTGGGTGAGACCGCACGTTCCGTAGTAGGTGGCGAAGATGGACTCGAAGACCTGATCCCCGGGGACCTCCTGCGCCGTGGCCACAAAGGAGCCGAAGCTACCTCCGAGCTGTCGTTCGTAGTTTCTTCCCCAACACCAGACCTTGCCTGATCCGTCCAGGGCACAGCTGTGGTAGCCTCCCACGGCCAGGGCGGTCATGTCGGAGGGAAGACTCGTGACCTGCACCGGCGTCATCCGATCGTCGAACGTTTCGTCTCCCAGCTGGCCGTAGTAGTTGTAGCCCCAACACCAGACCTCCCCCGACTCCGTGAGGGCGCAACTGTGGTAGACGCCGGTGCCGGCGCCGGAAAAGGTCCTGCCCGGTGGAAGGGCGGGAGCGATGGGAACCGCGGAATAACTCGAAACTCCGTCCCCCAACTGCCCGTCTCCGTTCGACCCCCAACAAAGGACCTGCCCCGCCGAGGTCACCCCACAGGTGTGGTAGTAGCCGGCCCGGAGGTCCTGGAAGGCATGTCCGCCCGACACGGGAGCCGGTGTGCTCTCGGAGGCCGTGCTCCCCGTTCCCAGCCGACCGCTGGAGCCGGACCCCCAGCAATACGCCTCGCCCGCCGGAGTCAGGGCACAATTGTGGAAGCTGCCGGACGACACCTCCTGGAAGCTGGCCGACGTTATGACCTCCACCGGAAGGGTGGAGCTCCCGTACATCCCGTCTCCAAGCTGGCCGCTGTCTCCCCGTCCCCAGCAGTAGGCTTCCCCCGAATCCAGGAGCCCGCAGGCGTGTTCGAAGCCGGTGGAGATTCGTGAGAACCCACTCACGCCGCCTTCCACGGCCGTGGGGATCGTCCGGTAGGAAACCTCTCCGTTGCCCACCTGGCCGTAGCCCTCCTCTCCCCAACAAGAGAGCTGGCCGGAGACGCTCTGAGCGCAGAGATGATGGTATCCCAGGGCTACGCCGGAGACCGGGGAGACGTCCGGGACGGCGACGGGGACCGTAGAGTGGGAGTACACCCCGGTTCCCTGTTGGCCGTAGTCGCTTTCTCCCCAACAGTAGAGCTGGTCCGTGTCCGTGATTCCACAGGTGTTGTAATCCCCGGCATCTATCCGGACGAAGTCATGGGAACCGGTGACGGCAACGGGCAGAGGGCTGTCCGCCCATTCTCCGCTGCCCAGGGGCCCTCCGTATCCCCAGCAGTACCCGGTCCCGAACTCGTTCCAGGCGCAGGTGTGGTATCGGCCCGCCGTGGCTCCGGTGATGTTCCCCAGGCTGGACACCGGCGTCGGGACGCTCCGGTTCTCCTCCGTCCCGTCGCCGATCTGGCCGTAGTTGTTGCGGCCCCAGCAGTAGACCGAACCGGTCTCCGTCACTCCGCAGGTGTGATAGTACCCACCGGCCAGGTCCGTGAACTCCAGGTCCCCCTGATCCACAGCCACGGGAACCGGCTGATTCGATCCGGAACCATCCCCCAGCTGACCGTAGTAGTTGTATCCCCAGCAGTAGGCCTGGCCGTCATGAGTCAGACCGCAGGTGTGGTACCCGCCGGCTTGGAGAGCCACGAAGTTGAGGTCGCCTGCCACGGGCACCGGCTCGGTACTGGTCTGGTTCGTGTCGTCCCCGAGCTGGCCCCGGTTGTTGTAGCCCCAGCAATACGCCTGCCCCACCGGATCCAGACCGCAGGTGTGGTGGTTCCCGGCAGTGAGGGCCACAAACGCGAGTCCCCCGCTCACGGGGGTGCCGTACGGACCGGCTCCATCCGAGCTGCCGCTCTCACCGGGAGCCGGTGGCGGCGGCACGGCCTGGGGCTCGGTGGCGTCGTCGGAGGTGCCGTCTCCCAACTGGCCGTTGCTGTTGGATCCCCAGCAGTAGGCCTCGCCGGAGACCGTGAGGGCACAGCTATGATAGTAGCCCGTGGCCAGGAACGGCCCCGTCACCGGGATCCGGGCGGCGAAGAGCTTCGCCTCCGAGGTGCCGCCTCCCGGGGCCGGGTTCGTCACCGTGACGCTCTTCCAGCCCGGAGCCGTCACGGACCCGTAGAGGCCCGTGAGCTCCGTGGCGCTCTGGTACGTCGTGGCCAGCTCCTGGCCGTCCCATTCGATG
>CAZZEL010000090.1:0-16319 GCA_964652625.1 uncultured Gemmatimonadaceae bacterium
GGCGTTCGTTGCTGCGAAGACGGCAATAATCACCGTGTTTGCAGCAACAGACGGGGCGGAAGGCATTCGTTGCTGCAAAGTAGGGGTGAACTGCTCCTCGGCGAGCGCAGTGGTCCGCACGCGGCCGCAACACCCCCTTTGTTCAACAGCCCTTTACCCTACCAGCACCAGCCGAAGGTCCATGACGTTGGTGTGCGTGGGCCCCGTCTTCAGGAGATCGCCCAGGGCCTCGAAGTAGTGGTAGGAGTCGTTGTTCCGGAGGTAGGCCTCCGCCTCCATTCCCTCCTCCCGTCCCCGGGCCACGGTCCCCTCGTCGGCCAGGGCCCCGGCGGCGTCCGTGGGGCCGTCGGTGCCGTCGGTGCCTCCGCTGAGGACCACGACCCGGTCCAACCCCTGGATGTCCAGGGCCGCCGCCAGGGCGAACTCCTGGTTCCGGCCTCCCAGGCCGTCGCCCCGGATGGTCACGGTGGTCTCTCCGCCGGAGATCACACAGGCCGGGGTGGCCAGGGGGTTTCCGCTGGCCCGAATCTCCTTGGCCACGGCTCCGTGCACCCGGGCCACCTCCCGGGTCTCACCCTCCACGAAGGTGGAAAGGACGAGGCTCTTGTAGCCCAGCTCCCGAGCTTTGGCCCGGGCCGCCTCTACGGCCAGGGCGTTGCTCCCCACCACCACATTCTGGGTCTTCCGGAAGACCTCGTCCCCTTCTTTCGGCGTCTCGGGGATTCGGCCCTCGGCCCCCTCCTCCAGTCGTTCCAGGACCGGCTGGGGGGTGGATCTCCGGAGCTCGTGGCGGTCCAGGATCTCCAGGCAGTTCCGGTAGGTGCTCCGGTCCGGCACGGTGGGGCCGGAGGCGATGGTGTCCAGGTCGTCTCCGATGACGTCGGAGAGGAGGAGGGAGACCAGGGAGGCGGGATGGACGACCCCGGCCAGCCGCCCTCCCTTGATCCCGGACAGGTGCTTGCGGATGGCATTGATCTCGTGGATCGTGGCACCGCAGTCCAGGAGGAGTCGGGTGACCTCCTGCTTGTCCTCCAGGGTCAAGCCCTCCGCAGGGGCCGGGCTCAGGGCCGATCCTCCCCCGGAGATGAGGCAGAACACGAGCTCATCCGAGCCGGTGTCCTCCAGGAAGGAGAGGATCTCCCGGGTCCCGTCCACCCCCGCCTGGTCCGGCACCGGGTGCCCGGCTTCGTTCACCCGGACCTTCTCCAGGGAGCGGGCGTGTCCGTACTTCACATTGATGACGCCGCCGGCCAGTCGGCTCCCCAGGAGCTCTACCAGGGGTTGGGCCATGGCGGCAGAGGCCTTTCCCATGCCCACGACGCGAATCCTGGAGTACGCGGGCAAGGGATAGGCCTCGTCCTCTACGTAGAGGGTATCCCCGTCCAGCCGTAGATGTCGTCGAACGGCCTGGACGGGGTCCGCTGCGTCGAGGCCGGCCTGGAAGATGATCCGTGCGTGCTCCCTGAGGGTGGCCGTATCCATGGAAACGCTCGTTCTTTCGTCATGAGGATGTGGTCAGGAGGTGTGGTATCAGCGTACTCCGGGCCCCTGCCGGGAGGTCCCGTTCCGTGGGGGAGGTCCCCATGTCGGTGCACTCGGTGCGATTTCTCCTGCTTGTGGTCCCGTTCCTTGCCCGGGGGTCCATGCGTCAGAGGGGCCCATGCGTCAGAGGGGCCCACTCGTCAGGGGGGTCCAGGCGTCGGAGGCTTACCCGGAAGGGGGAGTCCCCACTCCCGGGATCCTCCGCCTCCCGGCTCCCGAAGCCCGGGTGATATCCAGATAGAAGGTAGAGGTTCGGTGGGAAAGGGGGGAAGCGGGAGGTGCCACCGGGGCGAGGGTGTCCCGCAAGGACGAGAGTGTCCCGCCAGAGAGGGGTGCACTACATTGGGATCGGAACTTCCCCTTCGAACCGGCAGGACGACGGGAGAACGGGCTCTCTCCCCTCCCTGGAGGCCTGTCGAGCGGTCTCACAAGGCGCTGTACGGAGAGTTTCCATGCTGGATCATCTTCTCGTGACCCTGGACGGCTCGGATTTCGGTGAGCAGGCGCTCCCCTTCGCAAAGGCCATCGCGGCGAAGACCGGCGCGTCCGTGTCCCTGACCCATGTCCATTGCTGCGACCCTCCCACGGATCTTCTCCAGAACACGCCCTTCCAGTACGAAGGGGTGAGCATGGAGGCCTACGCCGAGAAGTCCGCAGCGGAGCAGCGGGCCTACCTGGAGGAGAGGGAGAAGGAAGTTAAGGCCGAGCTTCCCGAGAACCGGATCTGCTCCGCCCTGCTGGAGGGGTACGTTACGGAGGCCATCGAGCGTCACGCTCGAGAGATCGGTGCCCGACTCATCATCATGACCACCCACGGTCGCACCGGGGTGAGCCGGGCCTGGCTGGGAAGCGTGGCCGATTCCCTGGTCCGGCACAGCGCCTTTCCACTTCTTGTCGTGCGTCCCCTGGAGGACCAGGGTCAGGAGTTCCCTTCGGCCTCCTTCCGGCACTTCCTCGTCCCCCTGGACGGCTCCGGGGTGGGGGAGACGATCCTGGAGCCCACGAAGGCTCTGGCCGGAAGCACGGACGCCCGTCTCACCCTCCTGCACGTGGTCTCGCCCCACGTGACGGTGGGAGCCCGGGTCTCCCCTCTGCCTTCCGGACACCTGGAGGAGAAGCTCGACAAGGCGGAGACGTATCTGGGGAACGTGGCCCAGGGACTCAGGGAAGAAGGGTTGGAGGTGGACGTGAAGATCGAGTCCCACTTCGCTCCGGCCCGCTCCATACTAAAGGTGGCGGAAGAGGAGGAGGTGGATCTCATCGCTCTGGCGACTCACGGGTATACGGGCGTGAAGAGGGCCCTCCTGGGGAGCGTGGCCGACAAGGTGCTCCGGGCCTCCCAGTGGCCCCTGCTCCTCAAGCGGCCTCCGGAGATGGACTGAATCCAGCCGGTGCCCGGGGGCGTTCTGGAGGTACGGTTCGGGTCAGAAGTACTTTCCCTGAATGTAGTCCCGCATGTAGCGGTTTTCCGCCTCCACCTTCTTTCGGAGGGCATTCACCACGTCTCCGATGGAGACCAACCCCTGCATCCATCCGTCCTCGAGGATGGGAAGGTGACGGATCCGGTTCAGGGTCATGATCTCCATGACGTAGTCCACGGAGTCGTCCATGAGGCCCACCATGACGTCCCGGGTCATGACGTCCTCGGCCTTCAGGGAGGCCATCCTCTCGGGGTCCTTGGCGGCCAGGCGGAGCACGTCACGCTCGGTGAGGATACCTTCAGCTGTCCTGTCTTCGGCCACGACCACCGAACCGATGTTGTGCTTCACCAGGAGCCGCAGAACATCCTGAAGGGGGAGGGAGGGGGGGACCGTGACCACCTCATGGCCTTTGTCCTGAAGGAGATCGCGGATTTTCATGGGCGTTCACTCCACGTGATGGGGGAGAAATGAGTAGGGGTTCGGGGCCGAGCCCGGGGGGCTGATCGCGGGTCGCCGGCCAGACCTGCGATCCGATCTTATAGTACGAGCTGATGGAATAAAGTTCCAAGCATGAAAGGTTTCGGGGCATGATTCGACTCCACGACGCCAGGCACGGCGCCCCTGTCCAGGCCCCTCTTCGAGGCCGGCCCTCTTTCAGGCGCCGGATCCCCCGGATCCCCTCCATGGGGCTTCCCTTCCACCTTTCCCTGTTCGCGTTCCTCTTCTTCATTCTGTTCCTTCTGTTCCTTGCGCCGGGCCTCACAGGGCAGGAGGCCTCCCTGGTGAAGCCCGACGGCACGGTGGACTGGAACCGCTACTACACTGCCGGGGAGACGGAGCGGATCCTCCAGGAATACCACCAGCTCTTCCCGGAGCTCACCGAGCTTTACTCCATCGGCGAGAGTCTGCAGGGCCGGAACCTCTGGGTGATGGAGGTGACAGCGGAGATCACGGGGCCCGCCCGGGAGAAGCCGGCCCTCTACCTGGATGGCGGCATCCACTCCGGAGAGCTCACGGCCTCCCAGGTGGCCCTCTACGCCGTGGGCCATCTCCTCACCCGCTACGGCTGGGACCCGGAGGTGACGGATCTCCTGGAGGGGTATGCTTTCTACGTGCGTCCCAAGTTCAATCCCGACGGCTCGGACCTGGCGTTGATCCAGGACCAGTTCCTCCGGAGCAGCGTCCGGCCCTGGGACGAAGACGAGGACGGCGTAGCCGACGAAGATCCGCCGGACGACCTGGACGGGGACGGGTGGATCACCAGCTTGCGGATCCCGGACCCGGAGGGGGAATGGTACGCCCACCCCGCCGACTCCCGGGTCATGGTGCGCATCCCTCGGGGGGAGGAGGAGCTGACGCCGGAAGGAGGAGGGATTTCCCAGGAGGCTCGGCGCTACCGGGTGATGCGGGAAGGCGCGGATGACGACGGGGACGGGCGGATCAACGAGGACGGGATCGGGGGAATCGACATGAACCGGAACTTCCCCCGGAACTGGGAGCGGGAGCACCTCCAACCCGGGGCCGGCCCCTTCCCCCTGTCGGAGCCCGAGACGCACGCCACCGTCCGTTTCGTCCAGGAAACCCCCAACATCATCTCCGTGGTGCATGGGCACACGTCCGGGGGATTCGTCTACCGTCTTCCCTCCGCTTCGCCTCCCTCCCTCTTTCCGGAGAACGACCTGGCCCTCATCCAGGAGCTTGGAGCCTTCTACACGGAGAGCACGGGACGGCCGGTCCGGCCCAGCGCAACCCATCCCACCCGGCATCGCTACGGCACTTTCATCACGTGGGCGTACTGGGATCAGGGCATCGTCGGGTGGGTGCCCGAGTACTCCCCGGGTCCGGAGGCCTGGGTTCGGGACTACGACCGGGACGGAGCCATCAGCGCCACGGAGGAGATGCGCTTCAACGAGGAGGAGCTGGCGGGGCGGTACTTTTCTCCCTGGCAGCCGTTCCAGCATCCGGATCTGGGGGAGGTGGAGATCGGGGGATGGCACGCCAAGTTCTGGGGCCAGAATCCTCCGGCGGAGTTCCTGGAGGAGGAGTGCAGAGCCCAATTGCCCTGGATCTTCTTCCTTCTTCGCCAGGCGCCGCGCTTGAGCTCCGAGGGGCCCGAGGTGATTGCTCTGGGGGATGGGCGGTTCCGGGTCAGGACCGTGGTGAGGAACCAGGGGTTCCTGCCCACCAGCCTCACGGGACGGGGAGCGGTGGGTCGGGAGGGAGAGGACGACCGTCTGAGGGACCCGGTGGTGACCCCGCCTCACGTGGTGCTGGTGCTTGAAGGGGCGGAGCTGGAGGAAGGGGATCCCAGGGTCCAGTTGGGCCATCTCCGGGGCACCGGCCCCCACCTCCGGGACGTGGGGGCGGCTTCGGAGACCGTGGAGTGGATCGTTCGAGCCAACGGAGCCGATGCCTACGTCCGGACCGTGGCCCGCTCGCCCAAGGCCGGGGTGGTCCGCTCCGACTGGGTCCGCCTCGGTCACGGGCCCAGCCCCCGAGCCCGGCGGTCTCCCTGAGCGTTACACCGATACGAATACCCGGAAACACGAAAGCCCGGAGCATCCCATGAGAGGACCGTCCATGGCAACACCGTCGCGCCCCCCTTTCGTCACGTCTCCCTGGGGACTGTTCGCCTTCCTCCTGTCCTTCGCGTTCCTGGCCGGCGGGGGCTGCCAGGGAGAGCCCCGGGTGGAGTCCGGAGACCAGCCCGAGGCGGAGCCAGCCCAGGAGCTGGGGCCCCCCTTCTCCATGACTCTCGCCGGGGTGGGCTTCGAGACCCCGGAGTCGGCCCTCCACGATCCAGCAGCCGACGTCTACCTGGTCTCGAACATCAACGGGAGCCCGGGAGAGAAGGACGGGAACGGCTTCATCTCAAGAGTGACGCCAAACGGCCGGGTGGAGGAGCTTCGTTGGATCGACGGCACCCTGGAGGAGGTCAATCTGGACGCTCCGAAGGGCATGGCCCTGGTTGGGGACACCCTCTTCGTGACGGATATCGACTGCGTCCGTCGGTTCCACCGGGTCACCGGGGCTCCCGGCCTGGCCATCTGCCTGGATGAGGCCACCTTCCTGAACGATCTGGCGTCGGACCCACGGGGCGACCTCTACATCTCCGACAGCGGAGGGTCGGAGGGTGCCGGGGCCGTCTACGTCAAGCGAAACCGTGCGGACGTGCCCCGGAAGGTGGGCCTGGCCGGCGGCACGGTGCTGGAGGGTCAGGACCTGGGAGGACCGAACGGCCTGGTGGCCGACGACCGGGGCCTGTTCGTGGCCACGTACCGGTCGGGAGAGGTCTTCCGGATCACCCCCGAGGGAGAACGGGTGACCCTCCTGCCTCCTTCCGAGATGTCCCTGGACGGACTGGTTTCCCTGGAGGAGAGAGGCTTTCTCTTCTCCAGCTGGGCGGATTCGGCGGTTTACTGGACCACACCCGACGGCACCGTCTCGCCCCTGGTGGAGGGAGTGGAAGCCCCGGCGGACATCGGGTACGATGCCCAGCGTAACCGGGTCCTCATCCCCCTCTTTCAGGACGATGAGCTTCTCATTCGGGAGGTTCGCCTGGGAGGCTGACAGGACCGACCTGCTGGCCCTGGAGCCCTGATCGTGGGTGGGGGCAACGGTTGGACGCCCGATTCGCCGGCCTTCCGACCGGAAGCCAGGGGAGCGGATGAAACCTCGATTATCTGGCGTTTCAAGGGCTGTTGAACAAGGTGGGCGAGCCGCCGTACCGCCCTTGTTCGACGGCCTTTCAGAGCAGGTCGGTGACCCAGGTGTAGACGGCTACGGTCCGGGGCAGGCCCAGGGTGGCCGCCGATAGAGCCACCACCTGCTCCAGCTCCTCCCGGGTGATGCCCATGGCCAGGGCCTTCCGGACGCTGGCGTGCACCGCTCCCTCGTGCTGGGCTCCCATGGCCACGGCCAGCTTCAGGAGGCGGACCGTCTTGTCGTCCAGGGGCCCGTCCTTGCCGGCCTTTCCCAGGATCTCCCAGGCTTCCGCCAGATCGGGGAAGGTGGACGTGAACTCCTGGTGGGTGGGAGGGGGCTTGGGAAGGTCGCTCATGATGGGTCCTCCTTGTTCAAGAGCCCTTGGACGATGGGGGCTCGGTGGGCGGGCCTTCGGTACCGAACACCAGAACCCGGCTTTCGGGTCCCAGTGCCAGGGGATCCGACAGGGCCGGTTCCATGAGGGCGGCCATGAGACCGGTCAGCCCCGCCACTCCGGACGGCTGGGAGAGAATGGGCTCGTCGTCCCCCAACCCCCGGGCCAGGAGACGGAGGGCCTCCTCGGCGGCCTGATCCGGGATGGTGAGGAAGGCCTGGACCTCGCCCTCCAGGATTCCCCACGCCAGGGTGGAGGGGATCCGGCAGGCCAGACAGCTCATGGTCGTATCCAGGCTTCCCCCCGAAGGGACAGACCCGGCGGAGAGAGCCGATTGAAAGAGGCCGTCGGCTTCGTCCGGCTCCACCACGACGATGTGGGGCTGGCGGGAGGCCAGGCGTTCACGGAAGTAGCCGGTCACCGATGCGGCGAGACCTCCGACCCCGGCCTGGAGAAAGACGTGGGTGGGAGGCGGGCCGGGGGAAAGCTGATCCAGGACTTCCCGGGCCATGACGGTGTAGCCGGCCATGATGGAGGCGGGAAGCTCCTCCTGCCCGGGATAGGCCGTGTCGGAGACCACGATCCAATCCCTCTCCTCCGCCACCTGGTCAGCCCGGGCCACGGCGTCGTCGTAGCTGCCCTCCACCTCCACGATGTCCGCTCCCAGCTCCCGGATGGCTTCCCGTCGGTGATGAGAGGTGTCGGAGGGCAGGAAGATCACGCACCGGCAGCCGAACATGGACGCCCCCAGGGCCACGGCCCTGCCGTGGTTCCCCGCCGAGGCACAGGTGACCGTGAGGGGAGCCAGGAGGTCCCGGTATCCACCGGCCCGGAGGCCTTCGGAGGAGGCGTCGGGAATCCCGACCTTCTTCTGCAGGTGGGAGAGGAGGGCCCGGAGGACGCCGTACGTACCCCCCAGGGCTTTGAAGCTGCCGAGACCCAGGCGTTCCGCCTCGTCCTTGTACCAGAGGGTTTCCACGCCCAGGGCCCCGGCCAGCCCCGGAAGGGTCCGGAGGGGGGTGGGAGCGTATCCCTCCCAGGAGGAGATCTCCCGGTAGGCCTGGTCGTGAGCCTGCAGGTCCAGGACCGCGGGCGTCCCGGGGCCAGGATGACCGTCGCCTCGAGGCCGTGGGTTGAGGAGGAATTTCGTGGGAAGAAACGTCGGGAGCACGGGATGCAAGCCAGTCTTCCAGGGCTGTTGAACAAGGGCGGCCGCACCCCCCTGGCTCAAGAGCTCTTCAAACGACGGGACGAAAGAGTGAGGGGCCCGAGAACCGAACGTCTGCCGGGGCAGGAAAACCGTGCGCCTGCCGAGGCGACGGGGGGCGGCGAATCCCTGGGACCGTCTCCCTTGTAGAATACAGGGCGAGGCGGGCCTCCGCACCCGCCGAAAAAGGGGCGGGGCCACGGCCCCCCTAGTGGCACAGTCCTCTGGAGGCTCCCGGTCCGGGAGGGCCTCCTGGAGGAATGTGACCGTGCACGGGTTGCCTGGGATGGGGCCGGGGGACCATCATTCCCCGGCCCAGCCGGCTGATTGGACAGGAGGGTGGAGATTCATGGAGAGGAAGACAACGAGACCGAGGGAGACCAGGTGCCCGGTGGCTCCGGGACAAGAGTGGTTGAGAGCGTTCTTCCTGGTCTTCGCCCTGGCGTTCGTCCCGTCCCCTCTGATGGGCCAGGAGGTTGGCCCGTCCCAGGCATCCGGCCCCCAGGAGTCCCGGGTGCACGCTCTCATCTTCTACTCACCCACCTGTCCCCACTGTCACCAGGTCATCACCGAGTTCCTCATGCCCCTGCAAGATCGCTATGGGGATCGCCTGGTGATTCTGGGGTTCGACACGAGCCAGCAGTGGGCGAACGACCTGTTCTACGCCGCCCTGCGCCGTTTCAAGGTGCCGGAGCGGGACTGGGCCGTTCCCCTCATGATCGTGGACGAGGAAGTGATGGTCGGGGGGCGGGAGATCCCGGAGCGCTTCCCCGAGTTGCTGGAGCGGGGTCTGGAGGGCGACGGGATCGATTTGCCCGGCTTCCCGGCCCTTCTTGACTTCCTGGAGGAGCAGGACCTCCTGGATCCCCGCCATCCGGATCGCCGGATCGTCCGACAGGAAGCCCCTCCGGAGGAGGAGGTTCCGGAGGAGACCCGGGCCCAGACGCCTCCGGAGGACACCGCCGAATCCCCGGAGGACTCCCTGGCCCCCTCCCGGCGAGACTCCGTGGAGGCAACGGATACGGCCACGGCGGCCGACACGGCTTCCGGGCTCCGAGGCTCCACGACCCAGGGGGCCGATACCCTGGAGCCGGACCGGGACACGGCGGTGACAGCGACGGAAACAGCCACGCCGGCGGACTCCCCTCAGGCACCTGTCCGGACGGAGCCGGAAGGGGCGGAGGCCCGGAGGGAGACCCGGGAGACGGACACCGTGGCCGGGCCGGGGGCCGAGGCTTCCTCAGGTGAGGACACGGCCTCTCCGGCTGCTGGAGCCCGGGACACGGCCGCCGGGCCTCCTGCCTCTCCCGATCTGGAGTCCGGCGAGGAAGGGCGGAGCGGGGTCCAACCCCGGGCCGGCGGGGAGAAGACACCCTCCAGGGCCGAGAGATCAGAGGGTCCCGTGGGTCTGGCTGATGCCGCCCGGGATCTGAGCTCCATGTCCATGGCGGACCGGTTCGGTCAGGATCCCACCGGGAATTCCCTCTCCGTGGTGGTGCTCCTCCTGCTCCTGGCCAGTGCCGTTCTCCGGGGGTATCCCCCTCGTGCCGGTGAGAAGCTGTGGCCCGTCTGGGTGGTTCCGGCCCTGGTGGTGGTGGGGCTGGGGGTGGCGTCCTACCTGAGCTACATCGAGGTCTCCCGGGTGGAGGCCGTCTGCGGCCCCGTAGGAGATTGCAACACGGTGAACCAGAGCGAGTACGCCCGGCTCTTCGGAGTTCTCCCGGTGGGTGTCCTGGGGCTGGCAGGCTACCTCGTCATCCTCACCCTGTGGGCTCTGGCCCGCTTCGGGAGGGAGTCCATCCGCAACCGCGCTTCTTTGGCCATGTGGGGTGCGGCCCTCTTCGGAACCCTGTTTTCCGCCTACCTCACCTTCCTGGAGCCCTTCGTCATCGGAGCCACCTGCGCCTGGTGCCTCACGTCTTCGGTGATCATGGCCCTTCTTCTGTGGGCCTCCGCTCCCCTGGCCGCCCGGGCGTGGCCCGGAAAGGGCAGGGAGTCCTGGCGGAGGGAGGAGGTTCGGGTGTGAGCATCCCCTCCCACTATCGGCCCCGGACCCGGGAGGGGTGGGTGGCTGTGGTTCTCTTCGTCCTCCTTTTCCTTCTGGCCGAACCGCCGGTGGTCCACGGACTGGCGAACCGGATCGAGCCCTGGATCCTGGGCGTTCCCTTTCTCTATTTCTATCTCTTCGTGGTGTACGTGGCTCTCGTGGGGGTCCTCCTCTGGGCCCTGAGGAAGGGGCTGTGAGCATCCCGGTGCAGGGAGGAGGGTGAGGTGGAGCCCTGGGTCGTCGCCACTACCCTCATCTTCCTCTACCTGCTGGTCACCATCGTCCTGGGGGTGGTGGCCAACCGCCGCCTTTCCGTGGACATGGAGGATTTCCTCCTCTACGGCCGGAAGGCGGGCTTCATCGTCCTCTACCTCACCGTGGTGGCCACCTACCACTCCGCCTTCGCCTTCCTGGGCTCCGGGGGCTTCTTCTACACCCACGGCATCGGGTTCTGGGACGCAGGCACCTGGACCCTCCTGGTGGGAGCCATCACGTACGTGCTGGGAAGTCGGATCTGGGCCCTGGGCAAGGCCTTCGACTACATGACACCGGCGGACATGCTGGCGGACTTCTACGAGTCGGAGGGCGTCCGGGTGGTGACGGCCCTGGTCTCGGTCGTCTTCACCATTCTCTACATCCAGGTCCAGGCCCAGGGTCTGGGCTACATCCTCTCCGTGGCCTCCGGAGACCGGATCTCCTTCGAAGTGGGCACCCTGGTGCTCCTGGTGGTGGCGGCGGGCTACCTCATGGCGGGAGGTCTTCGGGCCGTCTACTGGACCGACGTGGTGCAAGGTGTGTGGATGTACCTGGCCGTGTGGATCGGGGCCCTGGTTCTGGCCTTCAAGCTCTTCGGAGGCCCCTTCGAGCTGTGGCGGGAGGTGGCGGCCCGGCGGCCGGACCTCCTCACTCTTCCCGGGCCCGAGGGCTTCTTCACTCCCGGGATGTGGTTCGGAATGGGCATCGCCCTGTCCTTCGGAATCGTCTTCCAGCCCCACATGATGATCCGGTACTACACCGCCGTGTCCGGGAAGACCATCAAGTGGCTGGGGGCCACTACGCCCATCTACCTCATGACCCTCTACATCCCCGCGGCCATGGTAGGATTGGGGGGCGCCCTGGTGCTACCGGGGATGGAGATACCGGACCAGGTCTTCCCGGAGCTTCTCTTCCGCTACGCACCCGCCTGGCTCACCGGCGCCATCCTGGCCGGGGCCACGGCGGCAGCCATGTCCACCCTGGACTCCATTCTCCACTCCAACATGACGGTCCTCACCCGGGACGTGTATCAGCGGTACGTGGCCCCCGGGGCGTCCCAGGCCCACTACGTATGGGTGGGCCGGATCCTGGTGGTGGGGCTCCTGGCCGTCGGCTACGTCCTCTCCGTTGGGACCTTCGAGTTCCTGGTCACCCTGGTGACCCTGTCCGGGTCCGGGGCCCTGCAGCTCATGCCTGGCATCATGGGAGTGTGCTTCCCTGCCAAGCGTCTCTTCACCCGTGCCGGGATTCTGTGGGGGATCGGGGTGGGGTTGGCGATTCTCTACTACACCCTGGTCATTCATCCCCACCCCCTGGGCCTCCACGGCGCGGTCTGGTCCGTCCTGGCCAACTTCCTGGTGACCATCCTGGTGTCCCGGTTCACCTCTCCCCCCTCGGATGAGACCGTGCGGCGCATCCACGGAGAGGTGGAGCGCTTCGTCTACGGGGATTCCTGAATCCGTCAGCCTGCGGGGGAGGAACCCTGGTGAAGCCCTTGACCCGGGCCGATATTGAAGCCGGGTCCTGTCCAGCTTCCGCCTTCCCTGGCGTCCGGTGCCCGGCGCCCCCGAACCGGGGAGTGCCCACGGGCTGCGCGTCGCATTCGAAAGGACGGCCGGGTCCATGACCGCATCCGAGCCCCTGCGCATCACCATCCGCCTGGAAGAAGCTCCGGCCCCGGAGACGCCCTTCGTTCTTCACTGCGGGGAGCCCATACGGGGACTGGTGGAAGTGGAGGTTCTGGAGGACGTGTCGTTTCAGAGCTTCCAGGTGGGCTTCCAGTGGCACACCGAAGGGAAGGGGAACAAGGACCAGGGGCGGGAGGGTGAGACCCTGGAGCTGGCCCGGGACGAGGAGTGGAGCCAGGGCGCCATGCGGCAGTTCCCCTTCAACCTCCGGGCTCCCTGGGGACCGGTGAGCTACTCGGGGAAGATCCTCAAGGTGAGATGGGAGCTGGAGGCCCGCATGGAGCGGTCCCTTCTCCGGGGAGACGTCCGGGAGGCCCTACCCCTGGAGCTGGTGCCGGCCCCGGAGATGGGCGAGGTGAACCTGGGCCCCGTGCCTCAGAAGAAGGAGAGCCTGGAAGCGGAGAAAAAGGGCTACGCCGGTGTGTGGCTCTTCCTTGGCGTGGCTTGCCTTGTGGGGGCTGTGGTCCTGGGGGCGGTGAACGGCTGGGAGTTCTCCGACCCCCTCCGCTGGGTGGTGTTCAGCCTCATCGCCGGGGGGTTTCTCCTCACGCTCCGGGGGTTCTGGAGACGGCTTGGGCAGGGAAAGCTGGGAGAGCCTACGGTGAAGCTGAGCACCACGGCGCTCCGTCGGGGGGAGGAGATCCGCTTCGGAGTCGTGGTGAGGCCGGAGAACCGCGCAGAGATCCGGAGTCTGGAGGTGGTACTGGAGTGCGAGGAGCGGGTCGTCCACGGCCACGGACAGTACCAGAGCCATCATCGGCGCCAGGTCTACGAACGGAAGATGGTCCTGGCCGAGAGGAAGATGGTGGAGGTCCAGCGAGGCCTCAGGCGAAAGGGAAACCTCACCATCCCCCCGGACGTGCCGGTGACGTTCGGGGCTCCGAGCAACCAGCTGATCTGGTGGCTCCGCTTCCGGGGGGACGTGGTGGGCTGGCCGGACTGGAAGGAGCCCTTCCTTATTACCGTTCGACCGTGAGGGGGGCGCCATCCGATCCGTGAGGGGGCGCCATCCGATCCGTGAGGGGGGCTCCATCCGAGCGTGCGGAGCCCGATCCGATCCGCCAGGGGCGTTCGTCTTGCCCGTGAGGGGCGCCCAACCGACCCTGAAGCACAGCGTCCAGAATGCGACACCTGAACCCTTGAGATCAGACAGACCATGAATTCCGTCATCAACCTGAGGAGCGACACCGTTACCCGGCCCACCCCGGAGATGCGAGAGGCCATGGCCCGAGCCGAGGTGGGGGACGACTACTACCGGGAGGATCCCACGGTTCTGTCCCTGGAGGAGCTGGCGGCGGACCGGTTCGGGAAGGAGGCCGCCATGCTGGTGTTCAGCGCCACCATGGCCAACCTGACCTCGGTCCTGTCCCAGACCCGCCGGGGAGAGTCCGTCGTCCTGGAAGAGAGCTCCCACATCTTCAACAACGAGGCCGGGTTCCTGGCGGCGTTCGGGGCCCTTACCCCTCGGACGGTGAGGGGAGTCAGGGGACGGCTGGAGCCGGACCAGGTCCGGGAGGCCGTGTTTCCCCAGGCCGTTCTCCACCCCCGGACCACCCTCCTGTCTCTGGAGAACACCCACAACGCCGCCGGAGGATGCACCCTTTCCGTGGTGCGGACCCGAAACCTGGCGGAGGCCGCCCGGGAGATGGGGCTCTCCGTGCACCTGGACGGGGCTCGGATCTTCAACTCCGCCGTGGCCCAGGGCGTGTCGGTGAAGGAGCTCACTGTCGAGGCGGACAGCGTCACCGTTTGCCTCACCAAGGGGTTGGGGTGCCCCGTCGGGGCCCTGGTCCTGGGAAGTCGGGATCTGGTGGAGGAGGCCCGGCGGTGGCGGCAGGTAGCCGGGGGAGGGATGCGGCAGGCGGGTATCGTGGCAGCCGCCGGCCTTGTGGCCCTGGACAGCATGGTGGATCGCCTGGCGGAGGATCACAGGAATGCCAAGCGCCTGGGCCTCCTCCTGTCGGAGGCGGGCCTCCAGCTGGATCCCCCCCTGGAGGAGGTGGAGACCAACATCCTCTTCTCCCGGGTGCCCGCCGACCTCATGGACGCCGGAGAGTTCGTGGAACGCCTGGCGGAGGAGGGCGTGCGGGTGAATCCGCCGAAGGGCCGGAAGGTCCGGTGGATCACCCACAACGACATCAGCGCCGATGACGTGGAGGTAGCCGGAGCGGCGGTCCGGAGGGTGCTGACCCGGGCCTGAGTCCCCCCGGACCCCGGCCCGGGGGCCGGGGTACGGACCCATCCGCTTGTTTCTGGTTTCTTCTTCTGGTGAAGTTCTGATCCATGAGTCCCACCGCGGATGGCCGAACCGATCCCCGCTTCGTACGACACCTCCTGGAGTTGGAGGACGCCTTCTCCCGGGAAGATGAGGGGGAGGACGCTCTCTTCTACGCCGAACCCCGTCTGGTCTCCCACCTGGATGCCCACGCCATGGCTACCGTGGAGAGGCTCCTGGACGGGTTGATCCCCGAGGAGCGTCCGGAGATCCTGGACCTGATGACGGCGGTGGATTCCCACCTTCCTCCCTCCATGGATCCCCGGCGGGTCGTGGGCCTGGGGATGAACGAAGACGAGATGCGGGCCAACCCCGACCTGACGGAGCGTCGGATCCAGGACCTGAACCAGGAGCCCCAGTTGCCCTTCCGGGAGGGCGGCTTCGATGTTGTCGTGAACGTGGCCTCCGTGGAGTACCTCACGGAGCCGGTCTCGGTGTTTCGGGAGGTGGGTCGGGTCCTGAAGCCCGGGGGCGTGTTCGTGGTGGTCTTTTCCACACGATGGTTCCCCCCGAAGGTGATTCGGGTATGGCAGGAGGCCAAGGAGGAGGAGCGCATCGGGCTCGTGGAGGAGTACTTCCGTCGGGCCGGAGTCTTCCAGGACTCGGACTTCTTCATCTCCATGGGACTTCCCCGGCCCGAAGACGACCGGTTCTTCCCCCTGGGCGTCCCAAGCGATCCCGTCTTCGCCGTCTTCGCCGAGAAGGAAGGGGGAGGGTCCGGAAAGCCCGCCCGAACCGTGTGCCCGGATCCGGCGGACATGGACCTGGACCGGGAGGCCGTGGAGGCCCGGAAGAAGCGGGTGGGAGAGACCCTCCGTTGTCCCTACTGCCGGCAGCTCTTGAGCAGGTGGGAGGTACCGGACGATCCGTGCATCGACTGGCCCAACGAGTACCTCTATCTGTGCTTCAACGACTACTGCCCCTTCGTCGTCAGGGGCTGGCGGCACATGTGGAACCAGGGGATTCTCGGGGTCAGCTACCGGTACCTCTTCAATCCCCTGACCGGAGGATCCTCCACGATTCCCATCCGGAGCCTGGCGGACCTGCGGCCCGGGATCGCGGACGAAGAGGAGGCGAGTCGATATCCCCGCCCTGGCATCGACACACCGACCTACCAGGGGCTGCCCCGGGTGGAGGAGTACGGTCCCGACCTGGGTGGCCCCCGGGGGTGAGCTCCCGGGAACCGGAATCGCAGTCCGAAGGCCACGCCCCCTTCCGGCCCCCGGCCGAGCTCCAGCTCCCCTTTCCCTTCGCCTACTCGAAGATGACTGGGGCCTCGGGGTACGCCAGGAAAAACGCATCGAAGTCCCGGAAGCCGGCCGGAGCCCCGGAAGACGGAGGAAAGCGGGGCGATGGGTGGCCCGTCTTCTTACCGGTAAGCCTCGAGCAGAGGCCATCCTGCTCTGGGACGGTGGAATGGGTGGGAACAATTCCGCGGCTTTCCGGGTTTGGGGGATCAGGAGGAGGTCGGCTGGTCGATCTCCCTTTTTCTTTTTTTCGCTGACGAGAGACCGGGCACCATGACGAGACGGAGCTTTCTCGGCTCGCTGGGGGCCGTTGCAGCCGTGCCCCTCTACCCTCTCCTGTGGGGTGGACGGGGCCACAATCCCCGCGGGCTTCAGACACACGGAGTTCAGACCATGGAATTCGAGCCTCTGGAGAAGTCCCAGGAGGAGTGGAAGCGCATCCTGACCCCCCAGGAGTTCGACGTTCTCCGGAAGGAAGGCACCGAGCGGGCCCACACCAGCCCCTAGAACGAGGAGAAGCGACCGGGCACCTACATCT
>CAZZEL010000091.1:0-10730 GCA_964652625.1 uncultured Gemmatimonadaceae bacterium
AAGGAACCTCAAGGTCTTGCCATCCAACGGGAGACCTCCGGGAGTTCTCCCCCCTCAATCCTTCCCCGTGCTACCGAAGCCTCCCCCACCCCGGTCTGTCTCGCTCACCTCTCCGGCCTCCACGACTCGGGGAGTCTCGAACCGGGCAAAGACCAGCTGGGCCACCCGGTCGCCCCGCCGGATCGTCACCGGCTCCGATCCACCGTTCTGGAGGAGGACCTTCAGCTCCCCCCGGTAGTCGGGGTCGATGGTCCCCGGACTGTTGGGGAGGGTGATTCCGTGACGGGCCGCCAGGCCCGAGCGGGGCCGGACCTGACACTCGAGCCCCGAAGGAAGCTCCAGGATCAAGCCCGTGGAGACCCCCCGGATCTGGGCCGGCTCCAGCTGGAAGTCCTCCTCCGCCGAGCGAACGTCGTAGCCGGCGGACAGAGGCGTGGCCCGGCCGGGTAGAGGCAGATCCGGGTTCGAGCCCAGCCGGAGGAACCGGACCTCGTCCGGGCCCTCCTCCGAGCTCCCTCCAGCCCCCCGCCGGGCCACGCCGGGGTCCCGGGACGGTTCGGCTTCGTCCCTCAAACCTTCAGATGCGGCTCGAGGGGCTCCCAGTCCATGCCGAAGGCCTCCGCCACCGCGGGATAGACGATGGCGCCGCCCACGATGTTCACCCCCAGGGCCAGGGACTCGTCGTCCCGGCAGGCCTGCCGCCATCCCTTGTTGGCCAGGTCCACGGCGTAGGGGAGGGTGGCGTTGGTGAGGGCCAGGGTGCTGGTCCGGGGCACGGCCCCGGGCATGTTCGCCACCCCGTAGTGGATGACGCCGTCCACCAAGTAGATGGGATCTTCGTGGGTGGTGGGCTTGATGGTCTCCACGCACCCGCCCTGGTCCACGGCCACGTCGGTGATCACGGAGCCGTCCTGCATGATCTTCAGGTCCTCCCGCCGCACCAGGCTCGGAGCCTTGGCCCCGTGGAGGAGGACCCCCCCCACCAGCAGATCCGTGGTGGGCAGGAGCTTCAGGATGTTCTGCCGGTTCGAGTAGATCACGTCCACGTTGGCGGGCATGAAGTCCGCCAGATCCCTGAGGCGGTGGAGGTTCACGTCCATGATCGTCACCCGTGCGCCCAGGCCCGCGGCCATCTTGGCCGCATGGGTGCCCACCACGCCACCACCCAGGACCAGGACCTCGGCCGGGGCCACCCCGGGCACTCCACCCAGGAGAACCCCCCGGCCGCCATGCAACTTCTCCAGGTACCTGGCCCCCTCCTGAACCGCCATGCGACCGGCCACCTCGCTCATGGGAGTCAGGAGAGGAAGCTCTCCGGAGGGAAGCTCCACGGTCTCGTACGCGATGCTCACGGAGCCGGTATCCAGGAGGGCCCGGGTGAGATCCTCGTCAGCGGCATAGTGGAAGTACGTGAAGAGGACCTGGTCCTTGCGGATCCTGGGCCACTCCGGGCGGATGGGCTCCTTCACCTTCATGATCATCTCCGCCTTGGCCCACACTTCCTCCGCCGAATCCAGGATAGTGGCGCCCACGTCCGTATAGAGCTCGTCGGGAAAGCCACTGCCCTCCCCGGCGCCCTTCTCCACAACAACCTCATGGCCTTCCCGGATCAGGATCTCTGCCCCGGCCGGCACCAGAGCGATGCGATTCTCGTTGGTTTTGATTTCCTTCGGAACCCCGATAAGCATGATAGACGCGTCTCACTCATCTAAGGTGGCAACGGAGGGGATCCCATGAGATCCCGTTGATGGCGAACAGAGTGGTTCATTGTACCGAAAGAGCCCGGGCCACGCGAGGGTGGAGCCCGGGAGGCCGAAGCCTATCCCTTCTCTCCCGGTCCCAGGCGCAGGAGGAGGAGCCTCTCGGGATCCAGGAACTCCCCTGCCGCCTCCCGGATGGCACCGGGGGTCACGGCGTCCAGCTTGCCCAGGAGCTCGTCCAGGGTCATGAAAAGCTCGTTGTGGACGGCGAACCCCGCCAGACGGTAGAGCCGGGCGGCGGTGGACTCCAGGGAGAGCATGATCTGCCCTTTGATCTGGCGCTTGGTCTGCTCCAGCTCCTCCGCCTCCAGTCCCTCCCGAGCCACCCTCTCCAGCTCCCCTTTCACCGCCTCCCCGGCCCGCTCCGCGGCGGAGGGACGGGTTCCCAGGTAGACGCCGAAGATCCCGCCCCGGGTGTAGAAGGACTGGAAGGTGAAGACGGAGTAGGCCAGGGCCAACTCCTCCCGGATCGTCTGAAAGAGCCGGGAGCTCATCCCGCCTCCCAGCGCCGCGGACAGGAGGACCAGGGGGTAGCGGCGAGGATCGGAGTGGCCGGGCAAGGTCCCGCCCAGGACCAGATGGCTCTGGGCCGAATCCCGATGGATCTCGACCTTTCCCCGCTCCCCTCCCTCAGGCTCCGGGAGGGTCGGGCTGGCCTCGCCCCCCGGGAGCTCCCCAAAGAGGGCACCGACCCGATTCACCAGCTCCCGGTGCTCCACGTTCCCGGCGGCGGCCACCACCACGTTCCGGCCCCGGTAGCGCCGGTGGTGAAGTTCCCTGAGGGCTTCACCCGGCAGGGCCGCCACCGTTTCCCGGGTACCCAGAATGGCGTGTCCGTAGGGGTGGCTTCCCCAGAGGTGGGCGCCGTGGAGGTCGAACACCAGGTCGTCCGGAGTGTCCTCCACCGTGGCGATCTCCTCCAGGACCACTTCCCGCTCCAGAGCCAGGTCCTGGTCCCGGAGAAGGGGGTTCTGCACCAGATCCGCCAGGACCTCCAGGGCCACGGGAAGGTGCTCGTCCAGGACCCGGGCCTGGAAGCTGGTGTGCTCCCGGGACGTGTAGGCGTCCAGGGCCCCTCCCAGGCCCTCCAGGGTCATGGCGATCTCCCGGGCCGTCCGGTGACGGGTGCCCTTGAAGACCAGGTGCTCCAGGAGGTGGGACGCCCCCATGAGCTCCGGGTCCTCGTGGGCCGCACCCTGTCGGGTCCAGACCCCTACGGCAGCGGAGCGGACCCCGGGGATCCGCTCCGTCAAGACCTGGAGACCGTTGGAGAGACGGGTCTCGGCCATCTCCCCGGTGAGGGACGTGATCCGGGCCTCCTCCCGGGCCCGGGCCCCGGCGGACCCCGCCGTCAGGCCTGACCTCCGGCCTGGCCTTCCTCCTCCAGGGCCGCACGGCGGGAGAGCTTCAGGCGCCCTCGCTCGTCGATGGCCAGGAGCTTCACCCGGGTCATGTCGCCCTTCTTCAGGACGTCTTCCGTCTTCTCCGTGCGCTTGTCCTGGAGCTCGGAGATGTGACAGAGACCCTCCACGCCCGGAAGGATCTCGATGAACGCACCGAAGGACGTGGTGTTCTTCACCGGCCCCTCGTAGATCCGACCCACCTCGGGCTCCTGGACGATGGCCTCGATCATCTCCCGGGCCCGGTCCCCGGCTTCCCCGGAGACGGCGGCGATCTTCACCAGTCCCGTGTCATCCACGTCGATGGTGGCCCCGGATTCGTCCTGGATGGCCCGGATCGTCTTGCCCTTGGGCCCGATGATGTCCCCGATCTTCTCCGGGTTGATCTGGATGGTCATGATCCGGGGGGCGAACTCCGAGAGCTCGTCCCTGGGCTCGGCGATGGCCTGGTCCATGATGTCCAGGATGTGGACTCGCCCCTTCCGGGCCCGATCCATGGCGTCCCGGAGGATCTCGTGGGTCAGGCCCTGGATCTTGATGTCCATCTGGATGGCCGTGATCCCCTTCCGGGTGCCCGCCACCTTGAAGTCCATGTCCCCCAGGGCGTCCTCCACTCCCAGGATGTCCGTGAGGATGGCCACCCGGTCGTCTTCCTTGATGAGCCCCATGGCCACCCCGGCGCAAGCCGAGCTGATGGGTACCCCCGCCGCCATGAGGGCCAGGGAGGCGCCGCACACGGAGGCCATGGAGGAAGACCCGTTGGACTCCAGGATGTCCGAGACCACCCGGATGGTGTAGGGAAAGTCGTCGTAGGCCGGCAGAAGGGGTTGGATGGCCCGCTCCGCCAGGGCACCGTGTCCCTGCTCCCGGCGGGACGTGCCCCGGTACGGCTTCGCTTCCCCGGTGCAGAAGGGCGGGAAGTTGTAGTGCAGCATGAAGGACTTCGTGACCTCTTCCCGGGTGTCCACCGTGTCGATGCGCTGCTCGTCCCGGGCCGTGCCCAGGGTGGTCACGGCCAGGGCCTGGGTCTGTCCCCGGGTGAAGAGGGCGGAGCCGTGGGTCCGGGGAAGGACCCCGATCTCGCAGGTGATGGTGCGGACGTCCTCCGGAGCCCGGCCGTCGGCCCGCTCTCCCCGGTCCAGGATCCGTTCCCGCATGGCCTTGCGCTCCACGCCCCGGATCACGTCCCGGATGTCTCCCCGGTCCTCCCCATGGTCCTCGTCCCGCTCCTCCAGCTCCGCCAGGATGTCGTCCAGGACGGAGGCCATGGCCTGGTTCCGTTCCTGCTTCTCCGTGAGCTCCAGGGCTTCGGTGACCCGGGGGCTCGCCAGGTTCTCCACCTCGGCCCTCAGGTCCTGGTCCGGGAGGACCGGAGTCCAGTCCATCTCCGGGGCCCGGCGATCCTTGAGGAGCTCCTTCTGCAGATCGACCAGCTCCCGGATTCCCTTGTGGGCCACGGCCAGCCCCTCCAGGAGCTCCTCTTCCGGAATCTCCACGGCCCCTCCTTCCACCATGAGGATGGCTTCCTCGGAGCCGGCCACCACGATGTCCACGTCCGAGTACTCCAACTGCTGGAACGTGGGGTTCAGGACCCAGTTGCCCTGGATCCGACCAATGCGCACGCCCGCCAGGACGGTGTCGAAGGGAATGGGGGACATGTTCAGGGAGAGGGAAGCTCCCAGCATGCCCAGGACATCGGCGTCGTTCTCCTGGTCGGCGCTCAAGATGAAGCACGCCACCTGGGTCTCGTTCATGTACCCCTCAGGAAAAAGAGGCCGGAGGGGCCGGTCGATGAGCCGGGCCGACAGGATCTCCTTCTCGCCGGGGCGTCCTTCCCGCTTGAAGAACCCCCCGGGGATCTTTCCTCCGGCGTAGCTCTTCTCCCGGTATTCCACCGTCAGGGGGAAGAAGGGAAGGTGGGTGGGACGGTCCTGGGCCGTGGCCGCCACCAGCACCACCGTGTCCCCGAACTGAATCAGGGCCGACCCGGCGGCCTGTCGGGCCATCCGGCCGATCTCGATGGTCAGGTTTCGTCCTGCGAATTTCCGCTCGATCCTCTGAATCGTTCCGCTTCTCATCGGTTCTGTCGCTCCACTCGGTCTCTCGTCTCGCGTCTCTATCGCGTCTCTATCGCTTCCGTCTCGTCTTGGTGCTTCACGTCGTTGGGGTCAGGCCCGGGCCACGGCTGGCTCCTCCCCCCAGGGTCTCAACGCTCCCTGCACCCAACGGGTCCCGGACGCACCGGGAGGAGGGCCGGATGAGCGTAGAACCCCGTCGATGGCCTTCTTCGCTTTGGGAATCCGGGGCATGAGGGAGAGCCAGAATCGGGAGCAGAAGAACGGCGGCGACAGGAGACTCCCTGTCACCGCCTCTTCCAGGTCCCTCAATGACGAAGCCCCAGGTCGGAAATCAGCTCCCGGTAACGCTCCGGGTCCTTCCTGCGCATGTAATCCAGGAGTCTCCGGCGCCGACCCACCATTCTCAGGAGCCCCCGTCGGCTGTGATGATCCTTGCCATGCCGGGAGAAGTGGTCCCTGAGGTCGTTGATCCGATGGGTCAGGAGAGCGACCTGGACGGGTGCGCTGCCCCGGTCGCCCTCGTGGAGCTGGTACTTCTGAATGATCTCTTCGCGTTCCTCGGACATCCTCGTCGAGCCTCCACAGGAGTCTACGCTGCAGGGGAAGCCCCTCTCAACGTGTTCGTCTACAGTTTGTAAGCCTTGAAAAGTATCAGGATCTCCCTATCTCCTCAACCCATCGCATCCGATCCTCCCGAAGCATCCTTCGGGCCGCCTCCACGTCGGCCCGGAGCTGATCCACCAGGGCCGAAGCGGAGGAGAAGGGCTGGACATCCCGAAGAAACCGGATGAACTCCACCCGCACCTCCTCGCCGTAGAGATCGCCCTCGAAGTTCAGGAGGTGGAGCTCGATGGTGGGGGGAGAGCCTCGGAACGTGGGGCGAGGTCCGATGTGGATGGCCCCGTCGAAGGTCCCCCTCCGGAGGCCGGCCCGGACAGCGTAGACCCCGGCAGGAGGAATGAGCTTCCCGTTCACCGTCACCCGGAGGTTCGCCGTGGGGAATCCCAGTTGGCTTCCGCGTCCGTCTCCCCGGACCACGAGACCCCGGAGGCAGTAGGGCCGACCGAGCCCCTGCCGGGCATCTTCCACACGCCGATCCAGGAGAGCCTTGCGGATTCGGGTGGAGGAGACGGGCGTCTCCCCGGTCTTCACGGGAGACACCACGTCCACGGCGAATCCCAGCTCCTGCCCGATCTCCCGGAGGGTGGCCACGCTCCCGGACCGTCCCCTCCCGAAACCGTGGTCGTAGCCGATGACCAGCTCCTCCACGTGGAGGCGGGCCATGAGGATCTCCTCCACGAAACGCCGGGGAGAGTAGTCCGCCAGGACGTGATTGAAGGAGAGGAAGGCGGCGTAGTCCAGGCCCGTCTCAGCCAGGATCTCCTTCTTCTCCGCCGGGGTGGTGAGGAGGGGGGGGGCTTCGTCGGGTCGGACGATCTTCAGGGGATGGGGGTGAAAGGTCACCAGGACACTTCGAAGGCCCGACTCCTGGGCCCGGCGCCGAATCTCCTGGAGCACGGCCCAGTGTCCCCGGTGGACCCCATCGAAGGTCCCCACGGTGATGACCGTTCCCCGACCGTCCCGGGGCAAACCCGGGGGCAGGGAGGGATCGATGGCGTACTCAACCATGGAGAAAGACCTTCCTGGGTTTCACCCGAGACCCCTCTCGCTCTCCCATGGCTACCAGCTCTCCGTCCCGGAGAAGGAGGAGGGGACCGTCGGGAGGGCCACCGGTCCCGGGGGCGGGGATGTACCGACCCTGTCGAACCCGTTCCACCGCCTCAGGTTCCAGCTCCAGGAAGGGGAGGTGGGAAAGGGCCCGGGCCGGGGAGAGGAAAAGGTCCTCCGGATTCCCCGAGGCATCCAGGGCCCTGGGAGAATGGGCGTCCTCCACGGTCAGAGCGCCGATGGCCGTTCGTCTCAAAGCCGTCAAGTGGGCCCCGGTGCCCAGGCGCTCCCCCAGGTCCCGGGCCAGGGCCCGGAGGTAGGTTCCGGAGGAGCAGCGGGTCCGGAAGCGGAGGTAGGGGGGGGCCAGCTCCAGGACCTCCAGGGCGTGAACGGTGACCTTCACCGGCTCCAGCCTCACCTCTTCCCCCTTTCGGGCCCTGCGGTGAGCCGGCCTGCCCCGGATCTTCTTCGCCGAATAGGCCGGGGGAACCTGGCGGATGGTGCCCTGGAAGGCGGCCACGGCCTCCTCCACCTCCGGGAGAGAGAGCTCGTGGGCCCCTTCCCGTTCCTCCAGGACCTCCCCCTCCGGATCGTCGGTGACGGTGCGGATGCCCAGGTGGGCCGTGGCCACGTACTCCTTGTCCAGGCCCAGGAAGTACTCGAAGAGGCGGGTAGCGGGGCCCGCGAGGATGAGGAGGAGCCCTGACGCGAAGGGGTCCAGCGTGCCGGCGTGCCCGACTCGGCGGAGCCCCGTGGCTCTCCGGGCCCGGGCCACCAGATCGTGGGACGTGGGACCCGGTGGCTTGTCCAGGAGAAGGACGCCCGTGGGGCTCCTCACTCGTCGCTCTCGGCGTCGTCCGGGAGCACGTCCTTCAGGATGGCCTCGATGCGGAGGGCCGAATCCAGGGTGGTATCGTGGATGAAGCGCAGCTCGGGGATTCGGCGAAGGTGGAGGAGGTCGGCCAGCTCCCTTCGGATGAACGACTCGGCGGCCTCCAACCCCTCCAGCACCTCCTCCGCGTCCCGGTCCTCACCCTGGGGACGGACGAAGACCCGGGCCATCCACAGGTCGGCGGTGACCCGGACCTCGGTGATCAGGACCCTCCCCACTCGGGGATCCTGCACCTTTCGGAGGAGGATCTCCGAGATCTCCCGCTTGAACTGTTCGTTGAGACGGGCCGTTCGCCGATCCGTCATGAAGGCTCCCTCAGTAGAACTCCCTCTCGACCCCCACGGGCAGAGCCCGCCCGTCAGACGCCACGAACTGATCCATCTTGCTCAACACGGAATCGGCGCCCCGGTGGTCCGTGGTGACCACGGCGGCGGTGAGGCGGGCTCGGGTCCAGACGTTCTGGTGGTCCGTCTCGGCCACCGAGGCGTTGAACCGATGCTGCATGCGCTCCTTCAGGGATTTCACGACCTTCCGCTTTGCCTTCAGCGACCGGCATTCGGGAAGGGAGAGATCCCACGAGCAGACTCCGATGACCATGGTCTTCGGCGGCCTTTCCTGGCTCGGGGCCACGCGGTGGTGGGCCGGGACGAGGCCTTCGGCCACCGCCCGGGGCTCAGCTCGCCCCGGCCAGGGTCCGGGCCACTTCCTCCACCTGGTAGCATTCGATGATGTCGCCAACCTTGATGTCGTTGAAGTTGGCGATGCCGATGCCGCACTCGAACCCTTCCCGGACCTCCTTCACGTCGTCCTTGAAACGCTTCAGGGAACCCAGCTCCCCGTCGTAGACGACGATCCCGTCCCGAACAAGGCGGACACGGCCGTCCCGCTGAATGGTGCCGTCGCTGACGTAGCAACCGGCGATGGTACCCACCTTCGAGATACGGAAGGTCTCCCGGACCTCGGCGGTCCCCAGGATGGTCTCCCGTTTCTCCGGAGCGAGCATTCCCTCCAGGGCGGCCTTGATCCGGTCCACGGCCTCGTAGATGACGTCGAAGACGTGGATATCCACGTGCTCCCGTTCCGCCAGGTTCCGGGCGTTGGTGTCCGGACGGACCCGGAAGCCCAGGATCACGGCGCCGGCCGTATCGGCCAGCAAGACGTCGGATTCGTTGATGGCTCCCACACCCCGGTGGACGAGTTCCACGGCCACCTCGTCGGTGCCGAGCTGCTCCAGGGAATCGGACAGGGCCTGCACCGAGCCGTCCACGTCTCCCTTGATGATGAGGGGAAGGGTTCCCGTTTGCCCCTCGGCCAGGAGCTGGGAGAAGTCCCCGAGCTTGAAGCCGCGCTCCTTGATGCGGAGCTGCTTCTCCCGGTCCAGGCGCTGCCGAGTGGCGGCGATCTCCGCAGCCTTTTCCGGATCCATGACCGTGAACGCGTCTCCTGCCTGCGGGACCCCGGGGGCTCCGAGGATCTGGGCCGGAGTGCCCGGCCCCGCCTCCTGCAGGGACTTCCCCCGCTCGTCCAGCATGGCCCGGACCCGACCGTCGTAGAGACCGCAGATGAAGCTGTCCCCGACGTGGAGTGTCCCGTTCTGGACCAGGACCGTGATGACCGGCCCCTTTCCCACGTCGAGCTGGGCCTCGATGACGGCTCCGTGAGCCTCCCGATCGGGATTGGCCTTGAGCTCCAGGAGCTCGGCCTGGAGAAGGACCTTTTCCAGGAGGTCGTCCACACCGTCCCCGGTCTTCGCACTGACCTCAGCGGAGAGGACGTCCCCGCCGAAGTCCTCCACCGTGACCTCGTGCTGGAGGAGCTCCTGCTTCACCTTGGAGGCATTGGCCGCCGGCAGATCCACCTTGTTGATGGCCACCACCAGGGGAACCCCGGCGTTCTTGGCGTGACTGATGGCCTCGATGGTCTGGGGCATGACGGAGTCGTCGGCGGCCACCACAAGGACCACGATATCCGTGACGTCCGCTCCCCGGGCCCGCATGGCGGTGAAGGCGGCGTGGCCCGGGGTGTCCAGGAAGCTCAACGCCCGCTCGTCCGGCAGCTGAACGTGGTAGGCACCGATGTGCTGGGTGATGCCCCCGGCCTCCCCGGCCACCACGTTCGTTTTACGGATGTAGTCCAGCAACAGGGTCTTCCCGTGATCCACGTGACCCATGATGGTCACCACCGGCGGCCGGGCCACCAGGTCTTCCGGCGCCTCTTCCGGCTCCTCCGCCTCCTCCTCTGCGGCGTACTCCTCCTCCCGGACCGCCGTGTAGCCAAACTCGTCCAGGAGGAGCTCGATCTGGTCGAAGTCCAGACGTTGGTTGATGGTCACCATGAGGCCCAGGTTCTTCATGGCCGAGGAGATGATCTCCGTGGCAGACGCATCGATGAGCTCCGCCAGCTCCGCCACGGTGAGGAACTCGTTCACCCGGACCGTGGTCCGCTCTCGCTCTTCCTCCTTGCGCTCCTCTTCGGCGGCAGCCTCCTGCTCCTCCTTGGAGGGGGCCGGTCCCTTCCGGCGACGCTTCTTTCCTCCTCCACCCTTCAACTCCGCCATGACGCGCTGGATGTTGGACTGGACGGCCTCCTGGTCCACCCGCTGGCGCTTCTTCTTCTTGTCTTTCTTCTTCCGCCGACCGTCGGAGGTGTAGCCTTCGGCCTGGATCCGGACCTGACCTCCCGGGCCGGCGCTGGCCGCAGGCTTCGGCGCGGTGCGGGCGGGTCCCTCCGGAGCCGCCTTCCGCACCGGCTCGGGCTTGGGAGCGGGCTCCGTCTCCTCTTCTTCTTCTTCCACCTCCGCCTCTTCAGCGGATTCGGCGCCCTCGGCTTCGGCAGCGCCCTCTTCGGATGCTGCCTCCCCAGCCTCCTCCTCCGCGACAGCCTCCAGGGTGGGCTCCTCCTCCACAAGCTCCGCCCCTTCCTCTTCCTCCTC
>CAZZEL010000091.1:10830-15928 GCA_964652625.1 uncultured Gemmatimonadaceae bacterium
TTCCTTCCCTCGGGCCGCAGCCTCTTCCTCCTCTTCTTCTTCCTCCAACTCCTCTTCGGCCTCGAGGACCTCCGTCTCTTCACCCTCGGCCTCCTCGGGGGCCTCCCGGGCCTCCGGGACCTCTTCCGCCTTCTCTTCCTCCCCTTCTTCCGGGGCCTCTTCCACCCGGGCCTCCTCAGCGGCGACCTCGGCTCGAGCCTCCTCCCGGGACTCCTCCACCTCCTCTGCCTCCGTCACGTCCCCTTCCCCGGCTTCGGGCTCGGCAGTCGCCTCCGGCTCTTCCTCCGGGCCCTCGGCCTCCTCGGCCGTCCCTGCTTCCTCCTCTTCGGGCTTCGCGGCCCGACGTCTGGACGGACGACGACGACGGCGGCGGGGACGATGGGAGCTCTGGGCTTCCTCGATGGCCGCCTCCAGGGCCTCGGAAACGTCCTTGTGTCCCGCCCGCCGTTCCCGTTCGATCCGGGCCAGGATCCGGGACACGTCGGCATCCCGCACCTCGGCCTCCAGATCGGCTACCGAGATCCTCATCTCCCGAAGGAGATGGAGGAGTCCCTCAGCCGGAACCCTCAGATCTTCTGCTAGATCAATAACCCGCATGCGTCTGTACTACCTCCGCCTGGGCAAACCTTCCGCCCGTCTCGTTCATTCCCGGCCCAGTCGATCCCTGATCTCTGCGACCAGGTCGCCGCGCGTCACCGCCAGCGCCGAGAGAAGCCCGCTTCCCACGGCGTCACCGAGCTCCTGCCGGGTCCCCAGAATCTCCCAGGGAACTCCCCGGGCTCGGGCCAGTGGGAGAACCTTCTCCCGCTGAGCCTCGGAGCCATCCTCCGCCAGAACCACCAGCCGGGCTTCCGCCCGCTGCAAGGCCCGGCGAGTGGCCTCGGTACCTTTTGCGACAGCCCCGGCTCTCTGGGCCAGGCCCAGGAGAGCTAGGGCTTCAGCGTTCCCGCTCGTCCTCGTCTTCTTCGTCTTCTTCGGCATGGACCTGGACCTCGGTCTCGACCACCGCATCCTCAGCCTCATCTACGTCCACGTCCTCAGCCTCTTCCTCTTCCTCTTCCTCTTCCTCGTCCTCTTCTTCCGTTTCCTCCGCCTCGACGCCTTCCTCCGCAGCCTCCACGGACTCCATCGCATCCCCGGCTTCCTCCTCCTCCATCTCCTCCTCTTCCCCTTCCTCGCCCTCCTCTTCCTCCTCCTCGTCTTCCGCCTCGTCCCGGGTGGACGGCTCCTCCACCACCGTCAGCTCGTCGATGATGGCCAGCAGGAGCTCCGCCTCCTCCTCGGAGATCCCCTCACACTTCAGGAAGTCCTTCTTCTCCAGGTCGATGATGTCGAGAAAGGTATGATATCCCGCGCCTTCCAGGGCCGCCAGGGTCGCTTCCTCCAGGTCCAGCTCCTCCAGGGGGAAGTCCGCCGTCTCGAAGCTTTCCGAGGCCTGGGGCTCTCCGAACAGGCTGAGATCGGCCCCTCGCTCGAGCCACTCCCGGGACCCGTAGAGATCGATCTGCCAACCGATGAGCTGGGACGCCAACCGCACGTTCTGACCGTTCCGGCCGATGGCCAGGGAGAGCTGGTCCTCGTCCACGATGGCCGTGATGACCTGGCGGGCCGGATCACTGATGACCTTGGCCACCCGGGCCGGAGCCAGAGCCCTCCGGGCGAAGACCTCCGGGTCCGGATGCCAGGGCACGATGTCGATTCTCTCGCCACCCAGCTCGTTCACCACCGCCTGGACCCGGGAGCCCTTGAGACCCACACAGGCCCCCACCGGGTCGATGGAATCGTCCCGGCTGGACACGGCGATCTTGGTCCTGCCTCCCACTTCACGGGCGATCTCCCGGATCTCCACGATCCCCTGGAAGATCTCCGGCACTTCCAGCTTGAAAAGGGCCGCCACGAAGAGGGGATCGGCCCGGGACAGGATGAGCCTGGGGCCCTTGGGCGTCTCGTCCACCTTCTTCAGGACCGCCCGGATTGGATCACCCTGCCGGAAGCGCTCCCGGGGGTTCTGATCCCGCCAGGGAATGATGGCCTCGGCGTCCCTGGCCCGGTTCATCATGACCACGATCTTGCCTCGCTCGATCTGCTGCACCTCCCCGGAGAGGAGCTCGCCCACCCGATCGGAGAACTCCTCCCGGATCCGCTGCCGCTCTCCTTCCCTCACCCGCTGCACGATGCGCTGCTTCGTGGCCATGACGGCGTTGCGGCCGAACTCGGCGAAGTCCACCGGGATCTCCATCACGTCTCCCACCTCGAAGCTGGGATCATCCCAGCGAGCCTCTTCCAGGGAGATCTCGGAGGAGGGATCTTCCACTTCCTCCACCACCCGCTTCAAGACGAGAATGTCGATGTCGCCCGTGATCTCGTCGATCTCGACCTCGGCCTCCACGTTGGGACCATAGATCTTCACGAGTCCGGCAACGATCCCATCCCGGATGAGGTCGTTCACCTCGTCCGGGTTGAGGCTCTTGGTCGAGGCAATATCCCGGAAAGCCGCGACGATCTGGCCAGCGTTGGTCATCGTAGTCCTCTTGTGCCTGCCGGATCTCCCGGGCCCCTCACGGCCCCGGGAGTCCGACCTGGTCGCTCATTCCCACTTGAACACGAGGTTGGCCTTCTCCACCCGGTCCAGGGGGATCCTGATCTCGCTGCCGTCCTCCAGGCGAAGGAGGACGAACGAGCCGTTCCCGGCTTCCTCGTCCAGGCCCAGGAGCTCCCCTTCCAGCCGGTACTGATCCCTGGCCAGGACCTCCTTGCCCTTCACCGTCACCGTCTGGCCCCGGAAGCGGGACCAGTCCTTCCGGCGAACCAGGGGCCGATCCACTCCCGGGGAGGAGACTTCCAGGACGTATCGCTCCGGAATCTCCCCGTGGGCGTCCAGCCAGGGCTCCAGAGCCCGGCTGACTTCGGCACACTGGTCCACGGTGACACCCGTCTCGCCGGGGATGGAGTCCGGAAGGTCCATGCGGACCCGGAGGATGGGACGCCTCCGGCTTCCTGCCCACGTCGCTTCCACCAACTCGTACCCCATGCCTTCCAGGCGAACCTCCAGCTCACCTGCCAGCTCAGGAAGGGGGATGGCCATGGCCTCGCTCCTTCCGGATGCCTCACCCGGTATGACGGGAATAAAAAAGCGGGGGCCACCGGCACCCCCACTCACAAGATGGCCGCCTTCCGGCGGCTCCTTCGCACGGAAAGATAGCGAAAGGCCTACCTGCCTTCAAGGCTCAGGAGCTCACTGGTCCCCGTCCCTGTTCCTTGCTCCTTCCCCACTCCTTCCACCTCCACCCTTCCCGCCGCCCCATCGTTCCCGGAGAGCGTCCTCCATCCGATTCATGCGTTGCTTCAGATCCGCCACGGCCTTCTCCAGGTCCTCCCGGTCCGTCTCCCGGACCTTCCGGCCCGCTCTGTCGGCCGCTCCCCTCACCCGCTTGCCCGCCTCCCGGGCCAGCTCTCCGGCCTTTTCCGGTTCCAGGTCTCCTCGGGCCCGAGCCTCGTCCAGGGCCTTTTCCAGACGATCCTTCATCCCCGACAGGGCGTGCAGGCCGTCCTGCAGCCGGTCCCGGGGCGTGCCTTCCTCCCCCGCCGGACCCTCCTGCCTCCTTCTCTTCCCCTCCTTGCCCTCGCTTCTTTCACTCATTCGTCTCCATCCTCCCTGCGGATCCGGGCTCCAAGAGCCCTGAGCCGGTCGTCGATTCCCTCGTATCCCCGCTCGATCTGCCCGATATTGTGGATGCGGCTTTGCCCCTTGGCCCCCAGAGCGGCGATGAGCATGGCCATCCCCGCCCGGATGTCCGGGCTCTCCAGGACTCCTCCCCGGAGATCGCTGGGTCCCACCACCACGGCCCGGTGGGGATCGCACAGGATGATCTGGGCTCCCATGCCCACCAGCTTGTCGGTGAAGTACATGCGGGACTCGAACATCTTCTCGTGTACCAGGACGGTGCCGGTACACTGGGTGGCCGTCACCAGGGCGATGGAGGTGAGATCGGCGGGAAAGGCCGGCCAGGGCCCGTCGTCGACCTTGGGGACGTGACCGAAGGCGTCCCGACGGACCGTGAGGTCGTCATCGCCGTGGACCACCAGGGAATCTCCCTCCACCGAGCAGTCCAGCCCCAGACGCCGGAATCCCAGGAGCGTAGAGGAGAGGTGTTGCACCGGGGCACCTTCCACGGTGATCCGGCTCCGGGTCACGGCGGCCAGACCCATGAAGGAGCCGGTTTCGATGTGGTCGGATCCCAGGCGAAACCGGGCCCCACCCAACCTCTCCACCCCCTCGATGGTCAGGATGTGGGTCCCCACCCCTTCGATCCGGGCCCCCATTTCCCTCAGCAGGTTGCACAGGTCCTGCACGTGGGGCTCGGCGGCGGCGTTCCGGATCACCGTCGTGCCCCGGGCCAGGACCGCCGCCATGATGGCGTTCTCCGTCCCGGTCACCGAGGGTTCGTCCAGGAACATCTCCTCCCCCCGGAGTCGAGCCGCCTGGACGCGGATCTCTCCGCTTCGGGCATCCGTCTCCACCGACGCTCCCAGGGTCCGGAAGGCGAGGAAGTGGGTATCCAACCGACGACGGCCGATGACGTCGCCCCCGGGGGGCGGGAGGGCCACGAACCCGAAGCGGGCCAGGAGGGGCCCCGCCAGGAGGATGGAGGCCCGGATCCGCTTGGCCAGCTCCGGATCCGGCCGTCCCTCCGTGACAGCGGCGGCGCTGATCCGAACCTGGCCGGGGCCCTCCCACTCCACCCGGGCCCCCAGGGATTCCAGGATCCCCAGGAGGGTCATCACGTCCCGGATGCGGGGAAGGTTCTCCAGGACCACCTCCTCCCCGGTGAGGAGGGTGGCGGCCAGGGCCGGGAGGGCGGCGTTCTTGTTGCCCGCCGGACGGATGCTACCGGAGAGGGGGTTGCCACCGTCTACGACGAAGCTTGGCATGAGATCTACCTGGTTCAGCGGTTCTGCGCGCTCGTGCGAGAGGACTCCGGCCCGGCCCAAGACGGACACGATCCTCCGCCGCATGGGGACGCCGGCCGGCGGGAACATATTCCAGGCTCGGGGATTCCAGCAACCTGACCGGCAGGAGGAGGTCGAGGATTCGCTT
>CAZZEL010000092.1:0-15900 GCA_964652625.1 uncultured Gemmatimonadaceae bacterium
AGAGGGGAGAGCCCCAAGAAGAAGGGCCCGGCGTCCCTACCGGGCCTTTCGTCTCCATCGACCACCTTCCTTCGCCGGAGTACCCACCCCGGACACCCTGTCTGGGGTTTCAAGCCTCCTCAGCGGTGGTCGAGGTTCGGCAAGGGCATCTACAGGTGGGCCGGTCTTCTGGCTCGGATCCATGAGGTCTTTCCGCTGGTCTGTCCGACCTCCGGAAACCCTTCAATCACTACGCCTGCACGAGCGATACGCGACCCAGCGGGCTTCCTTGGACCGAAAGGCTTGAGACGGGGAGGCAGTGAAATCCCCACGAAAGTGCGGGCAGTTGAACGTTGAAGAGTGCCCGGAGCCACTGACCCCGAGCCACTGACCCCGAGCCACTGACCTGGACCGGTCTCCAGGCGACTCGGCTCTTTGGAAGAATCCCCGCCTTCAGCTTTCTCACCTCCGATGCCTTGCCCCCGTGGTGCCCATGCTTCATGATCCACCCTCCGGAAAGGAAGGCCTCCTGGGATCTGGAGAGGGGCTTCTGTCGTGCGGCTCCCCTGTCTTGATTTCCGGCCGTTCGGAACTGGCCGGAGGATGCCCAGGGGGAGGTGGTGAGGCCGAAAAAGCAACACGGACGCGGTTTTGATGACGACATCCGACGTGCAATCCCAGGAGACGAGTCCTCGTCCCGCCAGCGATGGCTGGCTCCGCCTGACCCTCCTGGCCCTCTTCTTCCTTTCGGGGGCCTGCGGCCTGGTCTACGAGGTCGTCTGGATGCGGATGCTGACCCTGGTCTTCGGGGCCACGGCGTTCGCTACCAGCACCATTCTGGCGTCCTTCTTCATGGGGCTGGCCCTGGGAGGGGTGTACTTCGGGCGGCTCATCGATCGGGGCCGGAACCCCCTCATCGTCTACGCCTTCTTGGAGGTGGGGATCGGGGCTTTCGCCTTCCTCATGCCCCTCCTCTTCGCCGGGCTGAGCGAGATCTACGTGTGGATCGCCCGGACCTTCCCCGTCGGATTCTTCGGCATCAGCCTGGTCCGGTTCGTCTTCTCCTTCCTGATCCTGTTGGTTCCGGCCACCTTCATGGGGGGGACCCTCCCGGTGATCGTGAAGTTCTTCGCCCGTCGTCGGGAGCGGCTGGGCTGGCACATTGGCCAGCTCTATTCCATCAACACCTTCGGGGCCGTGGTTGGGACTCTCGGGGCGGGTTTCTTCCTGATCCTTCTCCTGGGGGTTCGGGAAGCCATGTACCTGGCCGGGACCGTGAACCTCCTCATCGCCCTGGCGGTTTTCGGCTTGAACCGGTACCTGCCAACCCCCTCGGCCGTGGTGGAGAAGCCGGGAGAGGACCCCACGGAAGACCCCGCGGAGGGCACGGGGGAAGCTGTGGAAGGGGAGGCGGCGCCATCCGGGGCCGGGGCCCTGTCGTCCCGAGAGGCTCGTCTCGCCCTCTGGGCCATCGGCATCTCGGGCTTCTGCGCCCTGGCCCTGGAAGTGCTCTGGACCCGGGCTCTGGTCTTCTTCCTGGACAACTCCACCCACGCCTTCACCACCATCCTCACGGCCTTCCTACTGGGAATCGCTCTGGGGAGCATCATCATCTCCCGAGTCATCGACAAACGGAAACGTCTCCTGGTGTGGCTGGGGGCCATCCAGGTGCTCATCGGGATCTTCGCCATCCTGGCCATTCCCATCCTGAACCACACGCCCCCGGTGTTCCAGACCATGGCCGATGTGGAGGTGAACTCCCTTCTCCACTGGAAGTGGATGGGGATGCGGTTCCTGGACAGTCTGGCCGTGATGCTGGTTCCCACGGTCCTCATGGGGATGGCCTTCCCCATCGCAGCCAAGATCTACGCCCGGGGCGTGGGCAAGGTGGGCACCGCCCTGGGAAACGTCTACGGGCTGAACACCATCGGGGGGGTCCTGGGATCCGTCCTGGCCGGCTTCGCTGCCATTCCCCTCATAGGCGTGCACAACAGCATCATCCTCGTCTCCACCATCAACGTTCTCGTGGGACTCGTCCTGTTCCTCAAGGCTCCATCCCTCTCGTTCCGGGCCCGGGGGATCTCGGTGGCAGCCTCCGTCCTGGCCTTCGGAGGCCTGGGGACCTACTACCTGGCCAGCGACGCCATGGTGCTGGTCTCCTACTATGAGGCGGTGGAGGGCCCGGAGATCCTCTCGTACCAGGAGGGCATCGGGGCCACGGTGAAGGTCTACCGGGACATCTATGACGAGAAGACGCTGAGCGTGAACGGGTTTCCCGTGGCCGGCACCGCCCGGTCGGCCCAGGACGCACAGAAGCCCCTGGCCCACCTGCCCCTCCTCCTGAGCAGAGTGGACAGGCCGAAGGTCAACATCGTCGGATTCGGCGCCGGAGGGACGTCCTGGGGCATGATGCAGTACGACGTGGAGCAGGTGGATTGCGTGGAGCTGGTTCCGGCGGTCATCGACGCCGCGGGCTGGTTCCCGGAAATCAACCACGGGGTGCTGGACGAGCCGGGCTTCAACCTCATGATGGGGGACGGCCGGAACTACGCCCTGGTGACGGAGGAGACCTACGACATCATCTCCATCGATGCCACCTCGCCGAAGATGGCCGGCAACGGAAGCCTCTATTCTCTTGAGTTCTACCAGCTCCTGCGGGACAACCTCAGTGAGGAGGGAATCCTCGTGCAGTGGATCCCCTTCCACCTCCTGTCGGGCCGGGAGGTGAGGATGATCACTCAGACCTTCCTGGCGGTCTTCCCCCACTCCACCCTGTGGTTCACCCCCATGAGGCAGCACGTCATCCTCGTGGGTCAGATGTCGGAGACGAGGATCGACTTCCAGTCCCTGAGTCGGAAGCTCCAGCGGGAGGCGGTCCAGGAGGACCTGGGGGAGCTCTACATCTCCCAGCCCTACGATATCCTGGGCTGGTTCCTCATGGGGGAGGAGAGCCTGGCCGAGTACGCCGCCGGCGCCCGCTTGAACACGGACAACCATCCCTACCTGGAGTTCACGCCGGCCATGGCCTATTTCGTCTCGGACTTCTACCGGCTCCGGAGCCTGGAGACCTACCTGGAACGACGGGAGAGCGTGTTGCCCCTCCTCACGAACTTGGGGGATTCCCAGGAGGAGGTGGCTGCCGTCCGGGAACGGGTCCAGAGGAGGTTCGAAGCCACGCAGCACAGCCTCCGGGGCGATATCCTCCTCTTCCTGGACATGAGGGAGGAGGCCATGGAGGAGTACCGGACGGCGCTGATCATCGATCCGGGTGAGGAAAACTGGCTGAACACCGTGTGGGAGAAGAGGCCGGGCCCCCGGTAGTCCCCGGCTTCTGGAGGCGTTCCGTCTCTCGCGAGCCCCGGTTCGGATCATCCCTCGGTGAGCCAGCGTCAACCCAGCCCCTGAGGAGACGGGAGGCCAAGGTGGAACCCGACGACCTGCGATCCGCGATCTATTCCCGGATCGACGAGCTTCCCACCCTGTCCCTGGCGGTTCCCCGGATCCTCCGGGTGACGGAAGACCCGGACGTCAACGCCGCCTCCCTTGCCGAGCTCATCTCCCGGGATCCGGCCCTGGCCGCCAAGATGCTCAAAGTGGCCAACTCCACCTACTACGGCTTTTCGAGACAGGTGGACTCGCTGCGGCAGGCCGTTCCCCTCCTGGGTCTGAACATGACTCGGTCCCTCGCCGTCTCTATCGGGGTCATGAACTCCCTCCCGGCCGAGGGCATCCGGCCCTATTTCTCCGCCCAGGGGCTCTGGAAGCACTCCATCGGCGTGGCCCTCATCCTGGAGGAGCTGGGCCGGGGCCTTCCGGAGGTGGGCTCCGGGGAGCATCGGTTCGTCATGGGCCTGGTCCACGACGTGGGCAAGATCGTCCTGGCCCACTTCTTCGAAGACTCGTTTCGGGCCGTGCTCCGCTCCCGTACCGAGGAGAAGCGGAACAAGCTGCATGAGACGGAGCGGGAGGTCCTGGGCACGGATCACTGCGAGGTGGCATCCATGCTCCTGGGCCGGTGGCGCTTCCCGGAGCGGATCGTCGGGCCCATCAGGGCTCACCACGAACCGGAGACGCCGGAAGGGGTGGAGGCCCGGGACCTGGCCCTCCTCCGGGTGGCCAACGTGCTGGCCCAGGAGCTCCGCCTGGGAGAGGAGGGCAATCCGGATCCGAACCCCCTGCGTCCCGAGGACCTGGAGCTCCTGGAACTGGGCCCGGGCGCCCTGGAGGAGCTACGGCGCCGGGGGGAAGGCGTCCGGGACGAGGTGGACTCCTTCTTCGCCGCTCTCCACGGCTGAGGCTCTCCCCCGAGTCAGGGGCTTCCCGCCCCGCTTTCGGCGTCGGGGGACCGGGCCTCGTCGAACTTCTCCAACCAGACCACGTCGTAGGGATTCAGGGTGACGTGAAGACGGCCGTTGGCCACGAGCCACTCCATCCCCCCCACCACGTCGTACCAGTGGGTCTCCTGGATCCGGTGTCTCGCCACCTCCAACTCTTCCAGGGGGATCTCCAGGCGACAGACTTCCTCGGTGACATTGATGAGTGCCAGCAGGAACGCGTCTCCTTCCGGAGACAGGCGCAAGGTGGAGAAGACCCGCGGGGAGAGGTCCAGGATCGTCTGGGCCCCGTTGGGATGAAAGGCCCGCTTCCGGGTCCTGAGGGCGATGAGGCGGCCCAGCTCCCGGCTCATGCGGGCGATTCTCGAGAGGGGAGCCTCCAGTTCCCGTTCCATGGCTCCGACGTCGATGACGGACCGGTTGATGTCCCGCTTGGAGTCGCTGGACAGAACCGCTTCCAGGTCGTTCTCGGTGCCCATGAGAGCGTGCAGGTAGATCCCGGGAACCCCCGGGAGGACCAGGGCCACGGCCCGGGACGCCACGAATCGCTTGACCTGGAAGGCCAGGTCCTCTCCGGCGTCTTCCCGGTTCAGGGCGCTGAACCAGGTGGTGTTCAGCTCGTAGGGCTCCTCCGTCCCGTCACGGGTCGTCTTGTAGGAGACCAGGGCGCCGTGTTCCCGGGCCTGCTCCACGATGAAGCGGATCTCGTCCTTGGGCAGGATGCCCTGGGCCCCCAGGACGCCGATGCCGTCGTGGGAGTCCAGGAAGTTGAAGAAGGTCGTGGTGTCGGAGGGGGTCACCAGCTCCGACGCCCAGCGGGAGAGGATCGTGGCATCCCTCCGGTAGAAGGCGTGAAGCACCAGGGGAGGGAGGGCGAAGTTGTACACCATCTGCGCCTCGTCCGTCCCGTCTCCGAAATAGGAGATGTTCTCGGCGTGGGGAACGTTCGTCTCGGTGATGAGGGCCACTTCCGGGGCCACGGCGTCCAGCACATCCCGGAGGAGCTTCACGATCTCGTGGGTCTGGGGCAAATGGATGCACTGGGTGCCCCGCTCGGACCACAGGTAGGTGACGGCGTCCAGACGGATGATGTCGGCCCCCCGCCGGATGTAGAGGAGAAGGACCTCCACCACACGCATGAGGACATTGGGGTTCTTGAAGTTCAGGTCCAACTGATCCTCAGAGAAGGTGGCCCAGACGTGGGCAGGTCCGTTGATGGTGTCGAATCGGGCCAGCACGTCCGAGGTTCGGGGCCGGAAGATCAGGGCCCGCTCCTCCGGGCTGAGCTCGTCGGGAGAATCGAAGGCTATGAAGAAGTCCTTGTAATAGGGGTTCCCGTTCAGGAACTCCTGGAACCAGCGTCCCTGGGACGAAACGTGGTTGATGACGCCGTCGAACATGAGGTTGTACCGGCTCTCCAGGGCGTGGATGTCGTCCCAGGTGCCCAGGTCCGGATCCACCTGTTCGAAATCCATGACGGCGAAGCCCCGGTCCGAAGAGTAGGGGAAGAAGGGGAGGATGTGCAGGGTGTTGATCCTGCCCTCCAGGTAGGTGTCGCAGAACCGGGCCAGGGTGGCCAGGGGCGACGGTTCCTCACCCCGAAGGAGGTCTCCGTAGGTGATGAGGATCACGTCCTCCTGGGTGAAGCGCTCCGCGGGATCGAACCGGGCATCATCCTCCAGGGCTTCCGGGGGCTTGTGGCCGTGATAGACCGCCAGGATCCGCTCCAGCTCCGGCAGGTAGTCCTGGGCGACCTCCTGGCCGTACAGGAAGGCGAGGCGCCGGAGCACGGTCTCTCGCTGGTCCCGTGTCAGCTCGAACCGAGGACGGCTGTAGTCAGGCTTGGGAAGATGGGTGGTCTTCTGGCGGATCAACGGAGAGTCGCCTCCTCCTTGGATGTTCCTGCGGGGCGCCGTGCCCCTGTTCTGAGGATCGGTCCACCGGGGACCGCCCATGAGTCCCTGTGGGATCCCGGGGCTGTTGCAGGGGTCTTCTGTGGCTCGGGTCTCGGCGAGTGCTCCGAACAGGATGGCGGACGTGGAAGGGGAGGACAAGCTTCTCGCCGGGGGCCGGCGGGTGGGTGAATCTCTGGTCCGGGCCCCCCGGGCGCGTGTACTTTGGGTACGGATCGACCTCCACGTTCCAGCTCCGACCGGATCCCGTATGACAGGGACGCAGGCGTATGGATGAGAAAGGCGAGTCGGTGGATACCGGCCAGGCCGATCTGACCGCGTTGAGCCGGGAGTTGGGCTCCGACCTGGAGTTCCTCGGGGTCCTGGGGGAGGGGTCCGTGGCCACGGTCTATCTGGCCCGTGAGAACCGACTCGACCGGCTGGTGGCGGTGAAGGTCCTCTCCGGGGACCTGTCGAATGACCCGGTGGCCATGGCCCGGTTCGAACGGGAAGCCAAAGCCGCGGCTTCCCTGGAGCACCCGAACGCGGTCACCGTCTACCGCTCGGGGATCCTGTCCAACCACGTCCCCTTCCAGGTCATGCAGTACGTGAAGGGCCGAACGCTGGAAGACCACCTCTCCGCCGAAGGTCCTCTCCCGGAAGAGGATGCCCGGAGGATTCTCGCCAGCATCGCCGACGCCCTGGCAGCGGCCCACCGGAGGGGATTCGTGCACCGGGATCTCCGACCCGGAAACGTCCTTTGCGACGAGACGGAGGACCGGGTCGTTGTGTCGGACTTCGGCCTGGCGGGGATCCTACCCCACGCCCGGAGCTCCGACGAGCGGATCACCCGGGCCGGGGAGGTTCTCTCCGACTTCCGGTACGCCAGTCCCGAGCTCCTGGAGGGCCGGGATCTCACGGAGGGGACGGACATCTACGCCCTGGGAATCCTGGGATACGAGATCCTCACCGGGGAAGGGCCCTACCAGGCCCGCACGCAGCGGGAAACGGCCATGGCCCACCTGCGGTCGTCTCCCCGCTCCCTCTCCACCCTTCGCCCGGATCTCTCGTCGGAGCTGGGGCAGCTCCTCCAGCGCTGCCTGGCCAAGGACCCGGGCAAGCGCCCCTCCGCCGCCTCCGTGGCCAGGGCTCTGAAGCCCTCCACCCAGCTTTCGAAGGTAGGGGCCGGCCGGACTCAGGAACCGTCGGGGCTCCTGGAGTCCATTCTCCGGCGGAGGCTACCCCAGGTCGTGGTGGTGACGGCCGGGGCCGGGTACGCCCTCTCGGAGGTGGTGGGCAACTGGGCGGACCTGGGGTTCTTGCCTTCCCGTGCCTATCCCTTCGCCTGGTTCACCGCCATCTGCGGTGTGGGAGCTGCGGGCATCATCGCCTGGTTCCACGGCCTGAAAGGCAAGCAGCGGGTGAGTGCCGTGGAGATCCTCCTCCTGGGCATCGTGGGCGTGATCTGGGCCCTGGCCGGGGTCCTGTTCTTCACGGCCTGAGGCCTGCCTTCCCGGCGTCCGGGACACGGGCCCGACGATCCCCCTCCTGATCCCAGCGTCGAGGGCCGACTTCCGGTCCCTCAGTACGCCAGGCCGTAGGCCTCTCGCCGGGGACCGGAGGCCACGGCGAGGGTACCGAACTCCGGGTCCAGGAAGATCATCTGGGCTCCGCCGAAGGTGGCCGTCCAGCCGTGCACCACCCGGATTTCGTGTCCCCGCTCCTCCAACTCTTCTCGCACCCGCAAGGGGACCCGGTCTTCCATGGCCACCCGCAGGCCCTCATAGCTCCGGAAACGGGGCGCCTCCACCGCCTCCTGGGGGGACATTCCGAAGATCATCATGTTGTTCATGATCTGAAGCAGGCTCTGGGTCTGGCTGTCCCCTCCCGGGGTGCCCAGGGTGAAGCCCAGAGATCCGTTTTCCCTGAGAGCCATGAGGGGGGTGAGGGTGTGGTAGGGACGTTTCCCGGGAGCCACCCGGTTGGGGTGACCCTCCTCCAGGGTGAACAGGGCGCCCCGGTTCTGGAGCAGCACGCCGGTCTCCGGCTCCAGGAGGCCCGATCCGAAGCCGGAGAAGACGCTCTGGATCCAGCTCACCGCGTTGCCCCAACGGTCCACGGCCGTGAGATAGACCGTGTCGCCGAAGTCGTCGGCGCCCTGTCCCGGTGCAGGGACTGTCGCCGGAGCGAGAGATCGAGAAGCTGTCCCAGGGGCTCCCATCGCCCCTTCATGGGAGGGGAGCCCGGCCACGACATCGTCCCCCCAGACACCCGGCTCCACCTGCTCTGCGGCCTGCTGAGGATCCACCTCCTGGGCTCGCCGGGCCAGGCGCTCCGGGTCCAGGAGTCGGTCCAGGGGCAAGTCCGCCTGCTCCGGATCTGCCACCCACCGATCCCGGTCGGCAAAGGCCAGCTTCTTCAGCTCGACGAGGGTGTGGAGATAGCTTGAGGTGTTGTGTCCCATATCCTTTAATGGGTGGTGTTTAGCCATCTCCGTCAACATGAGTTGGGCCATGCCCTGGGTGTTGGGGGGCATGACCAGGAGCCGGTAGCCGTGATAACTGGCCGAGAGGGGCTCCACCCAGGTGGAGGTGTGGTCGGCGAAGTCCGGCGGTCGGAGGTAGCCCCCCCGGCTCTCCAGGAAGGCCGCCAGGCTCTCCGCCACCGGGCCCCGGTAGAACCCGGCCTTCCCCTCCCGGGCGATTCGGTCCAGGGTTCCGGCCAGGGCCGGGTTCCGGAAGAGGCTGCCCACGGCAGGAGGAGAGCCCCCGGGGAGGTAGAGCTCCCGGCCGGCCTGGTTCAGGTCGTCGCCCTGAGTCTGGAAGTCCCGGGCCAGGCGGGCGGAGACGGGGAAGCCCTCACCGGCGTAGCGGATGGCGGGTTCAAGCACCCGGGCCAGGTCCATGGTGCCGAATCGCTCCAGGGCGTCGGCCCACGCCGCCACGGCCCCGGGGACGGAGACCGAGCCCGGCCCTTTGCCGGGGATCTCCCCCTGGTAGTTCTCCTGGAAGAACTCCGGGGTGGCCAGGGCTCCTGCCCGGCCGCTTCCGTTCAATGCCGCCACCTCACCCGTATCTCCCTGGTAGATCAGGGCGAAGGCGTCCCCACCCACACCGTTCATGTGGGGTCGGACCACGGCCAGGACGCCGGCCATGGCCACGGCGGCGTCCACGGCGTTGCCCCCCTGGCGAAGGATGTCGTAGCCCGCCGCAGCGGCCAGGGGATGGCCGGCGGAAACGGCACCCCGAGTGCCCCGGACGTCGGGCCGGTTCTGGTCCGGGAAGACCACCTCATCGGCCCCCGTCTCTCCCGGGGAATCGGAGGCCTGGCCGCCGCAGGCCAGAGCAGGAACCAGGAGGAGTCCCGGCGTCAGGATCCGGATCCAGGAGGAAAGGAGGGTGGTGGGAAACGCAGTGGACATGGGGCCTCCCGTGGGCTCGGACGCTCGTGATGCCGTGCGGGCATCGCTCCGGGAGGGAGGATGGGAGGATCCGTCTGGTCTCGCCAGGGGCCGTCACCAACGGAGCCGTGCCGAGATCACCCCATAGTGCAACCAGGCGAAGTTGTAGACGGACTCCACGTCCGCACCCCCCTCCAGCGTCCGGTACCCCAGTCCGATGCTCCAGCGGTTGTCGAGATCGTATCCCAGCTTGAGGGCGGTATCAAAGGCGCGGCCGGGTCCGCCGGCCAGGCCGTTGAAGTCGAAGTCCAGGTGCCAGCCCCCGCCGAGCCTTTGATGGGCAGCCAGGTACAGGAGAGGGACGAAGCCGAGATCCGTGTCCTTCCCGGAGACCTGGCCCTGGCGCAGCTCGATCTTCGCGTCCCGGATCTTCCCGGTGAATCCCACCCACAGAGACGTCTCTTCTTCCTCCAGAATCCGGTAGCGGTACCCCAGGCGCCACGAATTGAAGCGGTAGGTGGCTTCCACCGGATCCCCGGGGGCGAACGACTCCCCGGCGAACTCCACCGGCTGGGGCAGGACCCCGGTTTCGGTGATGGAGAGGGGAGCCAGGAGAAGCCGGAGGTCGTGATTCCCGGCGATGGTCCAGGTCAGATAGAGACGGGCGGAGGCCCAGGGGCCGTTCCCGGAGACGTCCAGCAGAGAAAAACGCGTACCGGCCTCGTCATTGGGGATCTGCGCCTCATTGCGGCTCTGCCAGACCGGCCCGGCCTCCAGTTCCACTGTGAACGTCGGCACAGGCTGGGCCTGGGCCGGGACCGTGGGCACCAGCAGGAATACCGGGAGAAGGAAGGTCAGAACAAGCCGTCGCCGGACCATCTCTCTTGTCACCATGGTGAGTCTCCTGGACAGGGTCATGCTCCGGGCCCTCCTTCGTTCTCGGCGAAACGGATCCGAGTTTCCAGGGCCCTCTCATTCTCCGGAAGGCCGGAGGGGTTGGCCCTACGGAGGATCAACGTTCCACGCATCATGTACTCCGGCTCCCCTTTCCGTCCCCTACCGAATCCAGGCGAACCGTCCCCAGGATGGCCTTCTCCGTGCGCCAGGCCTCCCGGTCCACGGAGCCGGTCCTGAGAATCCGGTCATCCCGGGTCAGAGGATCGCACTCCCTGGGTCCCACCTCCCGTCCGTCCCGCATGCATCGACTCTCCAGATCCCGGATTCTGAGTCGCATTTGGCTGGCTGGCTTCACCATGGCGGCGAAGGGCTCGCCGGTCTCCAGAAGGTAGACCGTCGATTCGTCCGAGATGGGGAAGGGAGGGCGGAAATCCAGCGGCCGGGTCCTCCCGAAAAGACCCTCCGTGGGGATCCCTTTGGAATGGACGGAGCTGTGGGTGACCCCGTAGCCCTCCAGGACCCGGTTGCTCCAGCCCCGGGTGTCCACCTCCGGGGCCATCTCTCCGGCAGGGGGCTGGTCGGAAGGGGTCTCTCCGGTCTCGCCCCGGGGGATGTCCTCACAGGTATAGGCGCAGACCTCGGCGCAAATGCTCGCCTCCGGTGCGCAGATGGAACCGCACTCGTTGAAGACGCCGCCCCGATCCCGGCAGTCGGCGGCCAGGAGGGCCGTGTCCGCCTCCATGTCCGTGGTGTAGACGATCTTCGTGTCGAAGGCCTCCTGGACCGGCACCCCGGGCCGGGCCTCCATGTCTTGCTCCCGGCCCATGGAGAAATAGACCCAGAGGCCCATCAGGAGGAGGGCCGCCACGGCCATCACGGTGCGTTTCATGGTTCCTACCTTTCTTGACGGGAGCCTTCTCCCGGAATCCCCGGCGGTGCTGCCGGAAGCCCAGGACGATCCCGCCTCCCGGGCTCCCTTCGCGGAGTCCGAACCGGCGCGCTTGCCCCGGACCTGCTCCGACGTACACTGAATACGTAAGGGGGATCGGTGCGTTCCCCCTGGAATCGGGAGCCGTGGCCCTCGGAACGCGGCTCGCCCCCGTGTTCAGCCGCCCTTGAGAGAGGGGTTGTCATGACCCGTCCCGGCCCGTTTCCGGTCCCCTTCGCTCCTCTCCACCTTCTTGTCTCCCTCGGCCTCCTGGTGTCCCTGGCGTGTGAGGGGCGCCCGGGAACGGGGGCGAAGGTGGAGCGACGAGACAGCGCCGGCATCGAGATCATCCTGAGTGACTCCCCCGGTTGGGAAGGGGAGGAGGGCCTCGAGCTGGACACCCGATCCGCCTTGCGTATCGGGACGGCCATGGGGGAGGAGCCCTACCTCTTCTCCGGCCCCCTGCGTGCCGTTCACCTGAGCTCGGGGGCCACGGTGGTCCTGGACGAGGGGCTGAACGAGCTTCGGTGGTTCGATGCCGCGGGACGGCACGCCCGAAGTGTGGGACGATCGGGCGAGGGACCCGGGGAGTTCGTTCATCCGAGCACCTTGCTTCGGCTCCCCGCCGACTCCCTGCTGGTCTTCGACGAGGCCCATCCCCGTGTAACCCTCTACGACTCGGCCGGTGACCGGGCAAGAACCTGGAACCTGGAGCCGCCGCCTGCCGAGATGACGGGGCGCATCCAGTACCATCGACCCGCCCCCTTCGGCCGCCTGGCGGATGGCCGGACCCTCCACCTGGCCAGTTGGTCCCAGGAGAGAATGGGATTGGCGCGTCGAACGGCCGTCGTCCTCGCTTTCGACAAGACGGGCCGCTGGCTCGGTCCGCTCCTGGAATTCCCCGGGGGCGACTGGTTCATGGAGAGGATCCCTGGGGGGATCCGTTCCACCATCCGGGGCGCGGCGGACCGGAAGGCCCAGGCCGCCACCGACGGGACCGTGATCTATGCAGGAAACGGGGACGACTACCGAGTCCGGGCCTATGGGCCGGAAGGAGATCTCCTGCGGATCCTGGGCCGGGTCGTGGAGCCCACGGCCGCGAGCCGAGCTCAGGTGGATTCCGCCCTGGCCCGCTGGAGGGCGGAAGCGCCGGATCTGTCGCCGGAGGAAGAGCGTCAGTTCGAGAGGAGGCTCAAGGAGGTGGAACGGCAGTGGGAGGAGAATCTCGCTGACCATGAGACCATGCCGGCCTTTCACGGGCTGAGAACGGATGGAGCCGCGAGACTCTGGGTACGGACGAGCTACCACCAACACGACTACGACGTCTTCTCTCGTCAGGGCGTGTGGCTGGGCAGCCTCCACCTCCCGGCCGACCCCCTCTTCCTGGGGGAGGAGAAGGTTATCCTGGCCGGAAGGGACTCCCTGGGGGCTTGGTTCGTGGAGATCGTCCCACTGGACCGTGCATCCTCGGGAACGGATTCTTCCTGACGCTGGTCTCCGGGTCGGTGGAACGCGAACCCCCTGCGCCCTAGGTTTCTGTCATGCACGTGCTCCTGGTGGAAGACGATCGTCCCCTCCGGGTCTCCGTGGCCCGGGGGCTCCGGGAAGCCTCCTTCCGGGTGGACGAGGCCAGCACCGGCGACGAGGGGCTGGCCATGGCGGAGACGGAGAGCTACGACGCCATCATCCTGGACATCCTCCTTCCGGGGTTGGACGGTGTGGCGGTGTGCAGGAAGATCCGGGCCCGGAACGACTGGGTGCCCATCCTCATCCTCACGGCCCTGGACGCCGTGGAGCAGCGCATCACCGGGTTGAACGCCGGGGCCGATGACTACCTGGGCAAGCCCTTCGACTTCGGGGAGCTTCTGGCCCGGCTCCGGGCCCTCACCCGGCGCCGTGAGCGTGAGCTGGCTCCGGAGATCCAGATCGGGGACCTCCATGTGGACACGCGCCGCCGTCAGGTCCGAAGGGGCCAGCGGCCCATCGAGCTGACGGCCCGTGAGTACGACTTCCTCCTCTGTCTGGTCCGGAACACCGGACGGGTGGTGAGCCGCTCGGAGCTCCTGGCGGAGGTATGGGAGGATGCGGGCCCCATCCGGTCCAACGTCATGGACGTCTACGCCAGCCGCCTTCGGCGCAAGATCGACCAGGGTGAGGCCAGGGCCCTGGTCAAGACGGTCCGAGGCGTGGGCTTCATGATCGACGATCCCGGGGAGAAGCCTCCGTCCGAGACCGAGCCGGGCTCCCCTTCGGATACCGAGTGAGCCATGGGGGGTCTGCCGAAATCCGTTCGGGCCCGCCTCACGATCTGGTACTCGGTCATGGTGGCCCTGCCCCTGGCCGGTTTCGCCGTGATCTCCTACCTGATCTTCTCCACGACCCTCATCCGGCGGACCGACGGGTTCCTGGACGACGCCCTCACCGTGTTCCAGAACGAGCTCCTGGTGGAGCGTCGTCAGCTTCCCGCCGCCGAAGATGCCATCCGCACGACGGTCCGGGAGGTCCGGTTTCGGGATCTGGCCATCCTGGTCCTGGACGATGGAGGCCAGGTGGTGGCCAGCAGCACCGCCGCCCCGGAAATGGGTTCGAAGGGGCCGGGCCACACCACACCATCTCTCTTCGGAATCGACGAAGCCATCGAGGAGAGGCAACAGCGAGGTGGAGAGGACTCGTGGCGAGCCACCCTCTCCGGGCCCGGGAATGGGTACCGGGTCCAGGTCCGGCCTCTGTTGGTGGGGGAACAACAGTTCCGTGTGGCCGGCGTTTATCCTCTGGCGGAGGTGGAGGAGACCCTGGAAGGGATCCGCCGCCTCTACGTCGTCATGATCCCCCTCCTCATTCTCCTGGCCGGGACCGGAGGCTGGTTCCTGGCCCGAAGGAGCTTCCGGCCGGTCTCGGAGATGGCCCAGCGGGCCACGGAGATCAGCGCGACCAACCTCCATGAGCGCCTCCCGGTGGCCAGCGACGACGAGCTGGGAGCGCTGGCCCGGGTCTTCAACGATCTCCTGGATCGCCTGCAGCAGAGCTTCCAGCAGCAGAGGCGATTCATGGCCGATGCATCCCACGAGCTTCGCTCCCCCACGGCGATCCTCCGGAGCGAGACGGACGTGACTCTGTCCCGGGAACACCGTTCCGAAGAGGAGTACCGGGAATCCCTCACGGTCATCAAGGACGGGGCCCGTCGTTTGACCAGGGTGGTGGATGACCTGTTCCTCCTGGCCCGATCCGACGCCGGACACCCGGTGATGCAGCCCGTGCCCCTGTACCTGAACGAGGTGATCCGGGACACCGTCCGGGCCGTGCGACCCCTGGCGGAAGGGAAGGGGCTGGACGTGAGCCTCTCCGGCACAGTGGAGGAGTTTCTCCGGGGAGACCCGGATCTCCTGGGCCGGCTCCTGCTGAATCTCCTGGACAACGCCGTGGAGCACTCTCCCCGGGGCGGGACGGTTCGGGTGGCTATGGCGAGCTCGGAGGAGGCCGTGGAGGTCCGGGTGGCGGACCCGGGACCGGGGATCCCTCCGGAAGCTCAGGACCGGATCTTCCAGCGCTTCTTTCGGGTAGACCCTTCACGATCCAGGAGTCACGACGGGCCCACCGGGGGCGCAGGCCTGGGCCTGGCCATCGCCCGGCGCATCGCCGAGATGCACGGAGGCAGTCTGGAGCTGGCCCACTCCCGTCCCGGGTCCACAGAGTTCGTCCTCACTCTGCCCACGGAGGGTTCGACGGAGGCTGGCACGGACCCACGGTCCCCGGGTGAGTCCTGGCTCCAGGAGAGGGATCCTGGCGACAGGACAGGGCCGATCTGAAGGACAGGGGGGACCACCGGCCCCTTTTCCCTCTCTGGATTCATGATATTTTAATGAATGGCGGCATGGGCTCCATTCGTCTGACGCCGGCCGCCCCGAGTCGATTGTCCAGACTCACAGGAGAGGAAGAACCCTGACCCCATGATCGGTTCCCGCCACCGTATCCGCTCCACTCTGTTCACCCTGGGCGCCTTCATTGCCTGGCCGTCTCTGGTGCTGGGACAGGCCGACACCACCCGTACGGACACCACCGTCTACCGGGTGGAAGGCATCGTGGTGGAGGCGGAGAGGGTCGTGGCCACTCCCGGCGGGGCCAGCGCCATTCAACTCACGTTGGACTCTCTGGCCCTACCTTCCGCTCCCACCACGGAGGAGCTGTTCCGGGATATCCCCACTCTTCACGTCAGGACCAACTCCCGGGGACAGGCGGAGGTTACCGTCCGGGGGTCCGAGTCCCGACAGGTGGCCGTCCTGGTGGACGGTGTGCCCCTGACCCTGAACTGGGATGCCCGCACGGACGTATCCGTTCTACCCGCCGGAGCCGTCTCCAATGTGAACATGGTCCGGGGGCTCTCCTCCATCCTCTACGGGCCCAACGTCCTGGGCGGCGTGGTGGAGATGAGCGTGGGGCGGGGCCTGGACCTGCCGTCCCGGCCCTCTCTGT
>CAZZEL010000093.1:0-9099 GCA_964652625.1 uncultured Gemmatimonadaceae bacterium
GGGGGCCTTTGCCGTGGTGCTGGCGGCGTACCTGCCCACGATTCTGAGCTTCTTCAGAGTGTGGGGGCGATACAACTATTCGCACGGCTACATCATAGCTCCCCTGGTAGCCTGGCTGGCATGGCGGAGGCGGCGGGATCTGGTCACCGACGTTCAAGACCTTCACGCTGCTTTTTGGGGCCTGATCCTCCTTTCGGTAATCTGGCTCCCGGCGATGATCATGGAAATGCAGGTTGTTCATCAAGGCCTTCTGCCTCTTGTCCTCCTCTCTTGGGCGGCCGCGGTCTTCGGTGCAAAGACAGGGCGGACCCTGATTCCCCTCGTCGGAGTCTTCCTCCTGGCAGTCCCTTTCTGGGAATTGCTCATCGTCCCGCTACAGATGATCACAGTCACCGTCAGTGGCTTCATAGTGAAGCTCGCGGGCATCTCCGCACAAATAAGAGGAGAGATCATCCTCTTACCTGCGGGTTCGATCCACGTTGCAGACACCTGCGCTGGACTGCGGTTCTTCCTGGTGGGCCTGGTGCTTGGGGCCATCTATGGCCAGATCTTCCTTAAGGACTGGCGGAGCCAAACAGTAGTGTTCTGCCTTGCAGGCCTCATCTCCATGATCGCAAACTGGATTCGCGTGACCGCCCTGGTCTTCATCGGCCACTTCACTGAGATGGAGTCGGGACTCCTCAGCAGCCACGTGACCTTCGGGTGGGTGATCTTCACTCTGAGCCTCATTCCCCTGGGCTTCCTGGCCCACCGGATGGAAGCGTGGGACCGATCTCTGGTGGCCCGGAAGAAGGCAGAGGAAGAGACCCGGGGCGGAGAAGCCGGGGAGGAATTGGCACTGGGAAAAGCGGACGAATCGGAGGAACGCAACGACGGCAACGACGGAATCGACGCCACCGAGAGCGAGTCCGATCCCACGCCCTCCCCCTTCCGAGACCCCGCCCTCCTCCGGCGAGGGGTCGTGGCCACAGGCCTGGCCATCGTCGGCCCGGTGATCTTCCTGGGGATGACCTCTCTGCCCCGGGCCGAGGTTCCCGACCCGGGCCTGTCCGTCCTGATCCAGGGAGACGGATGGGAGGCGGCCCCGGAAGCTGTGGAACGCCCCTTCACCTGGGCGCCCGCTTTCCAGGGGGCCAGCGAGCACGAGCAGACCTCCTTCACAAACGGGGAAGACCGGGTGTTCGTGGACCGGCTGATCTACCGGGACCAGACCCAGGGTGCGGAGCTCATCTTCTACGCAAATCGGATCGCCGAGCCCGACGCCGTCATGGGAGAGCGGCTTCTCTCCCCCATGCACCCCGAGGGCCGCTGGGTGAACGAGGCCCTGGTGAGGACCCCCGAAGGGCCGGTCCTGGTGTGGTACTGGTACGAGGTGGGGGGCGTGGAGACGGCCTTCGAGCCCTGGGCCAAGACCCTGGAGATCCTCGCGTTCGTGCGGCGCTCACCCCGGGCGGAGTTGTTCGCCGTCAGCGCCCCCTGCTCCCAGGACGGGTGTGAGGAGGCCTTCCAGGCGTTGCGGAGCGCCCTGCTGCCGGAGGGTCCCGAGGCCGGCGGCTGACAGGAACCTTCAGAGGAGAGCCCTCAGAGAAGAGCCGTCAACCCCACACCCGAAATGGATCCACGGACTGGCGTCGGCTCTCCCGGGGGTCGGCGGTCCCGTCCCCGGCGCCGTAGCGGCGGATGGCGTCCAGGGCCGCCAGGGCGGCAGCCCGGTGGGGGCCGTCAGCCAGGGGATAGAACCCGGTGACGGTGCCCCGTGCCCCTGGCCCCGAGACGGAAAGGGCCACGGCCATGTAGGACTGGTCCAGGGCCTGGAACTCCTCGGCGGCCAGGACCCGGAACCCGGGTACCTCACCGTGCCTCTCCCCAGCCAGGGAGCGGAGGGCGATCTCGGCGGCGTGCACGGCGGCTTCGGCGAAGAGGACGGGCTCCAGCTTCCCCAGCTCGGAGGCCGGAGCCACGCCGTCGTAGTGCTCGCCACCGGCCTGTACGGTGACCCGGATCTCCACGGCCGGGCCCATGTCCCCTTCCACCGTGTAGCGCACAAAGGTCACGGGCCCGGCAGAGGGTGCCGGTGCGGGAGGCGCCGGGACCCGCCCGGAGGTCCGGGTCTGGGTGCCACCGGAGGGCCGGCCCCGGGCACCACCGCCCGGCTGACCCTCCGTTCCGGCGGCTGGGTCAGCCTGCGGGCCAGCGGCTGGCTGACCCTGGGTTCCACCGCCCGGCTGAGCATACGCTCCAGCAGCCGGCCGGGCATACCTGCCGCCGACTGGCTGGGCCGGACCGGTACTCGCCGCCCCACCCGGGGCGCCGGCGGGGGTCCCCGCCGGTGACTCCGGCGCCCGGTCTCCTTCGTGGCCCGGTGCCGCCTCCCCCTGGGGCATTCTCGGCTGACGGAAGAAGGTCTGCGGCTCGCCCGTGCCCTCTTCCGTCCCGGAAGGCCCCGGCGATCCTGGACTCCGGCCAGACTCTTCTCTCTGGCTGCCGTTGCCGGCGGGTCGCGGCTCCGGAACGTGGGAGTCCCGACTGATGGCCACGGAGATCTGCCCCGGCTCCAGGGCCAGGTCGAAGTAGGTGAGGAGGGTGGACTCGATCTCCCGGGTCAGTTGCTCCACGGACACGCTGTCCGAGGCCAGGACGTGGATCTTGCCCAGCTTCCCCTGGCCGTTGGTCACGGCCTTCACCGAGATCACGCCTCGCAAGGATCCCACGAGTTGCTCGATCTCCTGGACGGGGACCGCGGATTCCGAAGACGACTGATCCGAGAGTTGCGCTCTATTCATGCCCGACCTGATTTCAGGGTTCCGGCCTTTAGCCTGCACAGCACGAAAGAGCCATCCGTATGCACAGGGATGGCTCTTGCCTATCTTGTTTAAAGATAGGCCCCTCGCGAAGGGCAATACAAGCTTCTTCCCGGCGACCCCGTCTCCGGCGCCCGGCATTCGGCAGAGGCCCATGGTCCCAGCTTCGCTCCAGCTCCACGAGACTCTTCGCCACGTACTGTCCGCCCTGGTTCCTGACGTCGCGGACTACGGCTTCATCCACCTGGCCGACGAGGACGGATCGGTGCGGGAGGTGGCCGTGTCACACCGGGACCCGGCCCGAGAGGGCAGGCTCATGCGGATGCTCCGGCGGGTTCGGCCTCAGATCGTGGCCCGGGGGACCCTCATCGGCCACGTGGTGGAGACGGGAGAGACCCAGCGGATCGAAGGTCCCGCTGCCCGCCGGGTCATCGAGAGCATTCCTGCGGACCGGGAGACCCTGGGCCGGATCCGGGAGTTTCTGCCCCGGGCCTTCCTGGTCCTCCCCCTCCAAGCCGGCACCGACATCCTGGGATCCATCTCCCTGGCCCGGGCCGAGACGGACCTTCGGTTCACGGACCGGGAAGTGATCTTCCTGGGCGTCATCGCCCGGCAGGCGGCCCTGGCCATCCGGAACGCCCGCCTGCTGGAGGCGGGGGCATCCGCCGGGGACACGGGAGCGCACCGCACCCCTGAGACCTCGCCCCCCCTGGACCTGGAGGAGCTCCCCGAGGGTCTGACCCCGGAGCCGGCTCCGTCCGAAGAGCCGGCATCGGAGGTCCCCTCCCCCTCCGAGGCCCCAACACCGGCGGCCCCACCCCCCGCGGAAAGCCCAGCCTCCGATCTTCGGACCCCGGCGGCTCTCTCCATGCCCTACGTAACCGGAGCCATCGGGGAAATCCTCATCGAGCAGCTCAAGGAGGTGAAGGAGGAGTTCGTCGTCCGGATGCTGGAGATCCCCGACGACAACCCTCTCCGCCGGACCTTCTACGATCTGGCCCGAAGGGTGGACCGGGCCACCTCCGTCCTCTCCCGGCTGGTGGATTTCAGCCGGCACCGACGGGCGGTCTCGGAGGAGGTGTACCTGAACGTGGTGGTGGCCGAGGCCGTGGAGGGCCTGGAGCGACAGGCCCAGGGCCAGGGGATCCGGGTGAGCGTGGAGCTGGAGACGGATACGGGCCCTGTCTCCGTGGAGGAGCGGGGGCTTTCCCAGGCCGTGGGCGAGATTCTCAGGAACGCCCTGGAGGCCATGCCCGACGGCGGCCGGCTGCGGGTGGGGACCACCACGGCCCGGGTCTCCCCCACCCAGGCCGCCGCCGCTCCCTACCCCATGCACTCCGGGTCCTACGTCTGCCTCCGGGTCCGGGACGACGGCCCCGGGATGGAGAGCCGGGTCCTGGTCCAGGCCTTCGAGCCCTTCTTCACCACGAAGGACCGGACGGAGCACCCGGGCCTGGGCCTCACCACCGTCTACGGCATCGCCCGGCTCTCGGGGGGACACGTCTGGCTGGAGAGTCGGAAAGGCGAAGGGACCCGGGTGGATCTCTACCTTCCCCTGGCCCGAGCGAAGGAGAGCAAGAAGGAGGAAGCCCAGGGGGAGAAGCCTCCCACGGTCCTCCTGGTGGAGGGGCAAGGGGATGCCCGGAACCGGGGAGCCCGCATTCTCCGGCGAGCCGGGCTCCGGGTCCTGGAGGCCAGCAGCGAGGCCGAGGCTCTGAGCCTGTGGCGCCGGATCGGGGGGAGGGTGGACGCCCTGATCCTGGACGCCGACACGGGGCCGAAGAAGAAGCCGGCCGGCAGCCAGAGCTTGCTGGACCGGGCTCGGTTGGTCCGGCCGGACCTTCCCGTGCTGTACACCTCCCGGATGCCCCGGATGGACAAGGCCTTCCCGGAGATGCTGGACAGCAAGACCCGGTTCGTGGAAAAGCCGTTCCGGCCCGAGCAGCTCACCGACAAACTGGCCGAGGTGTTTCCCGGGTTTCCCTCTTCAAGTTCCCCCGGCTCCGCCCCCTGATCCAGGGGGGATGACTTCCAGGGGCTCGGCCATCCGGTAGCCCACGTACCGGGACCAGTACTGGGCCGCGGCCAGGGCCAGATTGGTCTGGAGGTGGGGCCGGAAGTCCGGGGTGCCCCGGTAGGCGTCCAGGACCCGGAGCTTCCGCTCGATCTGCTCCTCCATCTCCACGAACACGCTGGGCTGAAACTGGAGGGTCGTGGTGGCGGCCTGGTAGCCGTAGTGCTTACGGAGTCCCGGGATGGGCGTAGCCCTCACGGCCCGATGGGTCCGGAGGCGGCTCTCCCGGACGTCGTGGGGAGAGGGGGTGAAGAGGGTATCGGGCTGGAACTCCTCCACGGCCGTGGTGAGCCAGCGTCTCATGTCCCGTTCCGACGGGATCTCGTTGGTGAAGGGCTCGGCCAGGGCCAGCTCGGCCCCCAACAGGCCCGCGGCCCGCTCCGTCTCCATCCGTCGCTCCTCCACCTCCTCCTGACCGCCACCGGCGCACATGACCAGGATCCCCAGCCGGTGGCCCCGGCCGGCGTGCACCAGGAGGGTGCCCCCACACCCAAGCTCCACGTCTCCGGGCAGGGCGCCCACGGCCATGACTCTCCGTTCCGGTGAAGCCGGCTTCCCCTCCCTCTTGGCCTCACCCTCCGCGAAGGCTCTCTCCACGGCCTCCAGGAGCATGTCCCGCTCCAGGGGCTTGGGGAGGACCGCGTCGGCCCGGCCGCTCACGTCCGGGGTAAGGCGGCCCCGGTAGCCGGTGATAACCAGGATGGGCCGGTCCGGGTACGCCCTCTTGCTCACCTCCATGACCTCTGCGCCGGCCCGACCCGGGAGGTTCAGGTCCGTGATGACCAGGTCCCACTCCTGGTTCTCCGCCAGTTGACATCCCCGAATCCCGTCCTGGGCCACGGTGACCCGGGCCCCCATGGGCTCCAGGAGAGTCTGGATGAGGAGGGCCTCCTCCAGGGTGTCTTCCACCAGGAGGACGGAGCGGATCCGGGACGCGGGCCTTCGAGTGGGCTTGGGCATGGGAGGAAGTAACGGTCCGAAGGAAGGCCGAGTCAAGCGGGACGCCGGACCGTACGGAGCGTGCGATCCGCCACTCCCTTCCTCAATGGATGTCCGTCCCCAGGAGTTGACCCGCTGAGGGAGGCCAGGAACCTCCGTCCTCGATCCCTCCCCGACCGGCCACGCATTCTGAAAAAAGAGACTCCTGGCCAGGAGGTACAGGCTGCGCTACCCGGCCGGGGAGGGGGATCAGGCGATCATGACCCCGAGGTTTCGCACGTGACGTCGAAGGTCACGGTCTCGGTGGCGTCCGGGTCCACGGTGACGGTACGGGGGTTGTCGCCGCTCACCGTGCAGTTGTCCGCTATGTCCATGAGTTCCGCCGAGTGGTCGCCAGAGTCCACGTCCTCGAGAGTGAGAGGGTTCTCAGGGCTCACAGGATGGGTTGCCGAAGCGTCGTCCAGTTGGAGCTGGAAACCGTCTTCGTCCGTTCCGTCACCCGTCACCGTCACCTCCACCTCCAGGGTCCCCGTCTCCGGAGCCATGGGGTCGTCGTTGTCGTCGCATCCGGCCAGCAACAGGAGCGCCCCGGCCATGGCACACACTGGAAAGCGCATGGTTCTTCCTTTCTCAGGCTCTGGCCAGGAGCTCCTTTCAGGAAGGTGAACGAGAGAAGAGGGTGGATTGGGACAGGAGACCGGGCGTTGCCATGGGGGAACCGGGTCCTTTACCGTAGGACCGATTCCCGGGGTCCCGTTCTCTCCACAGGAGCAGCGCCATGAATATTCTTCTTTCGTGGATCATCCTCTCGCTGGCAGTTTGGGTCACCGCGGTGATCCTTCCGGGCTTCCGGGTGAAGAGCCTCGGGAGCGCTTTCGTGGTGGCGGCCATTTTCGGAATCCTGAACTTCTTCCTGGGATGGCTCTTCTTCGTGCTCTTCGCCATCGGCACCCTGGGGATCGCTTTGCTACTTGCGTTCCTCACTCGCTGGATTATCAACGCCATCCTCTTGAAGCTCACCGATGCCCTGACCGACTCCCTCACCATCGACAGCTTCGGGTGGGCCCTGGGTGGAGCCCTCCTCATGTCGGTCCTGGGGACAATCGGAGAGTGGGTGGTCACGAGCGGCTTCTGAATTCGAGGAGTTTCCCACTATCCATCAAGCCTCGAAGCCCTCCCACGGTCGTTTCACCCTCTTCATCATCCGCTGGAAGTCCTTCCGGCCTCGTAGCGGTGCCAAAAGGGGGTCGTGTTCGGCCAGAAACGGGTAGTTGATGAAGTTGCAGGCCGTCGCCGTCTCCAGCCATTCCAGGGCCAGCTCGGGCTCACCGAGGAGGGCGCAACACTCCCCGAGAAAGAGCGCCGCCGCCTCGTCTCGGGCTTCCCGTTTCCGTTCCTCGGAAGCGACCAGTTGGAGGGCTTCCTCTCTGTTCCCGAGAAGGGCATGCTTCAGTCCACCCCCTCCATGCGGTCCAGCATGCGCTGGACGGTGGCGCCGTCCGTGAGGGGATTCATGACGGTCATCCTGAGCCACCGGCGGCCGGCCACGTCGGCCTGGCTCAGGAGGACGTCGCCCTCCCTCATGAGCTGCTGACGGATGCGGGTCTGAAGGGCGTCGTCCCCCACCCGGCGGAAGCAGAGGATGTTGGATTCCGGCGGGCAAAGAACCTGGAAGCCGGGGCGTGCCGCTATTTGATCGTGGATCCTCCTGGTCTTCGCCGAGAGGGTCCCGACATTGGAAGCCAACCCCTTCTCGCCCACCATGGCCAGAACCAGGAACAGCTTCAGGCCCAGGGGACTCTTGGTGCACTCCATCTGGTGGCCGATGAAGTCGTGGCCGATCTCCCTGGCTCCCTCCGTCACGTAGGCCGCGTCCTGTTGGAAGGTGTCCATGAGGCGTCGGCCATCCCGGAAGAGGATGGCAGCGCACAGGGCCGAGGTCTGGAGGAGCTTGTGGGCGTCCCAGGTCAGGGAGTCGGCCATGGAGACGCCGGCCAGCCGCCGCCGTTCCTCGGGGTGGAGGAGGGCCGAGGCCCCGTGGGCTCCGTCCACGTGGAGCCACACCCCCTCCTCCCGGCAGACGGCGCCCACCTCCTTCAGGGGGTCGTAGAGTCCCGTGGCGGTGGCGCAGGCATTGGCGCAGACGGCCATCACGGTCTTGCCCGAGTCGATAACGGCCCGGAGAGCCGCCGGCAGCTCGTCGGGGATCAGGCGCCCGAGAGGATCGGAGGGAGCCTCCACCAGGGCGTCGGTCCCCATCCCCATGGTGGCCGTGGCCCGGGAGAGGGAGTAGTGGGCGGTGGTGGGCGCCACCACCACCAGGTCGCTGCCCGTGCCCTCCTGCCAGGCCCTGGGGGCCAGGGCCGCTCGGGCGGCCAGGAGGGCCGTGAGGTTGGCCATGGATCCGCCGTGGGTCAGCACACCCCCGCCGGCGGAGCTACCGGGAGCCGGCGGGTTCCCGCTCTTCCGGCCCGTGGGCTCCCAGCCCACCGTCTCCAGCATCCAGTCGATGACGGCTACTTCCAGGGCTCCGGCGGTGGGGCCCATCTCGTACACCGACATTCCGTTGTTCAGGATCCCGGAGATCAGGTCGGCCAGGGCCGAAGCGTAGTGGGGAAGAGCAATCTGATGGGCCAGGTAGGCGGGGTGGTGGAGGCGTGTGGCTCCCTGGAGGAAGGCCTGGAGGAAGGCGTTCAACTCTTCGTCTCCGACCATTCCATGGGCCATGAGGTGCTCCACGCCCAGGGACCGGATAAGGGTGTCCACGGGCTGGAGGTCGGCCACCGGCCCCTCTCCCCTGGTGCTTTCCTCCACGAAGCGGGCCAGGGCCTCCAGGACCAGGGCGCCCTGCCGCCGAAAATCCTCCGTCGACCAACCCGTTGCCGAATCCATTCACCATCTCCGAGCAGGAAGCCACGGTTCACAGCCCCCGGGCCACAGGCACCGATTCACCGGGCTTCGTTCACAGGCTCCGGTCTCCGAGCCTCCGTTGTCTCTCCCGGAAGGGTCATCCGGTTCACGGGATTCCCGCAACCACTGCCTTCTGTCCGGGCTCACCGGATCCGGGCCAGGGTCCGGGACGCCGTCCGGAGGGTCAGGTTGCTGAAGTAGAGGTTGCTGACCCCTGCCCCCTCCAGGGCTTCGACGCTCCGGGCGCAGATCTCCTTCGGTGTGGCCCGGGCGTCGAACTCCCGGGTCAGGGCCCGGGCCGGCACGGGGAAGAACGCACCCAGGCGCTCCAGCGTCCGGGCCCGTCCGCTCCGGTAGAAGAACACGCCGAACACC
>CAZZEL010000093.1:9199-15859 GCA_964652625.1 uncultured Gemmatimonadaceae bacterium
CAGGCGCTCCAGCGTCCGGGCCCGTCCGCTCCGGTAGAAGAACACGCCGAACACCCCCGGGGTCCGGACCTCCCGGCGGCGAAGCTCCCGAAGGAGGGCTCCGACCCGGTCCACGGAGTGGTGGGAGACCACCTGGGAGAGCCAGAAGTCCGCCTCACAGGCCGGGTCCGCCAGGTAGCCGGCCTGCCGGGAGGGATCGGCATGGGGGTTCACCCATCCCCCCAGGACCATGTCCGGCACCCGCTCCCGGATTGTCTGCCGGAGCTGATAGGCATGGGGCACGCAACGGGGAGGGCCCACGGTCCGGTCGCCCCCCAGGACCACCAGGGCCCGGAACCCCTGGGCCCAGGCCCGCTCGGCGTAGAGGAGGCAGTAGTCCAGGGAGTGTTTGCTGGTGAGGAAGGGGATGACCCGGCCTGGATCCACCTCCCCGGCCAGGTTCGCCCCCAGGTGGGCCAGGTTCTCCTCCTCCTCCTCCCCCACGGCGTTGTCCGTGAGGAAGAGGTAGTGCCCCTGCCGGGCCAGGCGCCGGACCTGGTGGTGCAGGTCAATCCAGGCGTCCATGGCGTGGGGTCCGGTGAGCCCCAGGGAGGGAGGCCGGAGCTCCACCGCCGAGACGGGATCGGGAGAGCCAAGATCGTCCAGGAAGTCGGTCGCCGAGCTCACGACGCGGTTCCCCCTCGGGCGTCTCCGGCGTCCTCTGGCTCGGCCTTCGACCGGACATTCCTCCTTGAGCCCGGCAGGATCTCCGCCTCCGCTCCCGGCCCGGCCTCCAGGACCCGGAGGGCCCGGGCGACCTGACCCCCGGGGGTGTGGAGCTGGATCCCCCGGACCATGGGCGCCACGGCCCGGAGGGTCTCCCGGGCCAGGGCCAGCCCCTCCTCCAGGGCCATCTCCTTGCCCCCGACCTCGGCCTCCCGCATCCGAGCGATGACCTCCGCCGACACCGTCACCCCCGGCACCTCGTTGGCCAGGAACTCCGCCTCCTGCACGGACCGGAGGGGCCAGATTCCCGCCAGGACGGGCACCGGCCACGCCGAGGTCCGCTCCAGGAACCGCTCCAGGGCCGGGACGTCGAAGACCGGCTGGGTCACGGCGAAGTCCGCCCCGGCCTTGACCTTCCACATGAACCGGTTCACCTCCCGGTCCAGGTCCACGGCCCCGGGGTTGGCGGCTACCCCCAGGACGAACCGGGTAGGGGCTCCGATGGGGTTCTCCCCGGGATCCAGTCCCCGGTTGAGGCCGTTCACCACGTTGGTGAGGCCGATGGAATCGATGTCGAAGACCGCCGTGGAGGGAGGATAGTGGACCTGGGCCGGGGGATCGCCGCTCACCAGCAACAGGTTCCGGATGCCCCCGGCGGCGGCCCCCAGGAGGTCGGAGATCATCCCCATCATGTTCCGATCCCGGCAGGTGTAGTGGACCAGGGCCTCCACCCCGGCCTGCTGCTGGACCAGGAGTCCGGCGGCGATGGCCCCCATCCGGCTCCGGCCCCGGGGGCTGTCCACCAGGCTCACGGCGTGCACGCCGGCGTCCCGGCCGGCCCGTGCCGCCATGACCATCTCCGCGGCGTCCCAGCCCCGGGGAGGCAGCAGCTCCAGGGTCTTGAGGAACTCCCCCCTCACCAGGGCCGCCCCGAAGACGGAGCGCCGCTCCGTGGCCACAGGCTCCGATCCCGGAGCTTCCCTGCCCCGGGGCTCGGCCACCCGGACCACCGCCGGGTGGGCCGGCTGGAGGCTCCGGACCGTATCGGCGATCCGGCGGACGTGGTCCGGCGTGGTCCCGCAGCAACCTCCCACGAAGCGGGCCCCTGCCTCGATGAGACGCCGGGCGTACTGGGCCATGTACTCCGGGCTGGCCATGTAGATCTTCCGGTCCCCCACGGCCCGGGGCAGCCCGGCATTGGGCTGGGCCGACAGGGGCCGGGCCGTGCGCTGGGCCATGCCCTCCAGGGCGTCCAGGACGATGGCCGGTCCCACGGAGCAGTTCAGGCCGATGACCTCAGCCCCCAGGCCGTCCAGGTCCGCCCCTACCTGCTCCGCCTCCGTGCCGTAGGTGGTGCGGCCGTCGGGCCCGATGGTCATCTGGGCAAAGACCGGCAGGTCCGTGAGGCGGCGAACGGCCCGGTAGGCCGCCTGGATCTCGTGGAAGTCGGAGAAAGTCTCCAGGATGAGTCCGTCCACGCCCCCCTCCAGCAGTCCCCGGGCCTGGAGCCGGAAGTACTCCTCCGCCTCCTCGGCGGCGGTGGGTCCCCAGGGCTCGATGCGGATCCCCAGGGGACCCATGGATCCCACCACCAGGACGTCGGCGACGGCCTCCCGGGCCAGCCGGGCCGCTTCCCGGTTGATCTCCACGGTCCGCTCTTCCAGGCCGTAGGCCGAGAGCTTCACCGGGTTCGCCCCGAAGGTGTTCGTCTCCAGGATCTCCGCCCCGGCGTCGGCGTAGTCGGCGTGGATCCGGGCCACCAGCTCCGGCTCCTCCAGGACCAGGGCGTCGTAGCACTGGTTCACGAACACGCCCCGGGCGTAGAGGAGGGTGCCCATGGCCCCGTCGAAGACGTGGACCCGATCGTCCTCCAGGAAGTCCGTCAGGGTCCCGCCCCTTCCCGCTGGGTTCCTGCTCCTTGCCACGTTCACGCTTCCTCCTCCTCCGGATCGTAGGCCAGGTTCGGTGAGAGCCAGCGTTCCGTCTCCCGGAGGGAGCGGCCCGTGCGCCGGGCGTAGTCCCGGACCTGGTCCCTGCCGATGCGGCCCACACCGAAGTACCGGCTCTCGGGGTGGGAGAAGTACCATCCGCTCACCGAGGCCGCCGGGGTCATGGCAAAGCTCTCCGTGAGGCGCACGTCCACCCGGTCCGGAGCGTCCAGGAGCCGGAAGAGGATCCCCTTGGTCGTGTGGTCCGGGCAGGCCGGATAGCCCGGGGCCGGCCTGATGCCCGTGTACTCCTCGGCGATGAGGGCCGCGTTGGACAGGTGGGTGTCCGCAGGGGCGTAGCCCCAGAACTCGGCCCGGACCCGCTGGTGCAGTCGCTCGGCGAAGGACTCGGCCAGGCGGTCCGCCAGGGCCGTGGCCAGGATGGCCCGGTAGTCGTCGTGGGTCGCCTTGAAGCGGCCCACCAGGGCGTCCAGCCCGTGCCCGGCGGTGACCACGAAGGCCCCGAGCCAGTCCGGGACCCCCGAGCTCTCCGGGGCCAGGAAGTCCGCCAGGCAGAGGTTGGGGCGGGGCTCGGCCCTGCCGGAGCTCACCGAGCCGGGGGCCTCGGGATCCGGACGGTTCGGGTTCGGACGGTTCGGGTCGGGTACCACTCCCTTGTGGAACTGCTGGCGAAGGAAGGGGACGGTAGCCAACACGTCCTCCCGGCTCTCGTCGGCGTAGAGAACGACGTCGTCCCCCCGGGCCGCTGCGGGGAAGAACCCGAAGGTGGCCCGGGCCTCCAGGAGGCCCCCCCGGACGATCTCCTCCAGGAGGGACCGGGCATCGGCCAGGAGAGTCCGGGCCTCCTCCCCCACCCGGGGGTCCTCCAGGACCTGGGGCCACCGTCCCGGGAGCTCCCAGGTCTGGAGGAAGGGCCCCCAGTCGATGGTCTCCCGGAGCTCCCTCAGGTCGTACCCCTCCAGGAGCCGGGTGCCGCGGACGGCGGGCCGGGGAGGGAGATAGCCCTCCGGGAGCCGGGGTTCGGCAGAGGCGGGTGGAGGTGCCTCGTCCTTCCCCCAGTGGAACCTGGGCGCCCGGGCCCGGGCCTCCTCCAGGTCCAGGAGACGCCGGGTGTCCTGCTTGCGCTGGTAGCGGTCCCGAGCCGCGGCGTAGCTCTCCCGGGTCTCGTGGGCGAACTCGTCCCTGCGCTTCGGATCCAGGAGGGCGCTCACCGCCGGCACGGACCGGGACGCGTCCAGAACATGGACCGTGGGGCCGCCCCGGTACTCGGGCTCGATCTTCATGGCCGTGTGGGTCCTGGAGGTGGTGGCCCCTCCGATGAGGAGGGGCACCTCCAGCCCCAGGCGCTGCATCTCCCCGGCCACGTGGACCATCTGGTCCAGGGACGGGGTGATGAGCCCGGAGAGCCCCACGATGTCCGCCGAGACCTCCCGGGCCTGCTGCAGGATGGTCTCGGAGGGCACCATGACCCCCAGGTCCACCACCCGGTAGCCGTTACACTGGAGGACCACCCCCACGATGTTCTTGCCGATGTCGTGGACGTCCCCTTTCACCGTGGCCAGGAGCACCGTGCCGGCATGGCCCCGGGCCTCGGCCCCCTCCGTCTCCTCGGCCTCTCCCGCCTTGTCGGCTCCGGCCAGCCTCTCGGCCTCCTCCGCCTTCTCCGCCTCGATGAAGGGCACCAGGTGGGCCACGGCCTTCTTCATGACCCGGGCGCTCTTCACCACCTGGGGCAGGAACATCCGCCCGGAACCGAAGAGGTCCCCCACCCTGTCCATCCCGGCCATGAGGGGACCTTCGATGACGTCCAGGGCCCGGGAGGCCTGGAGCCGGGCCTCCTCCACGTCCTCCACCACGAAGTCGTCGATCCCCTTCACCAGGGCGTGCCCCAACCGCTCCTCCACCGGGGCGTGGCGCCAGGCCAGGTCCCGCTCACCCGTGGCTTCCCCGCCCTGCCGGCTCTCGGCCAGAGCCGTCAGGCGCTCCGTGGCGTCGGCCCGCCGGGCGAAGAGCACGTCCTCCACGGCTTCCAGGAGCTCGTCCTCGATCTCGTCGTAGACGGGAAGGGCCCCGGCGTTGACGATGCCCATGTCCAGGCCGGCGTCCACGGCGTGCTTCAGGAAGGCGGCATGCATGGCCTCCCTCACCTGGGGACTTCCCCGGAAGGAGAAGGAGAGGTTGCTGATCCCGCCGCTCACCCTGGCGTGGGGGCAGCTCTCCTTCAGCATCCCGGTGGCATGGAGGAAGTCCATGGCGTAGCGGTCGTGCTCCGGGATCCCCGTGGCCACGGCGAAGACGTTGGGATCGAAGATCACGTCCTCCGGGGGAAAGCCCTCCTGGTGGACCAGGATGCGGTAGGCCCGGCGGAGGATCTCCACCCGGCGCTGGAGAGTGTCGGCCTGGCCTCGTTCGTCGAAGGCCATGACGATGGCGGCGTGCCCGTAGCGGCGCACGGCCCGAGCCTGAGCCCGGAAGGCCTCCTCGCCTTCTTTGAGGGACAGGGAGTTCACCACCCCCTTGCCCTGGAGACAGCGCATCCCCGCCTCCAGGACCTCCCAGCGAGAGGAGTCCACCACCACGGGAATCCGGGCGATCTCCGGCTCAGCGCTCAGGAGGTTCAGGAAACGCCGCATGGCGGACTCCGAGTCCAGGAGCCCCTCGTCCATGTTCACGTCCAGGAGCTGGGCACCGCCTTCCACCTGCTGGCGGGCCACCTCCAGGGCGGTCTCGTAGTCCTCGGCCTCGATGAGGCGCCGGAACCGGCGGGAGCCGGTGACGTTCGTCCGCTCGCCGATGTTGGCGAAGAGGGAGTCGGGCCCCAGGGTCAGGGGCTCCAGGCCGGACAGGCGGGTCCGGACAGGAAGCCGGGGAGGGCGCCGGGGCTCCAGGCTTTGGACCCGCTCGGCCAGAGCCCGGATGTGCTCCGGGGTGGTCCCGCAGCATCCCCCCACCACGTTGGCAAAGCCGGCTTCGGCGAACTCCCCCAGGGCCGAGGCCATGGCCTCGGGGCCCAGGTCGTAGCCCCCCATCTCGTTGGGCAGCCCGGCGTTGGGATGGACCGTCACCCAGCAGTCGGCCAGGCCGGACAGCTCCTCCAGGTGGGGCCGGAGCTGGTCCGGGCCCAGGGCGCAGTTCAGGCCCACGGCGAAGAGGCCGGGCCGGGGGTGGGCGTCCTCGCGGCCTTCTCCAGGGACCTCGTCAACCCCGTCGCCGTCCGCAGCGCCAGCGGCGGGGTCCCCGTCCCTCGCAGAGGGGGTCCCGTCTTCATCCCGGTCCAGGGAGAAATCGAGGCCCTGGTCGTCCCCACCCGGCCACGGGACCCGGCCTCCGGGAAACGCCCCGCTCACCCCGTGACGAACGGAGTTCCAGAAGGCCTCCACGGTCTGGCCCGTGAGGGTGCGGCCGCTCCGGTCCGTGATGGTGCCGCTGACCATGACCGGTACCGGCGATCCCGTCTCGGCCAGGAGTCCTCCCACGCCCCAGAGACACGCCTTGGCGTTCAGGGTGTCGAAGACCGTCTCCACCAGGAGGAGATCCACGCCCCCGGCCAGGAGGCCCCGAGCCTGCTCCCGGTAGGCGTCGGCCAGCTCCTGGAAGGTCACGGCCCGGTAGCCCGGGTCGTTCACGTCCGGCGACAGGGAGGCCGTTCGGTTCGTGGGCCCCAGGGAGCCCGCCACCCACCGGGGTCGGCCCGTGGCTTCGGAAACCTGGTCCGCCGCGTCCCGGGCCAGGGCCGCCGAGGCCTTGTTGATCTCGAAGACCACATCCTGGAGCTGGTAATCCGCCAGGGAGATGGCCTGGGCGTTGAAAGTGTTCGTCTCGATGATGTCCGCCCCGGCCCGGAGGTAGGCCTGGTGGATCTCTCGGATCACGTCAGGGCGGGTCAGGGCCAGGACGTCGTTGGCTCCGGCCAGGGCAGCCGGGTGGTCCCGGAAGAGCTCCCCCCGGAAATCCTCCTCCGTCAGGCCCCGGGCCTGGATCATGGTGCCCATGGCCCCGTCCAGGA
>CAZZEL010000094.1:0-2446 GCA_964652625.1 uncultured Gemmatimonadaceae bacterium
GAGCTCCGTGGCGCTCTGGTACGTCGTGGCCAGCTCCTGGCCGTCCCATTCGATGACGGAACTCTCCACGAACCCCGTTCCCGTCACCGTCACCATGGCGCCGACCTTGAGCCCGATCTCATCGTGATCCGGACTCAGGGACGAGATCACCGGCACCGGGTTGCCCACGGTCATGGGCTGGTTCCCCGACGCGCCACCCCCGGGCGAGGGGTTGAAGATGGTGATCTGGACCGTGCCCGTGCTCTCCACGTCCGAGGCCGGGATGGAGGCCGACAGCTCTCCGGCATTCACGTACGTCGTCGTCCGGTTGCTGCCGTTCCACCGGACCACCGACGTGGGCACGAAGCCGCTGCCCCGGACCGTGAGCTCGAAGGCTCCGCTCCCGGCCGTCACCAGGCTCGGATCCGTCTCGTCCACCTGGGGAACCGGGTTGTTCACCGTGAAGGTCCGGGACTCCGACGTTCCCCCGCCCGGCGACGGGCTGCTCACCGTCACCGCCACGGTCCCGGCCTCCGCCACGTCCGAAGCGGAGATGGTGGCCTGGAGCTCCGTGGGGCTCACGTAGCTCGTGGACCGGTCCTCTCCCGCCCACTGAACCGTGGAGGCGGAGACGAACCCGCTCCCCCTCACCGTGAGCTCGAAGGACCCGCTGGCCGCCAGGGCCACGCTGGGCTCCGTGGAGCTCACCACCGGTGCCGGGTTGTTCACCTCCACGCTGAGCGAGCCCGTCCTTCCCTCGATCCGGGCCGACACCGTCACCTGTCCCCCCAACACCCCGGTCACCCGTCCGCCGCTGTTCACCGTGGCCAGATTCCCGTTGCTCGTGGACCAGGTGACGTCCCGGCCGCTCAGGGCGTTGCCCTCCTCGTCACGGGCCACCGCCGTGTACTGGGACGAGGAGCCGGCCATGAGGGTGCCCGGACCCTGCACGTCCACCTCCGCCACGGGAATCACCACCAGGATCTCGTCCTTGCAGGAGGAGAGGGTGGCGGCCAGGACGACCAGGGCGAGCCCGGAACGCAGTGGGAAGAGTCGCATGAGACCTCTATCTCCTTGGTGTCAGAACCGGACCTGCAGCAGCACGAGGTCGTTGGGTCGGGGGGGAGGTGAAGGGGGAAGGACCCGGAGCCGGATCCCCGTGGGCCGGCTGGCGCTCCCGCCGGCCCCGGTCCGGGCGTTGGCCTTGCTGGCCGCCGAGCGAGCGTGCAGCGCGCTTCCCACGGCCAGGGCCGCCGCCACCCCCAGGCCCACCATGAGGTTGGGCCGCTCCGAGACTTCGTTTCGGACCTGGCCGGAGGGGCAGGCGTCGGTGGCGGGAGCCAGGCAGTAGATGGTGACCTCCTGGCTCATGAACCCGTACCCCAGAGCCCCGGCCCATCCGGCCAGGAAGAGGCCACCCACGGCGGGACTCCCGGTGTAGAACTGGCCCAGTCCCGGCACCAGGAGGCTCCGGAGGGCCGCGGAGGCGGGGCTGTAGACCGTGGCCCCGGCGGCGGGGGTCGCCTCTTCCCGGGTCGGCGCCGCAGGCTCCTCCCGGGCCTCGGGCTCCTCCGGGACGGCCTGTTCCTCCGGCTCCTCCTCCCCGCACACGTCCACCTCCTCCAGGCCTTGCAGCAGCGCGTCATCGCCCCCGGCCGCCCGGAGCCGTTCCCGGGCCTCCCCATCCATTTGGAAGGCGAGGCAGAACTCGTTCGTCTCGATGAGCTGGAGGATGGCCTGGGTGGACTGACGGGCATTCAGCAGGAGCTCGATCCGCTCCAGGGAGATCCCTCCTTCCTGCTGGGCCCGGAGGGCTCCCGGGGTCAGGGGCAACGCAAGTCCCAGGAGCAGGACCAGGAGAAGGACCACCCCTGGGCGGCCCGGGCCCCGAGACTGCCGGACCCTTTCAGCTCCCACCGCCACCCGGAGGCTCCTTGCACGTGGGAAGCTCCACTCCCGGAAGGCCGGTGAGGGCCTCCACGTACAACTCGCAGTCCCGTGTCGTGCTGCGGTATTCCTCGATGAACCAATCATAGAGATCTCCAAGCGTGGTGGCTTCCGGGAACTGGTTCTGAAGGGTCTGGAGACGAACGGCGGAGCGGTCCAGGAGCTCGTAGGCCGCCGGGAAATCGCTCTCCCCGGCCCGGGCCCGGGCCTCCTGGACGGTCTCCCGGATGGAGTCCAGGGTCCGGGGTGGGGGCTCCGGGATGGGGGCAGCCTCCACCTGAAACGTGGCGGTGGCCTGAAGGTCCTCATAGCGGGCCGTGACGTTCACGGTCCCGGCTCCTCGGGCGGTGAGCTCCCCGGAGGAGGTGACCGAGGCCACCGAGGGGTCGCTCCCCTGGAAGGAGCCCTCCACCGGCGTTCCGTTCTGGTCCAGGAGCCGCAGGCGAAGGCTCTCACTCTCCGTGATCTGGGCACCCGTGGGGGAGATCCGCAGGCTGGTCACCGCCGGCTCCGGCGCCGG
>CAZZEL010000094.1:2546-15734 GCA_964652625.1 uncultured Gemmatimonadaceae bacterium
CGGTCTCCGGGGGCTGGTCCGTCGGCTCCGCAGGCTCCTCCTGCACGCCGGCCTCACCGGCTCCGGCCCCGGCATCAGCGGTTTCGGCCCCGGGTTGCCCGGAACCTTCCGGCCCGGCCCCTTCTTCCGGAGAGGCCCCTTCCTGCGAGGCCCCCTCCTCCCGGCCTCCGGCCTCCTCTCCAGGGATCACCCCCGGCGGGCCGGCCTCGGCGGCGGGGACGTCTCCGGAGCCGGGTCCCCCGCCGGGCCCCGCACCGCCTCCCGCCCCGGAATCGGCCCCGGACGGCCCCATGAGCTGCCAGACACCCAGGGCCACCACCAGCACCGCCACCAGGCCGCCCCCACCCCAGGCGGCCCAGGCCGGCACGCCTCCGGCGGGCTCCACGGTGAGCAGGTAGGAGTCGGAGGCGTCCTCACAGTTGGCGGAGATGGTGGCGGCTCCGGGCCGGAGCCCCCGGACCCGGCCCGAAGAGTCCACCTCCGCCACGGCCGGATCGCTGGACTCCCAGCGGAGGGTCCGGCCCGTGAGCTTCTCTCCCGTGTGGCTCCGGACCACCACCGCCGGCTCGTCGGCCTTCCGGGGCTTCAGCCGGGTCCGGCCCGGACGGAGCTCCACCGAGCCCACCGGCGCCGGCTTCACCTCCACCGCCACCTGGTCCGAGACCCCCTCGCAGCTCACGGCCACCGTGGCCTTTCCGGAGGTTACGCCGGTGAGGCGTCCGTCCTCCCCCACCTGGAGGATCCGCTCCTCCGACGAGGTCCAGGCCACGGGCCGGTCCACCACCCTCTCCCCGTTGATGTCCGTCACCGTCGCCTCCAACCGAGCGGACTCGCCGGGCAGGAGCTCCACCTCACGGGGCCGCACCTCCACCGAAGCCACGGCCGGGGGCCGAACGGTGAGGCTCAGAGCGGCCTCCTGGCTCTCACACGACGCCGTCACCACGACCTCGCCGGGAGCCCGGGCCCGGACCCGTCCCACCTCGTCCACCTCCCCCCGCTCCGGAGCGCTGGACGTCCAGCGGACAGGCCGGTCCTCCAGCTCACGGCCCGAGGACCCCAGGACCCGGCAGGTCACCGAGATCTCGTCCCCCACCTGGACCGTCGTCGAGGGCGCCTCCAGGCTCACGGAGCGGACGGCCTCGGGACGCACCGAGATGGTGGTCTCCGTGGACTGGCCCTCGCAGCGGGCCATCACCCTCACCTCCCCCGTGGCCCCGGCGATGAGGCGGCCTTCCGGCGTGATCTCCGCCACCGAGGGATCGGAGGAGGACCAGGTGACGTCCCGCCGGGCCAGGGGCCGGCCGTCGGGCCCCCGGGGGATGGCCGAGAGCTGGACCGTCTCCCCGGCTTCCACGCTGAGGGCTCCCGTGGCCAGCTCCAGGCCCGCTACCGGAGCCGGCGTCACGGTCACCGGCACCGACGCCACGGCCTCGTCGCAGGTGGCGTTGATCCTGGCCGCCCCCGGCGCCTCCCCCGTGACCCGCCCCTCCCGGTCCACCCGGGCCACCTCCACATCGCTGCTGGTCCAGAGGATGGGCCGATCGGCGAGCTCCTCACCCTGGCCGCTCAGGGGCACGGCCCGGAGCTGGATCGTGTCCCGCTCCATCACCTCCCCGCCCCGGGGCGAGAGCTCCAGGCTCACGGCCCGCTCCGGGGAAACAGTCACCACTCCCGTCCCCCTCACCCCTTCCACGCTGGCCGACACCGTGGCCGTGCCGGGCTTCAGGGCCCGGACCCGTCCCTGGGCCGTGAGCTCCACCACCTCCGGCTCGTCCACCGACCACTCCACGGGGCGATCCTCCAGGGGCCGGCCCGCCGGGTCCCTGGGAACGCAGGTCACGTCCTTCGTGCTCCCCACCTCCAGGGTCAGGGACGGGGGGGAAACCTCCACCGAGGCCACGGCCGCCGGGGTCACCGTGATCCGGGCCTGCCCCGTGCGCCCCTCGCTGGAGGCGATGACCACGGTCTTCCCCTTCCCGTGGGCCACCACCCGGCCCGTCCCCTCCACCGAAGCCACCTCCGGGTCGTTGGAGGTCCAACTGATCTCCCGGTCGGTGAGCTCCTCCCCGTCCCGGCTCAGCAGGAGGGTCCGCAGGGCCTGCTCGCCTCCCTCGGGCAAGGAGAGCTCGCTGGGCAGCACCACCACCGTATCCACCCGGATGGGGGAGACGGCCAGACGGAGCTCCCCGGAGACCCCCTCGGCTTCGGCCACGATGGAGACCGGGCCGGGCTTCAGGGCCCGCACCACCCCCTCCTCCGTCACCAGGGCCACGTCCGGATCGCTGGACGTCCAGGAGAGGGGCCGGTCCGGGATGGGCCGTCCCCCCAGGTCCAGGGGTGTGCCGGTGAGCTTGAGGCTCTGTCCCACGAAAACCTCCCCGGAGGGAGGCGTGAGGGAGATGGAGCCCACGGACTTCCGCCCCCGGCTCATCTCCACCATCTCGGTCCTCAGGGAGCTTCCCGGCAGAGGCGCCGATGCGGCCAGGGCGCCGCAGATGGCCTCCATGCTGGGCCACCGGTCCTCCGGCCGCTTCTCCAGCATCCGCGTGACGATGCGGGCCAGCTCCGGAGGACAATCCGGTCGCCGGGTGAGGATATCCGTGGGCTCCTGCTCGGCATGGGCGGCACAAAGGGGCACCAGGTCGCCGCTGAAGGGAGGCTCCCCGCAGAGCATCTCGTAGCCCACCACCCCCAGGGAGTACTGGTCCGACGCGCTGGTGGCCTTTCCGGCGTCCGGGGACCCCTCCGGGTTCAGGACCATGAACGCCTGCTCCGGAGAGATGTAGGCCGGCGTACCCAGGACCGAGCCCGGCATGGTGAGGGAGAGGGAGCGCACGGTCTGGCCCACGTCCCGGACCTTGGCGATGCCGAAGTCCGTGAGGACCACCTCCCCTTCCTTGTCCAGGAGCATGTTCGAGGGCTTCACGTCCCGGTGCACCACGGGTCGGGCCTGACGGTGGGCGTAGCCCAGGGCATCGGCGGCCTGGGAGAGCCAGAGCTTGACCACCGGGATGGGCAGGGGACTCTCGGCGGCCAGGACCTCCTCCATGGAGCGTCCCGGATAGTAGTCCATACAGAAGTAGAACAGGTCGTCCACGTTGCCCGAGTCGTAGACCCGGATGATGTGCCGGTGCCGGAGCTTGGCGATGGTCCGGGCCTCCTGGAGGAACCGCTGGACGAAGGTCTCCTGGTCCAGGAGGTAGGGATCCATGACCTTGATGGCGATCCGAAGGTCCATGTTCGGCCAGTCCGCCAGGAACACGGCGGCCATCCCGCCCCGGCCGATGAGACCGCGGATATGGTACCGGCCTTCGGTGGCCGCCTGCAGCCGCTTCTCCAGATCGTCCCATCGGGAAGGGCTGGCCTCCGAGGCCTCCCCTCCCAGGGTCACGGGCTGCTCGGCTCCGCAATGGGCGCAGAACCGGTCACCGACGACAATGTGCTCTCCGCACTTGACGCAAGGACGTAATGTGGGCATGGAAGAGTTCCCCTGTGGGTATGTCCTTACAATAGGGGGCTCCCCTGGACTTGGCGAGGGTTTTTCGAGTGGAGGGTGCCCCGGCGGCGCCAGGCCCCGGGCCTGGAGACCAGGGGCCGCGCCGTCAGCGGGGGGGGCCGGCGAAAAGGGCGCCGGGCCTCAGCGCTGGGCGCTCCGGCGCCGGCCCCTCAGCGCTGGGACTCGTCCAGGATGCGGCAACCCTCCATGAGGATGGACTCGTTGGAGTCCTGGATGTTCGCCTCGGGGAACTCCGTCTCCGTCTGCACGGTGAACTCCCCCTCGTCCTCCCAGGTGATGACCCGGTAGACGGCCTCGGCGCCGGTGAGCTTGCCGCAGGTGGCGTGGACCATCTGTCCCTTCTTCAGGAAGATCTCCGCCTCCTCCTTCTCGTTCCGGGCCAGCTCCACCCGAACGCTCTTGCGGCCCTGTCCCAGAGCCTGGATCAGGTCCAGGAAGGAGAAGATCTTGAAGTCCGCCGAGAACTCCCCGGCCTTGTACTTCTCCGACGGGCGCCGGCCCACCCGGGACCGGATGGCCCGGTCCACCCGGGCGGCGATGAGATCGAAGTGGTGGGGAGGTCCGAATACATCGTCCACGCCGATGTCCAGGAAGTTGAGGACAAGGGAGGGATCCGTGGAGTCGGTGAGGACGAAGAGAAGGGCCGAGCCGTCCAGGGTGGCCATGCGGGCGAAGCGCTCCACCTGGGTGGGGAACTCCTCGTGGTCCAGGATGATGGCGCCGGGAGCCTGCCGCTCCGCCAGGGTCTGGGCGTCGGCCAGGTCCTCGGCCAGGACCGTCTGACAGGCGACCCGGGCCAGACCCGGAGCCAGAGCCCGGGAGATCCGCTCGCCGCCCACCAGGAGCACCTGCCGGTTCGTGCCCCCGGCCAGGGCCCCGCCCCGGTCGGCGATGAGGCGGAGGTAGGCCTCCACCACTTCCAGGGAGGCCAGGCCCCCGGCCCGCTCCCGGATGGCGGAGCGCAGGGCCACCATGGCATCCTCGGCGCTTCCCTCGAAGGGAGGGATGTGGTTGTGCCGGTACCAGACCAGGGCCAGGAGCTGGGCCGCCAGGCGCATCTCCTTGCCCCACTGCTTCGAGCCCGCCGGGGCCTCCCGTCCGCTGAACAGGGCGTGACAGGCGTCCAGGACCCAGTCCAGGCGCCAGGGAAACCGGATGCGGGTGGCCAGCTCCAGGGTGGAGGAGAAGGCGGAAAAGGGCTGGGCGCTGCCCACCGGGTCGTCCTCGGGCCCGGCGGGGCCCGGCAGGAGAAGGTGGGCGGCGAGCTGGAGTCCGTCGCTCACGATGCGCCGCATCCGGTGGCGGTGAGCCAGGGCCTCCAGGTCCGAGGCGATGAGCCCGTAGGGAGGCGAGGCTCCCAGGATGGCGCAGCGGGAGTCGGCCAAAGCCTGCACCGCGGCCCGGAGGGACCGGACCGTGGTGTCGTAGGGCACCGGGTTCTCCAGGAGGGCCTGACTCACGGAGGGAAAGGCCGTGACCTCCGTCTCCGGCTCCGGGACCCGGCCTTCCCGGACCCACTCGGAGAACTCCTCCACGCTCTCGGCCGACAGCAGCAGCCCGTCCAGCTCCCCGGTGGTCATGGCCTCCGCCGTCTCCTGGGCATCCGAGGCCACCACCAGGTCCACCCCCTCCCGCTGGAAGAGAGGCGGGAGGAAGTTCTTCCGGGAAGCGCTGGCCGAGACCATGACGATTCGCTTCGGCGGCCTGTCTTCCTCGTCGAAGGACGGCGCCTTCCTCTCCTCCTCCGTCTCCTCCACCTCGAAGAGCTCCGGGAGCTCGATCCCCGCCTCCCGATCCTCGGGCTTCCGGGTGCCCAGGAGCTGGGAGCCAACCTCCAGGATCCGGTTGTCCGGGGCCAGCTTCACCCGAATGGCCCGGGCCCCGAAGATCTCCTTCACCCGCCGAATGGCCTCGCTCTCCTCCGGGTTGCCCAGGACCAGGGTCAGAACCTTCTGGGTCTTGTTCCAGGTGAGGGGGAGGATGAGGTGATCGAAGACGATCTCCCGGGGGATCTTCTTCAGCAGGGCCATGGGGATGTTCTCCGGCGACGGGATCACCGCCGGGAGCTGGAACTGCTCCGCCAGGGCCGCCAGGAGCTGGTCTTCGGTGATGGCCCCGTTCTCCACCAGGTTCTGGCCCAGGCGTCCACCCCGGGCCCGCTGCCGGGCCAGGCCCCGGGCGATCTGCTCCTGGTCGGCGAACCCCAGGGTCATGAGGATCTGGTCCAGGCGTGCCGTCTTTCTCATGGCCGCCCCCTACTCGGCCCGGGAGGCGGCGCCGGACTTCCCCGAACGGGCGAAGGCCAGGACGGTCTCGGGCTCCGCGGCCACCCGGGCGGCGTCCTCCCCGGTGACCAGACCCTCGCTGATGAGATCCTTCAGGTGCTGATCCAGGAGGTTCATCCCTTCCTTCTTCCCCGTCATGATGACGTTGTTCACCTGGTGGTCCTTCTTCTCCCGGATCATGGTGCGGACCGCCGGCGTGCCCACCAGGACCTCCATGGCGGCGATGCGGCCCCCATCCTTGGCCCGGCGGAGGAGCTGCTGGGAGCAGACTCCGTTCAGGACCTCGGAGAAGGCCAGCCGGACCGCCGCCTGCTGGTCCACCGGGAAGGCGTCGGAGATGCGCCCCAGGGTCTGGGCCGCGGATTTCGTGTGGAGCGTCCCCATGACCAGCAGGCCCAGCTCCGCCGCCGTCAGGGCCAGGGAGATGGTCTCCAGGTCCCGCATCTCCCCCACCAGGATCACGTCGGGATCCGCCCGGAGGGCGCCCCGGAGGGCGTCGGCGAAGGTGTGGCTGTGCTCCCCGATCTGGCGCTGGTTGATGAGGCAGTTCTTGTTCTCGTGGATGAACTCCAGGGGATCTTCCAGGGTGATGATGTGGTGGCTCATGTTCTCGTTCAGGTAGTCCACCATGGCGGCCAGGGTGGTGGATTTCCCTGAGTTCGTGGGCCCGGTGACCAGGATCAGGCCCGAGCGCTGCTGGAGCATCTTCTTCAGGACCGGGGGCAGGCCCAGCTCGTCCAGGGTGGGCACCTCGTGGGGAATCCTCCGGAAGGCGGCGGCCATCCCCGGGTGCTTCTTGAAGGCGTGGATCCGGAAGCGGGCGATCCCCTCGATGGTGTGGGCGCAGTCCAGCTCCCCTTTCTCCTCGAACCGCTTGATCTGGGGATCGGTGAGGAGCTCGTAGACCAGGATCTTCACCTCCTCGTCCTTCAGCTCCCGGTGCCGGGCCTCCTGCAGCTCCCCGTTGATCCTCAGCACCGGCTTGTTCCCGGCGCTCAGGTGCAAGTCGGAAGCGTCGGCTTCCTGCATGATGGTCAAGAAGGTGTCGATCTTCGGCATCGTCGTCCCGCACTCCCTGGATCGGGTTTCGAAGAAACGCAGGGGCCCCTGCGCCCCCTGGGGAGATCCCGCCCCCCTATTCGAATCTCTCCCTCGGCCATCCGGGGATCAAGCGAACTGTCGCGCACAAGCGGGGGACGCCCTCGCTTGCCCCTCCCGGGCCAGGGGAGTCATCTTCGAGGTGGCAAGCTTCCTTTCCACAACCCATCCCGGCTGAGAGGACCCCACCCCATGGCCTCCAGGTTCGGCGTGTTCCTGGCAGAGCTGAAGCGGCGGAAGGTCACCCGCGTAGCGGTGATGTACGTGGTGGTGGGCCTGGGGGCCATCGAGGCCGCCGACCTCATCCTGCCGGCCTTCGCCCTGCCGGACTGGACGTACCGGGCCGTGGTGGCCGTGACTCTGGCGGGCTTTCCCGTGGCCCTGGCCCTGGCCTGGGCCCTGGATCTGACCACTCGGGGCCTGGAGGTCACGCCGCCCCGGAACCGGAACGAGGTCGCGACCGCTCTCCCGAAGCGGAGGCTGGCGGAGATCTTCCTCCTCTTCCTGGCCGCCTCCTTCCTGGCGGTCTATGGGTTCAGCAGCCTCCTGGACCGGCCCGCCCGAATGGCCGCCGGACCGGAGAGCGCCACGAAGGTGGCCGTCTTCCCCTTCTCCCCCTCCGGCGAGGAGGTGGGCCACTGGTCCGAGGGCGCGGCGGACCTGCTGGCCACGGCCCTGGACGGTGCCGGGGGGATCACCGTGGCCGATCCCTGGGCCCTGTGGCAGGAGCTCCGCCCCGAGCGCTCGGCTCGGGCCCTGACTCCGGACCGGGCCGAGGCCACGGAGCTGGCCCGGGAGGCCGGGGCCGGCCGGTACGTCCTGGGGCGGGTCACCGGGAGCGGCCAGCGGGTGGACCTGATTCTTCGGCTGTACGACCTCCGGCGGCAGGAGCCCCTGCGGACCCTGCAATTCGCCGGACTGGAGACGGAGCTGGCCCAGGTGACCCGGACGGCGGCCATCCAGATCCTGGCCCAACTGCTGGAAGACACGGAGAGCCGGGACCTGGCGGACTTCCAGGTCACCAGCTCCCGCTCTCCCCGGGCCCTGAAGTCCTACCTGGCCGCCCGGGAAGCCATGCGTCGGGGGCTGGTGGACTCGGCGGAGGTGGCCATCCAGCGGTCCCTGGAGGAGGACTCCCTCTTCGCCCCGGCCCTGGTGTCGGCCATCGAGATCCGGTCCTGGGGCGCCATGCTTCGGGGCGGAGGGTACCGTTTCATGCCCCTGGCCCAGCGGGCCGAGGCATTGAAGGAGGACCTGGGGGACCGGGACCGCCTCCGCCTGGAGGCCACCGTCGCCTCCGTGCGGACCGACGGGCCCGCAGCCGCCGCGGCGGCCCGGCAGATCCTGGCCCGGGACGAAACGGACGTCTGGGCGTGGCGCCACCTGACCTACTACGACCAGGTATACGGCTGGCAGTACGGCACGGATCCCTGGCAGGCGGTGGAGAGGGCGGAGGGGGCGCTGGACCTGGATCCGGAGCACGTTCCCACGGTGGCCACCCGGGCCCGGCTCGCCGTCCTCCGGGCCGATACGGCGGACGCCCGGGCCCAGCTTCACAGGCTCCAACCCCTGGACACCACCCTGGCCCTGGTCCGGGGGGTCCTGCATGGCGTGCGGGGGTTCCTGGCCGACGAGGCCGGGTTCCAGGCCATGATGCCGGCCCTCCAGGCGGAGCCCATGACCAGCTTCGGCCTGGCCCTGGAGAGCCTGCGGGCCACCCGGCCCCGGCGGGCTCTGGCCCTTGTCCGAGCCCGGTTGGACCGGGGGGACCCCGGGGAGCGCATGGGACTCCTCCTGGAGGAGGTCCGGCTGTTGCTGGCCATGGGCCGACTGGCCCAGGTGGACTCGGTGCTGGGGACCCTGTCCGGGAGTCCCTGGAGCCGGAACCAGCTCCAGATCCAGCTTGTGGCCGGGGCCCTCTCCGGGTTCGTACCGGCGGAGGCGGCACGGGATGCGGGCCGGGAGATGCACCAGCGCCTCCCCGCCGACTCGGCTCTGGCCTGGTTCCGCGACGTGCCCGTGTGGTGGACGGGCTGGGCCATCGGCGCCTTCCAGGCCGCCCACGGAAACCCCATCGTGGCCCGTCGATGGCAGGAGACCATGACCACCCTACCCGCCGGAGGCACGTCACGGGACTACCGGAGGGCCCTGGTCCAGGACATGGAGGCTCGCCTATCGGCCCGGAACGGGGATCACGGCCGGGCCCTGACTCAGGCCCGGGAGGCCTTCGACCTCTGGACCATCCATACGGAGACCTACACCGGGCACCATCCCGAGCCCCAGATTCGCTACCTCCTGGCCACCCAGCTCCGGCGCCAGGCCCGGCCGGACAGCGCCGACGCCATACTCCGCTCTCTGGTGCCCCCGGTGGTGTTGCACGGCAGCCTGACTCTGATGGCCTGGACGGACCTGGCGGAGTTGGCCCTGGAGCGGGGCGACGTGGCCGAGGCCCGCCGGCTCCTGGGCCGGGTGGAGCGGTTCCTGCAAGACGCAGATCCGGCCATGGCGCCTTTCGTGGAGCGGGTCCGGGGGCTCCGGGAGCGGGCGGGGTGATCTGGTTCCTTTCCCCCTACTTCCTCTTCCGCCCCTCCGGCCGGGCCACCACCGGACGGGCTCCCAGCTCATGGGCCGCGGCCAGGAACGTGGCTTCCTCCGCCGGCTCGTTGAACAGGGTGCGGAAGGCCACCAGGTCCGATCCCGTGGCCTTCAGAACCATGAGGGCGAAGCCGGCCAGGACGTGGGGCACCTGGAAGGCGCAGTGTCCGTAGCCCCGGACGGGGAAGAAGTTGTAGCCGAAGCCCACCCCGGCCATCAGGGTCTCGAAGCGGTAGCGAAGGCCCTGGGAGAAGGGCACGATGGGGTCCAGGGTGGTGTGCATCCCCACCGCCGGGACGCTCAGCGAGCCGTCCGTCTCGAAGGGCGACAGGACCTCCGGCCCCGCCGTAGCCCGGATCCGCTGGACCTTCCGGTTCAGCCTCCAGTCGTTGGCCGAACCCCGGTACCAGCGGCGGGTGTTGTCGTAGGGAAGGCCGCCCAGCTTCTCCATGATGTCGTTGGTGGCGAAGATATTGTACCAGAGGACACCTGCGGCTGACTCCGCCAGGGTCTCGGGCTCGTAGCGGTCAGCGGCCACGCCGGCAACACGGAGGAGCTCGGCCATCCGGGCCGGATGGGTCCGGGCGGCAGCCTTGACGGCAGCCTCAATCTCCTCCCAACCCGCTTCCGTCAGGAGGGCCTCGGAGATCCGGACCTCACCGCCCTTCCCCCAAGCACGGCCCGGCACCACGTCCGGGAAGTAGACGTCCAGCAGGATCCGGAAGTCGCCGAAGTACCGGATCTGGTCCCGGAAGCTCCCCACCGGGGCACAGAGGATCATCCCGGCGTCGAAGAGGCCGTCCCCGGCGCCTTCCAGGGAGAGGGCCGTGGCCAGACCTCCTTCCGAGCCGCCCACCAGGAAGGCGTCGTCCACAGGCCCGAACTTCTTCTCGAAGCTCTTCTTGAAAAAGGTCACGGCATCGTTCAGGTCACCCACCGCCTGGTCGGCGATGAGGCCGTTGTCCCGGTAGCTGGTGGTGGCGTAGCCGTAGCCCAGGCCGGTGACGATGTCGGCGACGGCCTGCCCGCCCACATCGTCATCCGGGACGGCCAGGGGCTCCCGGGGCGAGACGTACCCGTGGGCCCAGGTCACCAGGTCCCCGTTCCAGCCGGTCTTGGGAACGCAGGCCCGAACCAGGGCGCCGGTGGCCGACACGACGCCGTCCACGCAGACCGGCGGCCCCGGGGGGGTGAGGAAGAGGCCCTGGCGAGAATCCACCGCCGGCGACGCTTCCTCGTCCACCGCCACGGGATCGGTGGCGGAATCCACACAGGACGCCAGGGGAAGTAGGAGAAGGAGAAGGAAGAGAACGAGGGCCGTGGCGGGAAAGCGGCCGACGAGGGAGGGACCACGGGAGGGCACGAACCAGGCGTGCCGGAGGGGGGCATTCATGGGAACCTCCTGACAGGTGAGCCCGGTCAGGGGAGAGGCCCGGGGCAACGGCACGAGGGCCGAGCCCCGGGACGGTCCCCGAGGCCGGAAGGCCGACGGTTCTCGGCTGCTTCAACATCGGTTTGGCGGTATGGGGGCAATATAGAACCGGAGGGGATCGGAGGACCATAGATTTGTTGGGGTGGGTACGGGAGCCTTCATGGCGAGCCGGGCCTGCGGCTCGCAGAGCTTCCCCACCCTGATCGCCGACCCGGGGGCTCTGAACGCGGCTTCGGAGCCCCACCGCAATCCATCGTGCGCCCCCCTCGTCGCGAACCCGCACCTCGCTCCCTATCTTCCCCCGAAACGAACCATGCCATGACCGAGGTGCCTGCCATGCGAGTCCGACGCTCTCTCTTCTCCCTCCTTGCCGTCGTCCTCCTTCTCCTGGCCGGGGTGCTGCCCGCAGACCGGTCCGCAGGAGCCCAGCAACTGGCCCCGGTGGATCTCCGGGACGTGGACTCCATCTTCGCCGCCTTCCACGGGGAAGACACGCCGGGCTGCGCCGTTGGGGCCAGCATCCGGGGCGAGCCCGTGCTCCTTCGGGCCTACGGCATGGCGGACCTGGAGCACGGGGTGCCCAACACCCCCACCACGGTGTTCGAGCCAGGGTCCGTGTCGAAGCAGTTCACCGCCGCCGCCACCATCCTGCTGGCCCTGGACGGCGCCATCTCCCTGGACGACGACGTCCGAACCTACATCCCCGAGCTTCCGGACTACGGGGAGACCATCACCATCCGGCACCTCCTGAACCACACCAGCGGTCTCCGGGACTGGGGATCGGTGGCGGGCATCGAGGGATGGCCCCGGACCCGCCGGGCCCACCAGCACATCCACGTCCTGGACATCGCCGGCCGCCAGGGGGAGCTGAACTACCCGCCCGGCACGTACTACTCCTACACGAACACCGGCTACAACCTCCAGGCCATCCTGGTCTCCCGTGTGAGCGGGATGTCCTTCGCCGAGTTCTCGAAGAAGCGGATTTTCGAGCCCCTGGGCATGACCCGGACCCAGTGGCGGGACGACTTCAACCGGATCGTGAAGGACCGGGCCATCGCCTACCGTCCCCACGCCGAGGAGGGCTGGTCCATGCTCATGCCCTTCGAGGACATCCACGGCAACGGCGGGCTCCTCACCACCGTGGGGGACCTGCTGAAGTTCACCCGGAACCTGGAGACAGGGGAGCTGGGGGGCCCGGAGTTCATCCGGGAGATGCACCGCCAGGGGGTCCTGACCTCCGGAGAGGAGATCAGCTACGCCAGCGGGCTGGTGATAGGAGAGTACCGGGGTCTACCGGAGGTCTCCCACAGCGGCTCCACGGCAGGCTACCGGGGCCATCTCTCCCGCTTTACGGAGCAGGGCCTGGCCCTGGCCGTCATGTGCAACACCACCAACGGCAACGCCGGGGGACGCCTCTACCAGGTGGCGGACCTCTACCTGGAGGAGTTCCTCCCGGACCGGACGGAAGGAGAGGCCGGGGACCGGAGCCCGACGGCGGAGGACGAGGCCCGGGCCGCTGTGGGCCAGGTGGTCTCCCGGGGCCGGCTCCAGGCCCTGGCCGGGGGGTATCGGGACGAGCGGCGGGGAACCCTGACACGCCTGGTGTTCGAGGAAGGGGTCCTCCGGTTGGGAAGGACGCCCCTGGTTCCCGAGAGCGAGACCCGGTTCCGCCTGGGCGACGACGCGGTGCTGGAATTCCAGGACGCACCCTCGGCCCACGGCCGGCCGGCGGCGAGCCTGGACACCGACGGCTCCCCTCCGGTGCGGCTGGACCCGGTGCCGGCCTTCGAGCCCACGGAGGCGGAGCTGGGCGACTACCTGGGCACGTACCGGAGCGACCAGGCCCAGGCCACCTACACCGTGGCCATGGAGGAGGGGGAGATGGTCATCCAGGACCGGTGGGGCCGGAGTCAGTCCGTCCGCCCCCTCTACCCCGACGCCTTCGGCACCGGCCGGGGTACGGTGATCTTCCGCCGCGACGCCTCGGGTGCGGTGACGGGATTCAGCCTGAGCCAGAGCCGGGTCTGGGACTTGCAGTTCCGGAAGGTGGAGTGAGCTGAGACCATGCCAGGAGACAACGAGACGTGACGGACCATTCTACCGTGAGCGACGATTCTGCCGCAGGAGCGCCCGGCGACGCCGCCTCCGTGGCCCTGGAGACGGAGGGAAGCGGGATCCGGCCCCGGACCATGAAGCTCCTCCTCTGGGGGGCCTTTGCCGTGGTGCTGGCGGCGTACCTGCCCACGATTCTGAGCTTCTTC
>CAZZEL010000095.1:0-9455 GCA_964652625.1 uncultured Gemmatimonadaceae bacterium
GGGTGCGAGAAGTCGAGCTCCTCCTCCCGGTCGGAGGTGATCCCGATCCCGGCCGTGGCGATGTCGGCGGCGCCCCGCTCCACGTCGTCGAGGAGCTTGGCCCGGCTGTTGACGGCGTAGAGCTCGTACTCGACCTCCAGCTCCTCGGCGATCCGGCGCCACAGCTCGATGCTGAACCCGGAGTACTGCCGGTCGTGATAGGTGACGAACGGCTCGAGCCTCTTGGTGGCGACGCGTAGGCCGTCCTGGATCCCGAGATCCTCTTCGGCGCGGAACGGAAGCGCGAAGGCACCGGTGTCCGGCCCCGTCTCACGGAACTCCCGGGCCTTGGCAAGCCACTGGTCGATCTCGTATCGGTGACGGTCGATCCATTCCAGGGCGTGCTTGCGAAAGTGAGCCTCGTCGTCCTCTCCGCGGAACATGCGAACGTTCTGCCGGTGGATATCCCGGATCGAGATGCGGATCTGGGAGAGTAAAGACTCGATGGCGGGATTGGCTTCCAGGAAGGGCCGGTGGGCCACGATCCTGATGTCGTTCGGCGGCCAGCCGAGACGGCAGGGCGAAGAGGGGCAGCCGGGAACGTCCGGGACGGACGCGTCCCCGCTTTCCGGCCCTCCCTCGGTGTGGCTGAGGCCTGGTACCTCGAGCCACACCACGTGCCGGCCGGGCACCAGTTCACCCACAGTCCAGTTGGGCGTCCAGGTGTAGAACAGGACTGGCTCGCCCCCGCGGAACCGCTCCAGAACCTCTGCCATCATCGGCGAGTAGTCGCCCTGGATCTGCTCCACGGTGCTGTGCAGCTGGAGCTCGGTTAGGTGCTCCTCGATGGACTCGGCGCAGGCCCACTCCCTGTTGCAGCCGACCAGATCGGCCCGGCCATCGCCGTCCCGATCAAACACTTCGGCAACCTCCGGATCCCGGAGGTCCTCCAGGTTCTGGAGTCCGAGCCGCTCCGCCGTTCGTTTGTCCACCAGATAGCCCTCGAGGGCCCCTGCGCGAACCTCGTAGCCCACCCGAGCCACCGACTCGCTCATCCCGGGCTGTTCCAGGTATTGGTCGTGCAGGGGGAACCACCCGTTCGCCCAGAGGTGGACCTCTCCCTGGGCGACCGCCTCGTAGAACGCGGCGTTTTCCATTGTCTCCAGCGACGCCACCTCGTAGCCCAGCTGCTGCAGCAGCTGGCGCACGATCTCCGCCTGGAACCAGCCGGTGTCCCAGGTGGCGCGGGCCATGCGGATCTGCCGCGGTGGGTCGTCCTCCGGTTCAGCGACCTCTTCGGCCCCGGCCGCAGCAGCGACCCACAGTAGACAGGCGGCGACGACGACTGGCCGCCGCAGTGCCGAGCTCAAGAAGGTCACCGCAGCCAGGACTCCACCCGCTCCGGGTGGTACCTCATCCAGCGGAGCGCGCTGCGATAGGGATCGGCCCCCTCCATCTGGTTCCAGAGCATCACCTGGTCCATCTCCTCGGCGGTCCACTCGAAGTTGTCCAGCACCTGGTAGACCTGCGGCATGTCCTCCTTCAGGCCGGTGCGAACCATGGTGTGGATCGCCTCCTCCCCTCCGAAGACACCCTCCGGATCCTCGAGGAAGCGCATCGTCCAACGCCCAAACACCCAGTGCGGACTCCATCCCGTCACGACGATCCAGTCCTTCCTCTTGATTGCCCGCTCCAGCTCGGCGGTCATGGCCGCTTCGCTGCCCTCGATCAGGCGCATGTTCTCCAGTCCGTAGACCTCGATGGCCTCCTCCGCCTGGCTCATGATCCCGGCCTCGGGGTCGATGCCGACGATCCGGCCGTCGAACTTCTCGGCGTGCTCATCAAGTTCCTCAATGCTCTCGATCGTTATGTAAGGGCGGTTCCGCATGCCCCTCCCGCCGGTCTGGCGGCCGGGCGAAACGTCCGGCACCACCAACCCGGTGCGCGTGCCGTGCAGGTTCGCACCCAGATCTTCCAGGTTCCGGGAGTGCTCCTCGTAGTAGTGACCGTGGGTGCTCGGCAACCAGGCGGCCACCATGGCGTCCTGCTCTCCGCTGGCCACCGAACTCCACATCTCGTCGGCGCTCATCTCGGTGAGCACGCAGGTCACCCCGAGCTTCTCCTGCAAGACGGCCTGGACCATGTGGGCACTGGCCACCTCCGTAGACCAGTCGACGTAGGCTATCCGCACGACCCTCTCTTGCGACTGCGCTACCGTGACGAAGCACGCCGCTCCCGCGAGCATCAGTGCCACCGCCATGATCGTCATCTTCTTGATCACGAAAAAACTCCTCTCTGTGGCTGCTTACCGCAGGCCTGCGCTGCTGTACTCGGTGCGGCAAGCCTCACGATGAAGGCGACTCCTTCGGAGCGGGCCCCACCTCTCCCCCGGCTTTGATCGTCTCCCCGTCCCGGGTGGTGAGCACGACCGCCTTCTCCTCCCCAAGGTACTGGCGGAAACCCTTGTACACGCTGTAGCACATCAGCAGGATCACCAAGGCGAAGGGCAGGCCGGTGGTGATCGCTGCCGTCTGCAGCGCCACCAGCCCTCCTCCCATCAGCAATGCAGCGGCAACGCCGCCCTCGGTGATCGCCCAGAACAGACGCTGCGGCTTGGGCGGGTCCGGGTTGCCCCCGGCGGTGATGATGTCGATCACCATGGAACCGGAGTCCGACGAGGTCACGAAGAAGGATATGACCACCGCCACCCCCAGCAGGGAGGTCACCGTGGCCAGCGGGAAGCTCTCCAAAAAGACGAAGAGTGACACCGGGATGTTCTCCTGGACCGCCTTGGCGAGCCCACCCGCGCCGAACCTCTCGATGTGGATGGCGCTGTTGCCAAACGCCGTCAACCAGATGAAGGTCACCGCCGTGGGCACGAAGAGCACTCCGCTGAGGAACTCGCGTACCGTGCGGCCGTAGGACACCCGGGCAATGAACATGCCGACGAAGGGGGACCAGGCGATCCACCATCCCCAGTAGAACACCGTCCAGCCGTTCTGCCAGTCGGTGGCCTCGTAGGTCTCGTTCCACGTGGCGAGCTCCGGCAGGTGCTGGATGTAGTAGCCGATGTTCTCCACCAGCCCGTTCAAGATGAACAGCGTCGGCCCGAGCACGATCACGAACAGCAGCAGGCCGAGGGCGATGAAGATGTTGATCTCCGAAACCCGGCGGATGCCTCCGTCGAGGCCGCGAACCACCGACCAGGTGGCCAGCCCCGTGATTCCGGCGATCAACGCGACCTGCACCCCCGGGTTCTGGGGGATCTCGAACAGGTGGGAGAGCCCGGCGTTGACCTGCTGCACCCCGAGGCCGAGGGAGGTTGCCACGCCGAACAGCGTGGCTACCGTAGCGAGGATGTCGATCAGGTTCCCGATGGGCCCGTGAATCCTATCGCCCAACACCGAGAAGAACGCGGTGCGAATCGACAGCGGCAGCTTCAGGTTGAACCCGCAGAAAGCCAATGCCAGTCCCACCAGCGCGTAGACCCCCCACGGGTGAAGGCCCCAGTGCAGGAAGGTGAAGTCCATCGCCTTCCTCGCCGCGTCCACCGAACCGGGATCGGCCTGTGGATTCGCGACATAGTGAAACATGGGTTCGGCCACGCCGTAAAATAGCAGCCCGATTCCCATGCCGGCGCTGAAGAGCATGGCGAACCAGGAGATCGTCGAGAACTCCGGCTTCGCGCCTTTGCCTCCCAGGCGTATGTTCCCGAACCTGGAGAACAGCAGGTAGATGCAGAAGAGGAGGATCACGTTCATGACGAGCACGTAGAACCAACCGCTGTAGTTCGCGATCCAGGCCTGGACGGTGCCGAAGATGTTGTCCACCTGCGGACCGGCCACGATGGCAAGGGCCGTGAAGAACAGGATCAGCCCAGCGCCTATGAAGAAGACGGGGCCATGTATGTCGTAGGGGATCTTCCCCTCCAGGTTGGTCAATCGATACTTCATGCGCTGTCCACCTCCAGCTTTGCCGGGCTGATCGCCGGACACACCACTCTCAGGACGCGGAGCCGGGGCTCCCCGCCTCTACGACAAGCCTACTGCGAGCCTACTGATTGTTGCCGGACCGGTTCGCTCTGCCCGTCAACGGCTGGGCCGATCCGCTCCCAAGGCACGCGACGCACGGACCCGAGTCATGCGGAGAGCGGGTCCGGTTTCCTCAACGTCCCCTCCTGGCGTCACAAGAACGAGCGTGACGCAGCATCTCCCGACCCCGTCGGCTCGAGGGCGGTCGAGTTGAAATCGAGCCTGGGCCGGCCTCCGCCTGGTAAGCTACCATTGGGCCTTCCCGCCTGGATGCCCACCCGGGAGCGAAGGAGACAGCTATGTTTGGAGATGTTCCCGCTCTTTCGGCGCTCGCCGCGCTGGCTCTGGCACTCTGCTGCGCCGGCGAAGGCCGCCATTCCGATGAAAAAAGAACCTCGAGGGCCCTACGAGGCCCGAAGGCGACCGGGAAACTGTAGATGGGGCGGGTGGGCTAGGTCAAGCACGGAAGGTGGGGTGGTCTCGAATTCGGCAGAGACGTTTCCGGGGATTCCGGATGGTTTCGGGCGGCCCCATGCGGGGTGGGAGAGCCTTGAGAGGTGCGACCCCCGGTGACGCCGGTCGGGAAAGGTGGAAGAGCGGGGAATCCACTGGATCCCGGCACCCTGATGTCCGGCCGGGAACAACGCTTCATGGTAAGGTTCCGGCCGCAGGACCTCCTCGCTATTGAGACCTTACCATGAAGGGCCCACTTTGGGATGGGTCAAAGGGCCCTTCATGGACTCGATCCCGAGGAGATGATGAAGGAGCCCTGAGGCCCTGGCGTAAACCTTGGGCGAAACCCCAATTCACTTCCCTTCGACCCCTCCCGAACACCCATGGAATTTCCCAACACCGAAGGCCGGCCCGGCCTCGTGGACCGCCTCCTGGGCGGGATCGAGCGCATGGGGAACAAGCTGCCCGATCCGGCGATGCTGTTCCTCATCTCCCTCTTCGTGGTGTGGGGGCTCTCGGCCCTGCTGGCGCCGGTCCAGTTCACCGACCTGGATCCTCGCACGGGAGAGCCCATCCGGTTGGTGAACCTCCTCACCGGGCCGGCCATGGCGGAATTCCTTTCGAACATGGTCACCATCTTCACCAGCTTCGCCCCCCTGGGGGTCGTGCTGGTGGCCATGCTGGGTGTCGGTGTGGCGGACGAGGCGGGCTACTTCAACACCAGCATCAAGCTCCTGCTGAGCAAGACATCCAGGCGCCTCCTGGCCCCCGCCGTGATCCTGGTGGGCCTCATCAGCCATAGCGCCGTGGATGCGGGGTACGTGCTGGTCATCCCCCTGGGCGGGATCATCTTCCACGCGGCCGGCCGCCACCCCCTGGCCGGGATTGCCGCGGCCTTCGCCGGGGTTTCCGGGGGGTTCAGCGCCAACCCCGTGCCCTCGGCCCTGGACCCCCTGCTCCAGGGATTCACCCAGCCCGCGGCCCAGCTCGTGGAGCCCGGGATGCTGGTCAACCCCCTGAACAACTACTTCTTCACCGCCAACTCCAGCGTCCTCATCATCGCCCTGGGATGGTTCATCACCGATGCGGTCATCGAGCCCCGGCTGAAAGCCGCCACCCCAGTGGACCAGGATGCGGAGGAGGCCCCGGACATGACCACCTTTCAGCCCCGGGAGCGGAAGGCCTTCTGGTGGGCCAGCGGCGTGCTGGTTCTGGGGCTCGGGATCCTTGCGGCGACGTTGGTTCCGGAGGACTCCCCCTTCCGGGATCCGGCCACGGGCTCCCTGAACTCGTTCTCGGCGCCCATCATGCAGTCCATCGTGCCCCTCATTTTCCTCCTCTTCCTCATCCCCGGCGTGGTCTACGGCTACGTCTCGGGGGCGTTCAAGAGCTCCAAGGACATGGTGGACGCCATGACGAAGGCCATGGAGGGGATGGCCTACTACGTCGTCATGGCCTTCTTCGCCTCCCTCTTCATCCACGCCTTCGGCACGTCCAACCTCGGGGCCTTGCTGGCGGTGAAGGGGGCCGCCGGCCTCCAGTCCCTGGCGTTGCCCGGGGGCGTCACCGTGGTGGGGATCATCTTCCTCACCGCCTTCGTGAACCTCTTCGTGGGGTCCGCCAGCGCGAAATGGGCCCTCCTTGCCCCCATCTTCGTCCCTGTCCTCATGCAGGTGGGGATCTCCCCGGACCTCACTCAGGCCGCCTACCGGGTGGGGGACTCGTCGTCCAACATCATCACCCCCCTCATGCCCTACTTCCCGCTGGTGGTGGTCTACTGCCAGCGCTACGTGAAGGCAACCGGGATCGGGACCCTCACCTCCCTCATGCTCCCGTACAGCGTGGTATTCCTCGTGGCGTGGTCCGGCTTCCTGCTGCTGTATTGGATGCTGGGGATCCCCCTGGGGCTGCAGGCTTCGTTCGGGTATCCGGCGCCGTAGGAGGGGCGGGGCTCCGAGCCGATCGGCCCACTCGGTAGACCGTCATCCGAGAGGGTCTTCCGCGAGACCGCCGAGGGAAGCGCAGGCGAAACCCGCCAGGAGGATTCCGGAGGACCCCCTGAAGACCGGAGGCTGCTCTACCCTCTTGTCGCCACCGCTCCTGTTTGGGTCGGAATGTCCCGCCACCTTCAGATACGATAGGTAGGAGAGGCCATCACGGACAACAGTTGTCAGCGTGCGGGAGGAGGAAGGGAGTCGGCGGCCGTTCCCTCCTGACCCCCTGTGACGATGGCGGGCAACAGGAAGAACCCATGGAAGACTCTCTTGTCTTCGGGGTCATCGAGACATTCGAAAGGTATTCCCAGCTCGTCGGCCTTTTTGTCGGGCGCCCCGGTGAAATCCATGGAATTGATGAGCTCTCCCGTTTTGCTGTCGAAGTACCCGTATTCCCCCGGCTCAATCGTGCATTTCTTCTTTCCGTCGTCCCCGATCCAGCTCTCGAAGGAGTAGGGTTTGTGGATGTTGCTGATCCCGACGCCGTCGGGCTTGAAGACGTAGTGGCCCAGCTTGTTCTTGGCGAGGGTGATGTGTTTCCCGTTTGGAAACCGGATGGCATCCACTTCAACGCCTGAATGGGTCCCCACGATGACACAGCCGTGGCCTTCCTCGGCCTTGAAGGTCTGGGTCCATGTCTCTCCTTCGCCGAGGAGAGTCCAGCCCGGTTTGCCGTCGAAGATGTTCTTCGACCAGTAATTCACGTGCTGGTCTTCCTCACAGATGTTCTTGTCGATCCCGAAGACCCGATACTGGGGCTTCCTGGTCTCATCCCACCCGGGTAGGGTGTAAACGGTGTATCCGTCCAGCGTGTCCGTGACCGTAACGGTTACCGTATCCTCCATGAGGATTCCCTCGCCGGGACCAGGGGGGAACATGGCGACTCGAATGGAATCCACGGACTCCTGGGGGCTGGTGCTCCGGTACTGGACCTCGGCAAAGCCGAGGGTATCGGTGAACGTGTACTGGAAGAAATCCCATTCCTCCCCGTTGGGGAGTCTGAGGGATCCCTTCTCGCTCAGGGCCTCGAATCGCACCTGCCGGTCCCACTTCCTGAACTGCCCCGTGACGTCTTCCATCAAGACTCGGATGGTCGTCTGGCTGAGTCCGGTTTCGATCTCTTCAGGACTCACGGTGATGGTGTAGCGATCACCGAGTCCCCGGACCCGGTAGGATCCGAAGGCGGGTATTCTGTTCCAGACGCTGAGAGCCATGACCACATTCGAGAGTGCGAAGGCGACGCCTATGTGGCCGACGGCTTTCCCGAAAGTCGCAAGGGCGGCACTGGAGCCCCCCAGCTCCTGGAGCATCTTCAGCGCCTCGTCGTCGAAGGCGATACTCGTGAAGACATCCACCACGAACTTCTTGTACTTCTTGAGGAACTCGGGATCCAACAGGCTTCCCTTCCAGGCCATCAGGGCATGGAGATCCGGGCCCATCCCGAGCTTGTCCAGGTGTCTCCAGAGGCCGACCAGGGCGTCCGTCCGGTTCTTCAGATCCTTGGGACTGCTGATCCCAGCAGCGGCGACGGAGACGGCCGGGAGCACGATGTACATGATGGTCGTGGCGCCCCAGGCCAGGCTCGCGTCATGGTAGTCCGGGGGCATGGTATTGGGCAGATGATGGCCGGGGAGGGTGTATCCCGGCCCAAGGAACCAGTACTTCGCCGTCTTCACCCAGTATTCGGATCCCGGTTCCTGGGGGTCCTTGTACCGCCGGAAGTTGAGATCGTCGGTCATGGTGGACGGGTCCGTGAACGAAAGCGTGAAGAGACTGCCCCAGGACATGCCGGTCATCCCGCCCAGGAGCCAGGGAATCCCGGCCTTATGCGGTTTCCTGTTCGAGGCGATGGCCTCCCACGCCTCCTCTCCGGTGATGGGGATGTCCTGGCGATAGATCTGGACGAACCTGAAGGCGCTGTTCTGGATGGAGTCCTTCACCCCCACTAGAATCGGTATGCCGTCCCTCTTCACGATCGTGGAATCCACGATGTCCACCCGGAACTGGCCATTGAAATAGGCTTCGGTGAAGGTCTGGGCATCGAGAATCACTCCCCCTTCCTTGGTGGATGCCCGGACCGGGAGGGATTGGCCCTCTATCGAGCTTGAGGTACCGGGGATGGGGTGGGAGGCCATCCACTCCGTGACACAGGCAGTAAGCAGGTCCTCCAAGGCGTCGTCCTCTGCCGTGAGGCTGTTCAACGACCTTGCTGGTAAGGTCGATCGCAGATGATCCACCAGGGGCTGGAAGCAGTTGTACGAACGGAGCTCGGACGCTCGCTCTTCAGCGACCTCCGGTCGGGTGGCCAGGATCCCTGGCGTGAGAAAGAGGAGGCTCATGGCCGTGCTCTCGGCGTCGACCTTGAGTTGACCCTGACTCCCGTTCCCGGCGGGACCGGATGAATCGGGAATTGTCAGAGCGAGACCTCGGAGGGCCTCCTCCTCGTCCAGGGCGAAGACGAGCTGAGCGGAGGAGTCGGCGACGACAGTCTGAAATGTGGAGTCCTGGACCTGGCCGGAAACAGTGGTGTCGCTGGCTGAGAAGATCTTCAGACCCGTTCCCCCGATCTCCTTCTTGTTCACTGTGCCCACGACCGTACCCGATGGTGCAGCCGGCGTGGTATCCGGCGCAGTGGGGAGGGTGTCCCCCGGAGGCTCATCGAGGTTCGGATCGACCCCGGAGGGATCGCCGTCGCCGCATCCTCCACAGAGGAGAGAGGCAACAGCGAGAGTTACGAGCGGCAAAGCGCGAATCGAAGCGGCGCGGAGGAACGACATGGGGCTTCTCCTGATGTCGTTTTCGTCCCCCGGACCCGTGGCCCGACCAGCCTCCCCCCCGGGTCGGGCCGGCGGCAATCACCCGTCAGACTCCGGGATGCCCTCCTCCGGCAGGTTGGAGCGGGCCGATCGAAGAGGCAGGGTTCGGATTGGGAAGATTCGATTACGACAATTCTACCTGCTTGTCCGTAATCGTACCAGCTACCTTCAGGGACGTGGTC
>CAZZEL010000095.1:9555-15717 GCA_964652625.1 uncultured Gemmatimonadaceae bacterium
CGACAATTCTACCTGCTTGTCCGTAATCGTACCAGCTACCTTCAGGGACGTGGTCTTCGGACCGCACCGGCACTCTCTCACCCCTCGGAGCGGACAGGCACGACGGCCCTCCTTCTCGACATGGCCTTCTCGAGAATGATGGCTCTGCAGGAGCCTCGTGCCCCGGGTGGACCAAGGGTAGACCCGGGCCTCTCCTCGGGCTCCTTCAGGAGACCCCAGAGAGGAAGCCCCCTGGAGAGCCAGCGGTGTTCCTCGTCCTGCCGACCGGTCACCAGGAGTGTCGGCGGCTGGATATCGGGGGCGAAATTGACGTTGTCGGTTGCCGTCCTTGCCTATCCCGCCTGCCCGATCTAGAGTTCCTCGGAACCCTCGGGGCCTCGTCGTTTCCCTGCCTTTCCCTACCGGACTGACCCAACGCTCGGAATCCCGGGGACCCTGCGGCCCCTGAGGCTGCCGAAAGAACATGGGCGGAACGAACGGGGAGGGGGCAAGAGTGGTATGTGGAGGTGTGTGTGGAGGAGAATCTCTCTGATACCGGGACGATGGCCCTGAAATGACAACGTTGTTGAAAACCACGATCACGACCGACGAAGAAAGCCGGCGCCCTCGGCAGCGGCGGACCAAGATCGTGGCCACCGTCGGCCCTGCCAGCCGTTCCGTGGAGCGGATATACCAACTGATCAACGCCGGCGTCGACGTATTCCGCCTCAACTTCTCCCATGGCACCCACGACGGCCATGCCGAGGTTGTGCAGCGTATACGCGAAGCGGCCCGGGACCTGCAGCGACCCATCGCCATCATGCAGGACCTGCAAGGGCCCAAGATCCGGGTCAGCCAGGTCGCCGGGGGTGAGGCCCATCTGACGTCGGGGGATGAGCTACGTCTGGTCAGCGGCGACGAAACGAGCACGTCCGAGTTCCTCTACGTTTCCTATCCGCACATCCCCGACGGCATCCCGGACGGAGCCACGGTCCTCCTCGACGATGGCCGGCTGGAACTGCGAGCCACGGGGAGGGACGGAGAAGCGCTGATCTGCCGTGTGGTCATCGGTGGAACGCTGAAGTCCAGCAAGGGCGTCAACTTTCCCGGCGTGAGGATGCACGTCAGTGCCCTGAGCGGGAAAGACAAGGAAGACATCCTCTTCGGGGTCCAACACGGTGTGGACTTCCTGGCCGTCAGCTTCGTGCAGCGGGCGAGTGACGTCCTCGAGGCCAAGGACTACCTGGAGAGCTTCCACCGGCGGACGCCGGTGATCGCCAAGATCGAGCGTCAGGAGGCGCTCCAGGACCTGGAGGAGATCATCGCCGTCGCCGACGGCATCATGGTGGCTCGGGGGGACCTGGGCGTTGAGACGCCCGCCGAGCAGGTGCCCCTCCATCAGAAGAAGATCATCGCCCTCTGCAACGAAGCCGCCAAGCCGGTCATCACGGCGACCCAGATGCTGGATTCGATGGTGACCGCTCCCCGGCCCACCCGTGCCGAAGCCAGCGACGTGGCCAACGCCATCCTCGACGGTACCGACGCCGTGATGCTTTCCAATGAGACGGCCGTGGGGGAGTTCCCCGTCGAGACCGTCAAGACCATGGCCCGCATCGCTGAGCAGACGGAGCCGACCCTGGTTGCCAACATGCTTCCCAACCTGCGCCAGTTGCCGGACCACACCGTGGGCCTGGCCATCAGCGCTGCCACCTGCCAGATCGCCAAGGCCCTGGATGCCACGGCCATCATCACCGCCACTCACTCGGGCTCCACGGCCCGGCAGGTGTCCCGCTTCCGACCGGCAGCCACCGTCATCGCCCCCACCCCCAAGAAGGAGACGCTCCGGGAGCTGAACCTGGTCTGGGGCGTGATGCCCTTGCTGATTGCCAAGGGCCACGACACCGACAGCCTCATCGAGTCCGTCGTCCAGGCTGCCACGGACGTGGGCATGCTCCAGGAGGGTGACACCGTGGTCATCACGGCGGGGGTGCCCATGGGTATGCCCGGCACGACCAACCTGATCAAGGTGGAGTCGGTCTCGACGGTGCTGGCCCAGGGCGTGGGAATCGGCCAGGAGGTGGTCACGGGCCGGGCCCTGGTCGCCCCTCGGGCCGAAGACGCTGTGGCCGGGGCTCAGGAGGGGGATATCCTGGTCACGGAGATGACGAACCGGGACTTCATCCCGGCCATGGAGAAATGTGCCGGCCTGGTGGTGGAGCAGGGAGGCCTGACCTCCCACGCCGCCATCGCCGCCCTCAGCCTGGGCATCCCGGTCATCGTCGGGGTGTCCCGGGCCCTGACGAAGATCGAAACCGGACAGGTCATCACCATGGACCCGAAGCGAGGGGTGATCGTCGCCGGGAAGCCTCAGAACCTCTGACGCCTCTTCGCTGCCCGGGGCGCGGGGAGGCAGAGAAAGAAGGGGCCGTGACACGCGCGCCGCAGGGAAGGGCGGCCGGAGGAGACTCGGGGCCAGCTTCCGCTACTTGCGGCGGAGAAGACCCGAGTCCGGCCAAGAGATCTTCGCCTGTGGCCAGCGAGTCACCGGGGCTGGGTGCCGGTCATTCCCGCCCCACGGGCACGGGGACGGAACGATTGGTTCGGGTGCCATCGCCCAGTTGCCCACCCTGGTTCAAGCCCCAGCAGTATTCGTCCCCGGCCGGAGTGAAGGCACAGGTCACGCCCCCTCCCGCGAAGAGGTTGGAGAACCCGAGTTCTCCGGCCAACGGCATCGGGACCGGCGAGGTCTCCGTGGTCCCATTACCGAGTTGTCCGTGGAGGTTCTGGCCCCAGCAGAGGGTGGAGCCATCTCTCAGGAGTGCGCAGGTATGCATGGCCCCGGCAGCGAGAGTATTCGCCGGTGCAGGCAGGTCCGAGGTGGGAGAAGGAAGGGCCTGCGTTTCGGGCTGCATGCCACTCCCCAATTGGCCGAAGCGGTTGTCTCCCCAGCACAGTACTTGGTCCTGATCGTCGATGCCGCAGGTGTGCCGGGCCCCAGCCGTCAGATAGCGAAAATCCCCCGTGACCCGCGTCGGTGAAAGGCGATCCACCCTGGTGCCATCCCCTAGCTGGGCTTCTTCGTTCAAGCCCCAGCAATAGGCCTGGCCGGAGGGGGTGAGTCCGCAGGTGTGATTCCAGCCTGCGGTTAGACTCTCAAACCTCAAATTGCCCGAGACGGGGGCGGGACGGCGGCGATCCGACCTGGTGCCGTCTCCCAGCTGACCGTTCAGATTGCGTCCCCAGCAATGGGCGATACCGCGGCTGTCCAGCCCGCAGGTGTGGGAAAGACCGGCGGCGAGCAGGGAAAACGGGATTTCGGTGGCCACGGGTGCCGGTGTGCTTCGGTCCTCTGTGGATCCGTCTCCCAGCTGACCGGACTCGTTCGCTCCCCAACACCATGCTTCCCCCCCCTCGTCCAGTGCGCAGGTGTGGGAGACCCCGGCGGCCAGCGCCATCAGCTTGGCGGGTATGCGATCCTGCCCGATCTGACCGCGGTCAGAGGCTCCCCGGCATGAGGCACGCTCATTCCGTAGCCGGCACACGTGACTGCCGCCGATGGCGAGGGGATTCGGACGCACCCGTGCCGGTCCAGGCGGGGGCAGTGGCGTGGGCTGAGCCGTCCGGGGTGCCGGGTCGGACTCCGGAGCTTCCTCCGCCGTGGCCGTGGCCTGAAACGTCAAGACGCTGTCCCGGGGGCCGGGCACGATGGCAGCCAGGGTCTGGAGACCGGCTGAGGGACCGAGGGTCCATCGCGTAAAAGCCCGCCCCACATCATCGGTTACGGTGCGATCCGGGCTAGCGCTCCCTCCGCCACTCCTCACGTCGAACCGGACGGGAACGCCAGGAACGAAATTCCCGAATTCATCTCGCACCCTCAACCCGAGAAATGCCGGGAGCGTCTCACCGGAAGGCGCTGTCTGGGTGTCACCAACGATGATCCGGGCCTCCTGTGGCTGGCCGGGCGCGACCCTGACGTGAAAGCGGATCTCAGGGCCGGAAACCCCGGCCAGCGAAGCTCCCACCGAGATGGTATCAGGCTCTCGGGGCAGTTGGACTTCGACTTCCGCCAAACCGTCCGTTCCTGTCTCCGTCCGGTCCTCCGTCAGGGTTCCCTCCCCCTCCAGGATCCGAAAGATGACCGCGGCCCTCTCAACGGGAGAGCTTTGGGGACCCGTTACCCGGGCGGCGAGCCTCATGGATGAACCTACTTCGCCCTCCGCCTCTGTTTCGCCCACGGCCAGAAGGGACACTTCCGTCAGGTCCTCCACCCCACGGACCGCCGGTTCCGAAGGTGGTGGGGAGGTGGGTTCGGGCCCCCGGACCATGGAGGCGGACTCGGCAAGGTCTCCTGGTTCTCCCTCGGAAAGATACCAGCGGAAGATACCGTAGCCTCCGACGAAGAGGATCACGGCTGCGGCCGCCCAGATCCAGATCCGAGCCTTGCCCCTCCCCTTCTTGAGGGGCGTGCGGGAATCCGCAGTGTCTTCGTCGACGTCCTCCTCCGAGGATCGGTCACGGTCCTCGGGGACTCGCCCCTCGCCCGAGGTATCCCGGAAGTCCGGCCAGTCGATGGCGGGAGATTTGTCAGGAGGCGAGGTCCAGTCGATATCGTCCCACGGTATCTCACCCCGATCTGTACTCCTGGACTCCCCTCGGCCACCAGCTCCCTCTGCCCCTTCCATCTCCCGAAGGGGCCCGGGATCGACCGGTCTGCCGCCCGGCACCACCTCTTTCAGGCGAGCCAGGAAGACATCGGCGGATTCAGGGCGGCTTTCCGGGTCCTTCTCCAGGGCTCCTTCCAGAATCCTAGCCAGCATCGGATATCTGTCCAACCCGGGAAGATCCAGGGAGAGAACCTCGTTCTTCTGTTTGAAGATGGTGGAAAAGACGTTTTCGTCTTCCCAGGGGTGGCGCCCAAGGATCATCTCGTAGCCGACGAGGCCCAGGCTATAGACGTCACTCCGGCCGTCAACCTCCTCCCCGTCGATCTGCTCCGGGGACATGTAGGCAGGCGTCCCGAGAGAAGCCCCGGGGAGGGTGAGTCGGCTATCCTGGTCCCAGGGCCTGGCCACGCCGAAATCAGCCAGACGTGCGGCGCCGACCTCTTCGTCAATGTAGATGTTCTCCGGCTTCACGTCCCGATGGACAATCCGACGACGGTGCGCGTAGGCAAGCGCCGAAGCCACATCCTGCAGAATCTTCATCACTACGGGGACCGGCAGGGCCCCCTCCTTCCTGAGAATCTCCTTCAGGTTTCTGCCGGGGACGTGCTCCATGAGGAGAGCGACGCCTTCGTCGGGCAGGCGATGGGTGCCATACAACTTGACGATGTTGGGGTGCTGAAGCTGAGCGACCAGATGGGCCTCCCGCTCCAGACGGGCAATGGCCTCGGCATCCACCCCCACTCCGCCCCGAATCACTTTCAGGGCCACATCCCGTTCCAGTTGGCGATCTCGTAGCAGATAGACGATGGCCGTGGCTCCGCGACCCAACTCCCGGACGAGCTCGAGATTCCCGTCCATGTCCTGGATTGCGGCCTTCAAAGCATCAAGGGCCATGTCGGATTCGGTGCCTTCTCGAAATCAGGGGAAACCGAAGCGGAAGAGGACCGCTCCCAAGCGCAGGGTGTCGCCGTCTTCGAGCTTCCTTGGTGAGTCCCCAAAAGGAACAGGATCACCATTGACAGTGACGTGATCAAGTCGGTGAAGGCTCTCTATCCACCAGGACCCTTCCCGAAAGGTCATTCGGGCGTGAAGGGGCTTGATGGAGGAATGATTCAGCGTGATGTGCTCGGGCGGATCCCCCAGGTTCCACCCCAGGGTGATACCCTGCTCGGGGTGGGCGGTTCTGAGAAAGCGAATCTCCTGTTCCAGGACCTCCGGATCCACCGGGCGAAGCCGACCCGGCAGCATCTGAATCGTAGAGCGCTCTACAGGCTCCCTGGTCGGTTGCCACTTCGCCTCTCCCTCATCCGGGGCGTCCTCCCTTTCATCCTCTTTCGAGGAGGGCTCCTGGAAGGGAAGAAGATCCTTGATTCGGCCTATTGTGGACCGCTTGGAGGAGTGTTTGTCTCCTCTCGGTACCACGATGGGCGGCCTTCTGGGTTCACGAGGGGCCCCTTTCTCGCCGGAGTCCGAGCCCTTAGCCATGGTTCGGTACGTGCGACGGGGTCTTCGGACCCGA
>CAZZEL010000096.1:0-12771 GCA_964652625.1 uncultured Gemmatimonadaceae bacterium
CGTAGTTCCCGTCGGCGTAGTAGATCTCCTGCTGGCTCGCCAGGTTCTTCAGGTCCGACTTCATGGCGGCCACGTAGGCCTTCTCACGGGTGGCGGAGAACTTCGGAATGGCGATGGCCGCCAGGATTCCGATGATCACCACGACGATCAGGAGCTCGATCAGGGTGAAACCTTTCTGGTCCCTCATGGTGCGACTCCTCTCAGAGGATGAGACAGATGAAACAGGTGAAACAGGGTTGAGGACAGAGGTAACGGATTCGCGTTGGTCCTTCGTTCCGGCCCCTGTGAAATGCAAAGGCGGGTCCAGATCGATGCCGCTATGCCATAAGTTATTATAGATAATGGATTTAGGAGATCAGATCATAGACCTGGGATCATGCTTTTCGGGGCCGTTTCTCTTGGATTCTGCGAATCTCTTGCATTTTCTCCCCGGTCCCGGCCCCCGGGTTCCGGCCCTGGCCCCGAGGCCGACGAGCGCCCCGGCGTTGAAGGGCCCGGCGGTTCCTCACCGCTCAGGGAGTCCGGAGCCAGACCCAGGCCCGCCAGGACGCTGTCCACTCCCTCCATGGCCCGGGGACCGGAAGCCCGGACCCGGGCCGAATCCATGGCCCGGAGGGCGGCGGCGGTGTCGCCCCGGGCCACCTGCAGCTCCGCCAGCCACCCCCACTGCTGCCAGCGCTCCCCTTCCCCGTGCCGGATGGAGGCCTCCCGGGCCCGGACGGCGTCCTCCAGGCGCCCCTGCTCTTTCATGGCACGGGCCAGGATGTGGTGCTGGACCGGATCCGTGGAATCGGCACGGAGGCTGGCCCGGGCCGCCTCCCCGGCTTCGGAGAAGCGTTCCTGACGGAGGTAGAGACTGGCCAGGAGCCCCGGGGCGTAGCCCAGCTCCGGTCGGTCGTTCCAGGCCTGCCGCAGGAGGTGCTCTGCGGCGTCCTGGTAGCCGGCGTCCATGAACCGTTGGCTCATCTTGCCCAGGAGGATGTAGTGCCCTCCCAGGATTCCCACGGCCGCCCGGTAGGCCCGAAGACCGTCGCGGGCCCTCCCCACGTCGAAGAGGGCGTCTCCCAGGAGCCACTGGGCCCGTCCCGCCTCCGGATGGTTCACCAGGAGGGTATTGAAGACCTCCAGGTTGTTCTTCCAGGTGGGATTCCGGGTCCAGGTCCTTCCTCCCAGGAATCCCAGGAAGAGGACGAGCATGGTCACGGCCACCCGGGGCCGGACCCGGAGCAGGGCGAGAACGCCCCAGGCCGCCGCCGCCACGAACCCTACCGAGGGGAGGTAGAGGGTCCGCTCCGAGAGGAGGATGCCGGAGAGGAAAAGGAGGTTGGAGGTGGGCGACAGGGTGATGACGAACCAGACCACGCCCCAGCCCAGAGCCCGGGGAGCCAGCTCGTGGGGGCTCATGGGCCCCTGCCGCCAGCTCACCAGGGCCAGGACCAGGAAGAGGAGAACCAGGGCCACTCCCACCAGGTTCTGGGCATTCCATCCCAGGGCGATGGGCACCACCGCCGGGGCGTAGTCCGACACCAGCTCCAGGGGGAAGAAGAGGAGCCGGACGATGTGGGGCCAGGTGGTGGCAACGGTCCAGATCCGGGGAACCTCCTCCAGGAGGTGGGCGCCCAGGGGGGCGAAGGCGCTGGCCACCGAGCCCAGGACCGCCGTCCGGGCCCAGAGGATGCCCGCGGCGATGACGACCAGGCCTCCGTAGAGGGGCCAACGGGCCCGGAGGTAGCCTCCCAGGTCCTTCGGCCCCAGGTCCCGGCGGGTGGAGTCCAGGAGGAGCACCACGCCGGGTAGGGTCACGGCGCTCTCCTTCGTGAGCATACCCAGGGCGAAGAGGACGAAGACCCCCAGGAGGCGAAGGGGCCCCAGTCTCTCACCGCCCCGGAGGATGAGGAGGCAGGCCGAAAGGTAGAACAGAGCCGCCAGAACCTCGGCCAACCCCACCACGTTGGCCACGGCCTCCACGTGGACGGCGTGGACGGCGAAGATCAACCCACCCACCAGGGCCCCGGCCACCGGGAGGATTTGCCCCAGCAGAAGGACCACCAGGACTGTGACGCCGGCGTGAAGCAGGACGTTCACTACGTGGAACCCTGTGGGGACCCCGTCCCACAGAGCCCACTGCAGGCCGTAGACCGCCGTGATGGCCGGACGCCACAGGCCCAGGTCCTCCCCGTACTCTCCGGGCCAGTAGGGTGCCAGGAGGGCCTGGGGCAGGGTCTCGAGGCTGTGGATGGCCTCGTGGGAGGCAATGATGTGGAGATCGTCGAAGGCCCACTCGTTGTAGAGGCTGTTCAGGAAGACCAGGACGGCCAGGGCCCCGGCCAGGACGGCGGCTACCCGGAGACTCCGAAAGGGCGATTCCCAGAGCTTCACCAGGACACCTCCTCCGGACCGGAGCCCGGACTTATCGGCACGATGGAGGTCACGCCGCCCCTCCGGTCCCCTTCTCCCCCTCTTCCTGGTCGCCGGCCTCCCGGAGGGCCCGCTCCCACGGGGCCTCCCTGGTGGGCTTCCAGGGCCGGGCCCGCTCCCCCAGCAGGTTCGAGCGGAGGATGTACCAGAGGGCCGCCACTCCGTCCTTCCAGTTGATCTTCTTCCCCTCGGCGTAGGAGCGGCCGTGATAGCTGATGGGAAGCTCGTAGATCCGGGCCCGGGCCTGGGCCAGGCGGGCCGTGAGCTCCGGCTCGATCCCGAAGCGCTTCGCCGAGAGAGGCAGGCTCTGGAGGAGTTCCGTCCGGACCATCTTGTAGCAGGTTTCCATGTCCGTGAGGTTCAGGTCCGTGAGCATGTTGCTCAGGAGGGTGAGGAAGGTGTTCCCCACGGAGTGCCAGAACAACAGCACCCGGTGGGGCCCTCCCAGGAAGCGGGACCCGTAGACGGCGTCGGCCTTCCCGGAGATGATGGGATGCAGGAGGAGGGGAAGCTCCATGGGGTCGTACTCCAGGTCCGCGTCCTGGACCACCGTCACGTCTCCCGTGGCCCGTTGGAACCCCGTCTGGAGGGCGGCTCCCTTCCCCTGGTTCTCCTCGTGGAAGACCAGGGCGTCGATGAGCCCCTCTCCCTCCAGCTCCGACAGGAGCTCCCGGGTGCCGTCGGTGGAGCCGTCGTCCACCACGATGACCTCCTTCTTCAGAGGCACCTTCGCCACCCGCCGGAGGAGGCTCTCGGCGGTGTGGATCTCGTTGAAGGCGGGGATCACCACGGAGACCGTGACATCCTCCCAGGGGAGCTCCTCGTCCCGTAGCCCCGGGAAGATGACGGAGTGCCGAAGGGTATCGCTCATGGGCGCGTCTCAAAGGGGGTGGAAAAAGGGGGTGGAAGGAATCTCAGGGGTTCAACCCGTAGCGGTTCAGCTTCCGGTAGAGGGTGGAGGGGTCGATGCCCAGGACCTCCGCCGCCCGGCTCTTGTTGCCGTCCTCGGCCCGGAGCACCCACTCGATGTAGGCCCGCTCGATGACCTCCATGGGAGGGTTCGGCGGGGGCTCTCCCTGCACCAGGCGGGGCTTGGGAGCTTCCAGGATCCGCTCCGGCAGGTGTCCGGGCCGGATCTCGGACCCCCCGGCCACCACGGCGGCACGCTCCAGGGCGTTCTCCAGCTCCCGGACGTTCCCGGGCCAGTCGTAGTCCAGGAGGGTCTCCATGGTCTCCTCGGAGAGGGTGGGAGCGTCCACGTCCGGGTTCTCTTCGGCCATGCGCTCCAGGAAGAACCGGGTCAGGAGGGGCACGTCTTCCCGTCGGTCCCGGAGGGGAGGCAGGTGGAGGGCGATGACGTTGAGGCGGTAGTAGAGGTCCGTGCGGAAGCGTCCCTGGGAGATCTCCTCCTCCAGGTCCCGGTTCGTGGCGGCGATGATGCGCACGTCCACGGGCACCGCGTCCGTGGAGCCCACCGGGATGACCTCCCGCTCCTGGAGGGCTCGGAGGAGCTTCACCTGGGTGGCGGGACTCATCTCCCCGATCTCGTCCAGGAAGAAGGTTCCACCCTCCGCCGCCACCAACAGACCCTCCTTGTCCTTCACGGCCCCGGTGAAGGAGCCCTTCACGTGACCGAAGAGCTCGCTCTCCAGGAGGCTCTCGGGGAGGGCGCCGCAGTTGATGGAGAAGAAGGGCCCGTCGGAACGGTGGGAAAGGCGGTGGATGTAGCGGGCGAGAACCTCCTTGCCCGTCCCGCTCTCCCCACTGAGGAGGAGGGTGGAGTCCGTGGGAGCCACAGTCTCCCCCAGCTCCAGGACCTCGGTGAAGGCCCGGCACTTGCCGATGGGCCGGTCGGCGCCTCGGCTGTCCCGCTTCTTGATCTCCTGCCGAAGCTCCCGATTCTCGGCCTTCAGGGTCCGGGCTTCCCAGGCTCGGCGGCAGATGGCCAGGAGCTCGTCGTTGGCGAAGGGCTTCTGGAGGTAGTAGTAGGCCCCTTCGTTCACGGCTCGCACCGCGGACTGGAGGGAGGCCTGGGCGGTCATGAGGATCACCGGGGTCTCGGGATCCACCTCCCGGGCGAAGGAAAGGACGTCCAGGCCCGTGGTGCCGGGCATCCGGATGTCCGTCACCACCACATCGGGCTTCTCCTGGGCCATGATGCCCATGGCCTCCTTGCCCCCCAGGGCCGTGAACACCTCGTAGCCCTCCCCCCGGAAGAGGATGCCCAGGGTGTCCAGGATGCCCGTCTCGTCGTCCACCAGCAGGATCTTCTTGCTCGCCGTCGTGCTCACGACACCTCCCGGGATTCGGTCCGGACCTCCACCGGGCTCTCCCCGGGGAGGTACAGGAGAAACGCCGCCCCGCCGTCCGGCCCATCCTCCACCATGACGGCTCCCTTGTGGGCCTCCACCGCCCGGTGGACCAGGGCCAGCCCCAGGCCACTACCCCCGGGCCGATTCGTGTAGAAGGGATCGAAGATCCGGGGAAGATCGTCCGGGTCCACGCCGGGGCCCGAGTCCGAGATCCGGAGACAGATCGGGGACTCCAGGTTCGTCCCCCTGGGAGGTTCGCACTCCCCCCGGTCCAGCAACTCCAGACGCACCCTCCCCCGGGGCCCGGCGAACTGGGCCGCGTTCAGGATCAGGTTGAAGACGGCCCGGTGCAGGAGGTCCTCGTCTCCGGGGATCCGGAGCTCGGCGTCCAGCCCTGCTTCCCGGAACTCCACCCCTTCCTCCACGTCCGGGTGCTGGCGAACCACCTCCAGGCAGTCCCTCACCAGACCCGGGAGGTTCACGCTTCGGGTCCGGCCCATGCGGAGGGCCGAGAACTCGATGAACTCCGACAGGAGCCGGCTCAGCCGGTCCGACTCCTTCACCACCAGCCGCTCCAGGAGCTCCCGGTCGTCTCCCCTCAGCCCCGTCCTGGAGAGTTGCTCCACGGCGCTGCGGATGGAGGAGAGGGGGTTCTTGATCTCGTGGGCCAGGGAGGCGCTGAGCTCCGCCACCGCCTCCAGCCTGGCCGTCCGGCGATTCAGGGCCTCCACCCGGTCCTGGTCCGTGATGTCCTGGAAGATGGCCGTCACGGACTGGGCCTCTCCCTCCTCCCACCAGGGGATGTTCGTGCTCATGCCCAGGACCACGTCGGAGTTCTCCTGGTGGGCCACGGCTTTGTAGCGGGCCACGGGCTTCTTCTTCTCCACGGACCGTCGGAGGACGGTCCCCATCCCCGGGGCCACCTGGTCCAGCTTCCCCATGACCGGCTCCCCCAGCCACTCCCTGGACTCCAGGCCCAGCATGGCTTCCCCCGCCGGGTTGAGGTAGAGGAGCCGCCCGCCGGCATCCACGGTGAGAACGCCGGAGTTGATGCTGGACAGGATGTCGCCGGTGTCCAGGCGCAGGCGCCGCAGGGCCGACTCCACCTCTCCCAGGGCCAGGCCCGCTCGTCGAACCCGGTCCCCCAACCACCCCGAGACCAGGGCCACGGAGGCGAAGAGCCCCATCTGGAGCAGCACGTCCACGGAGACGGTGGCCTGATGGAGCCAGACCGTGTCGACGAAGAAGAGGATCGTGGCCAGGATCCCCACCAGCACCCCTCCCGGGAGGGGAAGGAGGAGGGCGCCGGCGGAGATGACCAGGATGTAGAGGAAGGCGAAGGGACTGTCGCCGCCTCCCGTGACGTGAACCACCGACGTCACCAGGAGGACGTCGAAGAGTATCTGGAGGTAGACGAAGCTGTCTCCCGGCTCCTCCTCCTGGACGTGGGTATACCAGTAGGACCCCCCTGTGAGAAGGGTGGCCGCCACGAACATGATGGTGGCCAGGAAGGTCTGGGTGGGCTCGGCCCCCCGCCACGCCAGGAGGGCTCCGGAGAGAATCCCCGTCACCAGGGTCAGGCGGCCCAGGTACAGCCAGCGGAGCAGATCTCGTCTCCGGAAGGTGAAGCGGGTCTCGGAGCTGTGGCCGATCACGAGGCGTTCATCCTGGGATTCCTGGGGAACGGGGCCGGTCCCCGGGCGGGAGCGCGGCCCCTGTCCTTCTCACAGTACACCATTTGCTTGCAATGTACAATGAACGTCTGTCGCAAAATGCGACCCGTCCCCACCGGATGGAGCCTCAGTCCTCTTCCTTGTCCTTCCGGGCCCGGGGGACCCGGAGAACGGTGAGCTCGGCCACCATGTCCCGGAGACGACGGAACTGCTCCTGGATGGTCTCCAGGGACTCCCGGACCTCCGGGGGATGCTCGTCCATGAGAAGGAGCTGGACTTCGGCAAGGCCGGAGGTCAGGGGGTTGTTCAGGTCGTGCCGGGCCCGGGCCACGACACGAAGGACCCAGTGGAGGTCCAGGATGGGTCCCTCCTTCTGCGGATCCGCCGCCTTGACGGCCACCTGGGAAGGCGGGAGGGGATGGCCCAGGGTGAGGGGCCAGGCCCGAAGGTCGTCCGCCTCGTCGGGCTTCATACCCGTGCTTCCCTCCCCCTCCAGGAGGAGGGTCACCCAGGATCCCGGCCGGTCCCGCTGGCTCCGGAGAAGCCTCAGCATGTCCTCCGCCGACAGCCCGGGGCCCATGAGAAGAACGCCCCCCTCCTCCTCCTGGACTCCGGACCGGGCCTCTGGTTCTTCCTCCGCCTGGCCGTTCTCTCGAGACAGAAAGGCCTCCACGGAATCCATTACCTCCAGGGAGGGAGAGGGGGCGGCACCGGACACGACGTCCCGCACCCGGTCCCGGAGGGGGCTCGGTGGGGCCAGAAGCACCACGGAGAGGGTCTCCATTCGTCGTCCTTTCCATGCTCCGGGAATGAGACGTGGGCTCGGATCCCGGACGAGGGTCGAAAGAGGGCTCCGGGAACACCGGAAGGGCACCGATGAGAGGGGGCTCACCCTCCGCACCGGCGCCGGGTGGCCTCCAGGGTGAGTATCGACCACATTGCCCCTGGACTACAGTCTGCCCTTCCACCACCCCGGCGAAAGGACACCCATGCTGGATCCCGACTTCCTGGCCACGGCCCGAGGAGACGCTCCGGCGGACCTGGTGTTCCGGGACGGCCGGGTGGTCAACGTCCTCACCGGCGAGGTGGAAGAGGTGGTCGTGGCGGTGAGGGACGGCCTCATCGCAGGCCTGGGGGAGGGCTACGAGGGCCGGGAGGTGGTGGACCTGGAGGGTCGATATCTGGTGCCCGGGCTCCTGGACGCCCACGTGCACGTGGAGTCCAGTCTGGCCACGCCCCGGGAGTTCGCCCGGGCCGTCCTCCCTCGGGGCACCACCACCGTCATTTCCGATCCCCACGAGATCGCCAACGTCCACGGCCTGGAGGGGATCCACTACATGCTCCGGGCCAGCGAAAACCTGCCCCTGACGGTATTCGTCATGGCCTCCTCCTGCGTGCCCGCCACGCCCATGGGCACGGCCGGTGCGGAGCTGGACGCCGAGGCCCTTCGGACCCTCCTGGACCACCCCCGGGTCCTTGGCCTGGCCGAGGTCATGAACTTCCCCGGAGTCATCCACGGGGATCCCGGGGTGCTGGAGAAGCTGGAGGCCTTCCGGGACCGGGTGGTGGACGGTCACGCTCCCGGTGTGAGGGGCATGGCCTTGAACGCCTACGCCGCGGCCGGGCCCTCGTCGGACCACGAGTGCACCCGTCCGGAGGAGGCCCTGGAGAAGCTCCGGCGGGGGCTCTTCGTCTTCTTCCGGGAAGCCACGAACGCCAGGAACCTCCTGGATCTCCTCCCGGCCCTGACCCCGGAGAACAGTCGGCGGGTGGCCCTGTGCACCGACGACCGGCAGCCCCCGGACCTCCTGGACGAGGGGGGGATCGACGCCATGATCCGGACGCTGGTCCGGGAGGGGATGGACCCGGTGGTGGCTCTCCGCCTGGCCACCCTGAATCCGGCGGAGCACTTCGGCCTGAAGGACCGGGGAGCCATCGCGCCGGGGCGCCGGGCGGACCTGCTGGTGGTGGAAGAGCTGGGCTCCCTGGAGGTGAGCCGGGTCTATGCCGGCGGAAGGGAGGCGGCCCGAAACGGTCTGGCCCTGGACTGGGACCTGGGTCCCCCCACCTCTCCCCCGGCCCCCTCCATGGCCGTCCCCTGGGAAGAGGTGGACCTGGCCATCCCCGCCCGGCAGGGGGAGGTCCGGGTCATCGAGGCCATCCCGGACCAGATCCTCACCGGCGCCACCACGGCCCGACCCCGGCTCCAGGACGGGAGGGTGGTGACCGACGTCTCCAGGGATCTCCTGAAGATCGCCGTGGTGGAGCGGCACCGGGGCACGGGTCGGGTGGGGCTGGGGCTGGTGACGGGGCTGGGTCTCCGGGAAGGAGCCATCGCCGGCACGGTGGCCCACGATCATCACAACCTGGTCATGGTGGGGGTGGACGACGTCTCCATGCTCACTGCGGGACGGAGGGTGGCGGAGATGAAGGGCGGGCTCGCCGTGGCCCGGAGGGAGGAGGTCCTCCAGGATCTTCCCCTCCCCGTGGGAGGGCTCATGTCTCCCCGGCCCCTGGAGGCCATCCGTCGGGACCTGGACCGGGTGGTCCGGGAGGCCCGGGGCCTGGGCTCCCCACTCCACGATCCGTTCATGGCCATGTCCTTCCTTGCGCTGGAAGTCATCCCCTCCCTGAAGATCACCGACCAGGGTCTGGTGGACGTAGACACCTTCCGCCCCGTGGACCTCTGGGTGGATTAGGGGCTGTCCCGAGGCTCACCGGGGAACGCCGGGTGCGGCCCCGGGCCCGAGTCCCGGCGGCAGCCTCCCTCTTCCCCTCCTGTTCAAACCCTCAGGGCTTCGGCGGCCGGGGCAGGACCCGGACTTCCCTCAGCAGACTGTAGCGGTCCACCCCCAGGCGTCCCACCGGCTTCAGGGCGGTGGGCTCCACGGCCACCGTCCCCGGCACCCTCTCCAGGTCGCCGCGCACGGCCACGTTCTCCACTTCCCCGATGAGAAGGACGCTGGAGGCCTCCCCCAGGTCCACCTCCTGGAAGAGGCGGCACTCCAGGACCGCCGGGGCACGGGCCACGAAGGGGGCATCCACCTCCCGGGCCGGGGCCGCCTCCAGTCCCGTCAGGACGAACTCGTCGATTTCCGGATCCACCTCCGCCGAAGAGAGGTTCATGGCCTCCAGCAGGTCTTCCGACACCACGTTCACGCAGAAGGCTTCCCGCCGACGGATGTTCCGGAGGGTGTCCTTGGGCTCCCCCCGGCGCCGGCCCACGGAGACCCCCACGAGCATGGGCGAAGCGGAGAGGGCGTTGAAGAAGCTGTAGGGGGCCAGGTTCGCCACCCCGGCCCCCGACCAGGTGGAGATCCAGCCGATGGGCCGGGGAACGACCAGGGAGGTGAGGAGCTGGTAGCGCTCCCGCCCCTCCAGACCCGAGGGTCGGACGTGTCGCAAGGGGGAGGATGGGGAGGAGGAGGGGCCGGGCACGGCGGTCAGTGACCCAGGGGCACCCGGAGAACCTGACCGGCGTAGATCCGGCTGCCCCGGAGATCGTTCGCCTCCCGCAAGCGGTCCACCGTGGTGTTGTGGCTCCGGGCGATCTCCCAGAGGGAATCCCCCCGGCGGACCTGGTAGTCCAGTACGTCGGACGCCGCCACCCGGGCCTGGTTCCGGGCCGTGAGATTCGCCACGTAGCGGGCGTACGGCTTGGGGAAGATGGCCACGTGGTAGTGGGGTGGCCGGTACTCCCGGGTCGCCTCCAGAACCCCGGTCTTCTCCAGGGAGAGAAGCACGCTCTCCAGCCAGCTCCGGCAGGCCCGACTGTTGCTCCTCCGCATGTCCACCGCCATCCCCGTGGGATGCACGGAGCGGGACGAGGCGTTCCAGGGCTGCCGGGAGTTGGGCCGGGTCAGGCTCGTGACCACCAGCTTCTCCCCGCAGGCCCGGCGGTACTGATTCGCCAGCCGGGTGATGAAGGTCCGGGTCTCGGGCCGGGCGTAGGGAAAGGAGACCCGGTGCAGCTCGAAGTCCCGGTTGCCGTGGACGGGAACCAGGTACCCGGCTCTCACGAAGCGCTCCACCTGTCCCGGGGTCTCCATGAAGGTGAAGTCGTGTTGCCGAGCCATCCGGACCTGCCGGTCCACAGAGGTCCGGGATCCCCGGAGGCTCTGAGCCTCCAGGAGGGACGGCACCAGGAGGAGCATGACCGCTGCGGCCAGGAGGATCAAACCCCTGGCCCGGGTCGGGGTGGGGCGCGAAGGCTGAATCAGGCGGATTCGGTCTTGCGTCATGGGCCCATGGAATCCGATGAGCTGCGGGAGGCGGCCGACGGCGGGCCGCGGGACGTCATCGGGATCAATGAGTAAACATATGATTCCCTCGACACAAGGGTCCTCCTCCAGGCTCGAAGGTGGACCCATCGGGAAACCCCCTCCCGTTCCCGGGGTTCCAGACGTCGTGGGCGGGTCGGTGGCGGAACGGGCTCCCCGACGCCACCGCCCCCTCTATTCAAAGTTCTCCCCGGGGCCATTCCTTCGGCAAGGAAAACGTTCTTGTCCCACCACTACGGATGGTACGGCCGGCTCTTCGCCTGGTTCATGGCCCGGGAGGGGGGGAAGTACGAAGAGCACGTTCGGGAGCGGAAGGAGCACCTCTTCCGGGAGATGGAGGGGGTTCTGGTGGAGATCGGCGCCGGCACCGGCCCGAACCTCCGCTACCTTCCCTCCACGCTGCGGGCCGTGGCCCTGGAGCCCAACCCCTTCATGCACGCCTACTACCGGGACGAGGCCCGCCGTCTCGGCCGGGAAGCCCTGGTCATCCAGGGAGTCGCCGAGTCCCTTCCCTTCCCTGACGAGAGCGTCGACACGGTCCTCTCCAGTCTCGTCCTCTGCTCCGTGGACGGACTGGACCGTTCCCTGGCGGAGATCCTCCGGGTCCTGAAACCCGGTGGCCGCTTCCTCTTCATGGAGCACGTGGCCGCCCCCCGGGGCAGCTGGCTCCGGCGGATCCAGCACGGGATTCAGCCTCTCTGGAGCGCTCTGGGCGACGGATGCCACCCGGACCGGCCCACCGGGGAGCACCTCTACCAGGCCGGCTTCCGGGAGGTGGAGCTGGAGCACTTCCGGGTGGCTCTCCCTCTGGTCTCCCCCCACATCGCCGGCGTGGCGGTGAAGTGAAGCGGAGAGCCGGGGCTGCCGGCCCTGGCCGACGCCCTTCCGGAGCTGCCGGGCGGGAGCCCGGGGGAGCCCCGGGAACGGGCCAGAGCCGCAGCAGCGTCTCCCGAGCTCAGACGCTCTTGACCCAACCTCCCTTGGCGGCTTGGAACTTCTCGGCCACCTTGTCCCAGTTCACCACGTTCCAGAAGGCCTGGATGTAGTCGGGACGGCGGTTCTGGTACTTCAGGTAGTAGGCGTGCTCCCAGACGTCGAGCCCCAGGATGGGGGTGTGCCCGTCCATGAGGGGGCTGTCCTGGTTCGGCGTGGAGAGAACCTCCAGGGTGCCGAAGGGATTCACCACCAGCCATCCCCAGCCGGAGCCGAAGCGGGAGGCCGCCGCCTTACTGAAGGTCTCCTGGAAGGCGTCGAAGGAGTCGAAGGTCTCCTCCATGGCCTGGAGAAGCTCTCCCTGGGGACGATCGGCCCCACCGGGGGTGAGGATCTCCCAGAACAGGGCGTGGTTTTGAAAGCCGCCACCGTTGTTCCTCACCGCCGTCTGGATGGCCTCGGGGAGCCCCGGGAAGCCCCGGAGAATCTGCTCGGCGCTGATGTTGTGGAAGGCCGAGTGGGCTTCCAGGGCGCCGTTCAGCTTGTTCGTGTAACCACCGTGGTGCTTCTGGTGGTGGATCTCCATGGTCCGGGCATCGATGTGGGGCTCCAGTGCGGCGTAGTCGTATCCGAGCTCAGGGAGCTGGAAGGGGTAGGACATGGAAACGCTTCTCCTTTCCTGGGAATCGATTCGGGTCCTGCTCGTCTGATGAACGCGAGAGTTTCGTAGTACCCCTCGCCGGCAAAAGGTTCAGTCCGTCTATTTCAGGGATGAGCAAGCGTCCTCGGAGGCGGCAGGCGTCCGGAGGGTGGACCGACGGTCCGGCAGAAACCAGCGTTTTGGAGGACGCATGCCTCCGGGAGAAAGCACAGGTATGAGCCAGGAACAGGCGCGGACCGAGGCTGTCCCGTCCCCTCCCCGGGTCCTCCTGGTGGACTGCGACCAGTTCTTCGTCCAGGTGGCCCGGCTTGAAGACCCGGATGGGGCCGGCAGGGAGGAGCTCCTCATCGTGGGAGGCTCCCCGGACGGCCGTGGGGTGGTGACCTCCGCCTCCTATCCGGTCCGGGCCTACGGGGTCCGCTCGGCCATGCCCACGAGTCGGGCCCTCCAGCTCTGCCCCCGGGCCGTGGTCGTCCCCGTGTCTCGGAAGGCGT
>CAZZEL010000096.1:12871-15635 GCA_964652625.1 uncultured Gemmatimonadaceae bacterium
CGGGCCCTCCAGCTCTGCCCCCGGGCCGTGGTCGTCCCCGTGTCTCGGAAGGCGTGCGTGGAGCGGAGCCGGGCCGTGAAGGAGACCCTCACGCGCCTGAGCCCCGTGGTCCAGGCCGCCTCCATCGACGAGTTCTACCTGGACCTCTCCGGCACGGAGCGCCTCCTCCACCACGAGCCTCTGACGGAAACGGCCCGGCGGATCCGCAGGGAGGTCCTTCGGGACGCGGAGATCTCCGTGTCCGTGGGCGGGGGCACCCGGAGGCTGGTGGCGAAGCTGGCCTCGGGCCTGGCCAAGCCCGGGGGTGTGCACGTGGTTTCTCCGGGTGAGGAAGAGGAGTTCATGAAGCAGTTCCACCTCCGGGACATACCCGGGGTGGGACCTTCCCTGGCCCGGGAGCTGGAAGCCCGGGGCCTGGTGACGGTCCCCGACCTCTTGCCGGTGGAGGAGGAGTGGCTCCGACGGTGGTTCGGGGAGTCCCGGGGTCGCTGGCTATGGGAGCGGGTCCGGGGCATGGACTCCTCCCGGGTGGGGGAGAAGGAGCCCCGAAAATCCATCAGCTCCGAGCGCACCTTCTCTCGGGATCTGTTCCGGGACGCGGACCTGGAGCGGGAGCTCCTGAAGCTGGCCTCGGCGGTGGGCAGCTCCCTTCGAGCTCGGGGGCTCCGGGCCCGGACCCTGACGGTGAAGATCCGGGATCCGGACTTCCGGACCCGTCAGGCCGGCCATACCCTTCCGGAAGCCGTGGAGTCGGACACCGCCCTCTTCGGGGTGACTCGGAACCTCCTGGAGGAGCTCCGCCGGAAGCGCCGAGGCGGGGTGCGCCTCCTGGGGGTGGGGGCCTCCTCCCTGGTGGAGGCCGGGGCCCCCTCCCAGCTCGAGCTCTTCGGGGCAGCCTCCCCGGAGCGGGAGACGGACCGGGCCCGGACCGTGTCCCGGCTGGCGGACCACCTGAAAGAGCGCTTCGGGGAGAAGGCCATCCTTCCGGGACGACTGCTGGAAGAGGAGAGCTCGACACCATGACGAATGAAGGGAAGAGGCCGGGTCCGGAGACCCGGGGTAGGCTCCACGCCGCCCTGTGGGGTAAGGCAAAGCCCGTGGTGGGAATGGTCCACCTCCTTCCCCTTCCCGGGGCTCCCGGCTGGGGGGGATCCATGGACGCCGTCCTGGACCGGGCTCTGGCGGAAGCCCGGATTCTGGAGGAGGAGGGACTGGACGGCCTCCTGGTGGAGAACTTCGGCGACGCGCCCTTCTTCCCGGGGCCGGTGCCCCCGGAGACCCTGGCGGCCATGGCCGTGATCACGGGCAACGTGGTGCGGGCTACCTCGGTGCCCGTGGGGATCAACGTCCTCCGGAACGACGCCGCCGGGGCCCTGGGAGTGGCAGTGGCCACCGGCGCCCGCTTCCTCCGGGTGAACGTCCACACCGGGGTCATGATGACGGACCAGGGCCTGGTGGAGGGCCGGGCCCACGAGACCCTCCGGCGCCGGCGGGAGCTGGACGCCCCGGTGGCTCTCCTGGCCGACGTCCTGGTGAAGCACGCCGTTGCGCCGGCGGGGCTCGCCCTGGAGGAGGCGGCCCGGGACCTCTGGCACCGGGGCCTGGCCGACGGGATCGTGGTCAGCGGAGACGCCACGGGTCGAGCCACGTCCACAGAGGATCTCCGGGGGGTGCTGGGCACCCTCCCCCCCGGCGCACGGGTCTGGGTGGGAAGCGGGGTCACGGCCGAAACGGCCCCGACCCTCCTGGGGGAGGCCCACGGTCTCATCGTGGGAAGCGCTCTTCAGAGGGAGGGCCGGGCCGGAGGGGGCGTGGAACGAGACCGGGTCCGACGCCTCATGGACGCCGTGGCTTCGGACTGAGCCGGGCCAGGTACTCCCCGGCCTCCCCCCGGCAGACCACAGCCCCCGTCCACCCGTCCCCCACCGCCGCCTCCAGGAGGGAGTCCGGATCCAGGTAGAGTTGAGGAAAAGGAGCACCCCGCTCTCCCCGGAACTCCAGCTGGTAGTGGAGCTCGTACACCCCCCGCCCACCGCCCCCTCCGGCCATGCGGGCCCTCAGGTCCGTGGAGTCCACCAGGAGCCGGCCTCCCGGCGCCAGCATTCGGGCGCAGGTGGCCAGGAGACGGGGGAAGCCGGCCAGGGTCCCGGCCAGGGAAGCGCCATTCATGAGGAGAAGGAGGGTGTCGTAGGCCCCGGAACCCTCCAGGTCCTGGAGACGGCCCTCCACCACCTTCTCCACCCCGCGGCTCCTCAGGATCTCCGCAGCCTCCGGGATCACCTCCAGGGCCGTCACGTCCCGGCCGTCCTCCTGGAGGAGGAGGGAGAGGGCCCCCGGGCCGGCTCCCACGTCCAGGATCCGGCCCCGACACAGGGTCAGGGCTTCCCTCTCCACCCGACGAAGCTCCCCCCGGCCCCGGAAGAAGACGGAGACGGGCATGGCCTCCCAGCCCCCGGCGTCGGAGTGGATGGTGAGGACGGCATCTTCCTCGCCTCTCCGGTAGGCCCCCAGGGCCCGGGCCAGGGGGAACCACGCTTCCGGCCCAAAGAGCCAGGGCTCCATGTTATCTTCTCCCCATGCCCCAGGACACGTCACCTCATTCGGATCCGGTGCAGCTACAGCCGACCCGGGCGGGCCTCCTCTTCTTCCGGGCCGCCCTCCTCCGCTGCCCCCACTGCGGAGGGGGCCCTCTCTTCCGTCGGTGGGTGAAGATGCGGGCCACCTGCCCCCGCTGCCACCTCATCCTGGACCGGGGGGAGTCGGA
>CAZZEL010000097.1:0-9767 GCA_964652625.1 uncultured Gemmatimonadaceae bacterium
ACAGCGGATGGGACGACATGGCGGTGTCGCCGGACGGAAAGAAGTGGGCCTTCACCGCCGGGGGCGATGTCTGGGCCACCACCATGGAGGGCGATGTGCCCGCGACCCGGGTCACCGAGACCCCGGCCGCGGAAGGAGACATCCTCTGGGCCGAGGACTCGGAGGAGATCGTCTACTCCTCCTGGCGGACGGGCACCCCCAAGCTGTACGCCTACGATTTCACCACGAACACGGAGCGGCAGATCACCTCGGGCGAGGGGCGGGACCAGCCCGGTGAGTTCTCGCCGGACGGCACCTCCCTGGCCTACGGCAGGATGGTGAACGAGGAGCGGGAGCTTCGGGTCCTGGACTGGGAGTCCGGCCAGGACCGCCGCGTCGCCGTGGACCTGGAGGGGGGAATGAGCTGGTCTCCGGACGGCCGGTGGATCGCCTACCTGGCCGAGACCGACGAGTTCAGCAACGTGATGGTCATTCCGGCCACGGGAGGTGAGCCCCGTCAGGTCAGCTTCGTGGCCAACAGCAACGCTGGCTCCCTGGACTGGAGCGCCAAGGGCGATTACCTGGTCTACCGCACCTCCCAGCGGACCGAGCCGAGCCGTCTGGTGAAGGTGGACCTGGTGCCCCTCCCACCCACCTTCGACGAGGACGAGTTCCGGAAGCTCTTCAACGAACCCGAGCCCGACGAAGATCCCGAGAAAAAAGAGGAAGAGGAGGAGGAAGGGGAAGAGGAATCCTCCCCCTCCGCCGCACGGGGCGCAGCCGAGACCCCGGATTCCGTGGCCATCGAATTCGACGGCATCCGCCGCCGGGGTGATTTCGTGACCACGAGCTTCTCCGTGGGGTCGGTGCTCCTGAGCCCCGACGGGGAGACGGGGATCCTCACCGGGGACGGCGCCCTGCATCGCATCACCTTCGGCCCCAATGGCGACGTGGATATCGAGCGGATGGACGTGAAGGGTCGTCCCATCGGCTTCAACGAGGATGGCCGGCGGTTGTACCTCTCCCAGGACGGGGAGCTACGGGTGCTCACCCTTCCCGGTGGACAGTCGAAGACGGTCTCCACCTCGGTGGAGTTCGTGGAGGACTTCGACGCCACCAAGGTGGCCGCCTTCGAGCAGGGATGGGGCGAGATGAGGGACGGCTTCTACAACACGAGCTACCACGGCGCCGACTGGCCCGCCGTGCGGGATCGGTTCCGGCCCCGCATGGAAGGGGCCCGGACGCGGGCCGAGTTCAGCCGGCTCATGAACCTCATGCTGGGCGAGCTGAACGCCTCCCATCTCGGACACTCGGGACGCACCGGTCCGCCCCAGGGCGGCGACAACGCGTCCACCGGGAAGCTCGGCCTCCGCTTCGACCGCATCGCCTACGAGAACGACGGCCGGTTCGTGGTGAGGGAAGTCGTGGAGCTGGGGCCTGCCGACATCTCCGACGAGATCTCGGTGGGCGACGAGCTCGTGAGCGTGGACGGGGTGGCCCTGGACGGATCGTCGGGCCTGAACCGCCTTCTGCAGGACACTCCCGGCGAGAAGGTCATGGTGGGCGTTCGGACCGGGGACGGTGACACCCGGGAGGTCGAGCTCCTGGCTACCTCGGGAGGAGCGGAGCGCCAGCTCGTCTATCGGAACTGGGTGGAAAGCCGCCGGGCCTACGTGGACGAGATCAGCGGAGGGCGGTTGGGCTACATCCACATGGCCTCCATGTCTTCAGGGGCCCTGGATCAGATGATCTTCGATCTGGACCAGCTCAACCACTCCAAAGACGGTGTCGTCATCGATGTCCGCAACAACAACGGCGGATTCGTGAACGTCTACGCCATCGATATCCTCTCCCGACGGAACTACTTCACCATGCAGGGGCGGGCGAGCGATGTCCGGTCCCCGTCCCGGGTCCGGCTGGGTCAGCGGGCGCTCCTGGCTCCCACGGTCCTGGTCACGAACCAGAACACCCTGTCGGACGGGGAGGACTTCACCGAGGGGTACCGGACCCTGGAGCTGGGAACGGTGGTGGGTGAGCCCACCTCGGGGTGGATCATCTACACCGGAGGCCGACGGCTCGTGGACGGGACCCGGATCCGGATGCCCGGAACGTTCATCCGGGACCTCCAGGGCCGGAACATGGAGTTGAACCCCCGTCCCGTGGACATCCTGGTGGAGCGCCCCGCCGGTGAAGCCTACCTGGGCCGGGACAGCCAGCTGGACCGGGCCGTGGACATCCTCCTGCAGCAGATCGGCGGGAGATAGGCGGCGGGTGGCCACCGGCGGGAAGGAGGCGTCGGAGTTCTGGCCTCTTCCCGTCGGCCGCCCCACCTTCTCCCCCCTGTGAAACCTCGTCGAAGGGAAACCCTGATGCGCTCAGCCTGTCGTTGGACCTCGCTCACCCTCTTTCTGGTGTTGGCATGCACGCCTTCCGGCCGGGATGCGCCCGAGGATACCGCCGCGGCGCAGGCCGAGGCATCGGCCGGGCCTGCGACGGAAGAGGAGCACGCACAGTACGATTTCCCGGTCACCGTCCAAGGCCAGGAGGTCATCCTCACCTACGACGCAACCCACGACGTCATGGCCGGAGCGGATCCGGCCATCCGGCGGGTCGTCTTCGTGCATCACGGGGCGGGCCAGAATCCCACGACCTACTTCCGGAGCATGATGGCGGCCCTGGAGGCCGCAGACGCCGATCGGCCCGAGCTGGGGCTCGCCGAGAAGACCCTCGTGCTCTCCCCGGCCATGATCGGCTCCGACCACCTCGAGGACCTTCCCTCGCGCTACGCCGGCGGGACCTATGCGCTCTGGGACGGAGGATGGCGGGAGGGCGCCGCCTCGGTGAGCGATCCGGGGGTGAGCAACTTCCATCTCCTGGATGCCCTGTCCATGCACGTGGCCGAGGAGTTCCCCAACGTCGAGAGCGTCGTCTACATCGGCCACTCGGCGGGTGGCCAGCTCGTGAGCCGCTACTCCGTCGGCTCGCCCATCCACGACGAGCTGGAAGGACGGGGTATCCGTGTGCGGTACATCATCGCGAACCCCTCGTCCGTTCTCTACTTCGACCACCAACGGCCCGATCTCTCGGCCGACTCGGGCTTCATCGACTACACGGACGACGTCCCGATGGTGGACGGCGAAGCGTGCCCCGGTTTCAACGAGTACAAGTACGGGTGGGAGGACCGTGTCGAGTACATGACGCGTCGCCCCATCGAAGACATGCTCGCCGATTTCCAGGAGAGGGAGGTCATCCTGTTTCAGGGCACCGCCGACAACGACCCCCAGGGCGGCGGCCTGGACCGGGACTGCCCGGGGCTGTTGCAGGGCCGGTTCCGGCTGGAGCGGGGGCAGCGCTACCATGAGTACCTCGGCCACTTCTTTGGCCCCGACGTCTACGAGACGAAATCCATCGTGCTGGTGCCGGACGTGGGTCACAGCTCGTCCCGGATGTTCATCTCCGAGCCGGGAAAGCGAATCATCTTCTTCGAGATGGAGGGGTAGGGAGGACGAAAGCTCCGTGGCCCGTTTCCCTCGGGGCCACGCGGTTCTCCAGAAGAATAGGTCGGGCTCGGCACAGAGCCGAGCCAGGCTGGGGTCGTTTGGAAGCGGTCGGACATCGGGCGTGCTCTCGCGTCACCAGGGATCGGCGGATCGCCCCTTCCAGTGGCTGCGATAGCCTTCCCGGTGCCACCTGAGGACCGTTGCCGGCTGGGTCAGTACCGGTGCGGAGCGCCACTCCGGAGGCGCAGGCACAGGGAAGGGATGCAAGGAGGGGAGAGGACGCCGGGCGTGGTTCGCCGGCGCTGCTTGAAGCGATCTCTTCCCCTTCTGTCTCTTCCGTCTCTTCGCCCGGTTCCTGAGCTTGGAGCCCCGACCCTCCTCCTTGTCCATCCTCACTGCCACCCCGCACATTCTCGGGTGAAAGGGCCGGGCAGGCTCAATGTATTTCCTCTCGCCATGTCTTCCCGAGTGCGGGAAACGAATTGCCCGGCCCCCCGAATCCCCTCTGCCGGGAGCGTGAACAAGGTGAAATTCCTCAGCGGTCACCTGGGTTACGCCCTTCTGGACGTCCAGCTTCGGCGCAATATCAAGGGACTGCTGAAGTACCTGGTCTTCCTCGGGGCGGTGATCCTGGTCTACTCCGTTCTGTTCCACGTTCTCATGCTCCGGTTCGAGGGTCAGGACCACTCCTGGCTCACGGGGGTTTACTGGACCCTCACGGTCATGACCACCCTCGGGTTCGGAGACATCACCTTCCACTCCGACGTGGGAAGGGCCTACAGCATCCTGGTCCTCCTCTCAGGTACGATCCTCCTCCTCATCGTCCTCCCCTTCACCTTCATCCGTTACTTCTACGCCCCTTGGCTGGAAGCCCAGCTCCGGCTCCGGGCTCCCCGGGAAGCGCCGCCGAATACCGAGGGCCACATGGTGATCACGGGTTGGGATGGCGTGGCGGAGGGGCTGGCCGACCGCCTTGGGGCCGAAGGGATCCAGGTCCTCACCGTGGAGGAGGACAGTGCGAAGGCAGCCCGAATGCACGCTGACGGGATCCCGGTGGTTCGTGGCGAGGTGGATGATATGCGCACCTATCAGCGCCTCCGCGCTTTCCAGGCCCGCCTGATGATCCTGAACCAGAACGATCTGAACAACACCAATGCGGCACTGACCATCCGGGACGTCTCTCCCACCGTGCCACTGGCTGCGGTGGTGGAGGACGAGCATGCCCTGGACATTCTGGAGCTGGCGGGGTGCAACCACGTCATTCCCCTGAAGAGACGCCTGGGGGAGCAACTGGCCAACCGAGTGAGCGCCGGGCATGCCCAGGCTCACGTGGTCGGGAACTACCGGGGCCTCCTCATCGCCGAGTTCTCGGCCCATGACACCCCCCTGGCCGGGAAGACCATCGGCGAGGCCCGCCTTCGGGAGATTGCTGGGGTGAGCGTGGTGGGGGTGTGGGAGCAGGGGAAGATGCTCCCCTCCAGACCCGACCTGCTGCTGCGGTCCCACAGCCTGCCGGTGGTGGCCGGCTCCCGGGAGGCCGTGGATCGCCTGAACGAGTTCCTCTGGATCTACGACACGAACTGGAATCCCGTGGTCGTAATCGGGGGAGGGAAGGTGGGAACGGCGGCGGTCCGCTTTCTGAAGGACCGGGACATCCCGGTGCACGTGGTGGAGCGGGATCCGTCCATGGCCACTGACCTGGAGAAGATGGCCGACCGGCTGGTGATTGGTGACGCCGCCGATCGGGAAGTCATGCGCAGCGTGGGGGTGGAGAAGGCACCCTCCGTCCTCCTCACCACGAATGACGATGCCACCAACATCTACATCACCGCCTACTGTCGACGCCTGAATCCCCAGGCCCAGATCGTGAGCCGGATCACCCACGATCGAAATCTGCCATCCATTCAGAGGGCCGGCGCCGATCTGACTCTGAGCTATTCCACCCTGGGGGTGGAGATCTTCCATGCCCTGATCCACGACCGTCCTCCCATGGCTCTGGGAGAGGATGTGGGCTTCCACAAGCTATTCTGCCCCCTCTCCCTTGCCGGGACTACGCTCCGGGAGAGCGGTGTCGGGGTGGAGACCGGCCTGACCGTCATCGCTCTGGAGACGGAGGAGGGTTTGGTCACGGACCCGGGTCCGGACACCCTCCTCGAGGCCGGTAGCACCCTCCTGGTCATCGGCATGCCGGAGCAGCTCAAGACCTTTCGGGAAGCCTTCGAGTGAGGGAAGAGCTCAGGGTCCGGACGTCCCTGATGTAGCCCTCCCCGGGAACACCGTGGCGATCCCGGCAGGGGCCCCGGGCAGGTGTTTCGCTGGAAGATCTCGGGCCCGGGCCACTGGCAGGGTGGTGGGGTGTCCGTGTATTGTACGGCCCTCATGTCCTTCCAACCGCAGACCACCGTCATCGTGGGGGCCACCGGCCCCACGGGAATCCACCTGTGCCGCGAGCTGGCCGGGAGGGGATGGCATGTACGGGCCGCCTCCCGTCGCCGGAAGCATCTGGAGGAGAAGCTCGGTGACCTGACTCCGGGGGTGGAGCTCGTCCCCGCCGACGCCCTTGATCCCACTTCTCTTCGGCCTGTGGTGGAAGGGGCCGAGCTCGTGGTGGACGCCATCGGCCTGCCGCCGGAGCGAATGGCCGACCACCCGGCCACGGCTCGTAACCTGGCTGAAGCCGCCGGCGAGGTCGGGGCCCGCTGCCTCCAGGTGTCCTCCTACTGGGCCTTCTTCCCGCACCAGGGTGAGGTGGTTGACGAGGGTCACCGCCGGGAGGGCGGACACGAGTGGTTCCGCTGGCGCAGGGAAGCCGAGGACATCCTTCTGGAGGCCGGCGCAGCGGTGGTCCACCTGCCGGACTTCTTCGGGCCGGAGGTTCACACCAGCACGGTGCAGATGGCGTTGGAGGAAGCCCTGGAGGGCAGCCCCGTGAACGCCATGGGCGACCCGGGGGTCCAGCGGGAGATGGTCTACGTGCCGGATGCCATGCGATTGGTGGCCGATCTGGCCGGTCGGGACGAGGCCTACGGCACGGACTGGGGGATTCCCGGCAACGGCACGGCCAGCGTCCGAGACCTGGCTCGGATCGCATCCCAGCACCTGGGCAGGGAGGTGAAGGTTCGGAGCGTGGCTCCCTGGCTCCTGAGGATCCTGGCTCTGGTCATGCCGTCCCTACGGCCGGCGGTGCCCCTTGCTCCCCACTACTCCCGCCCTGTTCGCTATGACACTGGCAAGGTGCAGGGCCTGCTCGGCTCCGTGGAGCTCACTCCCCTGGAGGAAGCCCTGAAGGCGACGCTGGACTGGCTGGGGGAGCAGGACGAAGCCGGTTGAGGGCGCGGCCCCGGGTCCATCCTTCCCCCCTCAGGCCACCCTCACCCTTCCAGGATCCCCTCGCCCTCCGGGGTCAGGGTGTCCACCAGGGCGTGGACCACCAGAGCGGCGACTCTGGCGGTCTTGTCGTCGCTGTCGAACCGGGGCGACACCTCTGCCACGTCCAGGCTCACGGCTCCCCCCCGGGCCAGCAGATGCTTCAGGAGCCTCACCACCGTCTCCGGATCCAGGCCCAGGGGTTGGGGCGCGCTGACGCCGGGAGCGAAGGCGGACGAGACCACGTCGGCGTCCACGGTCACCATCACCGAATCCACCTTTCGGTGGAACCGGTCCAGGACTGCCGTCACCTCATCCAGGCCCTTCACGGCCATCTCCTCCGCCGTGACGTGCTCCACCCCCAGCTCCCGGGCACGGGAGAAGAGGGCCACGGTGTTGGCCGAGGGCTGGATGCCGAGACAGAGGTAGTCGAAGGGCTGCCCCACCCCCTCCCGTTCCCGGGCGATCTGCCAGAAGGAAGTTCCCGAGCTGGCCCCGGCGTCGGCGGCACGGAGATCGAAGTGGGCATCGAAGCTCACCACACCCAGTCGCGCCTTCTCCGGCAGGCTGCGCCGGATCCCCAGGTAGTGCCCGAAGGTGAGGTCGTGCCCACCCCCCAGGATCACCGGGAACAAGCCCAGCCCCAACACCTGCTGGACGGCCGCGGCCAGGGCCTCCTGGGCCTCCTCCACCGAGCCTCCGGCGCCGGTGATGTCCCCTGCGTCCAGGAGTTGGATGGCGGAGGAGAAAGCCACCGGGAGGTTCGCCATCTTCTGGCGGATGGCCGCTGGGCCTTCGGCGGCCCCGGGTCGGCCCAGGTTCCGAGCGACCCCCTCGTCGTAACGATAGCCGATGAAGCAGAAGGCTCGTCGGTGCCGGGGAATCGAGGGTTCGGGGTCCTGCAGGTCCAGGGGCGCCACCACCTGATGCCAGCGGAGGGCGGCCCGGGGCTCCCGGGCGTCGACCCGCCCGGACCAATGGGTCATGTCCGGAGCCCGGTATCCGTTGAGAGGGGGCTGATTCGCTACCATGAATGGACGCTCAGGGGAGAGGATGCACGTATCGGGATTCAGCCGCCTCCGGACCCCGCCCCCCAACGGTCGTTCGAGGGATCCACGTCGGGGAAGAGGCCTTCGGGGTCCAGGTTCACCCCCACCACCTGGCCGGACACGATGAGCTCCACCTGCTCCCCGGCGGCCCGCCAGGTGTCGGCCTCCACCCGCTGCTCCACCACGGAGCCGTCGGCCAGGGTGAGGCGGACGGGTGTGGGAAGGACCAACTCCCCCGTCCGGCCCAGAATCACGTTGCTGGCGCTCCCCTCCTGCCGCACCTCCAGCACGCCCACGTCCAGGATGGCCGTCCGGGCGAAAGCGGGCACCCAGAACCAGTCCAGCTCCCTGCCTGCGTGCCGCTCCACGGTGGCGAAGAAGTCCCAGGGCTGGGGGTGCTTGTAGGCCCAGCTCTCCGCATAGTCCCGGAAGGCGGCCTCGAAGACGTCCCGGCCCACGAGTTCCCGCAGGGCTCCCAGCATCACCGCCGGCTTCGAGTAGGCCGCCAGGCCCCGGGCCCCGTAGGGGCTCACCAGGTCGGTGTGACGGAGGATGGGCACCTCGAACTCGGTTCCCGCCGTCCGCAGGTAGCCCCGGTTCTCCCCCCAGCGTGGGGGGTCGTCGCCCCACAGGATGGCGCTGGCCTCCGAGTCCAGGTAGCTCACGAAACCCTCGTCCATGAAGACGAACTTCGCCTCCATGCTCCCCACGATCATGGGAAACCAGTTGTGGGCCACCTCGTGGATGGTCACCCCGGCCAGGGAACGGGGGGAGCGGCCGCCGGAGATGAAGACCATCATGGGGTACTCCATCCCCCCAATGGGTCCCTCGGCGGTGGTGGCCCGAGGGTAGGGATAGTCCATGAACCACTCCGAGAGGGTGGCAACGGTGAAGTCCACGTAGCGGGCCGCCTCCGCCCAGGTCTCCGCCCTCTGGGGACGGTAGAAGGCGTAGCTCTCCACGCCGGACTCCGCCACCCGGGCGTCCCAGACGTAGTTGGCGCTGGTGGAGAAGGCGAAGTCCCGGACGTTGTCCGCCTCGAAGTGCCAGGTCACGGGGGTGCCGGCGGACCCTCGGGTCGCCGTGCCCGGCCCCCGGAGCTCCGGAGTCACCACCTGCACCGTCTCGCCGGGGCGGCGGCGAGCCTCGGCCAGGCGCTCCCGGACGGCATCGGTGAGCACCTCGTCCTCGTTCACCAGGACGCCGGTGGCCCCCACGAGCCACCCAGAGGGGACGGTCAGGGCGACCTCGAAGTCGCCGTACTCCAGGTAGAACTCCCCGTCCCCCAGGTAGGGCGTCTCGTCCCACCCGTAGACGTCGTCGTAGACGGCCATCCGGGGGTACCACTGGGCCACGGCGAAGACGTCGAAGTCCAGGTTCCCGGTGCGGAAGGTGGGAGCCGGCGGCACGATGAAGGTCCACTCGAAGTCCAGCGTCACGGTGGCGCCCGGGGCCACCGGAGCCTCGGGGATGAGCTCCAGGAGGGTCAGGGCCTCGTGGTAGCGCCGCCCCACATGCCGGGTTTCCACCGGGTCTCCGTTCAGCAGGACCGGTCCCAGCTCCATCCCCCCGGTGATGGGAACTCGTCGGTTCCGCCGGGCCGAGGGGGCGTAGACGTTCTGGTCCAGGTGAAGGACCAGGCGGTCCAGGGCGTCGGGAGAGTGGTTCGTGTAGGTGATGGTCTCCCGGGCGGTGACCCGTCCTTCCTCCGGGTCCAGGGTCGCCTGGATGACGTAATCCGCCCGGTTCTGCCAGTACGCCGGACCCGGGTGCCCGTCGGGGCTCCGGGTCCCGGCCTCCAGGGCCGCGTCGAAGGCCGCCGGGGGATCGAGGCGGCCATCCGGGCCCACGTACTGCTGAGCGGAAAGAGGCG
>CAZZEL010000097.1:9867-14986 GCA_964652625.1 uncultured Gemmatimonadaceae bacterium
TCACGGTGACGAGGGCCACGGTGGCGAGGACGCCAATCGGTAGCGCGGCGCGGATCGGGACCGGTCCGGCGGTACGGACGGGACCGGCCAGGGCAACACGGACGGGGACCACCAGGGCGGCCTTGAGGCGATTCGGGAGGAGGGGCGAGAAGATGCGGATCATGGAATCCATAGTCTGCTGGGTCCGGTGGGTGGAGGCGATCACGGGGTTCACACAATACTCCCTTCCCCAGCCCCTGAGAACCCTCGATGTCCGGTTTCCATGCTCTTCGGCGGCTGGAGTGTGGGGCCCCGGCCCATGCCAGAGCGGGAGCCCGACGGTGAACCCCGTGGTGAGTAGGTGAGTACGTCGCGGCGGAGACGCTACCAGCAGTGCACGTTCCATCCGCCGGGTACCCGCCGCTCCTCCAGCATGGTCTCCCCCTGACCGACACTGCCGACTCCCCTTCAGCTCCGTTCCGCCCCAGCCTCGGCAGTGTCAGAGGTCCCGGAGTCCCGAGACCTCCAGGCGCCCCACCAGAAGGGGAGAAGCAACCCCGCTACCGCGAGGGCCAGCCACGGCCAGATCGGCTCCTCCCCCGGTACCGGAAGAAGCAGGCGCACGATCCCCAGGAGGCTGAGGAGCAGCGACCCTGTCATGAGGACCACAGCCTGGAGGCGTTGTCCCAGAGCCCGGAGAGGCGAGGCCGCGCCTGCACCCGTTCCCTTGCCCTCCACCGTCGCCCACCAGCCCGGTGGTTGAACGCGGTCCCGGAACCTCTCGGTAGCCCGGAGGTCGTTCGCCGGGCCGAGCCAAGCCAGGAGGGCGGCGATACCGACAGAGACCAGGACCATGAGGGCAAGGCGAAGCCACTCTTCCTGGACGAAGAGCAGCAGGAGAGGGGCGCCCACCAGAGACACGGCCATGGCCCCGATTTCGGACCACACGGTGATCCGGCTCCATATCCAACGAAGCATCAACACTCCCCCGATCCCCGCTCCGAAGAGAAGGGAAACGAACCAGGCCCCTTGAATCGAACCTACCTTGCCCAGGACCAGGAGAGCCACGCCAAGGATAGCCAAATTCGATGTCCTTGCTACCCAAACCAACTCCCGGTCCGCTGGCTCCCGCCGAAGGACCGCTCCGCAGAGGACCCTCTCATAGAGGTCCTTCGTCCAGTAAGAAGCCCCCCAGTTCAGATGGGTGTCCACCGTGGAGGCCAGGGCGGCCAGGAGTCCCGCCAGCATGATGCCTCGAAGGCCCGGGGGCATGAGCTCGTCTATGCCCCGGACGAAGGTCATCTCTCGGGCAGCGGGGAATCCGTCGATTCCGGCTTCGAGAGGACTGAAGGGGAAGATCACCAGAAGGCCGACAGCGATCACCAGCCACAGAATGCTCCTCAGCAGAACCTGGACCCAGGCGAAGATCACTCCTGCCTTACGTGCTTCCTCGTCGTTCCGGCATCCCATGGCCCGCTGGGCCAGGTATCCCGTTCCGTCGCTCCCGATCCAGAAGAGGCCCTGAAGGCCGATGACCACGAGGAACGGGAGAAGGACTGCGGCGCCTCCGCTGGGCAGGAGGCCCAGGAGCTCCCGGGTTGTTCCGGCTCCGTAGATCTGCACCAGGGCCTCACCCAGGCCTCCGAGGCCTCCTGCTTCCCCGAGCACGAAGACGGCGTAGACCAGAGTTCCCACCATGATGAAGGCGAACTGAAGCACGTCCGTGGTCACCACTCCCCGAAGGCCTCCGAGGGTGGAGTAGAGAAAGACAAATCCCAGGATGGCCACCAAGCTCAGGACGGCATTGGCTGCGGCCATCTCCGGCGGCAGATCCGGCACGCCTGCCACGACCCCGAAGCCCAGGGCCTGGATGAGCTCTACCAGGGGACCATAGACGGTGTCGGAGAGCCAGAGGTGCCAGGGAAGGAAGACCTCCGCCATGCGAACGCCGGCCAACAGAACCATGGCAAGAAAGACGCCGTTCACCACAGTTCCGAAGTAGAGGGCCTTGAGAGTCCGTAGGGTCAGGACGCCCCGGCCGCCGTATCGAAGCTCCGTGAGCTCCGCATCGGTGATCACCCCCGCCCTACGCCAGCACTCGGCAAAGACCAGGGCGATCAACAGGAACCCGAAGCCATAGACCCAGAACCGCCAGAGCAGGAAGAGACCCCCGGTAGCCACGAGCCCCGTGACCAGGAGAGGGGTGTCCGCGGCGTACTGGGTAGCGGCCATGCTGAGACCCGATTCCCAACCCTTCAGTCTTCGGCCTGCCAGAAAGTACTCCACCAGGTTCCTGGAGGCCCGTCGGGACGCTCTCATGCCGCCGACCAGAGCCGCCAGAATGAAGCCCACCACGACCAGAGCGTCCAGCATCATGGACGCTCCACCTTCCGTATCGACCACCGCCAGTCTCGGACAAAGCCCAGGACCAGGAGGACAGAGAGAGCTAGTCCTGGCATGGCCAGGTGGGATGAGGAAGGGACGGGAAGTAGAGCCAGAGCCAGAAAGAGGGTGAACAGGGTGCCCATCGTCTGCCGAAATCCATTCGGGGCCAGCGCTTGCACCGGCAGGCCGGCCCGTCTCCTCAGTTGCATGTGGGCGACGAAGAGAAGGGGAAGGAGCCCCACGACCAGGAAGCCCGGATGGAGTCTTTCCCAAACCACTGCCACGACGACCGCACCCAGAAAGGCCATTCGGTCGGTGGCCATGTCCAGCTCAGCCCCGAGGGCGGTAACCGTGCCGGTACGGCGAGCAAGGGGCCCGTCAAGACCGTCCCCGAAGACGACCAGGAGGTACAGACTCCCCGGGAGCCAGGTTGTCACCGTCCCCTCCGGCGGCAGTGCTACGCACCCCACCATCATGGCGGCCAGAAGGGCCCGGAAAAGAGTGAGGACGTTCGCCGGGCCCAGGGAGCGGTGAGTCGAACGGGAGGGGGAATGTCGGGTCCCCTGGACCCGGAAACCGAAGTCGGCCAGGATCCAAAGAAAGACACTGGAGGAGATCACCAGCCAGAAGACCGGCGTCTGGACCTCCAGCTTCCCGAGGCCCAGGAAGCCAACGGCCAGCAGAACGACTCCAGCCGCGGCCACCGTCGAGACCATGCCCAGGGTGCCCCCCGCCACGCCCTTGATGATCAGGCTTCCCTGCCGAGGACGCCCCCGTCCCGGCTCCTGGAGAGGCACGACTCGTCCACCCTCGGCGCTTCAGGAGAAACCCGTTGACAGTGCCCCTCACCACAGGGATGGACGGTCGGAGAGAGAGCCCGGTCGCCCACGGTCACCGATGGCTGCCGGCTTCCGCCAATCCCGCTCCCGCCATTGCCGCTTCCACCAGGTCCGCCTCTCGGGGTGCGGTGCTCAGACGCTCGACGCCGCTTTCGGTGACGAGGTAATTGTCCTCGATCCGGATGCCGATGGCATGGTAACGCTCCACCGCACCGGCGACGGCGGCGATGAAAGCCCGGTTCTTCGGTGTGTCGGGAAGGAGGTCGAAGACGTTGACGTTGACGTAGATCCCGGGCTCGATAGTGAGAACGTCGCCGGGGGAGAAGCGGCCGTCGAAGTAGAAGGATACGGGATCATGGACCTCCAGGCCGATCCCGTGGCTGATACCGTGGATCATGAAGAGCATGCCCTGGAGGCACTGGTCGGGTCGGACTTCGCAGTCCACCGGCCACGGCGGGTCGTACGTGGCGTCGGGGGACTCGATAAGCCCCAGCCTGGCGAGGCCTTCGAGTCGGACATTCATGGAGGCCATCAGCGATCTCTCAGCCGGGGCGCCGGGTCGGACCACAGCCTCCGCCTCCTGCAATGACGCCAGGACGATGTCGTAGACGGCACGCTGGTCGGCGGAGAACGTGCCGCTCACGGGCACGGTTCGGGTGATGTCGGCGTCGTAGCCGTCGACCTCGGCGCCGATGTCCATGAGGACCAGATCGCCGGGCCCCATCCGCCGGTCGTTGGCCACGTAGTGCAGCACTGTGGAGTTGAGTCCCGAGCCGACGATGCTGGAGTAGGCAGGCCTCGCGCCCCGGACCTGGAACGTGTGCTCGATGGCCGCCTCGATTTCGTACTCCCACATTCCCGGCGCGATAGCTGCGAGTGCAGCCAGATGGGCCGTATCGGTGATGGCTACGGCCCGGCGAAGGAGGGACACCTCGGCCTGGCTCTTCCGGGCCCGTAGCTTCGCCACTGTCGAATGCAGGTCCACGACCTGGAGCCCTGGGTGTCGGGTCTGCAAACCCTCGATGAACTCGCTGCCCCGGGTCACGGTGTCCCGGGTCATGGCGTCCCCCGACCGTATGTCCCGAAGCTCGTAGAAGGGCAGGCCCCTCGCCGCCAACGAATCGACGTAGTCGACGAGGTCGGCCAAAGGCCGTACCGTCGCTCCGGTTCTACGGGCCAGCGCTTCGGGTGCCTCCCGGAAACCGTCGTAGAGCTGCTCTCGGATGGTGGGCTGCCCTCGGAAGAGGGTGTAGGTGAGATCGCCGGCCTCGTGAACCAGCACCATCCCTGCGTCGGGCTCACGGATCCCTGTCAGGTAATCGAAGGCCGGGAGCTGGCTCAGCTCGAAGTCGTAATCCACGGCATAGACCGCCCCGAGGGCTACCAGCACGCCCTCCCCCATGGCCACTGCCAGCGAATTGCGACGCGCCTCGTACTCCGTTTGCGGGATCTGGGCCTGGGCGTGTTGGGCCAGCCCGGGGATCAAGGTGGCGGCCAGAGGGAGAAGAGAGAGAAGTCCAATTCGGTGGTGGGTGAGGGAGGCGCGCATGGTCGGTCTCGGCGTGATTCGGCTTGGGAAGTGGCTGAAAGGGATGGAAGGAATGGGGACCCTGCGAGCCCCTGAGGCGAAAGAAAAATCTGCGGACAGGTGATGGATCGGGCAAATCCGGGAGGGAAATGCTGACCTTGGGCGGGTCCCATTCCCCTCCGGAAGCTCGGGCCTGGAGAATCGACCGCTTTTCCGCTCCTGCCATTCCCCCCGCCGGGCTGGACCCCCTTTCCCGCCCCGACGACCCCCTTGAACGGGGGACTGAAGCCGGCTTCGGAGCCGCGACCGCTGCAAGGACGACGGAAACACCCAGTTTGCAGCAACAGACGGGGCGGGAGGCATTCATTGCTGCGAAGACGGCGATTAT
>CAZZEL010000098.1:0-9371 GCA_964652625.1 uncultured Gemmatimonadaceae bacterium
ACGGGATGCGAGCCGACGGAACACCGAGTGCCTGAAGACGGGGCGACGGAATGCGGCTCCACGGAATGTCCGATGACAGGAAACGAGAAGCGAAAAGAAAGAAAGGGAGCGATCACTCTATCAATAAAAAACCGACTGTCGGTTTGTCAAATCCACACTCAACCGAACTCCGGACCATCTCCCCGGCCCGGGGAATCCGGATCGTCCAGACCCTGGCGAACGGAGGGGGACGATGCCTCCAGATCGTTCAACAACACCGTCATGAACTGATGCTCGGAGAGGCAGGGTAGTCAGGTTTTCCTGGCGGCCCGGGCCCGATGGCTTTACGATGGGCGTACCCGTCCGTCCCTTCTTTCCGGAACCTCCGCCCCTTTCTCCCCTCGAGGTGAGAGGGGCTTGCCGCTTCCGCAAGGGAGCAGGAGCACGATGGATCTCTCCGATGGCTGAGAAGAGCCGGATCCCCTTGCGGACCGCCCTGCGGATCGCCGGAGTCTACCTGGTGCTCTGCACCGCCTGGATCGTCTTCTCCGACCGGGCCCTGGAGTCCCTGGCTCCGGATCCGGATCTCTACCGGACGCTCCAGACCTGGAAAGGGACGATCTTCGTGGTGGCTTCGGCCCTGCTGATCTTCTTTCTGGTCCTCCGGGAGCTGTCCCGTGCCCGACACTCGGAGGACCTCTACCGGGGCCTGGTGGAGCAGAGCCTGGCGGGGATCTATGTCATCCGGAGCAACCGGTTCCTCTTCGTCACCCAACGGTTCGCCCAGACCTTCGGCTACTCCGCCCAGGAGATGCTGGAGTCTCTCACGGTGGAGGACATCGTGGCCCCGGAGGATCGGGAGAGGGTGATGGACAACCTGAACCGGCGGGAGAGGGGAGAGGTGGAGGCCCTCCAGTATCGCCTCACGGGCTTGACCCGGTCCGGGGAGCGGATCCGGGTGCAGGTGCACGGCCGCCGGGCAAGCTGGCGGGGTAAGCCGGCGGTCCTGGGGCTGTCCCTGGACGTGACCCAGCAGGAGCACCTGGAGAAGCAGCTACAGAAAGCCCAGGAGATGGAGGCCATGGGCCGCCTCACCGGGGCCGTGGCCCACGACTTCAACAACTTCCTGGGAGCCGTACTGGGATCCCTGGAGCTCATGGAGACCCAGCTCTCGCCGGACCATCCGGTCATTCGGGAGATCCGGGTGGCCGAGGAGGCCATCGACAAGGCCACAGACCTTACTCGACAGCTTCTCACCTTCAGTCGTCAGCGGGTCTTCGAGGCCCGCCCAACGGACCTGAACCGCCTGGTGAGGCAGATGGAGCCGGTCCTCAGGCGTCTGGGGGGAAACCGGATGGAGCTGAGGTTGGAGCTGGGTGAGGAGGTTCCCCCTGTCCGCATCGACCCCTCTCGCTTCGAGCAGGTGCTGGCCAACCTCGTGTTGAACGGGGTCCAGGCATCCGACGACCACGGAGTCATCGCCATCCGGACGAAAGCGGGCCCCAGGGCAGGAGCGCCGCCTGCGGAAGGGAAGGAAGCCCCCCCTCCCTCCCCGGCCCCAGGCTCTGCTGCCCCCGGAGACAGCGTGGAGGAACAGGACCTGGATCTGGACAGGGGGGCGATCCTGGAGGTGGAGGACCAGGGCTGCGGCATGGACCTCGAGATCCTGGACGACATCTTCCAACCCTTCTTCACTACCAAAGCCGAGGGCACGGGCCTGGGCCTGTCCACCGTGCACGGCATTGTGAAGCAGGCCGGAGGCCGGATCCAGGCGGAATCCAGGCCCGGAGAAGGCAGCCTCTTCCGGATCCACCTACCCCCGTCTCCGGAGCCTGTGACAGGGAGAAACGAGCCGGTGCTCAGTGCAGGAGAGCCACGAGCCGGTCCGAAGGAGGCCACTATTGTCCTGCTGGACGGCGACGAGGCCATGCGCTCCGTGGTGAGTCGATTCCTGCAGGCGAAGGGATACGGGATCATCCAGGCCACCCGGGGGGACGAGGCCCTCCAGCTCCTGGAGGAAAACGGGGACCGAGCGGATCTCCTCCTGGCCGACGTGGAGTTGCCGGATACTGACGGCGTGACGCTCTACGGAGCCGCCCGGGAAAGGAGTCCCGGCCTCAAGGCGCTCTTCACCTCCGCTCACGCCAGCGAGGAGCTCGTGGAGCGTCTGGACCGGGATGAGCCGATTCAGTTGCTGGAGAAGCCCTTCGGCCTGGATGAGCTTCTCCTCCGCATCGAGGAGGTCCTGGACACGTCTTCGGAAGAGGACTGATCCCCGTCGGACAGGGACTCCTCCGAATCTCTCGACAGAGAATCCCCTCCCAGCTCCCGTGCGAGCCGCTCCCTGAGAGGTTCGGCCAGAGGCCATGCCTCTTCCAGGACAGCCAGGGCCACATAGTCCGGTCGCGTAGCCTCCGTCTCCTCTCCACGCCACTCATAGCTCCCGTCACCCCTTCGCTTCACCTTCCCCGTCAGGGCCGGCCAGAGGGGTCCCTGACAGGCGCCCAGGTGCAGGATGGGATACCGGGGCGGCGGGCCAAGGAGAAGGAACACCCCAGGGTGGTCCACGTACGGCAGAAGTCGAGGGTCACTCAGGTGCAGAATGCCGGAGAACTGGGGATAGTCCCTGGACTTCAAGGGAGAGGCATTCAGGGCCTTCCATGCCTCCCGGATCCGGGCCCAGAGAAAACGGCTCAGACTCTCCAGGGCCCGGGGCTCGGGCTTCGCCGGGAGCCGGGGGGATTCCGGGGTCAGGTTCTCGTCGCGCTCTCGTTCCATGGTCCTTCGGTCTAGCCGCCGAACTTCTCGCCGCACGTGTCGGCTCGTGCCTGGAGGGCCTCCAGGCGATCTTTCGTCGGGGTGGAGAAGGATGCCCGGAGGGTCAGAGCCCGGGTGGTGAAGGTGCTGAGCCTGGTGCCCTGCTCCACAAGCTCGTCGGCCATCTCCACCTTCTCCGCCATGGAGGCCTCGGCGAAACGGTCTGCAAACTGGCAGTATTCGTCGATGAGGGCTTCGTACTCCCGGAGGAACTGCTCCATCTCCTCGTCCGGTTCCGCCAGGGTGGGAACGGACGCCTCACCGCCGACCTGGGACTCGGGGGGGCCGGCCTCTCCGGTGAGGGGCTCGAGGCGGGCTTCCTCCGAGCCGTCACCGTCGCCGCAGGCCAGGGCCGAGGAGAGGAGGAGGGGCGCCATGAGGAGGGTCGGCTTCGCCCACCTGCCCATCCGACGTCGAGAAGCGAGTCCCTGAAACACGCCACCCATCATGTCTCAATCCTCCTTGTTTCCCGGGGGTCTGTCTCCCGCTACGTCCCGGGAGCCTGTTCCACGATACCCGGCCGCAGGTCCTGAAGCCCCCGGATCGGGACTGTGGTGTGGGCCCCTGTCTCCGGGTTGAACAGGTAGCGGTAGCTATGGCCCTCAATCTCCTGGTCCCACATGAAGCGCCACCCCCGGACTACGAATGGGCAGCCGTCGTTGAAGCACAGGTACATGTGCTCGTTGGGCCAGTCGATACAGGGGTCGTCCGGGACCTCCCAGAGGTCCAGGGGCTCCCGGCAGTAGGGGCACCGTAGGGTCCGGGCGACCTCCGCCTTGCGCCGCTCCACCTCGTCCTCGTCCAGCTCCACCCGAGCCGGATCCCGGGGCAAACGCCGGGGTTCCCGGTCCGGATCCCCTCCCCTCTTCTCGGCGAAAACGGCGAAGACGGGATCGCTGGGAACCCCCCGATCATGGTAGCGATCCTCCACCGGTCGGGGAAGGCCCATGGAGATGAAGAGCTCGGTTTCGGTGAAGACCCCGGCGCTACGGAAGAACTCCTGAACCAGGCCGATGCGCTCATGCTCCGAGGCTTCCTCCCAGACCCAGACCACCTTGGGTGGAAACCACCGATTGCTGAAAATCACCAGGAAGAGCCCACCGGGCTTCAGGACCCGGCCCACCTCCTGGAAGACCTCCTCCGGCCGGGTCATGTAGTCCACCGAGACCACGTTCAGGACCACGTCGAAAGTTTCGTCCTCGAAGGGAAGAACCGGATCGGCGTTCAGATCGTGGATGACGCTGCGGGTAAGGGAAGAACTCGCTTCCAGCTCCGCTTCGTTCATCCCCAGACCCACGACCTCGGCGGGGCTCAGCGAGTCCGGCAGATGGGAATCCCAGGAGGCCATGAGGTCCAGGATCACAGGCTTCTCTTCTACCAACAGACCTCCCACGAGTCTTTCCACCGTGGTCAGAGCGGTGGTGTCCAGGTGAGAGACCATCCGGTCCTGGGCATAGAAGGCTTCGTCCGGAGCTTCATCCTTCCGGTGGAAGGCGTCGTCTCGGGAGAGGAGATGGCGGATGAATCGGGGCTCGATTCCCGCCGGGGGTATGGTGCTCGTACTCATGGCCTGTCACCGGTCCTTGGTCTTCCGTGATGGAGCGGAACGCTGGGATGGCGGCTCCGGCCGGACGTGGCGTCGGCCGCCGAAACCCGCCCTACCCGCCAGAGCCGCGAGGGGTCCGGGAACACACGACCCTCGACCGCCTGTAGAACAGGAGAAGGGTTCCACGTCCGCACGAGACCCGTTCCTTGGGAGGACGACACCGTGACCCACCGGCCCATCCGGCTCCATCGATTTCGCCCCATCGAGCTGACCAGACCCACTCCAGGCTTCCACCCTGCCTCCCGCTCATTCTTTCTACTCCTCTCCCTTCTCCTCCTACCCTCCTGTGCGTCCCGCTCAGAGAATCCCTTTCTCACTGGCGAGAATTCGGCGAAGAAGGGGGCCGGAGAGCACTACCGGGTTCGCTTCGAGGCCTCTTGCGACGTGTGCTCCGTGGACTGGAGCGCCGCCAGCCGGACCGGTGGGGTGCAACTCACCAAGGGGCCCTGGAGCCACTCGGAGACCGTGTTCCTCTGGGAAGGGCAGACGTCCATGGCCCGGGTCAGCGTCCAGGCCGCCCCCGGCGCCAACGCCGTCTCCTGGGTGCGGATCCGGGTGGATGGGGAGGTCGTGGCGGAGAGCCCGGGCGAAGACGGCAGGAACAAATCAGGAACCGGGAGAGCCATCTCCGCCTACACCCCCCTTCCCCCAGGGGAGGGAGGAACCGGGCGCCGCCCCTGAGCGGAGCCCTGAACGGGACTCCGACGCTAAACTTCCTCCATCCCGGACCGACACTGGGGATGGGATTGTCTTCACGCCGGAACGGGAACGGCATCATGGCCATACCGCAGGACCTCCTCGACGGGATCGAGCACCTGGATCCCCTGCCCATCACCGTCCATCGTCTCATGGGCATGCTGGGGGACGACTTCGTCTCCCCCAGGGAGATCGCCTCCACCGTTGAGTACGACCAGGCCATCGCCGCCACCGTCCTTCGAGTGGCGAACTCCCCGGTGATGGGCGCTCGCATGACCGTGGAGCGGGTCTCCGACGCCGTCATCCGCCTGGGCGTGGATCAGATTCTGGACATCGCCTTGGGATCCCATTTCCGACAGCTCTCCGGGCCTGCCGAGCTCTACGACCTCACCGAAGACGAGCTCTGGCTCCACGGGGCTGTCTCCTCCGTGGCCGCCAAGGAGATCACCGAAGCCTGCACCACCACCTCCATCCCTCCCCTGGCCACTGTGGCGGCACTGACCCACGACATCGGAAAGCTGGTGCTGGTGCGCCACGTGGATGCGGACATGGCGGAGATCCTGCGCACAGCCGACGAAAAGGACCTCACGTTCGTCGAGGCCGAACGGGAGCTCCTCGGGTTCGACCACGCCGAGGTGGGGGCTGCCGTGGCGGACAAGTGGGATTTCCCCCCTGAGGTCCGGGACGCTATCGCCCTCCACCATACCGTCCCCGTGGAGAACCCGACCCCCATCCTGGACACCGTGGTGCTGGCAAATCTGGTGGCCAAGACCATGGGCGTGGGCCTGGGAGCCGAAGGGTTGAACCTGGAGGTGAATCAGGGGCTCCGGCGACGCATGGGCTTTCGCTTCGAAGACTTCGCCGGGATCTGCTCTCGGACCACCACGGCCATGGAAGGCCTGATGAGCCTCTACGGAATCGAAGAGGGCATCGGCAGGCGATAGGGGAGCACACCCTCCCGGGCAAGGCTCTCCAGCCATGGCCCGTCTCCCTGAACCAGAACAGGCGCTTCCGCCGGGTCCAGCCACCGCATCACCGTCAGCAGATCCCCGGGAGCCATAGCCGTGCACCCGGCCGTGGAGCTGGCCGGACCCTGCCAGACGTGCAGAAAGATGCAGGAGCCCCGTCCCGGAATTCCCCGCCGGTTGTAGTCCACCACCACGCCCCAGCGGTACAGATCGTCGCCGTGGGCAAGGTCCCTTCGCATGGCTTCCGCGCTGTTCCAGTCTTTCCGGGCTTCCCCGGCCAGGGTGTCCGGATCCACCAGACGGTTGTAGTAGCGGGAGGCCGTGTCGTCCACGCAGGCCGCCGACGGGGTCATGGCCCGATAGGGCCAGGACAGGTCCGCCGGGGGCCCGAGATCATAGCCGAAGGCCGGTCCCAGCGTGAACACTCCCCGGGGAGCCCGCCCGTCCCCTTCCCGCTTCGGGCCAACTCCATTCCGCCCGACCACCACAGGCACGGCCTCCCCCACCTGCCGCCATGTCCCTCCCTGTCGGCCCCCGACTTCCTTCCCTGAAGCCGCTGCCGGCCCTTCCATGCGAAAAAGCCAACCCCCAGTGGCATCCCCAGCGTCCGTGACCACAAGAAGGTGCTGGCCGGCACGGGAAGCCCGCACCGTGAAGGAGTCCGGCTGGGAAACGCTCTTCCGGGGCGCCGAAGATGAAGCCCCGGTCGCCAAAGCCCGGTCCGAGGACAGAGGGACCTGGGCCGAGGACACGGGAAGCCGGGCCCCGAGGGCCGGCTCCGGCGCGGGTAGTCCCATGGGGAGCAGAAAGCCCAGAAGAGGGCCGGCCAAGGCCATCCGTGACACCTTACCCATGCTCGGCGCGAAAACCATCGGTCACCTCCTTGAACGTCATCACCTCCAGGCGCTCCTTCGCCCTACCACACCGGATACGCTTCGGTTCCGCACCTGGCCAGGGAAACGCAACGGCGCTCTCGGCACATCACCTTCTTTCCACCCAGGATCCCCTGGCAAGTCCGACGAGCGGCTGAACCCCGGGCCCGAACGCCGCCGGGAAATTGTTACCTCCCTCGGCAAGGAAGCGCCGTAGCTTCTCTGGAAGCCGCATCCGCCCTCACCAGCGCACGGAGGCACCATGGCCGTGGAGATCGGCCCCACCCGGCAGAAGGAGCGCATCGTCTCCCTGGACGTGCTCCGGGGATTCGCCGTCCTGGGCATCCTGATCATGAACATCCAGAACTTCTCCATGATCGGGGCCGCCTACTTCAACCCCACAGCCTACGGGGACCTGTCGGGACTGAACTACGGAGTATGGCTCCTGAGCCACCTCCTGGCGGACATGAAGTTCCTCACCATCTTCTCCATGCTCTTCGGCGCCGGGATCGTCCTCATGGCCGAGAGGATGGAGGGTCGGGGGCAGCCGCCCACCTCCCTCCACTACCGGCGCATGGCCATCCTCCTCCTGGTGGGCCTGGCCCACGGCTGGCTCCTCTGGTCCGGGGACATCCTCTACGCCTACGCCATGTGCGGCTTCCTGGTCTTCCTGGCCCGGAAGAAGAAGCCCCGGACCCTCATCGTCCTGGGTCTGCTGGCCACCGCCGTCGCCTCGGTCTGGGCCCTCTTCTCCCAGTTCTCCATGCCCTACTGGCCCGAGGAGGCCGTGGCCGGGATGGTCGAGTTCTGGGCGCCCGCCTCCCACCAGGTGCTGGCGGAGGTGGAAGCCTACCGGGGAGGCTGGATGGAGCAGAACGCCGTCCGGATGCCCACCGCCTTCATGATGGAGACCATGGTGTTCCTGACGAACATGGGGTGGCGGGCCGGGGGGATGATGCTCGTGGGGATGGGGCTCTACAAGCTGGGGGTGTTCGGCGCTGGGCTCCCGGCCCGGGTCTACCGCCGGATGATCGCCGCCGCTCTCTTCGTGGGTCTCCCCCTGATCCTGGGAGGAGTCTGGTACCAGGAAGCCACGAGGTGGCGCCTGGAGACCGGGTTCTTCGGCGGTACCCAGTTCAACTACTGGGGCAGCATCCTGGTGGCCCTGGGCTGGATCGGGGCCGTCATGCTCTTCTACCGGCGATGGAAGGAGAGTTGGCTGAGCCGGGCCCTGGGCGCCACGGGACAGATGGCCTTCACGAACTACATCCTGCAGACCCTCATCTGCACCACCCTCTTCTTCGGCCACGGCTTCGGGCTCTACGGCTCCGTGGAGCGAACGGGGCAGATCCTCATCGTCCTGGCCGTCTGGGCATTCCAGCTCCTCCTCTCCCCCTGGTGGCTGGCCCGGTTCCGGTACGGTCCCCTGGAGTGGGCCTGGCGGAGCCTCTCCTACGGGAGCCGCCAACCTCTCCGGAGGGGGCCCCGGCCGGGGCCTCCCTCATCACACGTTCAGAATCCTGTTGGAGGGGGCGGTTGAGCTGCTACCGGGCAAGGAAGGTGTACATCAAGAGAAGGCCGCACCTGAAGCCGTGCTGTGGCCTGGCAATCCAAGAGTCAGATGAGGGCGGGCAGGGCCAGAAGCAGGAGCGTATCGATGGTGGCGTGGGCGATCATCGCCGCCGGCAGGTTCCGCCGCCACACGTACAGCCCCACCAGCCCGACCGTGGCCGTCGCCTGCATGGGCACGGCCGCCGGCCCCCAGAACGGAAAATGCACTGCCAGGAAGACGGCCCCGGCGACGACCGCCCCCAGCCAGAGGCTAGTCAGCTCGCCGAGTCGCTCGATGGGATAACCGCGATACAGGATCTCTTCGGTCATGGCCGCGGTGATCACCAGCATGACCCGGTGCCCGGCCGACAGCTCATCGAGTACGGCCAGCCCCTCCGGCGGCTGCCGGATCACCGACAGGCTGACCAATGCGCCCGTGATCACCAGCCCCGCCACCGTCACGCCCACCCCACCCCCGATGGCGAGCAGGACCAGCCGGCCGGAGGGCCATTCCAGGCCTATGGAGGAGAGAGGGCGCCGCTCCCATCGGAGCACCAGCCAAAGGACCGCCGCGGCCAGCACCCACATGGACACGTTGCTCAGGAGGATCTCTCCTGCCACTGGACCCCCGAGGTCCGGCAGCAGGTGAAGCGAGGCCGGGCCCAGCAGCGCTGCTGCGAGCCCCACGGCCAGGGCCCTCCTGGGGCCGCCGGGGCGCACCGCCATCCCAGGGCCGATCCCTTCAAGCATCGTCCACTTCCGTCTCCGACGACCCGCCCTCCATCCGGTCGAGCAGCGCCTCCACTTCCTGAAGCTCCGCTCTCACGTTCCACTTCCCCAGCTCCAGCGCGCTTCGCTGCCCCGGCCCTCTCAAACGAATCC
>CAZZEL010000098.1:9471-14952 GCA_964652625.1 uncultured Gemmatimonadaceae bacterium
CTCCAACTCCTCCTCCGTGCTGAAGAACACCCGAAGAAGGAACCCGTCCTTGACCACCGGCGACGGATACGGCTGCCGCATCCACTCGTCGAACGCTGCCAGGCCCGGCTCAGTCGCCCGGTACACCTTCCGGCGACCCTCCTCTGCGTCCAGCGTTACGAGCCCCTCCTTTCGCAGCCGCGCCAGGGCCGGGTACAGACCGCCGTAGCTCACGGTCCAGAACCGGCCCACCGATCGGTCCACCTGTTTCTTGATGTCGTAGCCGGCGGCGGGGCCGTACCGGAGAAAGCCGAGAATCACAGGGTCGAGCGCACGCATGTCAGGTCCCGGGTGAGTATCGTCACGATATATCGTAACGATACAAAAAGACCCTCACCGATCAAGTGGCATGGCGGCCCGGCGAGCCATGGGTGGATCCTGCCTGACCGCTGAATCTCTCAGATGGGACCGGAGAGAACCGACCCGGCACGGAGAGGCCGGCAGGCTCGCAGCCAGGGTCCCCTCAGAGCAGCTCCCTCGCCCGTTCGAACTGCGGGGGCCAGTCCGGGGTCCGACCGAGTTCCAGGGCGGCCCGCAGGGGCCAGTGAGGCTCATGGAGGAGCTGGCGCCCCAGGAGAACCAGGTCTGCCTCCCCGGTGCGCACGATCTGGTCGGCCTGGACCGGATCGGTGATGAGGCCCACGGCCGCGGTGGGAACCTCCACCTCCTCCCGGATCCTCCGGGCGAAGGGAACCTGGAAACCCGGAGCCGCCGGGGGCGCCGCGTCGGGATGGATGCCCCCGGAGGAGCAGTCCACCAGATCCACCCCGAGTGCCCTGGCCTCCCGGGCCAGCTTCACCGAGTCGTCCACCTCCCACCCCCCCTCCATCCAGTCGGTGCAGGAGATGCGGAGGAGAAGGGGAAGCTCCGGAGGCCAGACCTCCCGGACGCCGGCGATGACCTCCAGCGTGAGGCGGATCCGGTTCTCGAAGGACCCGCCGTACCCGTCGTCCCGCCGGTTGCTGATGGGGGAGAGGAAGGAATGGAGGAGGTAGCCGTGGGCTGCGTGGATCTCGGCGACCTTGAACCCGGCCCGGGCCGCCCGACCCGCCGCGTCGGTGAAGGCCCGGACCACATCGGGCATCTCCCCCTCAGCCAGGGGGTCGGGGGTGGGAAACCCCTCCTGGAAGGGCAGAGGACTGGGACCCCGGATCTCGGCCCATCCACCGGCATCCGGACCCACCGGAGCCTTCCCGTCCCAGGGACGGGCCACGCTTGCCTTCCGCCCGGCGTGGGCCAGCTGGATCCCGGCTACCGCTCCCAGCTTCTCCACGAACCGGACGATCCGGGCCAGGGGCTCCACCTGCCCGTCGTCCCATAGACCCAGGTCGTGGGGGGAGATGCGTCCCTCCGGGGACACCGCCACGGCCTCCGTCAGGAGAAGGCCGACGCCGCCCTGGGCCCGGGCGCCCAGGTACACCAGGTGCCAATCCGTGGCGGTTCCCTCCGGGGCCGAATACTGGCACATGGGGGCCAGGCCGATGCGGTTCTCGAGGGTGACCTCCCGGAGCGTGAGGGAGGAGAAGAGGTGCGCCGAAGACGGGGTCTGCTCGGAGGACGGGGTCATGGCTTTTCCGGGGGGTTCGGAGTCCGCAGGACTTCTCTCGATGGAGTATGGGGTCCGGCCCTTATCCTCGTCGAGTCCTCGTTCACCGGAAGGCAAATTCGGCCTTCCCACACCCGTCCGCATCGGGCTGGACTTCCGTGTATCCATAGTATAGACTGGTCGCAGACTGGTCTAATATGGAGGAGTCAGTGACCGAGGTAGGAGCATACGAGGCCAAGACCCACCTTTCTCATCTGTTGGACAGGGTGGAGGGTGGCGAGCGGATCATCATCACCAGGCGGGGGCGACCCGTGGCTCACCTGGTCCCTCTTCCCGGCGATCGCGACTGCACGGTAGAGGAAGCGGTGGAGGAGCTCATGCAGTTTCGAAAGAGACACTCCCTGGGCCCCGACCTTTCCGTTCGGGACCTGATCCGTGAGGGTCGAAAGCGGTGACCTTCGTCCTGGATGCTTCCGTCGCTCTGGCATGGTGTTTCGAGGACGAGGACGATGACTATGCGGAGGACGTGCTGAAGACACTCAGACGGCGGGACGCCGTGGTTGCCTCTCACTGGGGTCTGGAGGTGTGCAACGGACTCCTGACCGCCGAGCGGAGAGGCCGGATCACGGCTCCGGAGGTGGCTCGGGTGGTGCGACTCATCATGGCGCTGCCCCTTGCCGTGGACCCCGTGGAGCGGAGCAGGGCGTTGACGACCACCTTCCGCCTGTCGCGGACCGGGAAGCTGAGCTCCTACGACGGAGCATACCTCGAGTTGGCGGTCCGCCTCGGCCTTCCCCTGGCCACGCTGGACAGGGAGCTCAGAAGGGCGGCCGAGGCGGAGGGAGTGGAGCACTTCGAGCCTCCGGCCTGACCATTCGCCTCGGTTCGGCCCGAAAAGGTGCCTCTCCGGGTTCGGGGAGGGGGGGCTTTCGACGAGCCCTCGGGCGTTCCCGGTTCCAGTCCCGAATCATCCGCGCAGTCCCGGCACTGGCCCGGGAATCCCGGCCAGGGGACGGGTCTCCGAGGAGCCCTCGGATGCTCGGGCGGCCTCGTCAGTACTCCGGATTGTAGTAGAGGACCTTGCTCGTCCCCAGACCGTGCCGGGCGAAGCCGGAGGCCAGGATGAGGGCGCAGACCACGCCGTCCAGGACGGGCATGTCCAGCCTCTCCTGGAGAGTCCGATCCATCCCCGCCAGGCCGGCGCAGCCCAGGACGATGACCTCGGCGCCGTCCTCGTCCCGGGCCCGGCGGGCCAGCTCCAGGAAGAGCTCCATCTCCCCCAGACCCTCCTCGCCCTTCTCCGGGGCCCGGACCGACGCCACCTGGTCCTGGAGGTGGTACCGCCGGATCTGCTCCAGCTTCCCGGGGACGGAGTGTTGGTGCGTCGTGACCACGGAAAAGGTGCGCCCCAGGAAGGACGCCAGCTTCATGGACGCCTCCCCGATGCCGATGACGGCCTTGACCGTGAGCTCCCGGAGGACGTCCAGGTGGACGTCGCTGTGGCAGGCCACCACGAAGGCGTCGAAGGCCGCTTCGTGCTCCGTCATGATCTCCAACATCCCGGGCCCGCACCGGACCTCGTGGGCGTGGGTCTCGATGAAGGGAGGAGCGCCGGGTGTGGAGACGGTATGGACCCGGAGGCCGCCTCCCTCCTTTTCCCTCATGAAGGCCTCGGCGCTGCCCTGGATGGCCTCGGTCATGGCGAGGTCGCTATTGGGATTGATGATGAGGATCTTCATGTCTCTAGCATGTACGGATCCGACGCTCCACCGCCCCGGACCTTCTCTTCGATGACGTCCTCCGGGTAGCCCAGGAGGCGCATGAAGGCCCGGGAGACCTCCTTCTCTTCCTCCCGGGTGTAGGCGCCCTCCTTCTCCAGGGACTCCTTGCGCTCCTTCAGAGCCCGGTAGGTCTGGAGGGTCTCCTCATCCTTGTAGTAGAGGATGGACCACTTCCCACGGGTGAACTCCGGGGTCTGGAGGTCCGTGACCAGGAGGGAGGTCTCCAGGTGGGAGTGGATGCCCGATCCGGCGACGATGGTTTCGGAGGCCTCCTTCAGCTTCTCGTAGTCCCCCGGATCCAGGGGCGGGCTGATGGCCAGGGGCTTGACCCCCGCCGCCACCATCTCGGCGAAGCAGTTGATCATTCCCAGTTGAAAGGAAAGGGGATCGAGCTCCATCACGACAGGCCTCCTTCGGGGTTCATGTCTGCTTGCGACCCTCCCGCACGAAGGCTCCGGTCTCGTCCACCACTCGAGTGGCGTAGCGGTTTCTTCCGGAGAGGTGATCGCCCATGAGGGTGAGGAAGGGGCCGCTCAGGGACAGCACGGCCACCAGGTTCGGGATGGCGCACACCCCCACGGCGATGTTGGCGAACACCCAGACCCGGTCCACGTCCGCCACCCCTGCGAAGGCCACCGGAGGGATGAAGTAGAGCCAGCGGAGCCAGCGGACGGCCCTCCGACCGAAGACGTCCACGGCGGCGGTCTCGAAGTAGATGAAGAAGCCGATCTGGGTGGTGAGACAAAAGGTGAGGATGCAGAAGGAGATGAGGTTCCCCGCCACCGCCTGGGGGAAGACCGAGGCGAAGGCCAGAATCACCAGTTCGATGCCCGACTCCCCGGACGACAGGACCCCGGTGGAGAGGACGGCGAAAGCGGTGATGGTGCAGATGATGAAGGTCACCACGAAGACCTCGAAGGCTCCCCACATCCCCTGCTGGAAGGGGTGGCTCGTCTCCGCGGTGGCGTGGGCCATGGGCGCCGTGCCCAGGCCGGCCTCGTTGGAGAACATGCCCCGTGCCACCCCGGCCTGGATGGCCTCCATGACCGCGGCCCCGGCGAACCCTCCCAGGGCGGGGATGGGAGCGAAGGCGTGCTGGACGATGGCGCCGAACACCTGGGGAATCTCCCGCCAGTTCACCAGGAAGAGGACGACCCCCCCGATCACGTAGACCACGGACATGAGGGGAACCAGGCTCTCGCTCACCCGACCGATGCGCCGCACACCCCCGATGACCACCACCGCCGTCACCACCGTCATGGCCCCGGTGACCAGGTAGGGGTTCGTGCCGTAGGAGGCCAGGAACGACCGACCCACCGTGTGGCCCTGCAGAAGGGTGGCGCTGCACAGGGCGTTCACGAAGATGCCCAGACTGAACAGCGCCGCCAGCAGGGGCCATCCCAGCCCACGGCGGATGTAGTACATGGGCCCGCCCCGGATCCGGCCGTCCTCGTCGATGTGCCGGTAGTGGACGGCCAGGGTGATCTCCGCCGTCTTCGTGATGGTCCCCAGGAGGGCCAGGACCCACATCCAGAAGATGGCGCCGGGGCCGCCGATGGACAGGGCCGTGGCGATGCCGGCGATGCTCCCCATGCCCACCGTGCTGGCCAGGGCCGTGGAGGTAGCCTGGAAGGGGGTCATGCGTCCCCGCTTCGAGGACGGCCGGGCCTCCGCCACCGGCGCCTTCCGTCTGCCCCGGAGCAGGCTTCCGAAGGTGGTCCGGAGGATGATCCGCCACCCCCGGAGCTGGAAGAAGCGGGTGCGAATCGTGAGGTAGACGGAGACCAGGGCGATGAACACCAGGGTCCACGGTCCCCACAGGGCGGCGTCGATGCCCGCGGCCACGTCCAGGATCAGGTCCATGGGAAGTCCTCGAGAGGGGTCCTCGGGAGAGGTCCTCGGTCGCCGGATTCCAACGAATCCCTCCCAGTCTAGTGGCAGAGCCACCGAGCCGCGAGGAATCGCCCGTCGAGCCATGGAACCGCCCGGGGGGAAGACGGAGGCCGGACCACGTTGAAGATGGAGGCTGATCTTCTCTGGACGAGCCGGCGACCCGGACGCCACGCGATCGCAGCAGGCTCTTGATGCGATTCTGAACGCGGACGTCGTCGCTGA
>CAZZEL010000099.1:0-14448 GCA_964652625.1 uncultured Gemmatimonadaceae bacterium
CATCCGCAAGACCCCTGCGCGCGGCCGCACCCACCTTGTTCAACAGCCTTCTAGGATTCCCGCTCCTTCCGGTGCTTCTTCTTCTCCTTGAAGCCGATGCGGTGGTAGGGGTTCACCACACTGCTGGCGATGTTCGTCAGGTGGGCCGAAACTCGCTTGAGGTAGCGCAGGTACAGGGCCGCGGTGACGGCTCGGCCTGACTGGCCCTGCAGCACCCTGTTGTTCCTCAACAGCTCCAGGTCCCGCTCCACCATGCGGTTCACGGTCTTGTGAGTCTCCATGATCTCCCGGGCCCCCTCCACGTCGGGGCCCTCCAGGGCCGGGATGATCTTGTCGAACATCTCCGCCAACATCCTCTCCAACTCCCCGAAATCCTGGTGGAGCTCCCCTCCGTCAAAGGGCTCCACCAGGCCCTGTGCCAACTCGATGATGTTCTTCGTGTAGTCTCCGATCCGCTCGATGTCCATGACGATGGCCGTGAGGACCAGCCCGGTGGCGATGTCCGGATTCGACGAGACGGAGAGGTGGGTGAGGACCTTTCGGCGCACGCTCCGCTCGTACTTGTTCACCCGTCGGTCCCGCTCGTAGATGTCCGCCACCAGGGTGGCGGGGCTGTGCAGGGCCGCGATGGCGTCGTGGTGCATGCCCCGGGACTCCTCCAACATGGCCATGGCCTCGTCAAAGGCCTCCTGGGTGAGCCCGCCTCCCTTGAATACGGACAGGATCTCTCTCCACATAGCGACTCGACCTCCCGGCGGGGTGCAGAACGGGTTACAGAACGAAGACGTAAAGGATGGGGATGATGTGAAGCAGGATGTAGACGCTTACCACCAGGAACGAGTTCTTCCTGGACCGGGCGGCCAACCAGCCCGCCTTCTCGGCCAACCAGATGGGAACCGCCGACAGAGGATAGAACACGGCGATTCCCAGAATATTGAAGGACAGATGGGCCAGGGCCACGGTGATGGCCGCCGGGCTCGCCGTGGCGAAGGAAGCCAGGAGAGCCGTGACCGTGGTGCCGATGTTGGCGCCCAGGGTATAGGGATAGATCTGTCTCAGGCTCAGCACACCGGTGCCGGCCAGGGGAACCACCAGGGACGTGGTGGCGGAGCTACTCTGCACCGTGGACGTGGTCATGATTCCGAGACCGAAGCTCACGGCGTCGTTCCGGAAGAGGACCCGGTCGAAGAGCCGCTCCAGCCGTGAGAGGATCACTCCCCGCATGATCTTCATCATCATCTGGAGGGCGAAGAAGAGAACCGCCAGGGCCAGGATGACCAGGGGAATCTCGTGGGGGATGAGGCCCGCCATGAGCTCGGCCGCCGGCTTCACCACCGCCTTCAGCGGACTGGCCAGGTTCATGCCCCCAGCTCCCTCGAAGAGCCCCTCCAGGAAGATGGCCATGGTCTGGACCGGGTGGAACAGGACCTCCAGGGGCAGGATGAGGACGGCGGCCAGGACGTTGAAGAAGTCGTGCACCGTGGACGCCGCGAAGGCCCGCTGGAACTCCCCCAGACGGGTGACGTGGCCCATGGAGACCAGGGTGTTCGTGGTGGTGGTGCCGATGTTGGCGCCCATGACCACGGGTACCGCCAGCTCGATGGAGAGGGTGCCCGAAGCCACAAGGCCCACCACGATGGTCGTGGTTGTGGAGGAGCTCTGGATGAGGCTCGTGGCCAGGAAGCCGATGATGAGACCCGCCACCGGATCGGCCACGGTGTTGATGAGCTGCTCGGCGAATCCCCGGCCCGCCATCTTGAAGGCGGTGCTCATCAACTCGATGCTGAAAAAGAAGAGGTAGAGGAGGGCCAGGAAGACGGCGATCTTCAAAGGCGTCCGCCACCAACCCCCCACTTGCGGTTCCGTGTCGGGCTCAGGGCTTTCCGCCACGTCTCCTCCCGAGGTGTCCGAGCCCCGCAGGGGTCGGGTGAGAGCCGAGAGAGTGCCTCGTTTCCGAAAGCCGGAAGGTAGGAGCACGTAACGGGTTTGTCACGACCCGACCCGGAGAGTGAAATGGAACCCCATCTCTACCTTTTCCCTCTATCTCGGCGGGTAGTGCCAGCCCTCCGGAACTCCGATCTTTCAGTCGTTCACAGGTACATTCCTGTCAGAGGCACTGAGGAGCTCCCATGCGCGCTCGCATTCCCTTCGCGGCACTCGTCACTTTGTCCCTCGTTCTCATGGGCATCGGCTGTGGTCCCGGGGAGGAAGCCCAGGAGGAAGTCCGGATGGAGGCCGAGGAAGAAGCTCCCCCCACCGTCCAGGAGCAGATGGTGGTGGATACCACGGCGGCAGCCGTGTGGGCCCACCTCCAGGAGGCCGGCTACCGCGAGAACTGGTCCTTCTGGCCCGGTAGGGAGCCTTTCTACCAGGGCACCCAGCCCCACGGCGCCCTCCTCAGCACCTACCTGAACGACCAGGCGGCCCAGGGTCTGGAGGCCATGCGGGCCGGGGGTGAGGAGACCCTTCCCTTCGGGTCCATGGTGGTGAAGGAGAACTACATGCCGGACAGCACCCTGGCGGCCGTCACCGTGATGTACAAGGTCCAGCTCTACGATCCGGATCATCACGACTGGTGGTGGATGAAGCGCCTGGCCGACGGCACGGTGGAGGCCTCCGGACGTGTGGAGGCCTGCATCCAGTGCCACCAGGCGGCCCAGGGGATGGATTATCTCATGACGGCCCAGATGGACGCTTCGAGCCAGTAGAGGCACAGGACCGGGGCCCGGAGCCGGGAGGGCGTCCCGCACCCGCCTACCGGCGTCGGTTCCGCCGGCCCCCGACGCCGAGCTGGAGCCCCGGGCCCTGCCGCCGGGCTAGAGCCCGGAACCCCAGCGCCGGCCCACAGCGCAAACCCTGGACCCGAAGGGACCCGGGACCCTAGTATCTCCACGATGCGTGAACCCTGTCGGGAGATACCCATGCGGACCTGCGTCCTGAGCCTTCCCCTACTCTCTCTCGCTTGCGCAATCCTCGCCGGTGCCTGCGAGCCCGGACCCGGATCCGGTGAGGCCGGCGAGGGCGCATCCACACCCCCCGGCTCGGAGGGGGAAAGAGAGGTGGCGACCGGGGTGGAGGAGGAGCCCCTGGGAGAGCTTCCCGACGGAACCCCGGTGGAGCTCCACACCCTCAGGAACCGCCGGGGCATGGAGGTTCGGGCCATGACGTACGGGGGGATCATCCTCTCCCTGAAGGTCCCGGATCGGCGGGGGGAGCTGGAGGACGTGGTCCTGGGCTACGACGGCCTGGAGGGCTACCTGGAGGAGAGCCCCTACTTCGGAGCCATCATCGGCCGGTACGGCAATCGCATTGCCGGTGGGAGCTTCCAGGTGGAGGGGCAGACCTATTCCCTGGCCACGAATGACGGGCCCAATCATCTCCACGGGGGGCTCCGGGGCTTCGACAAGGTGGTGTGGAACGCCGAGCCCTTCCAGGAAGAGGGGCAGGTAGGGGTCGTGTTCAGCCGGACGAGCCCTCACGGGGAGGAGGGCTACCCCGGGAACCTGGACGTCCGGGTCACGTACGCCCTCACCGACGCCAACGAGCTGGTCTTCGACTACCGGGCCGTCACGGACCGGACCACCCCGGTGAACCTCACCCAGCACTCCTACTTCAACCTGGCCGGGGACGGGAGCGGAGACGTGGGCGGGCACCTCCTGGCCATCAATGCCAGCCGCTTCACGCCGGTGGACGAGACCCTCATCCCCACGGGTGAGCTGGCACCGGTGGAGGGCACGCCCTTCGACTTTCGCCGACCCCACGCCATGGGGGAGCGCATCGAGGGCAGCCACCCCCAGCTTCGCTACGGCGGAGGATACGACCACAACTTCGTCCTGGATCGGGAGAGGGGGCCGTCGGGAGTCTCCTGGGCCGAGCTGGGGCTCTCCCCCCTGGCCCGGGACGGTTCCCCGGAGACCCTGATTCCCGCCGTCCGGGTGGTGGAGCCGGAAAGCGGCCGGGTGATGGAGGTGTGGACCACGGAACCCGGGGTCCAGTTCTACAGCGGGAACTTCCTGGACGGGACGATCCAGGGGAAGAAGGGGCGGGTCTACGAGCATCGCTACGGGTTCTGTCTCGAGACCCAGCACTTTCCCGATTCTCCGAACCAGCCCGCCTTCCCGTCCACACTTCTCCGGCCCGGGGAGGAGTACCGGAGCCGGACGGTCTACGTCTTCGGGGTGGGAGAGGAGCTGGACAGGGAATGACGCGGCCAGGGCGACGGTTGCAGTGGGCAGGGCCCAGGGCCTCATGTCCGGGAAGGGGGGTCCTCCTGGTCCTCTTCTCCATTCTGGCGGCTGCCTGTGAAACGCCCCCGGATCCGTTGATGGATGCCCAGACCGTCTTCCAGCGCTTCGACTGGTGGGACAACCGGGACTGGGACTGGTACCGGGCCCGGATCCCCTTCTTCGAATCTCCGGAAGAAGATCTGGACGCCACGTACTACTACCGGTGGGAGGTCCTCACCAAGCACCTGGTCTACGGTTCCCCGGAGACAGGCTACACCTTTACCGAGTTCATCGACCGTCCCTTCTGGTCCGGCACCTACGGGGCCATCAGCTGTCCCCTGGGTCACCAGGCCTACGAGATCCGGTGGCTGAAAGACCCGAGGGTCAGGGAGGACTTCGCTCGCTACTGGTTCGAGACCCCCGGGGCGGAGCCCCGCTCCTACTCCAACTGGTACGGGGACGCCATGTGGGCCACGTACATGGCCACCGGTGATTCGGCCTTCCTCCGTAACGTATACCCCCACATGGAGGCCCAGGTGGAGGGGTGGAGGCAGGAGCGCTGGGACCCGGAGCATGGAATGTACCGGTGGGTGGGGGCCTGGGACGGGATGGAGACGAACATCAACTCCCGTCTCACCGATGACGAGTTCGGGGGGGCTGAAGGGTACCGGCCCACCCTGAACAGCTACCTCTACGGCGACCTGGTGGCCCTGTCCCGAACGGCGGCTCTCTTCGGAGACTCGGCGAAGGCCCGGGCCTACGAAGATCGTGCGGCGTCGCTGAAGTCGCGGGTCCAGGATGAGCTATGGGATCCGGACCGGACGTTCTTCTTCCACCAGTTCGCCCGGGACGAGAAGGGGGGGATCGAGGCCAAGAGCCTCACGTACGAGACGGGCCCCTACGCAGGAAGTCCCCACGGCCGGGAGCTCCTGGGGTACGTGCCCTGGCAATTCGATCTCCCGGATCCGGGCTACGAGGCCGCGTGGCGGTTCCTCATGGACCCGGACTATTTCTGGGCTCCCTACGGACCCACGGGCGTGGAGCAGGGCGACCCCCAGTTCTTCGTTTCCCCTCGCTGCTGCGTGTGGAGCGGAAACGCTTGGCCCTACGCCACCACCCAGACCCTGGTGGCCATGGCGAACCTGCTGAACCACTACGAGCAGGACGTGGTGGACGCCGGGGACTACGTGCGGCTTCTCATGACCTATGCCCGTAGCCACCGGAAGAACGGCCGGCCCTACATCGCCGAAGCCGCCGATCCCTTCACCGGCTCCTGGGCCGGGCACAACACCTTCTACCACTCGGAGCACTACCTCCACTCCGGATTCGTGGACCTGGTCATCACCGGGCTCGTGGGGCTTCGGCCCCGGGCCGACGACACCCTGGTCGTCCATCCCCTGGTGCCGGAGGACTGGGACTACTTCGCCCTGGACGGCGTGGAGTACCATGGACACCGGGTGAGTGTGATCTGGGACCGGGACGGGACTCGATACGGACGAGGCGCTGGCCTGGTGGTCTTCGTGAACGGTGAGGAGCTTGCCCGGAGGCCCCGGGTGGAGGAGGTGAGGCTTCCCATCCCCTCTCCCCGGCCCCCGGAGCCTGGACCTCGCCTCCACAATTGGGCGGTGAACAACGGAGAGAATCACTTTCCCTTTGCGTCGGCCTCCTCCTCCCATCCCCTCTTTCCCCCGGTCTACGCCGTGGACGGCAACTACTGGTACCACCCCTCGCCCCCGAACCGCTGGGTGAGCCGGGCCAGACCCCGTTCCGCTCCAGGCCCACGCTCCGCCGGTCCGGGGGCCGTCGAGGGCGACTCGGCCAGGGTCGCCCAGGCCGACTCGGACCGGACCGGCGAAGCCGACTCGGACCGGACCGCCGCGACAGACCCCGGCCGGACCGTCGAGGCCGACTCCGGCCGGACCGTCGAGGCCGGCGCCAGCGGCTCGGCCCCGGAGTGGTTCCAGGTGGCTTTCGGGGTGGAACGGACGGTAAGCCGGGTCCAGCTCTACTTCCTGGACGATGAGAACGGACCTCCTGTGGAGGCCGTGGGTGCGGAGGAGGCCTCCGGCTTCCCCGTCGATCCCGCCTCCGGTCCCGACCTACCCGTCCTTCCTCCGGGCCGCTACGAGCTCCTGCACTGGGACGGGGAGCGGTGGAGCTCGATCCCGGGCCAGGAGCGGAAGCCCGGCTCACCGGAAGGACGGAGGGCGAACACCGTGAGCTTTCCCCCCCTGGAGACCTCTCGGATCCGGGTGGTGCTGGAGCCCCGCCCCGGGGCCGTTGTGGGGATCACCGAGGTGGAAGCCTGGGGGCCCGGGAGCCTGCCGCCTCCTCCGGCAAGGGCTCCGGTCCCCAACCTGGCCTGGAACCCCGGGGACCGTCCCTTTCCTCGTGTGACGGCCTCCTACGTCCGGGAGCCGGACCTCCCGGAGCAGGCGGTGGACGGGCGAGTGGCCCTTACCCGCTACTCCCGAAATCGGTGGACGGCGTACGGGTCGCCGAACCCGGAGGACTGGCTGGAGCTGGATTTCGGGGATGCGGTGGAAATCGGCGGTTTGGAGCTCTTCCTCTACGGCGATGGTCGGGGCGTGGCGGCCCCGGTGGACTACCGGGTGCAGGTATGGGATGCCCGGGAAGGTGGGGAAGGAAAGTGGGTCCGGCCGGCGGTCCGGGATCGGAGGCCGGAGCGGCCCACGGCCTGGGCCGTGAATGTGGTGCAACTGACGCCCACCACCACAGAGAAGCTCCGGGTCCTGTTCCGACATCCTGTCCCTGCAGCCTCCGGTCTCTCCGAGATCCGGGTCTTCCCCCCGACCCACCGTGGCCCGGGCTCTGTTCCCGGAGATGGGTTTCAGTAGGGAGCGGAGTAGGGATCTCCGTACCGTAACAGTACCGTCTCGGCTTTCTCCGGTCCCACCCTCACCATGTAGAGTCGGTCATACTCCAGGGGCTCGATCTCTCCGTGGGGATCTCCGCCCAGAGCCGCCACCAGAGCGGGGGTCGTGTCGCTGTGGCCCACCACCAGGTGACGACCGGGAATGGAGGACAGTCGCCGGGCGAAGGCCTGGAGGTTCCCGCCGTCGTAGAGAGTCACCTCGAGCCCCGTGTCTCGAGCCAGGGGCGCTGCCGTCGCCCTGGTTCTCCGGTAATCAGTGGAATGGAGGTGGGTGATTCCCGCGTCTCTCAGGAGCAGGGCCAGCTCCTGCGCCCGTTGAACGCCGGCTGGGGAGAGGCGGGGATCCTCCGATCCGGTCATGGCCCCGTCATCTCCTCGCTCAGCGTGACGAACCAGGAAGACGACGGTGGTCTCCTGGCTGGTTGCAGAGCCGCCGGGAAGAAGGCTCCCCATGACGGTAGCGAGAAGGGTGAGGAGAAGGGGAGTGGGTCGCGGAACAGTCATCGTCTTCGTTTCGGTTTCAGCTGGAGATTCAAAAATACACCGACATCCGGGTGAAAAGCAGGTCCCCGTAGGTGCCGTACTCGCTCCGGAGTCTCCCTTCCTCCTGAAACACGGGCTCCTCTCCCAGGGTGATCATGCCCCCCAGGGACACCCGGGCGCTCTGGCCGAAGTCGTAGGTGAAAACCGGGGTGAGTGCGCTGCTGGGATCCTGGAGGTTCAGGAGGCCGGTGAAGGTGAGGTTCATCCGGTCGTTGTCCGGGCTCCAGTTCACGAGCCCTCCCAGGTAGTGCCGGCCCAGGAAGTAGCTCTCCCCCCGGGCGAACCGGGGATCCGCCAGGACCTCCGGGTACCCGTCGGCATCCGGGGCGCCGATCCCGTTGAAGTGGTATTCGCCGCTGACCATGAGGCTGCCCCGGAGCCAGTCCGCCCCCAGGGTAACCCGGGGCTGCCCCGTGTCGTCCTGGTCCAGGTCGTAGGGAAGCACCCCTTCGCCCCGGAGCTTCCAGCTCCCCACGGGGGCGGAGATGCCGGCCATGGCCATGGCCTGGTTCCAGAGCTTGCCTCCGGCCACGTAGACGTCGGCCCAGGGCAGGATCTTGCTGGCCCGGATTCCGGCGGAGAGATCCTCCAGGGATCCCCGGTCCGCCACCACGGCGTCGAGCTCCCACCCGGTTCCGGGATAGGCCAGGAAGCGAAGGGCGTCCACACCGGGCTTCTCCTCCGTGTCCAGCTCGAAGGGGCTGAACTGGGCCCACAGGTCCGCCACGGGGAATAGGCTGGCCTGTCCCCATGTGATGGCCTGCCGCCCCACTGTCAGATCCCCGGCCCCGGTGTAGACCGTAAGGGCCAGGCGGTCCACGTCGTGCCAGGCCCGGACCCGGTCCTTCTCCAGAAGGTTCGTGGAGAGGTCCACGCTTCGGTCGGGCACGGCGCTCACTCCGAAGCCGGCCACGGACTCTCCGAAGCCTCCCCTCGCCGAGGAAACCTGCCCCTGGAGTCGGTCGTGGACCTCCAGGAGCGCCCTGCTCCCGAAGCGGGCCGTCCACTTGAGTCGGATGACCTGGGCGTGGAATCCCGAGACGTCGTCCCCCTGGGGAGGGGTGTAGCCCAGGTCGTAGATCCCGGACAGGCCCCGGATGTAGCCCCCCAGCTCCAGGGAGGCCTCCTGGCCCTCCAGGAGGGTGAACTGGGCGGCGTTGGGGGTCGGGAGGGTGAGGAGAAGGAGAAGGGCACCCAGGAAGAGGCCGGCGCTGGTCCGGAGCCGCAGCCGGAGCCGCAGCCGAAGCCACAGGAGAAGCCGCAGCAGAAGGGAGGCAGCCACGCTATGGAGCGCCCCCCTCATCCTTCTCGCCCGCTTCCCCTGCTGTTTCCCGATCCCTCCCTGTGAGCTCCCCGGCCTGTCTCCCCGCCCGTTTCTCCGGATTCCTCCCGACCTGTTTCTCCGGCTTCCTCCCGGCCTGTTTCCCGGGCCGTTTCCCGGGCTGTTTCCCCTGGAGGGCCTTCCCCGGATCCGTTGCCGCTTCTTTCCGTCTCATCCACCCGGCCGTCCTTGAGTCTCACCACCCGGCGGGCGTGGTGGATGACCACCGGGTCGTGGCTGGAGAAGAGAAACGTGGTTCCCAGCTCCCGGTTCAGCTCCAGCATGAGCTCCAGGAGATCCGCCGAGGTCTCCGAGTCCAGGTTCGCCGTGGGCTCGTCGGCCAGGACGATCTTGGGCTCCGTGGCCAGGGCCCGGACGATGGCCACCCGCTGTTGCTGTCCCCCGCTGAGCTCGTGGGGTTTCCGGTCCATCATGTCCCCCAGGCCCACCCGCTCCAGGAGGGGCCTCACCTTCTCCCTCCGCTCCCGGGCGTCCACGCCCCGGAGGAGGAGGGTGAACTCGGCGTTCTCCATGGCCGTGAGAACGGGGACCAGGTTGTAGGCCTGGAAGATGAAGCCCACCCGGTCCAGCCGAAAATCCGCCGCGTCCCCTTTCTCCATCCCCGTGATGTCCGTGCCGTCCACCTCCACGCTCCCCGCCGTGGGTTGGTCCAGGGCCCCGATGATGTTCAGGAGGGTGGTCTTCCCGGACCCCGAGGGCCCGGCCAGGGCCGTAAACTCCTCCCGGGCCACGTCCAGATTCACCCCCCGCAGGGCCCGAACCTCCAGGTCACCCTGCCGGTAGGTCCGGGTCAGGTCCCGGACCCGGATGAGGGCGCCGTCCGTCCAGGTGGCATCCGGGGCCCGGGAGTCGTTGCCGCTGTCGTGTTCGTCGCTCATGGTGCCGTCCGCTTCTTCTGTCGTGAGCTCCCGCGAGCCGTCCAATCAAGCTGTCGTTTCGCGCCGTCGATTCGAGCCACTGGGTCAAGCCGCCGATTCCAGCCCCTGTTTCAAGCCGCGGGTCCGAGCCACTGTTTCAAGCCGCCGGTTCGAGCCATCGGTTTGAGCCGTCGCCTGGAGCCGTCGCCTGGAGCCGTCGCCTTGAGCCGCCGATTCCAGCCGCCGACCCGTCCGTTCAGCGTCCCCTCCTCTTCTACTCGTAGAACCGCATGGCCTCGGCCGGGGCCAGGCGAGAGGCCCGCCAGGCCGGATAGAGGGCGCTGCCCATGGTGATAAGGGCCACCACGATGCTCCCCACCACCCATTTCACCGGTGTGATGGTGCTCCGCATGACCATATCGGCGAAATCCACCCCGGAGACCTCCATCTCCTCCACTCCCCAGGAGCCCACCGGGATGCCGAAGTGGTCCACTGTCAGGTGTCCGGCGTATCCCAGGGCGAACCCCACGGCCATGGCCAGAAGCGTCATGAGAAGGGTTTCGGCCAGGAGAAGTCGGGCCACCCCTCCGCCCCGGAGCCCCAGTGCGTTCAGGAGGCCGAACTCCCGGACCCGCTCCATGACGGCCATGAGGAAGGTGTTGGCGATGGCGAAGGCCACCACGGCGAAGATGACGATGAGGTAGATGTAGAGGAACGCATCGTCGATCTCGATGAAGCCCACCATCTCCGGCACGGCTTCCTGCCAGGTGAGTACCTCCAGGCCGTTCCCCACAGCTCCGGCGGAGGCCCGGATGGCCTCGGCCACGCTATCCACCGGGGTTTCCGGATCGTGGATCACCCCGATCTGGGTTAGCATGCCCTCCATGTCCACGGCTGCCCGGGCCGCCTCCAGGGTGGTGAGACCCATGGTCTCGTCCATCTCCGGCATGCCCGACTCCAGAACGCCCGTGAGGTGAAAGAGAGCCCGTGTGAGCTCCCCGTCGGGGCCGCTGGCGGTGAGGACCACCCGGTCGCCGAGCTCCAGCTCCAGCTTCTCCACGATGGTAATGCCCAGGATGATGGGATCGTCCTCCTGGCTCTCGGTGAGCCAGGCCCCCTGCTCCACGTCCTGGGAGAAGTCCCGGAGAGCCGCCTCCCGTTTCGGCACGATGCCCTGGAGGGTCAGGGGCCGGTTTCCCACCGGAGAGCTCACCAAGCCGTCGATGACGACTCGGGGGACGGCCTCCTCCACTCCGGGGGTGGAATCCACCGCCGGGAGGATCTCCGAGGCGTTTCGGATCACCAGGTCGCTGGACCGGCTGGCCCAGTACCCGTCGGCGTGGACCAGGATGTCGCCCCCGGCCCCTTCCACCGCCGCTTCCAGCATCTGCTGGTGGCCGTCGTCACCCATGCCCATGGATACGAGAAAGAGGGCGTAGGTGAAGGCCACCGCCGAGGTCATGATCAGGGTTCGGTTCCGGTGTCTCCACAGGTTTCGCCACGCAATTCGCCAGAACATCAGGTCCTCCCGGCGATGGTGGGTGCCGGCTCGATACGGGCGGACTTCACCGCCGGCCACAAGCCCCCCAGGAAGGCCACGACGACCATGACCACCACGGGCTGGAAGATGATGGTCGGGGAGAGGATGGCGTAGATCTTCCCGGTGAAGGCCACACCCATCCAGGTGAAGCCCCCCTTGTCCGTGAAGAGGCCCAGGTCCAGACCCGCCACCGAGTGGTACCAGGTCACCACCAGACCCAGGGCGGTGCCCAGGATCCCTCCCAGGCTGCCCAGGACCAGGGATTCGGTGACGATCATCCGGAACATCTTCCGGGGCCGCATCCCGATGGCCATGAGGACTCCGAACTCCCGCTTTCTCTCCAGGGCGCTCATCCGCTGGGTGTTCAGGATGCCCACGGCGGCCACCAGATAGATGAGGATGTAGGTCATGAAGTAGGACTGCTTGCTCACGGTGAGCATCTGGCTCACGGAAGGAAGGATCTCCTGCCAGGGCCGGACCACCAGGGCATTCTTCACCTGGTCCGGGGCCTCTTCCGCGTCTTCGGGCATCTCGGTCCGGGCCCCCAGGACCGCTGCCAGGGCCCGGCTGGTCTCCCGGGCTCGGGTCAGGTCGTCCGTCTTGACGACCAGCTCGTGGACCTCACCGTCCAGGGCCCCCAGAAACTGGGCGTCCGCCAGGTGGAGATAGACGGCGCTCCGGTCCACCATGGAGTTCCCGGTTCGGACGATCCCCACGACCTGGAGAAGGTCGTTGCCCAGGGAGCCGTCGGCGGCCTCGAAGAAGGCCACCAGCTCATCTCCCTCCCCTACCCGGAGCTGCCGGGCCACACCCTCTCCCAGGACGGCCTCCCGGGGGGCGGGGTAGTCCGGCGGCGTCTCCGCCAGCCAACGGCCTTCCGTGATCCCCCGGGCCACCGGGGTCGTCCGGGCCTCCAGAGTGGGATCCACGCCCAGGATCTGGGCTACCTGGGATTTCTCCTCGTGCCCCACCAGCCCGTAGAACCGGACCCTGGGAGTCACGGCCTGGACCTCCCCCACAGAGCGGATGGTGTCCAGCATGGCGGAATCCAGGGGAAAGCTCCGGTAGGCTCGGGGTGCCTCGGCGAAAGCCACGGTGTGGATCTGGACCTGTCCCGTCTCCACGGCCGTGGCCCCCCGGACCATCTCTCCCATCCAGCCCTCCATGAAGCCCAGGATCCAGACCATGAAGGCCACGGAGAGGGCGATTCCACCCAGAGTAAGACCGCTGCGCCAGCGGTTTCGGGCCAGGTTCCGGAATCCGATCTTGGCTGAGATCATCTCGGCCTCCGCGGGCGTCAGCCCCGGGCCTCCCGCCGGAGGCCCTGCCGGGTGAAGAGGTCGTCCTCCACGAGCACGTTCAGCTCCAGCTCCAGATACTCCACCACCGTCTCCTCTTCGGGCTTGTCCGTGGGCTGGAGGATCATGCGCATGGGGATCCGCTTTCCGGAGATGGTCTGGACATCTTCGAAGAACATGGTCCTCACCACCTCCTCTCCGTCGTAGTACTCGGCCCGGGTGGGAACCCAACTGTCCGGCGTGATGAAGAAGACGAGGCGGGTGTAGACCACCGGGGCTTCTGGCTTGGGCGTCAGGGTGGCCTTCAGGTAGGTCGTTCCATCCTCCGCTGCCTGGGAGAGACGGGCGTTGTAGTCGTCCAGGTAGCTCGTCTCCCTCATGAGGTCGTCGTTGGTGAAGTGACTTCCCATCCAGCTCTCGGAAAGGAGGCCGGAAGGAATCCGGATGAGGCGGTCGGCCCGGGGGGCGTAGTTCCAGAGACCATCTTCTGTCATGAGGGTGGCCGTCCCCGCCTCCCGAGCCGGGGAGCGGATGACGATGAGAGACTCCTCATCCCCCTTCGTCCAGGCCTCCAGCCTCAGTTCACGGGTGCCCCGCTCCCGGTCCACAGTCATGCGCATGATGGAGTGGGAGGACTCGGACCGGTACAGGTCGTCGATGTAGTCCATGACCCGGTCCACATCGGGAATGGAGTCCTGGGCCCGAACCGGGTGGGGAAGGACGGCCCCGCCAAAGAGCATGACCAGAGCCAGAACCGGGGCAATTCGCTCTATTCGTTCCATCCTTCGTTCTCCTTGGCCAGCATGTCTCGAAGGAGGTCCACCCGGGCATCCACGATCCGCCTCAGCTCCTCGTCGGAGAAGTCGTCCCAGCGCTCCATCATCCATCGGTCTCCCGCATCGTCCGCACCCATGGCGGTTTCTACCAGGAGGTCCAGAGGAAGGTCGTCCCGGATGAGCCCCAGGACCTGACCCCGGGTGATGATGGTCCGCCACCAGCCCCGAGCCAGCTCCACCAACCTCTCCACGGCCTCCTGGGGGCTTCCCTCCTGTCGCAGGCGGTGGTAGCTCCGGAGGAGACGGATCCACCACTCGGAGCGTCGGGCCAGGGCCACGGAGCGGTGGGTGAGCTCCAGGAGGGCGTCCCAGAACTCGTCGGGGCCCAGCACTTCCAGGGAGAGCCACCCGATCTCGTCAACAAACCGTTGGATGGATTGTTCCAGGGTAGTGGAGAAGAGATCCGCCTTGTCCTCGAAGTAGTAGTAGACGGACCCCTTGCTCATCCCCGACGTCCGGATGATCCGGTTGATGGAGGCTCCCTCGAAGCCCTGCTCCCCGAACTCCTGGGCGGCGGCCTGGAGGATGGCCTCCTGCTTGTCCGGGTTCAGGTTCTGGAAACGTGTTCGGGCCATGATTCGTTCCCGGCCAGCTCTTCTGGGGTAAGGGGTCTGTTCCGATCCCTGCTCAGACTCTAGACCAAATGGTTCGACCACTCGGTCTAACCATGATTCAACCAGGTTGAGAGAATGTCAAGAGGATTCGCCGAGGTGGTGGTGGGTGGACACGGTGAATCCAGCGGAGGAGACGCTCTTGAGTCCGTCTCGCCCTTCTCTCACCACCGGAGGCTCCGGGGGCTCCCGGTCAGCGGGCCCTGCGACGGGATGGACGGGTGCTGCGGTCCCTGGGGACCCCTTCGAAGGCTTTCCTTGGCCCGGTACACCGTGTTTGCAGCAACAGACGGGTCGGA
>CAZZEL010000100.1:0-14333 GCA_964652625.1 uncultured Gemmatimonadaceae bacterium
GCTGTGCACCCCATGCGGGAGAGCGCCGTGCTCAGAACCCTGGAGGCGGCGGGCTCGGATTGGAGTGTGGTGGAGGAGCTCCTGGCGTCAGGGGAGCTGTTGGAAGTGGAGTACGACAACCACCGCTACTACCTTCGGCCGGTAGGAGGCTGACGGCGGCTTCTGCCCCTTTCGCCGTGCTGCAGGGTGCGGACCTACTGGTGGACGGCCTGGACGTGGAGGCCCTCAATTCCCCACGCGCTGCACCCGGTCGAACTCGGCCACGGCGTTGGCGTGGCTGATGAGCGCTTGAAGCTCCGAGAGCCGGGCGGACGTCAGGGTGTTCTGGGCCAGCATGACCTCGTAGTTCGTGGCTGCTCCCACCTCGAATCGCTTGAGCTCGATCTCCGCGCTGCGCTCGGCCACTTCCCGACTCCGCCGGGCCGCTTGCAACTGGAGGTAGGTGTCGGTCACGGCCAGGCCGGCATCCGTCACCTGGGTCACCACGGCCAGCTCCTGGCTCCGGAGGGCCAGGTCCGTCTGTCGCAGCTGGAGCTGGGCACGCTCCAGGTTCGCCTTGGCGGCCTGGTTCCCGATGGGGTAGGAGAAGTTCAGTGACACGTTCCAGGTGGGGGTGTCCCGGTCCCAGATGGACTCGAGACCGTCCATGTACCCCCCCTTTGCGATCAGCTCAGCGTCCCCACCCAGGCCGGACCGCTCGTACAGGTCGCCGCCGACTCCCCGGAGGGAGTAGCCCGCCGAGAGATCCAGGCTGGGAAGCGTGTTGTTCCGGGTCACGGCCATCTCCAGCTCCGAGATCTGCCGTTGCTGTCGCTGCTGCCGGAGATCCGTTCGCTGCTCCATGGCCCGCTCGATGGCTGCCTGGATGTCCACATCCGGCTCGTCCACCTCCGGCAGCTCCGTGGGATTCACGGTTTCCTGGAAGAGGGGATCCTGGGGCCCGCTCACCAGCAGGGACTTGAAGGCCAGCTCACGGTTTCGCCACTGAACCTCGGCATTCAGCAGAGCCTGTTCCGCACTGGCCACCTGGGCTTCGGCCTGGACCACCTGAAGCTCCGACATGGTGCCCAGGGAGACGCGAATCCGGTTCTGCTCAAGAAGCTCCCGGGCCTGGGCCAGGTTCTGCCGCTGGATTTCGATCTGGTCGATGGCGGCCCGGAGAGCCCAGTAGGCGGACCGGACCTGACTCCGGATGTTCTCGATCCGGGCGTCCAACTGGATGCCGGATATTTGCCCCTGGATCTGCTGGGTCTCCACCGCCGCTCGCTGGTTGTCCGTCTTCAGGCCGGCCAGCAGGGGCTGGGTGTAGTTCAGGCGCAGGTTGGAGCTGTAGCTGGGATTCAGCGTGGCGAAGGAGTTCGATGTCTCCTGGCGCCCATTGTTGAAATCCGCGCTCACCCGAGCTCCGGCCCAGGGGAGGGTCTGGGAGAGAGAGGCATTGTAGGTGTGGCTCTCCGTCTCGATCTCCTGGCCACCGTCCAGCTGACTGGTGGACTGCCTGGTGGAGTTGTCGTAGCCCAGGGTGCTGCTGACTGTGGGCAGGAACGCGGCTTCTGCCGCAGCCAGGCCGTATTCCTGGATCCGGGGCGCCAGCCTGGCCGTCTGAACGTCCAGGTTCCTCTCCAGGGCCCGATCGATGGCTTCATTCAACGTCATGGGCTTCAGGTCCCGGCCCTCCACGGCGGGGGGGAGGGCCTGGCCCACCTCATAGGTGTCCGACTCTTCCTGGCCTCCCAGTGCCGTGGGCAGGACGAGGGCAAACGTTGCGATGACAGCCCGCATCCGGGCCCGATGGTTCCACCTCATGGTTCAACCTCTTCTGTACGTACTCCGTGTGTCCGATTACGGGTCTGCTCTAGAAGACACGCGAGCCCCGCGGATCGTTAGCCTCCCCGTCCGGGGGCGCTGCGGGTAGCCAGGGGATCAACGTGCTTCCCGAGCCGGGTCCGGAGTATTCCGGATGGGTCCCGTTGTTCCGCGTGCTTCGGTGGGGAGGGGGGAGAATGCAGCGATCGACAGGACGGGTGGCTGGGAATAGGTTAGAAACCGAGCTCCTGGGCCCCCTGGGTCGGCGCACGGGCCTGGCTCACGCACCCCAAAACGAAGGGAGGAGCCGGTGTCACTCTGGATATCGAACATTCTTCAGGTGGTGGTGGGCCTGGGTCTCTTGAACGTCTGGCTGGTGCGGGCACGGTCCGCCACCTCGTACCGGGGTGGAGAGGCCCGGAACCTCAAGGAGGAGTTCGTCGAGTACGGGCTTCCGGCTGCGGCATTTTACGTCGTCGGGGCCTTGAAGATCATCGCCGGGGTGATCCTCATCGCCGGCATCTGGCTTGATCTGCCCGTGCAGTTGGCCGCCGGAGTCGTAGCGGTCCTCATGCTGGGGGCCGTGGCCATGCACGTGAAGGTGAAGGATCCGGCCATGAGAGCCGTCCCGGCATTCCTCATGCTGGTGATGAGCGCCACGATTGTCCTGCTGCGTTAGAGGGCTGTTGAGCCATAAGGTGACGGGTCGCATGACTGGTGGCCTCATTCGGTCCCTGGCCATTGCCTTTTGGGCCGTCCATTGCCCACAGGTGTCCCTTACCCAGGAGGGTGGAATGAAGACCGTTGTCCAGTTCGACGAAACGGCGGCCTCTCCATGGGCCATTGTGAACGACGATGTGATGGGGGGGCGCTCCCTCAGCCAGATGGAGGTCACGCCCCAGGGCACCGGTCTCTTCACAGGGGTCGTGTCCCTGGAGAACAACGGAGGGTTCGCCTCCACTCGGGCGAACCTGGGGACGCTGGATCTCTCGGACTTCCAGGGTGTCCGGATTCGGGTAAAGGGGGACGGCCGCCGCTACCAGTTCCGTCTCCGGACCGACGACGCCTCGGAGTGGGTGGCGTACCGTGCTCTCTTCGAGACCCGGCCGGAGGAGTGGTTGGAGATCGAGCTACCCTTCCGGGGGTTCGAGCCCAGCTTCCGGGGCCGTCGGCCCCGGGGCGTGGGGCCCCTGGACCCGGCCCGAATCCGACAGCTGGGCTTCCTCATCGCCGACAAGAAGGAAGGCCCCTTCCGACTGGAGGTGGCCTGGGTGAAGGCGTACCGGTAGCCCCGGTAGGGTGGCAAGCCGTCCGGTCTCCTACCGCTTCTCCTCGCCCAGGATGTCCAGGAGGCTCTCCGGTTCGTCCGGCTCCAGGCCCCAGGTGAGACGGTAGCCGAGACTGATTCCGTTCCCTACCGGCAGGTGCTTGCCCCACACCGGGATCTGGGCCGTAGCCTCCAGTCGCCCGGGCCCCACGCCCCACCCCACGGTGGGTTGAATCTGGATCAGCCGCCGGCCATTGCCTTCCAGGATGAAGCCCTGGGCTACGGGAGCTTTGCCCCACAGAGCATCCGCGGCGAGCTCCAGGGAGAGGTTTCCCAGACTGCCTCCCACGGCCAGGTGACCGAAGAGCTCGTCCCCCGGGTCTCGGGCGGCCCTTTCGTTGGCTTCCCGCCACCGGTAACCAGCCCATCCCATGATGTAGAGAGCTCTGAGTCGGGAGCGGTAGGCCGATTCCACGCTGAGCTCCCAATCTCTCTGACCTTCCGTGAGGGGAAGGACCGTGGCGTCCACGGGGAAGTCGCTTCCGGGAACCTTGGTTCCCACGCGAAGGGCCAGAGGGACGTCCCAGCCGAAGAGCTCGCTTCCCACCCGGGCGGCGATCCGGATGTCTCCCAGGCCGAAGCTCTCTGAGTCGCCTCCGGCGCTCTCCACCCTCAGATGGTGGAGGGGGATCTGGGTCCAGAGCTCGACTCCGTCTACCACACCCACGGCCCCCGAGAGGAACATGGAGCGGGTGAGGAACTCCGAATCACCCAGGAAGGACTGACGGTTTCCGTCGGCTCCGAAGAACTCCGTGGATCGGGACCCGAATACCGAAGCCTGGATCCACCCCCCGAGCTGGGGCAGGGTCTGAAGGGATCCGGATTGGGCCAGGGTCGGGGAGGAATGAGGGGCCGAGCAGATGGCCTGGGCCGACAGGCTTCCGGGTCCGCCCAACCCTGTGGCCAGGATGGCAGGGAGGACCGCCAGGATCCAGGATCTCGAAGGGAGGCCTCGGGCGAGAGAGGTGAGCCCGGTCATGATGCCCTCCAGAGCTCGATTTCCGGGTAGAAGGCCGGCCAGGCGAACCAGAATGCGATGAAGGCCTCGGCCACCGGCTGGAGTCGGGCGCCCTCCAGGGGCCCGGCCACGGCCAGGCCATCCACCCGCCACGTGCTGCCCGTCTCGGTATCCCTCAGCTCGCCTCCCTCCATCCGAAAGCTCAGGGTCTGCTCCTGGACGGACGGTCTGTAGGCCATGGCCGTTTTCCGTCCGGCGTCCCAGAAGACGACCATGGGTGAGTCGGCGGCGTCGAGGTGGATAGCGGCTTGAGAACCCCGGGTCTCCAACTCGCCGAAGGGAAGAGCGATGCTGCCGCCGGAGTCCAGGGGAATGCCCAGGACTCGTTCCTTCGGAGGGCGTCGCGGATCCACATCCACGGGAAAGAGGACCTGGGAGTTGTTCAGGTCGTCATAGTTTCCGTAGGGATAGCGCTGATAGTCCCGGTTGAATCCGGTGGACGACGACACGACCCGGGTGTCCGGATGCAGGCCCTGCCATCCGGCCCAGGTCATCTCCATGACCGGGACCATGCCCAGGTCCGTTCCGTCCCTCGGTCCGCAGCGGGCTTCCCGGAACATCTGGGGCCACAGGGACTCCTGGTTCGTGCGGTCGTACATGATCAGGTTGTTCCGGAACAGGAGCCCGGAGACGCCGAACTCCGCTCCACCCACCGTACTCCGGTCGAATCCCAGAGAGGAGCCCGTGAGGGGACAGTGGGTAATGGCCAGGGCCGTTTCCCCCTCATTCAGATTCACGATCTCGTGCCACCAGAAGATGTTCAGGGGAATTGCCAGGGGTTCTCCGTCCACCATCAGGCCCACGACTCGATCTTGATCCAGCAGGTAGCCGGCCTCCGAAGCCTCAGGGTTCACGAACGTTGGATCCGTCAGGGCGGGAATGCCGTCCTTCCCGGGACCGCCGTCCAGGATTTCTCCCTCGGGAATGGAGCAGGAGAGGTCGGCGAAGCCCAAGGATCCGTCCGAGCCGGTTGGCCCGTTATCGCTGGAGCAGGCGGCAGCGAACAGGATTGCGCCGGCCGTGAGAAAGGATGCGGTGATTTCCGGTGCCGTCGTCATCGTCTTCCCCCATTGGCTGGAGTCGGTGGTCTCCTGGTCAATCCATCTGGGTCCGGAGAGGTTCCAGATCTCTGCTTCTCCAGGACTCCCTCCACCACGCCGATGAGATCCTGGGATGCCCCCGAGCCGGTGTAGACCACGGTTCCGGAACCGTCCAGGATGATGACCACCGAGGTTCCCGGGACCTGGAAGGAACGGACCGCCTCGCCGTCCTTGTCCCAGAGGTAGAGGTACCCGGCTTCGTTTTCTCGGGCGTGTCTCTCAACCCTCCGCCGGGTCTGGGACACCGGGACCGCCACCGCCAGAACGTTTACACGATGGCTCCATCGCTCGTGGATCTCGGCGAGTTGAGGCTCCAGCGCTTTGCAGAGGCTGCACCAGGCCGCCCAGAACTCCAGAACCGTGGGCTTTCCTCCGCCGATCCAGGTGGAGAGCTCCACCGGCTCTCCCTCCAGGCTCTCCAGGCTCGCGTTCGGGGCCGGGGAGCCCAGGGGGATGGCCACCTCCTGGGCCTCCAGGGCCGATTCTGGGGCCGGCAGCGCCAGAGCCAGGAGGAGTAGGGTGCCCAGGGCCGAAGGCCACCAGGGGTCGGCATGCCGGTTCAGGGCTCTGGTCCGCCTCACGGTTTCTTGGGGTGCCACGGTTCGCATCCGTTCCTCCTCTTCCATGGATTTGTGCGGAACTGCTTCGCCGGGGAGCCTCCTGGTTCAGGAACGCGGGAAGCCCTGGGGCGGTTCCATCGGCACGGGGGGAGAGAGGAGCAACCCCCCGCTCCCGATGGGACATCTCCAGGGTGTGTGCATCGAGGGTGTGTGCATGGAGGATCCTGGGACGTCATAGGGGACAGAGCCGGGAGGCCAGGCCTTCTGGACGGCGACCCGTTCTTTCAACAGGGGACGACATCATGCGAGCCACCATCAGCTCTCCAGCGCCGCTTCTTCTGTCCCTATTCCTGGTCCTGTCGGGGACCGTATCGGCTCATTCCCTGGGATCCGGGCCAGAGAATCCGGTCACGGACCTTTACCTCCATGGTCAGGTCCGAAGTGGGAACGGGCTCTTCGGCAAGCCTGTAGCCGGTGTGGAGATCCGGGTCCTGGAGACGGGCCAGACGGCTCGAACCGACGGAGAGGGTCGCTACGAGGTCTACGTTCCGTTGCGTCTGCTTTCCGGCTCCAGCATCACCCTCCAGGTCCGAAAAGCCGGATACCAGGAAGCCCACCTCCGGGTGGCCGTTCCCCATGGAGACCCGTCCCCCAGCGTGGAGCGGGACATCGTGCTCGAGAGGAGTCCCTCCCGGGCCGACCTGATCCCGGAGGAGCGTGCCCGGCCCAAAGCGCCCGCCCTGTACCAGGCGGTTGTGTCCGGCCGGATGACCCGGCCTCCGGGGTGGCCCTCCTACAACCCTCCCCCCGCCGACCGAGAGGGCTACGCTCACTTTCAGGAGAATCCCTTCCGCTCCGTTCGGGCTCATCCCCTTTCCACCTTCTCCATCGACGTTGATCGGGCGAGCTATTCCAACGTGCGCCGGCTCCTCATGGACGGCCGCTGGCCGGAGAAGGGAGCGGTGAGGATCGAGGAGATGATCAATTACTTCTCCTATGCCTACCCGGAGCCCGAACCCGGCGACGCCCCGTTCCAGGTGAGCACCGCGGTGGTGGACGCCCCGTGGAAGCCGGCCCACAAGCTCCTGCGGATCGGCCTCCAGGCCCCTCGGGTCGAGACCGAAGACCTGCCTCCGGCCAACCTCGTCTTCCTCCTGGACGTGAGCGGATCCATGCGCTCACCGGACAAGCTGCCTCTCCTGAAACGGGCCTTCAGCATGCTCGCCGGTGAGCTTCGATCCCAGGATCGGGTGGCCATCGTGGTCTATGCCGGAGCCAGCGGTGTCGTGCTCCCCTCCACCCCTGGCTCGGAGCAGAGCGCCATCGTGGAAGCTCTGGAGCGCCTGGAGGCCGGGGGGTCCACGGCGGGCGCGTCCGGGATCCGGAAGGCCTACGAGGTGGCGGCGGAGCATGCCGGTGCCGGCGTGAATTCCCGGGTCATCCTGGCCACGGACGGAGATTTCAACGTGGGCGTCTCCAGCGAGAGCGGCCTGGTGGAGCTCATCGAGGAGAAGCGACAGGAGGGCGTCTTCCTCACCGTCCTGGGGTTCGGCACCGGGAACCTGCAGGACGCCAAGATGGAAGCCCTGGCCGATCACGGAAACGGCAACTACGGCTACATCGACTCCATGGTGGAGGCTCGGAAGGTGCTGGTGAGCGAGCTGGGAGGCACCCTCCTGACCGTGGCCAAGGACGTGAAGATCCAGGTGGAGTTCAATCCGGCCGCGGTCCGTGGATACCGCCTCCTGGGCTACGAGAACCGGATGCTGGAGGCGGAGGACTTCGCCGATGACACCAAGGACGCCGGGGAGATCGGGGCCGGACACAGCGTCACGGCCCTCTACGAGGTGGTGCCCGTGGGGGCCGATACGGACACCCAGATCCGGGAGCCCGGAGATCTCCGCTATCAAGACCGGCCCGGCCAGGAGGACCTGAGCTCCGGAGCCGACAGGGACGAGTTGGCCTTCGTCAAGCTCCGCTACAAGGAGCCGGATGGAGGGGTGAGCCAGCTTCTCACCTATCCGGTGGAGGACGAACCCGAGAAAATGGACACCAACACCCGGTTCGCATCGGCTGTGGCCGCCTTCGGGATGCTTCTCCGGGACTCGCCCCACAGGGGGGATGCCACCTTCGAGATGGTGTGGGATCTGGCCAGCCCCGTGGCCGAAGCCGGGGCCTATCGCCACGGCTTCCTTCACCTGGTGGAGGTGGCCCGGGCCCTGGACCGGAGTGAGCCTCGCTGAGGGGGGACCGGCGGCGATGAACGACGCAGTTCAGCCCGTGCCTTCTGGTTCTTCCTCCGCCGGCTCCCGGGGCAGGTCGACGCGAAAGGTCGTGCCGTGTTCCGGGGAGGTCCGGAACGTGATCCGGCCGCGGAGGACGGACTCACAGAGCACCTTGGTGGAGTAGGTGCCCAGACCCCTGCCCGGTTCCCTCTTCGTGCTGAAGTAGCGTTGGAAGATCCGGGGAGCTACGGACTCGGGGATGGGCTGGGCATTCCATACCAGAAAGGTCACGCCTGCGGATCCCTCCTCGACCCTGAGACCCACGGAGTCTCCTTCCTCTCCGGCCTCCAGGGCGTTCAAGACCAGGTTGAGGAGCACCCGGTGCAGGGTGGCCACGTCGGTGCGGAAGACCACGGGGGTTCGGGGAGATTGCAGTCGGAGGTGCCGGCCACGGGCCGCCGGGTGGGAGACAAAGAACCGTTCCACCCGCTCCAGAATTGCGCGGCCCGTCGTCTCCTCGAGGTCGATGTCCAATTCCTCGGTCTGTCCGGACATCAGCATGCGCTGAATCTGCAGCTCCCGATTCAGGAGCCGGGAGGACTCCCAGGCGTCCTTCAACATCTCGGGATCACTCCCCGGTCCCAACGTGACCAGGAGCTCCAGGGCACCGGACAGGCCCGTGAGGATGTTGGCCATGTCGTGCAGGAACATCCTCTGCAAGGTGATCCGTTGTTTCTCGTCGCTGATCTCCCGCATGGAGATCAACACGATGTGTTCGTCTCCGGCCTGGAAGGGAAACGTGCGCACCAGGAAATCGTGGTCTTTGGATCCACCGTCCCCGGTGGTCGTCATGACGCATTCCCGTTCGTGGGGCCGATCGGTGGTGAGACTGGAGACGATGGCGATGGCCGCACCGCAGGTCCGGCAAGCCTGGCTGGTCCCGCACCCTCCCGGATGGTCGCGGGCATGCTTGCACTGGAGAGCTTCTCCGGGCCGGAGACCCAGCGCCTCCGACGGGTTGTCGATCCCCAGGGTGTGAAGGAAGGCGTTATTCAAGGCCAGAATCTGACGGTGTTCGTTGAGAACCGCCACCCACCCGGAGAAGGCCTGGAGGAGGGCGCCCACCACCGGATTGTCACGGACGGCCCGGGCCTGCTGACGTGCCCTCGCGGCGTCGACCCGCTCCGGCTCGGCAAAGTAGGTCCGTGGTCCGCCGCGCCAGCGGGAACCCTCGGTGATGTCGGATCGCTGCCCCTCGTGAGCTCCCATGGAAACCCGCTCCGTCGAAGCACCCTCCCGGGGTAGACGGTGGCTGTCGCTCCCCTCTTACCGTACTGCCCCAGGGGCGGGTCGAACAAGCGGTTTGGCTGCTCCGGGCCTTCGTCCTGACCCGGAGAGGCCGCACGGAACCGCCCGACGGCTGGCTGGCCCCCGGGCGGTTTCGCGGTGTCAGGGTTCAAAGATCAGGAAGGAAGTGGCTGTTGAAGGTGGCTCTTGAGGATGCCCTCCCGGCCTTCAGTCGTTCCATCGCCGGTTCCGTCGTTTCAGGATACCCGGGGGCGTGATCTTACCGGAGCCTCGCCCCACGGACCCTGTTCCGTTGTCTACGGGTTTCTCGGATGTCTTCATCCAGCCCGAGGCCCCTTCGAACCGGCCGGTACCCCCCGCAATATCCCACTCCCCGAGACAACTGCCGTCCAGGAAGGAGCGGGTGAGGGTTCCTTTCAGAGCCACTTCGTCTCCGTTGGCTCCTACGAGCCAGACCTGGGCTTCGCCCACGAGAGAAACCGGATTGCCGTCCACGAAGTTCATCACGCAACTGTTGAACTGTGCCCTGCTCTGAGCAGGATTCAACCGGCCAAGGTGGGTCATCCTTCCGGAGGCGCTCCAGTACCGGGGGATGGCCATGGTGACGCCGCTCGGGGCCTCACAGGGGAGCATCTCGAAGGATGCCACGCGCATGTAGTAGGCCCAGTGGATGGGCACCATCCTCTCGGCCTTGGGACTGAACCTCTCCAGGAGCCCGAACTCCTGGGTGCTGGAAGCGAGGGGATCGGTGGGACTCGCGTCGTCGCAACCGACCAGGAAAAGCGTTGCTGCGAGTAGAAGATGGATCGTGGTGCGAGCGAACATGATGTGCCTCCTTGAAAGGGGTTTTATGGCATTCCGTGCATTCAATCCGTGACCTCCGACGAATCGACCTCGCCTCCCCTGGCGGCGAGCCTCAGCCGATCCAGGGCCTGACGCCGCTCGGCGTCCTCCTTCCATCTCGTCAGGAGGTCCTCCAGGGCTCTCCTCCGTCGGGGGGTGTCCAGGACGATGTCCCGGAGCCGCTGCCAGGTGCCCTTCGGGAGATGACAGAGGTCGCACATCAGCAGGGAGCCGTCGCCCGTGGGCTGGATGCGGATCTCCCAGGAGAGCAGCCCTTCGGATTCCGAGCTTGCCCGCCATCCGTCAGGCTCCCGGAAATCCGTGACCACCAGCGTAGTCTCCGCGGGGACTGCCCATCTTCGGGCGGGACAGGGCAACCGAAAGCCTGTGCCCATGCGGCCGGAGGAAGGGGCGGGGGCCCGGGAACGGGATGGTCCCAGGACCTCCCCGCTCTCCCAGAGGCTCGAGACGTAGGTGAACAGCTGGGCGGGTGGAACCTGGATCTCCGTGGCAACGAGGAGGTGGCTCATCATCCGGTCCTCTTCCGACGGGTCGGGTGGATTGAGAGGGATGCCGTGACGCGTTGCCACAATGACGAAGGGGGCGTCAGAGGGGTGTGCGAGCCCCCGTCAGGAGTAGGAACGGGTTGTCAGAAGAGCGTGAGAAGCCTTCGGATCAGTCCTGCTGGGCCACAGCCAGTCGGAAGCCCGGGAGGGACCAGAGCGGTTCCAGGAAGGGGTCTGCGTGGAGCTCGATTCCTCGGGGATGGCCCTGGGCGAGGGAATTCCGGAGGTGGGACAGGGCCTCCTCGGCTCTCCCCGACCAGGCGGCGACAGCGGAGCGCCAGTAGTCTACGGTCCCGAACCCGTAGGGTCCCCGCTTCCCTTCCAGGGCTGCCAACAGCAGCCGGAGCCTGGTGTCCCGTCCTGTCCGGGCGGCCAGGACGGCCTCCCTCCCGAGGAGGTCGACGGAGATGGAGTCCTCTTGCCTGAGGCCGTCCAGTGTCGCGGCCGACTCCTGGAGCCGATCGGCCAGCAGGAGGGCGTCTACGTATCGGCGCTGGTGGGAGGGGGAGTCCCTCTCGGCTCCCGGCCGGCCCTCGAACCATGCCAGGGCCGAGGCCAACACCTCCTGGGCCACAGGGGCGTGACCGTGAGCTCGGAGCTCGACGGCCGTCCTGTACAGGACCAGGCCCGGGTTCCACTCGGGCTCCGGCGGGATGTCGGACGTTTCGGCAAGGAGAGCGCGGAGCTCTTCGAGGTGACCAAGGCCCGCGAGGGCCCGGAGCTCCAGGAAGAGGGCTTCCAGCCGATTGGGATGGAGGCCCCGGGCGCTCTTCGCCGCCTCCAACTCCAGATCATGGTGGCCCAGGAGGTGATGGGCCGCGGTCCAGCTGGCCCAGGGGATGAGGAGCTCCGGAGCCCAGGGGCACTCGAGATCCAGATCGGCGTAGAGCTCCAGGGCCTCCCGGGGACGTCCGGCCCCGAGAGCGATGCTGGCCGAGAGGTAGTGAAGGGTGCCTCCCGGATCCAATCGGGCGGCTTCCCATGCGGAGGTCAGGCGTCCGTCCCAGTCCCCCCTCAGGGCTCCCCTCACGTTCCGGAAGATCAAGCGCTCATAGGGAGAGAAGTGGTCCTGCTTCCGGGCGAGAGCATGGAGAACCGAGTCTGCCCGGGCGTGCTCGCCGTCCCCGTGGAGGGCCGCAGCCACATAGAGGTGAGCCCTGTAGAACGTGGTATCCAGCCGAGCGGCCCGTTGAACGTGGGGCAGGGCACCCTCCCAATTCCCCCGGGCCACGGATCCTACGCCCTGCATGAAAGCCTGGAAAGCCGGGTAGTTGGGGGGATCCAGGACGGATGGCTCGGGGAGGGCGGACCCCGGGACGAAACGGACGGCCAGGCCCCCGGTCACCCTGTCCCTCAGGTCCCGAAGCCCGGATTCCAGATCTCCGGGCGCTACCCGGACCGGGTCCAGGACGTGCCAGAGCTCGCCCCTGGCCAGGTCCGTGACCCGGACATGAAACTCCAGTGAATCGCCGACTCGAAAGAACCGGCCGGACACCAGCGTACCCGCTTCCCGGGCCTGGGCCGCACGCTCCCCGCTCATGCCCGCTTCGAGCATCTGGAGAACGTCCATGGAGGGGACTGCCCTGAGCGTGCCCATGTGAGCCACCCCGTGGGTGATCCACTCCTGGGCGAGGAGGCCGATGTCGGTCAAGGAGGAGTCGGCGGTCTGGTTCGTCAGGGGGAGGACCAGAACCCGCTCCGGGACCAGGGGCGGCGTGGCCGTGTCCTCGCCCCGTCCCCGGAACAGGAGGAGGCCCGCGACGATCCCGGCGACGGCAAGCAGAGGAAGCCCGAGACGCAGAAGGGGGATCCATCGACCCGTCCCGGCGTCACCGGGATCCTGCCCCGAGGTCGAGGCGGTAGGCTTGCCAGGAACCGACTCAGCCTCTCCGGGACCCGCGTCCAGGGGGTCAAGGGCCGAGCCCGCAGACCCGATTTCCTCCATCAAGGCCCGGGTCTCATCCAGGGGCTCCAGGCCCTCCCGGGCCAACAGGGCTGTGTACCTCTCATATTCCCGGACGGCCTCTTCTCCCTGCCCCAGGCGAAAGAGGAGCTCCAGGACCCGGTGCTGGGCCTCGTCCTCCAGGGGATCCAGGTCCAGCCAACGCCGAGCCTCGGCAAGGGCGGCTGTGAGATCTCCGGAATGGACGCGCTCGTCGATGAGGGCCCTGCGAGCCTGTCGATTGAACCGCTCGAGACGCGCTCGCCACTGATCGCACCAGAGCTGGAAGGGCTGGGACTCGGCCAGATGGAATCCCTCCAGGAACCCCCCGCGGTAGAGGTGGGCGAATCGTTCCGGGTCGTGGGCGTCCATGGCCTCGAACGCCTCCCTGGCATCGGCCTGGAGAGAAGCTGTGGCCCGGAGGGTGTCCCCCTCGGCCTCGAGCCACTCCTCTCCCAGATCTTGCCTGAGGGCGTAGAGGGTCTGGCGCAGGGCCTGTCGGGCCCGCTCCTTGTCGGACTCTGGCCAGAGGAGGGCCATGACCCGGTCCCGGCTCACGTCCCGCTCCATGGCCAGGTAGAGGAGAAGAGCGAGGCGAACGGGCCGGGCACGCATCTCCCCCCGTTCGGTTCCGTCCACCAGAACCGAGGGAGAACCGAGAGTCCGGAGACGAATCGCCATGGGCAGCGGGCTCCGCCGACCTCCCCATGGGCTTCCGCCGGACGGGAGAGGTCGGCACTGCCAGGAGCGCGGTTCCAGGGTTAGCGGAAGGGCTGTCCCACCTGGTCTACATCGTAGGCCCGGGGGGAGCGGGGGGGCAAGCGATGAAGACGGCCGTGGACGGACGGGGGCCGGGGCAAGGCCTGGGAAATCCGGGGATCCGGCCACCTACCGGCTTCCACCACCGTGATTCGAACCCGGGTGGTCCCGGGACCGATCATGCCCAGCTCCTGCGCCGCCCTTCGGGAGACATCCAGGATTCTGCCTTTCTTGAAGGGCCCCCGGTCGTTGACCCGGAGGCGGATGGAGCGACCGTTCGCCAGGTTCTCCACCAGGAGGACGGTTCCGAAGGGAAGTGAGGGATGGGCGCAGGTGAGGGCGTCCATGTCGTAGATTTCCCCCGACGCCGTGGTTCGGCCGTGGAAGGGCTCGCCGTACCAGGAAGCGACCCCGGTCTGGGTCCAGGCGGGAGACGCCCCGGAGGCCTCAGGGGTCGGTGCCCCGGGCCCGCCCACCAGGGTGCAGCCCTGGAGGGAGGGCAGGAAGAGCAGAGGTGCGGCCAGGAGGAGGAGACGCCGGGGCATGCTGGATCTTCCCATGAAATCGGATACCGGACACTGAGAATCTAGGCCGGCTCATCGTCCATCGCACGGGATAGGTTGTCCTACCGGAGGTTCCCGGCAGGGGGATCTGACATGCCAATGCCCCAGGGGCTTCGCGGCCGGGTTGACGGACATGGAAAGCGCTGGGATTTCCTCAAGGACGCGGGTGGCTCTGTACACCGTGTTTGCAGCAACAGACAGGGCGGAGGGCATTCGTTGCTGCGAAGACGGCAATAATCACCGTGTTTGCAGCAACAGACGGGGCGGAGGGCATTCGTTGCTGCGAAGACGGCAATAATCACCGTGTTTGCAGCAA
>CAZZEL010000101.1:0-1533 GCA_964652625.1 uncultured Gemmatimonadaceae bacterium
CATGGGGTCACCCTCCGCCGAGCGTGTGGCGCGGCGCCGGCTGGATGGGGCGGAGCATGTCCCGATTCACCATGGGGGCGCCCGGGGAAACACGGCAGCTTGTAATCCATGGATGCCAAGGACCCCCTCAACCATCTGCGAGTTTTCGGCTTGCCTTCGGGCCTCTCAGTCCCTATTGTTGAAGGAGAATCTCCCCCGAAGACTGCGGTCTCTCGGGTCCCCCGGGGCCACGGCCCCGGGGCTTTTTCTTTCCCCATGCCGCCATGAGGGTCTCTTTCCTCGTGGACGGGTTCAATCTCTACCATTCCATTCGAGCAGCGGAGAGAGCCACGGATCTTCGGCCACTCCGCTGGCTCGACCTCCGCGCCCTCTGTACCACCCTGGTTTCCAGCGGCTTTGGTCCCGGGGCTGAACTGGAGGGCGTGTACTACTTTTCGGCCCTTGCCTACCATCTCCAGCGGCCCGAGGTGGTCCGCCGGCACCGTGCCTTTCTGGAGGCACTGGAGGATACCGGTGTTCGCGTCTCTCTTGCCCGGTTCAAGAAAAAGACCACTCGTGCCAGCCTCTCCCGGTGTCGGTTCTTCATTTCCGGGAAGCGTTGGAAGCTGAGGCTGCCGTTTTCCAAAGTCATGGTCGCGGTGAAGGGCTTCGAAGAGAAGGAGACCGACGTTGCCATCGCAGTGAAAATGCTCGAGTTGGCACAGTCGGGACGGACGGACTGCCTGGTGTTGATGTCCGGAGACACCGACCTCTGCCCCGGGGTGGACGGGGTACGCCGGATCTCCCCCTCCGTCGGTCTGAGAGTGGCCTTCCCTTACCATCGGTACAACAAGGACCTGGACCGGAGGGCGGACGGCCGATTCCGGATCTCCCCGCGGCTGATGGCCGCGAACCAGTTCCCCGATCCCTACGTTCTGAAATCCGGCCGAGTCGTCACGAAACCTCCGAGCTGGTAACCGTTCCGCGGCCTGGGCCTGGCCGGCCCAGTCGATGAGGGCCGCCAGGTGCTCGTCCATGGCGTCCAACGCGTAGAACGGGTTCCAGACGGTGACGAGGTGGTGGGGGAGGGTCATGACCATGCTCCATCCCGCCATCTCTTGATCAGGGACTGGCTTCCTGAGGAGGCGTCGAGGACGGGAGTGAGGAAGGCCCGGAGGGCTACCCCGATCTCCGGGAAGGCGTCCGGGGCTCCCGTGATGCCTGCCCGGTCGAGGAAGGCCCGCCAGAGCCGTGGACGATCCTCGTCCAGGAAAAAGCTAGCAGTGAGGCCATCTGGAATTGATGACGGCAGAGACGTGCCCCGGCGCCGGAACGTGGCCGAGACGGCCCGGTCGAGAAGATCACCGTCGAATTCGAACGTCTCGGCCAGCATCCACAGATCGTAGTAGTCCTTCAACCGGGAGTTGGCGAGTCCATGAACGGAGATGGACTCGAGCTTTTCTGCGACAACGGACTCCATGGGGTACGCCCTCACATTGGGGACCGGGTGGTCCAGCAGCACCGGGAAGGACAGGTCCACAGGCTCCGGGGTGA
>CAZZEL010000101.1:1543-14020 GCA_964652625.1 uncultured Gemmatimonadaceae bacterium
TCCGAGGCGTAGGACGGGTTCCAGAGGGTGACGAGGTGGTGGGGGAGGGTCATGACCATGCTCCATCCCGCCACACAGGCTCCGGGATGACGACATCCCCAAAGCCAAGATCGATCTGCGTGGGTATGCGAGCCTTCCCGAGCCTGGCCAGGAGTTTCACCCGGATGCCGCCGTAGCTGGCCTTCGGCCGGATCTCTTCCGTGACGATCGACCCCGGATCGAAGACCACTCCATCATCGTGTGGAACCGGCGTCTCGCAGATGCGGCGAATCCCATCGGCCACATCACGCTGGCCCGAATGACCGAGGCTCAGGAAGTCGAGGTCTCTCGTGGTCCGGTCCGTTGCACCCGGCCACGCCACGAAAAGGAGGGCTCCCTTGACCACCATCTCGTCCCGTAGATCGGAGATGGAGAGACGGAAGAGGAACCGCTCAAAGACAAAACGTTCCAGGAGCCGGTTGAAGTCCTGTCCCCGTTGGTTCGCCAGCGCCAACAGTCGAGCGTGAATCGAGGCGGCGACGTCCCGGACTTCGCGTTTCATGCGACGGCGCTCTCGAGGTAGGGTTTGATGACCGTCCATGCCTGGCAGGCCTGAGCGGCGCGGGTGATCTCCCCAACCGCGACGGTGCCCGTGCTCAGGCCGTCCTGAAGTGCTTCCAGGCCCACGTCCAGCCCGATCTTGTTCCGAAACCTGAAGCAGTCCACGATGGTCCGGGCCGGGGACGTGATACGGAACCGGACCCCTTCGACGATCCGCTCCTCTACGCCGTAGGTGAGAGACACCCCGGTCCATCGGAGGAACCGCACCTTCCAGGGGCGAATCTTCGGTTCCCTGGCCTTGTGTTCGATGGCCACCCAGACCTCTGCCGGGCTCTGGGTGCCGATCTCGTGAACACGAAGAGCTGTAAGAAGGCAGAAGATCCCGTTGGGGACCATGCGGGCAAGCATGAGCAGTGTCTCCATCTCGGTCACCGGCCGGTCGGTCCTCCGGTACAGTCCACGGGCAACTCGCCGGACCTCTCCACGCCTCAGGAGCGAGGGGATCTGATGCCGGGTGAACCCGATCTCCGCCAGGTCGTCAGCACGAAAGAACAGCGGGAGGTCCGCCAGGCATCCGTGAGCAGATGGTCGTTTCGTCATGATCAGGAAGATGGCTCAATTAGTCGGCAAATGAAAGTATATGCCGACGTATTGTGGCATGGGAGCCGACTCCTGGCCTCTTCGCTCCAGTCATGCGGACGGCGAAGCGTGTCTTTGAGGTGCCTCGATTCGTTCATCCGCTTCCCTTCTCTTGTCCAGCCTCCCCCACCACCCCCCTCACCCACTCCCGGGCCTCCTCCGGCTCCAGGACCACGGCGTCCGGGCCGTACTGGAGCACGTGGCGCACGAGCCAGTGGGGGTCCACGACCCGGTGGGTGACGGTGAAGCCGCCCTCCGGGTCCCGCTCCCCGTCCTCCCGCTCGGCGATCCAGCGGGCGATGCGACGGGAGTAGCGCACCCGGACCTTCACCTCCTCCGCGCCCCGGTAGACCCTGCCCCCCTCCACGTAGGCCTCGGGGTCGAAGTCAGCGGGGGCCTCAAACCTGCCCTCCCCGGGCCGGACCCTGAGGATCCGGTCCATCCGGAAGATGCGGACCCCCTCTGACACTTCGCACCAGCCCACCAGGTACCAGTGGCCCTCGCCGTAGATGAGGGCGTAGGGGTGGACGGGGCGCTCCAGGGGCTCCGTGTCCTGGGCCTTCAGGTAGCGGAGGTGGAGCACGGTCTGCTCCCGGACGGCCCGCAGCAGGGTCTCCCGGATGCCCGGGTCTCCAGGCCGCAGGTCAACGGCCTCCAGCTCGCCCAGCCGCTGGGCCGCCTCCCCGGCGGCCAGCTCCTCCTCCAGCCGGGCCAGGACCTCTCCGTCCTCCTGCCGGCCGGCGCTCCGGAGGGCCAGGCCCACACAGACGGCTTCGGGGAGGGAGAGGCGGAGGGGGCGCTGGAACTCCCCGGTGGTCCAGACCCGGAGCCGCTCCCCGGTGAGCTGGATCTGGAGCTGGCTTCCCGTCTCCGCCGGATGGTAGTAGGCCCGGTTCGTCACCTCCGTGATGTCGGAGAGGAGGGCTTCCCGGCTCACCTCCAGGCGCCGGGCCAGCTCCTCCAGCCTGACGCCTTCGTCCCGAGCCGCCGCCGGGAGGATGTAGAGGATCCGCTGCAGGCGGTCCGCAGCGGTGGTCGCTGCGGCGTTCGTCGTTCCTCCCTTCTCCCTCCAGGCCTCAGCCATCCCCCTCCTCCTCGTACAGCGCCGCCACCTCCCGGGCCATGGCCCTGAGCTCGTCCCGGAGCTCCGGGGGCGATTCGATGTCGGCCTCGCCCCCCAGGGAGAGGACCCAGCGGAGCAGGGCGTGGGGCTGCCTCACCTGGAACTCCCGGACCACGCTCCCGTCCTCCCCGTCTTCCTCCACCTTCGTCCCGTAACCGTTTCTCTCCGCCCAGAGGGAGGTGGGAAACCGAAACCGGAGGCGGGCCGGGAACGACTCGTTCTCCTCACCCAGCTCCCAGGGCTCCCGGTCCCGGTAGGCCTCCAGGACGGCATCGTCGGGAGCCTGGAAGTCCGGCGTGTTCGGTTGGGAAGGATTCACCTCCAGCTCCGCCATCCGGTCCACCCGGAAGAGGCGCTCCCCTTCCCGGTCTTCGTCCCAGGCCACCAGGTACCAGTGGGCGTGCTGGAAGAGGAGGCCGTAGGGCCGGACCCGTCGCTCCGTGGCCTGTCCCCGGTAGATGCCGTGGTACGTGAACCGGACCGTCTTCCGCCTCCCCACGGCCTCGGCCAGGAGACGGGTGTGCTCCCCGGCCCGGGCCGTCTCCGGGGGAACGGCGAAGAGAATCCGGGCGTCCTCCCCACCGGCGGACTCCAGGTCGAAGGTGATCTTCCGGAGAGCGGAGCGGGCCGCCGTGGCCAGAGGGAAGGCGGGGAGGTTGGCCAGGGCCTGGAGACCCTGGACGGCGGAGGACGCCGCCTCACGGGGCACCTCCAGCTCGTGGCCCGGCACCGACGTCCTCCCCGGCGCCCTCTCCCGGACCCGGGCCCGGCCCCCGGAGGATGCCTGGGAGCCTCCCGAGCCCTCCTTCTCCTCCTCCAGGAGCTTCAGGTAGGGCAGGTAGAAGTCCCTGCGCCGGATGAGGTAGCCCTCCATCTCCTCGGCCAGGGCGCCCACCGTGTAGGGCACGGTCTCGATGGGGATTCCCAGGTTCCGGAGCTCGTCCTTGTCCCGCTCGAACTTGCGCCGGACGCTCTTGCGGGTCTTCTCATCGCCTCCGGCCCAGTCCCGGGCATACGCCGGCAGACGCTCCATGAGCTCGGCCACGGAGACGGGGAGGCGGCGGCCAACAAGGTAGGCGATGAGGTCCAGCCAGCGCTGGACCTTGGTGATTCGGTCCGGCAAGGGTCCTTTCCTTCCGGCCCTCCTTCCGGCCGGGAATCATGGACTCCAGGGCTGGGGCGACCGGTCCCGGCATGGGGGGTTGGTACCGGGTTCGATGCCGCCCGACTGTCACAATAGGCCCGGCCTCTGACGCTGAAAAGGAGGGGCGCAGGATTGGAGCGTCGACCAGGGGGGAGGTTCTGGTCGAATTCGGGCCGTTCCTCGGTCGTGGCCCCCCCGCTGTCAGACCCCCCTTCTACCCTATCCGTGGCCACGCTCGGTGGCTCTTGGGACCCTTCCACGGGAGGTGGGCACCAGGCTTCTTCTTCCGGCGTACGGCAAGGGTTTCCGCATGGCTGATAGCGCGGATAAACAGACGTTTAGGCCCGGGTTTCCCTGGCGAGATGGGTAAGCCCTGCCCCTCGCCTGAGTTAGGGACGGTCCCGTTACCGAAACGTAACGATCACGCCTCATCGGCATGCTTTTTGTACTCGCCGCTGGTCGGTTCGCGTCCCGCGGATCAAGGAAGGAAGGCAGTGGGATCCGCCCTGTGGGGGTCGATCCCTCATTCATCCACACTGGAGGTTTCATGCTACGGAGTATGTTGGCTGCTCTGGCGTTCGCGCTCTTTCTTGCCGCTCCCTTGTCGGGTCAGTCCGTGGAGTTGGGTCTGAACGGGGGATTCGGGAAGTACATGGGCGATGACTTCGAGGGAGCCGAAGTCGGATTCGGCGCGGGAGGGCACCTGCTCTTCGGCGAGGGCGACGCCCGCTTCGGTGCCGGCGTGGACTACGCCCGGTATGGCGAGGAAGATATCGACGAGAAGACCACAGCCCTGGATCTGTTTGGCCTGTTCCGGTACATGCTTCCCGGCGAATCCGCCCGGTTCTTCGTCGGGGGGAAGGCAGGGTTCTCCCGACTGAGCGCCGAGGTCCTCGACATCAGCATTTCTGCCAACGGATTTGGCGTCGGGCCCGTGGCCGGCGTGCAGATTCCCCTGGAGGCCTTCTCGGTGGAGATCTCCGGAGACGTGCAGTACGTGAGCTACGGAGATGTGGAGGGGGAGGGTGAGACCATTGAGGGGTCCGACTCCACCGGATTCGAAGCCGGGGTCCGAGTGGGCATCGCCGTTCCCCTGGGAGGATGAGCCGGCCTTTGTGGCTCACGGCCGCCTGACAGGAGTTCCGGAAGCCACGGTATGGGATGCAGCCCGACCGGCTTCCCGTGAACCCCACGGACGCGCCCCCGGACGGTCAGCCGTTCGGGGGCGTTCGCTCCGGGGACGGTGGCTGTCTTTCGGTGAATCTTCCTCCAGCCCGGACATTCCATGACCATCCGGCGGGCCTGGTGTGGGTCCTGATGTCCCAGAGCCGGGTCATCCATCGTCTCCGTCGTCATGACCCGCAGATAAGGCCCCTCAGGGGCTTCCCAACCCTCATGGACTCCGGCGAAGCCGACGACTTCCTGATACTGCGTCATGCTGCACGTGGTGGGCCCCACCCACGGCACCGCGGCAGATTATCCTGCTTTCCCTCCACCTGAATGGTCCCTCATGAGCACGGGCCAAGCGCGACCCTTTCTTGGCCGGAACCAGGAAGTGGACCTGCTCAACAGGGAGCTGGACCGGAGTCGCTCCTCCCTCATGGTCCTCTGCGGGCGACGGAGAGTGGGAAAGTCGGCCCTCCTGGCCCACGTCACCCGGACTCGGCGAACCATCCACTACCAGGCAACGGACGTCCTGGGCTCCATCAACCTTGCCCTCATCAAGGGAGAGATCGCCCGGCACCTGGGAGAGGCTGACCCCATCCTGGAAGCCCTGGAACGTACCGCCAAGACGACCTACGGCCGAGGGGCGGCCGACACCAACCTCGTCCTCCTGTCCAGGTCGGGGTTCACCCAGGAGCTTCGGCGCCGGGCCGCCGGGACCCCCTCCCTTCACCTTCTGGATCCGAAGGGCCTGTTGGGCGAAGGACAGGTGGAGCGGATTCTCCCTGCGCCCAGGGAAGGGAGCCACACCACCGAGGGTCCGGAGGACCAGTAAGGAGCCATGACATCATGGTCCTGCGGTCTGCCACCGAAGGGCACGAAGTGCATAGCCGCCGGCCGGCAGCCCCGGGTCGGGCCTGGCCGTGACCGTAACTCTCTTCTTCGTGATGGCTCGAAGTTTGTGCTGCACGAGAATCGTGTCGATGTCTTCTCCACTGTCAGACCCTTCTCGTAAAGTAAGAATCGCCACTGCCGGCGGCGTGCGGCCCAATTCGGAGCAGACCCATCCCTTCAGGAGCCAGCCCATGAGACAACCCTCGGATCGAGAGATCCTGGCTCGCCTCATTCCCGGTGACGACTTCTTCAGTCATCGTTGCTACCGGTGCCTGCATCGCGCCGCTGCGTTCTATCTCCGAGGCAAGCCGGTGTCCGTGTGCCCGGAGTGCGTCCAGGAGCGCATCGCTTCCCTGGACCTGGAGCTGGGCGGGCTCCCGGAGGACATCGAGGTCTTCCGGTGGGAAGCGGAGCGGGAGGTGGCCTTCCAGGACCGGAAGGAAGAGGAGGCCCTCACCGTGGACTGGAACTACCTCTTGAAGTGCCACCGCTGCGGGCACCTGGCCGAATGGTACGAGGTTCGCTTTCCCCGGGCGGATCCCGACACGAGCACCTACCCCCCCTACTGCTACGCCTGCACCCTGGTGTGTTGGGAGGAGGACCGGTGCCGAGGAGAGAACCACGCCGGCAGTCAGGCGGGTGCCCGAGAGACCGGCTCAGGGCATGGATCCGGCTCCGTCCACGATTCGGCGGCCGAGTCCCCGCTCCTCCTCCGGGTGGCCGAGTGGGTGGTGGACAAGCTCATGGGGTTCGCCATGTGAAGTCCGGTGCCCCGGCGGGAGAGGGCACCCGCTGGGGGAGCGGAATCACAAACCGGTGGTTCCCTTGAAACGACCGTAGAACATCTCGGATCCTGGTTCCCGGGACGGCTTCCGTGTTCGTGAACCATGCCCCCTGGTGGGCTGAGATCGGTATGGAGGATCCCCAATCCACCTGGATTGAATCGGGTCCGTCCACACCAACATCAATCGGGAGGACCCGGGAAGAATGGGGAACCCAGTGGAGTCAGGGGCTGTGGCTTCCATGCCGCCCGGAAGCCAGGACCCGGAAGGTATCGAGCTGGAGGAGTCCGATGAGGTGACCGTCTCCGTCTGCCCCGGTAACCACCAGATGACGTCCTCCGGGCAGGCAGTCGGACAGGGTCATCGGGTAGAACGGGAGGGTCCATGGACGCATATGAACGTCAGAGAGACTCGCTTCGGCGAGGGTCGGGACTCCCTCCCGCTTTCCCTTCAGGATCACCTTGCCGGCGCTGCACCAACGGAGATGCTGCAGCCGGGACATATCCGGGTAACGCTGCGAGCCCACGATCCCCCTTCCCGGCTCCAACACCACGACAGAATCAGGTCGCCCCTGAACGATGAAGGCGTAACGGCGTCCGTCGGGGGACCAATCACCGAACCCGGGTAGAGGTGGGTGCCCCGACATGATGGTATCTCTCTGTCCGGTCCTCCGGTCCCAGAGAAGGGTCTGGACCGAGTACTCCGGGAGGCTTTCCATCTCTCCCAGCGCGTTCCTGATGATCCACAGGCCCTTACGAAAGCGGGTGGGACCGGTTCGAACTGAGAACCCTCCGGAAGATCGCCGGCGGCTTGGGTGCAACCCTGGAGGTGCGGTTGATCCCCGGTCCGGCGACTCCCTCTTCTGACAAGCCGGACACGGCGGAGATCCTGGCTCTTCTGGCTCCTCTCTTCTGGAACCACGAGCTTCAGGAGACGGATCTGGAGAGGCACGGGGACTGGGTCCTGGGGCGGGTCCTGATGTTCGGTTCATGGACCCAGGTAAGGGCGGTACGCAGATACTATGGTGAGCGGGCGATCTTGAAGGCTATCGAGCGAAGGGAGATCGACTCCCGGACCCGGAACTACTGGGAGCTGATCCTGGAGGAACCGTGCATCCGAAGGTCCTGAGCGCAGAGGCCTGGAAGACAGTCCGGTCGTTGGCCAGCGGGGGCTGGCTCGATTCCTGGGTGCTTGCCGGGGGAACGGGTCTCGCCCTCCATCTCGGGCACCGGTACTCCAAGGATCTGGATCTCTTCGGGAGCCAATCCTTCGATCCTGCAAAACTGGCTCAGTCCCTGTCCACAATCGGCCGGGTCCGGGTGCAACAGATCGCCGAAGACACAGTGCACCTGGAGCTGAGCGGTCTCCGGGTGAGCTTCCCTCGCGCCCAGACGCCGCTTCTCTTTCCCGGAACCCCCTATCGGGGTCTGACCGTGGCCGATCCTCGGGACATTGCCCTCATGAAGGTGATCGCCATCGGAGGCCGGGGCAGCCGGAAGGACTTCGTCGATCGATTCTTCTACCTCAAGACGGGAGGGACACTGGCCGGAGTCCTGTCACTGGTGGACCAGCGGTACCAGGAGGTGGACTTCAACACCTATCACCTCCTCATCTCCCCCCGCAACAGACCGCATCGGCCATTCTCTTGCCCCCACGGTCCCTCCCCCCGGCCGAGACCCCTCCGCCCCTTGCCAACCGGCAAATCCGGGCAAAGATCTTGCAAGGCCACCCGTGAGGCGTGAGGATGCCACCGGGAGACCGAAGCACAGGACCGAATCGCATGGCAGACCATCCGGAGCGTGACGACGGCCGGCCCTTTCGCCTGGACCGCCGGGGCTTCCTGAAGTGGAGCGCCGTGGCCGGGGGCTCGGCCCTGGGCGGGCTGGGCAAGGGCCTCACCCTTCCCGGAGGCCCGCCCCTGCCCTGGGAGATCCAGGAGCCCGGGGAGCCGGCCCCGGGTCCGCCCCTCCTGGAGGGCGGCGAATGGATCCCCGCGCCCTGCTGGCACAACTGCGGGGGCCAGCGCTGCCTGCTCCTGGCCTACGTGGTGGACGGGGAGGTCCTGGCGGTGAAGACCGACGACACCCACCCGGACACCGCCCACACCCCCCAGATGCGGGCCTGCGCCCGGGGCCGGGCCCAGCAGGGCCAGGTCTTCGCTCCGGACCGGCTCCGCTACCCCATGAAGCGGCGCAACTGGGCTCCCGGCGGCGGACGGCGGGAGCTTCGGGGTGAGGACCAGTGGGAGCGGATCTCCTGGGACGAAGCCCTGGACCTGACGGCGGCGGAGCTGGAACGGATCCTGGCCCGGTACGGCAACGAGGCCGTCCTGGAGCTGGGCAGCACGCTGCGGCGCCTCTTCCGGGGCCTGGGGGGCGCCGTGACGAACTGGGGCTCCACCTCCTGGGGCACCTGGCTGGACACGGGGCCCCGCATCGGCCTGGGGGACGGTCTCAGCCGGACCAGTCACAACGACCGGCTGGACCTGCAGAACGCCGATCTCATCGTCCTGTGGGGCGGCAACCCCGCCTGGACGGCCCAGGGCAACGCCATGTACTACTACCTCCAGGCGAAGCGGGCCGGGGCCGAGTTCCTCTTCATCGATCCCTACTACAACGATTCGGCCATGGTCCTGGCCGACGAGTGGGTGCCCGTGCGGCCCGGCACGGACCACGCCCTGGCCCTGGGCATGGCCTACACCCTCCTGGACGAGGACGATCCGGCCACCAATCCCCTCATCGACTGGGACTTTTTGAACCGTTGCACCGTGGGCTTCGACCCGGAGCACCTGCCCCCGGGGGCCGATCCCCGGGACAACGTCCGGGACTACGTCCTGGGCCGCCGGGACGGCACGCCCAAGACGCCGGAGTGGGCGGCCCGGATCTCCGGGGTGAGCGCTCCCCGCATCCGGCGCCTGGCCCGGCGCATGGCCCGGGCCCGGCGGGCGGCGCTGCTCACGGCCTGGGCCCCGGCCCGGACCCACAACACCGACTCCTGGCCCCAGATGTTCCTGACCCTGGGATGCATGACGGGCCACATCGGCGAGCCCGGACGCATGACGGGGGTGAGCTGCTGGGAGCGGACGGCGGACGGCGGGCCCTTCCTCATCGGCGCCGGACGCTCCGGTGAGCCCCCCGCCCCCCGGGCCCCCAGGAAGACCAGCGCCCGCATCAACAACAGCGAGCTCTGGGAGGCGGTGCTGGAGGGGGAGTACACGGCCCGGGAAGGGGAGCGCCGGGAGGTGGACATCCGGGCCATCATCCACGACGGGGCCTCGGCCCTGAACCAGGTCTCGGGCCTCCTGAAGGGGATCGAAGCCCACCGGGCGGTGGACTTCGTCCTCACCCTGAACTTCGTCTACAACACCAACGCCCGGTACTCCGACATCGTCCTTCCCGTGACGACCCAGTGGGAGCGCCACAGCTACTTCAAGGGAAACCGGGACCACCTCATCTGGGCCCGGAAGGTGGTGGAGCCTCAGTACGAGACCCGGGACGACATCTGGATCGCCCAGGAGCTGGCCCGGCGCCTGGGCATGGATCCCACCGACATCCGGCCCCTGTCGCCGGAGCAGGAGGAGTTCAATCGGCTGGCCGGAGCCTGGGTGGTGAGCCCCGACGGCCGGGAGCGGGAGAACCTGGTGAGGATCACGTCGGACGACATCCGGGAGATGGGGGTCCAGGGAGAGCCCCAGGAGGGGCGCATCTCCGTGGAGGAGTTCCGCAGGAAGGGGATCCATGTGGTGCCCCGACGCCCGGACGACGGCCTGGGCCACGTGGCCTTCGCCGACTTCCGCCGGGATCCGGAGGGCCATCCTCTGTCCACCCCCAGCGGCCGCTTCGAGCTCCACTGCCAGGACATCGCCGACCACGTCCGCTCCGTGGGGTTCACCCGCATCGATCCCATCCCCGTCTACCGGCCCCCGGCGGAGGGCTACGAGGAGACCTTTGAGGACTTCCAGGAGGGGATCAAGGGGCCCCACCCCCTGCAGCTCATCACCCTCCACTACCGGCGCCGGACCCACTCCGTCTTCGACAACGTGGCCTGGCTCCGGGAAGCTTTTCCCCAGGAGTTCATCATGAACCCCGTGGACGCGGAGGCCCGGGGGCTGGCCACGGGGGACGCCGTCCTGGTGGAGAGCCGGCACGGCACCGTCCTCCGGCCCCTCTTCGTCACCCCCCGGATCATGCCCGGGGTCGTGGCCCTGGGCGAGGGAGCCTGGGCCGACATCGATCCCCGGACGGGGGTGGACCGGGCCGGGGCCACGAACGTCCTGAACGGGGACCGTCCCACGGGCCAGGGACACCAGGGCTGGAACACCTGCGTGGTGGAGGTGAGGCCCTACCGGGGCCCCGAACCCTTGAAGGCCGACTGGCGGCAGCCGCCCCGGACGCCGAAGGGAGTCGCGGGACCATGACGGCTCCCCTGGGATTCCACCTGGACGCCTCGGCCTGCATCGGGTGCCGGACCTGCGTCACGGCCTGCAAGTCCAAGAACGCCCTGCCGGCGGGACGGGACTACCGGAGAGTGGTGGAGTACGGCGACGGAAGCTGGATCCCGGACCCGGAGGACCCCACCCTCCTGGCTCCCTCCAACCTCTTCGCCTACTGCCTGTCCATCGCCTGCATGCACTGCGAGGATCCGGCCTGCATGGCCGCCTGCCCCACGGAGGCCATCCAGCAGCGCCCCGACGGCATCGTCCTCATCGACTCGGCCCGCTGCGCCGGGTGCCGCTACTGCGAGTGGGCCTGTCCCTACGGCGCCCTCTCCTTCGACCCGTCCACGGGGCGGATGACGAAGTGCGACCTCTGCGCGGACCTCATCGACGCCGGCCAGGAGCCCTGGTGCGCCGCCTCCTGCGTGACCCGGGCCCTGGAGGTGGGCCCCATGGACGAGCTCCGGGCCAGGCACGGGGAGCTGGACGCCCTGGCCCCCCTTCCCTCCGGGGACCAGACCCGTCCCCGCCTGGTCATCACCCCCCACCGGGACGCCCAGCCCGCCGGCCGGGGCTCGGGCGACGCCTCCAACCCGGAGCGGGACCTGCGATGAACCTCCTGCACGAGTGGCCCCTGGTCCTCTTCACCCTGACGGTCCAACTGGCCGTGGGGCTCCACCTGGCCCTCCTGGCGGTGAGGGCCCTGCCCCGGGCTCGGTCCGGGGCCCTGGTCGCGGGTGTCCCGGGTTCCCTTTCCGGGGCGCAGGATTCGTCGGGGGTCGGCGCGGAGGATCCGGCTCGAAGCGGTGCCGAGGGTCCGTCCCGAGCCGGTGCCGAGGATCCGTCCGGGGTCGGCGCGGAGGATTCGGCTCGAAGCGGTGGGCAGGATTCGTTTGGAGTGGGCGGCCTCCGGGGCCGGCCGTTTCTCCTGGTGGGCGTGCTCATGGCCGGGGCCCTGGCCCTCTCCCTCCTACACCTGGGCACGCCCCTGAACGCCCTCCGGACCCTGGCCAACCTGGACGAGTCCTGGCTGAGCCGGGAGATCCTGGCCGCCCTGGTGTTCCTGGCACTCTGGGCCCTGGACTTCTTCTGGCTCCGGAGGCGCCGGGGAGCGGCGGCCCCGGAGCCCTCGGACCCGGAACCCTCGGATCCGGAACCCGGGAGCTCTTCTGGCCCGGCACCTGGGGTGAGCCGGGTGCTGGCCTGGGCCACGGCCCTGGCCGGCATCGCCCTCATCGGGGTCATGGCCCGGATCTACATGGTCCCGGCCCGTCCCCTGTGGGACCACTGGCTCACCGCCGCCGGCTTCTTCCTCACCACCCTCCTCCTGGGAGCCGTGGTGGCGGCGGCCCACGTGGCGCGCCGGCCCCGTCCGGAGATCCCTGCGCAGACGGGGGCTTCTCCCATAGGGCAGGCCGCCAGCCCGGCGGGGCTCTCTCCCGCCGGAGCCGCCCTCCTGGCCCTGGCCGTGACCGTGGCCCTGGCCCAGATGGCGGCGACCCTGGCCCACCCCCTGACGCTGGAGGTGGCGGCCGGGGCCCAGGGCACCCCCCTGGTGGCCCTGAGGCTCCTCCTCCTGTTGGCCGGCGCGTTTCTGTTGGTCATCCCCCTGGCGGCCTCCGCCTTCCCCGGGCTCTCCTCCGCCGGGGCGGGCAGGCCTGGTCCCTGGGTCGTGGCCGCCCTCCTCCTCCTGGGAGGGTCGGAGCTCCTGGGCCGCATGCTCTTCTACGCCGCCGGGACGGCGATCCCCTTCTAG
>CAZZEL010000102.1:0-13724 GCA_964652625.1 uncultured Gemmatimonadaceae bacterium
ATGGCTGCGAACAAGGTGATTATCGCCCTCTTTGCAGCCATCGATGCCTCCGACGTCGCCCATGGCTGCGAACAAGGTGATTATCGCCCTCTTTGCAGCCTTCGATGCCTCCGACGCCACCCATGGCTGCGAACAAGGTGATTATCACCTTTCTGAGGCGGGGGCTCACGCAGGTTTCTTCCCTTAGGGCCCCCGCCCCACGGGCGCGGTGGCGAGGCTTGACAGCCATCCACGAAACGATCCAACTTCTCGCGTGCTTCACTCGGGCATCCGCCTCCTCTCCCTTCCCCGGAAGTCGACTCTGGACCCACAGGGTCAATGGCGAGCATCCGGGGATCGGAGGGGGATTCCACCATCACCGGGGAACGCCACCGTGCAGTCCGGACATCCAGGCCCGTCCTTCCCCCCTTCCGGGATCCGTCTCCCTCCCGGAACGGCCCGGACGTGGCTCCTGGCGTTCGTTCTCCTGGTGGCGCTGCCGGTCCTGCAGGCCTGCGGGCAAGAGGACGCCGGGCCCGAGGAAGGCAGGGAGACCATCTCGGCCGAGGCCTTCGTGGATGCCTACGTGGCCCTTCGCCTGGCGGCCCTGAGGGCCCCCCGGGAGGAGCTGGACCTCTCCGAGAAGGCCCGGATCCTGGAGGAACGGAACCTGACGGATGAAGACCTCCTCCGATTCGTCGAAGTTCACGGCACCGACATCCCCTTCATGCACGACGTCTGGCAGGAAGTGGACTCCCTTCTCCGGGCCGCCCGGGAAGGGGAGAACCCCGCACGCTCCTGACCCCGGAGGCCCACATCATGGAATTCCAGCGAAGCTTCAGCGGCGCCCCCTGGGAAGGGACGGTGGGGTATTGCCGGGCTCTGAGGGCCGGGAACACGATCTGGGTGACGGGAACGGCGCCGGTGGAACCGGACGGGGAGGTCACGGCCCCCGGGGATGGCTACGCCCAGGGCAAACGCTGCCTGGAGATCATACGGGAGGCCCTGGAGGAGCTGGGTGCCGGACTTCGCCACGTGGTCCGGACTCGCATCTTCGTCACGGACATCGACCGCTGGGAAGCCTACGGTCAAGCCCACCGTGAGGCCTTCGGCGAACACCCGCCCACCACGACTCTGGTGGAGGTATCACGCCTCATCCACCCGGACATGCTCATCGAGATCGAGGCCGTGGCCGTGGTGGAGTGAGCCATGGCACCGGTGGAATGAGCCATGGCCCCGGTGGAATGAGCTATGGCCCCGGCGGAATGAGCTATGCCCCCGGTGGGATGACCTCGTTCCGGACCAGATCCTCGTAGCTCTCCCGCTCCCGGACGACGTGGACCTCCTCCCCCTCCACCATGACCTCCGGTGGCCGAGGACGAGCGTTGTAGTTCGACCCCATGGTGGCCCCGTAGGCCCCGGCCGTCCGGACGGCAAGGAGCTCCCCAGCCCTGGGGATAGGCATCTCCCGGTCCCGGGCCAGGAAGTCCCCGGTCTCACAGACCGGGCCCACCACGTCCAGGGGGCGAACCTCCCGCTCCGGGCTCTCCACCACGGGCTCGATGGCGTGGTACCCCCCGTAGTGGCTGGGGCGGATGAGCTCCGTCATGCCGGCGTCGGTGATGACGAAGGTCTTCTCCCCTGACTTCTTCAGGGAGAGGACCGTGGTGAGGAGAAGGCCGGCCTCTCCCACCAGGGCTCGGCCCGGCTCCAGGATGAGGCGCAGACCGCTGTTCTTCATGATGGGCACCAGGGCCTCGCCCAGAGCTCCGATGTCCATGGGCACCCCATCGTAGGCCACGCCGAAGCCACCACCCAGGTCCAGGTACTCCAGGCTCACCCCGTCCTTCTTCAGCAGGTGCACCACCTCCAGGACCGCCCGGAGAGCTTTCTTGTACGGGGTCACGTCCACGATCTGGGAGCCGATGTGGACGTCGATGCCCCGGGGCCGCAAGTGGGGCCGGGTGGCGGCCCACCGGTAGAGCCCCACGGCCACGGGGACAGGGAGGCCGAATTTGGTCTCGGCATGTCCGGTGCGGGTGTACTCGTGGGGGGTGGGAGAGACGATGTCCGGGTTGATGCGCATGCCGAAGGGGGCCCGCCCATCCCGTTCCCGGGCCAGGGCCTCCAGCTGGTGGAGCTCCCCCGTGCTCTCCACGTTGAAGGAGTAGATCCGGGCGTTCAGTCCCTCCCGGAGCTCCTTCTCCGTCTTGCCCACCCCGGCGAAGAGAATCTTCCCCGGCTCCACCCCCGCTTTCAGGGCTCGGAAGAGCTCTCCGCCGCTCACGATGTCGGCTCCGGCTCCCAGGGCCGCCAGACGGTTCAGGAGAGCCAGGTTGCCGTTGGCCTTCATGGAGTAGGCGACCTGGAGGTTCACCCCGGCGAAGGCCTCCTGGAAGGCCTCGTAGCGCTCCCGGATGGCGTCGAAATGGTACAGGTAGAGGGGCGTACCGAATCTCTCGGCCAGCTCCCTGACCCGGAAGGGTCCGCAGGTCATCTCCCCGTCTTGCCGCAGAAACGGCATCCTCGGTTGCTCCATTGCTCCTCCCCCTAACGGTTCCGGGGCGACAGGCTAGTACGCCCGGGACCAGACGACTTCCATCTTCGCCTCGTCTCCGCCGATGCACCGCTCCGGTGGCGTCTCGGAACGGAACTCCGGATCGGGAATGACCCGGATCGTGGCCTTGGTCTCCTCCTTCACCTTCTCCTCCACCGCCGGATCTCCGCTCCATCCCGTGTAGACGAACCCACCGCCTCCCTCCATGATCTCCTTGAGCTCGCCCAGCTCCGAGACCCCCCGGAAGGACCGCTCCTCCCGACGCCTGCGGGCTCCCTCCAGGAGGGCGCGCTGGAAGGTGTCCAGCCGGTCCGGAACCTCGGCCAGAGCCTGCTCCTCCGGGAGGAAGTCCTTCCGCTTCTCCTCCCCGAAGGTCACTCGTCGGACCAGGACGAGCTGCTCCCTGGCCAGGTCCTTGGGGCCGATCTCCACGCGGAGGGGGACCCCCTTCCGCTCCCACTCCCAGAACTTGGCCCCGGGGGTGAGGTGGGGTCGGGCGTCCACCTTCACCCGGACACCGGCTTCCCGGAGTCGGGTCGCCACCTGGTCTCCCTTCTCCCGCACCGGACCCTCCTCGTCGTCCTTGCGCCAGATGGGAACCACCACCACCTGGACCGGGGCCAGACGGGGGGGGACCACGATGCCCACGTCGTCGCCGTGGGTCATGACCAGCCCGCCCACGAGGCGTGTGCTTACCCCCCAGGAGGTGTTCCAGGCGAACTCTTCCCTGCCCTCCTCGGACTGGAACCGGAGGTCGAACTGACGGGAGAAGTTCTGCCCCAGGAAGTGGGACGTTCCGGCCTGCAGGGCCCTGTTGTCCTGCATGAGGGCCTCGCAGGCGTGGCTCCGGACGGCCCCGGCGAACTTCTCCGACTCGCTCTTCAAGCCTGTGAGGGGGGGCATGGCGATCCAGTCTTCCATGAAGGTCCGGTAGACCTGGAGCATCTGCAGCGCCTCCTCCTCCGCTTCCTCCTTCGTGGCATGGGCCGTGTGCCCCTCCTGCCAGAGGAACTCCGCCGTGCGGAGGAAGAGACGGGTCCGGAGCTCCCAACGCATGACGTTGCACCACTGGTTCAGGAGGACGGGAAGGTCCCGGTAGCTCTGGACCCACTTGGCGTACATGTGGTAGATGATGGTCTCCGACGTAGGCCGGATGGCCAGGGCCTCCTCCAGCTCCTTGCCGCCGGCCTGGGTGACCACGGCCAGCTCCGGAGCGAAGCCCTCCACGTGCTCCTTCTCCTTCTCGATGAAGCTCATGGGGATGAGAAGGGGGAAGTACGCGTTCTCGTGACCCGTCTCCCGGAAGAGGGCGTCCAGGGCCCGCTGCATGTTCTCCCAGATCCCGTACCCCCAGGGGCGGATGACCATGCTGCCCCGTACCGGGGAGTAGTCGGCCAGCTCGGCGGCCAGCACCACCTCGTTGTACCAGGCGTTGAAGTCTTCGTCCCGGGCCGTGAGCCCCTTGTCGTCAGCCATGGATGTCCTTCGGTTCGGTTTGCGTTTCGTGGTTCCTCCCCTTGCCGCCGGGGCGGAACTCACGGAGATACACCAGGATGCCGGGGACCAGGAAAAGGAGGAGGGACACCCCCACCCAGACCCATCGGAAGGACAGGCCCACGGTCAGGCTCACGAACCACGCCACCAGGGCCCCACCCAGGAGGGCCAGGACAAGCGCCACGCCCAGGAACACGTACTCCAGCAGGTTCAGGCGCCGTATGGCCCGGTCCATGAACTCCTGGAGCTCCTCGTCCTGCTCCTCCCGGGACCGCTCACCGTCCTTCATCACCCTCTCCCATCACGGACCTCCATCACCGATGGCATCGCCGACTCCCTCCCCCCTCTGGAGCTCCGCCAGGGATAGCTCCCGCTCCTGTCCGGAGGCCATGGTCCGGAGCACGGCCACGCCCCGCTCCACCTCCTCCGGCCCCAGGATGACCACCTGCCGGGCGCCCACGGAGGCGGCGGAGGAGAACTGCTTGCGCACGGACTGGCTCTTGAGGGGGTAGACCACCGACCGTCCCTTTTCCCGGTGGGCACGGGCCACCTCCAGCATGAGGGGCCGAAGCTCCGGGGTGATGGCCACCAGGAAGAGATCCACGTCCCCGTCCGCGTCCGGGAGGAGACCCCGCTCCGCCAGCAGCTCCCCAAGGACCACGTCCCCCATCCCGAACCCCACGGCGGGAAGGGGCTCGCCTCCCACCAGCTCCAGGAGCCGGTCGTACCGACCCCCTCCGCACACGGCCCGGAGCTCTCCGGCCCGGTCGAAGATCTCGAAGACGATGCCCGTATAGTAGTCCAGGCCCCGGACGATGCGCAGATCGAACTCCACGAATCCGCCCATCCCCAGGCCCTCCAGGATCTCCCGGTAGGCCTGGAGACCCTCCAGAGCTCGGGCAACCTCCGCATGACTCCCGTGGGTTCGCCCCACCCCCTCCAGCCCCGGTTCCCGGAAGAGGGCCAGAACGTCGTCCGCCCGGCCCCCGTCCAGTCCGCACTCCTCCTGCAGGCGTTGCCGGCTTCGTCCCTCCTCCTCCCGCTCCAGCTTGTCGATGACGGGGAAAACCCGGGCCAGGGCCTCCCGGGGAACGCCCACGGCCCGGAGGAGAGCCGAGAGGAGTCGCCGGTCCGAGACCCGGGCCCGGACGTCCTCCTCCGAGAGGCCCAGCTCCCTGAGGGCGTGGAGGGCCACGGCCAGGACCTCGGCGTCGGCTCCCACTCCCGACTCCCCCACTACGTCCACGTTCCACTGGAAGTGCTCCCGGAGGCGCCCTCGCTGCTGGCGCTCGTACCGGAAGAGCTGGGGGATGGCGAACCAGCGGATGGGCTTGGGCAGGGCCCGGCTCCGGTCGGCCAGAACCCGAGCCAGGGACGGGGTCATCTCCGGACGAAGGGTCACCTCCCGGCCCCCCTTGTCCTGGAAGTTGTAGAGCTGTTCCACGATCTCCTCACCGCTCTTCTCGGTGAAGAGTGCCAGGGGCTCCAGAGGCGGGGCATCGTATTCCTGAAAACCGTAGAGCCGGGACACCCGGCGCCAGGCCCGAAAGGTGTGCGCCCGGAGCCGGAGATCCTCCGGGGGAAAATCCCGGAAGCCCGGAAGTCTCGCGAAATCGTTGTCTTTTGCCATGGCCGCGAATCTACCCAGGGGCCGAAGACAGGGGAACCCCCGGGGGCCCTCGGGGCCCGTCGGGGCCCGTCAGGCGTAGGGTCGGATCCCCAAGACGTTCATGGCGTCTCCCACGGTGTGATGGGAGCCCGTGACCACCACGGTCCCCCGGCCGGCGGCCCGGCGGGCCACGTCCGTGGCCTCCTGGAAGTCCGGGACGATGTGGAGATTGGGCCGGGTCTCCACGGCTCCGGCGGCCTCCAGGGGATTCCAGCGGCGCCCCGGCGGCACCGTTGGAGGCTGGGTGAGAACCGCCTCCCGGGTCATGGTGAAGAGGGGAGGCAACATGGCCCGCCAGTCCTTGTCTCCCTGAATGCCCACCAGGAGGACCAGGGGCTCCGGGAGCCGGAGGCTGGGGAGGGCGGCGGCCAGGGCCCGGACCCCAGCCACGTTGTGGGCCACGTCGAAGACCCACACCCCCTCCTCCCGGACCTCGATCTGCAGCCGACCGGGCCAACAGACGTCCGCCACCCCCTCCACCACGTCCTCCCGGTCCGGCCGGAGGTCCTCGTCCAGGAGCTCCAGGCTACGGACGGCCAGGGCCACGTTGGAGGCCTGGTGTCTGCCCGGTAGGGGCGAGATGAGGGGAAGGGTGCCCCAGAGATCCGTCTCCAGGGTGAAGGCGTTCCCCCGGGGAGCCACCTCCAGCTCGTGGATCACCGCCTCCGTGTCCAGGGCCCGGAACGGAGCCCCCACCTCCCGGGCCCGGCGCCGGAAGAGGTCCAGGAGCCGGGGGTCGGTCTCCGCCGTCATGACCGGAACGGCGGGCTTGATGATCCCCGCCTTCTCCCGGGCGATGGCCGCCAGGCTGTCCCCCAGGTAGTCGGCGTGATCCATGGCCACGTTGGTGATGGCGGACAGCCGGGGGGAGACCACGTTCGTGGCGTCCAGGCGCCCCCCCAGTCCCACCTCCACCAGGGCCACGTCCACCTCCAACCTCCGGAACAGGTGGAAGGCCAGGACGGTGGCGGCCTCGAAGAAGGTGAGCCCCACCCGGGTCATGGGAGAGCGGGCCTCGTGGGCGGCGGCCTCCAGCTCCGCCCCCCCCACCGGCCGACCACCCACCTGGAATCGTTCCCGGAAGGAGCATAGATGGGGTGAGGTGTAGAGGCCTACCCGGTGCCCCGCGTGATGGAGTATCCGGGCCCACACGGCGGCCATGGAGCCCTTCCCGTTCGTTCCCCCCACGTGGAGGACCGGACAGCACCGGTGGGGATCGCCCAGCTCCCGGAGAACCGACTCCGTTCGCTCCAGGCCCCAATGTACGCCGGTGGCCAGGGGGGGAAGGAGCCGGTCCAGGGACACGTCCCCCCCACCCTGGAGGGCGCCCTCCCGGCCGAAGTCGTGGGTGTCCGGAGGAGCCCTCACGCCTCCTCGTCCCATCCCGTCCGGAGATGCCGGAGGAGCCGGACCACGGTCTCCTTCATCTCCCGTCGGTCCACCACCCGGTCCACCATGCCGTGCTCCAGGAGGAACTCGGATCGCTGGAACCCCTCGGGGAGCTCCTGCTTGATGGTCTCCTCGATGACCCTGGGTCCTGCGAAGCCGATGAGGGCCCCGGGCTCGGCCAGGTGCACGTCCCCCAACATGGCGTAGGACGCCGTGGTACCGCCGGTGGTGGGATCGGTGAGGATGGAGATGAAGGGAAGGCCGGCCTCGTGGAGACGAGCCAGGGCCGAGGACGTCTTGGCCAGCTGCATGAGGGAGTAGATCCCCTCCATCATCCGGGCTCCGCCGGAGGCGCTGACGATGACCAGGGGCCGCTCTCGCTCCAGGGCACGGCGGATGATGCGAGCCACCTTCTCTCCCACCACCGAGCCCATGGAGCCCCCGATGAACCGGAAATCCATGATGGCCAGGCACACGCCGATCCCCTCCATCTTCCCCTCTCCCACCACCACCGCCTCCCGCCTTCCCAGCTTCTGCTCCGCCTTCAGGAGGCGGTCCGGGTAGGGCTTCAGGTCGTGGAAGTCCAGGGGATCGGAGCTCCTCATCTCCGCCTCCCGCTCCCGGAAGGTCCCTTCATCCAGGAGGAGCTCCAGGTAGAGGTCCGGGGAGACGCGGAAGTGGAAGCCGCAGCTCGGACACACGTGGGCATTCCGGGCCAGCCGCTCCCGGTAGACGATCTCCCCGCAGCCCTTGCACTTCTCGAAGACGTCCGGGGGCAGATCCCGCTTGTCGGCGGACTTCAGAGGTTTCTTGGGTTTCCGGAACCAGGCCATCCACGCCCCTTTCTCCCTGGCGATCTGTTCGTCTTTCAGGCGTCGCCGCCTGCAGCGACGTCTCAGACGTCCTGAGCCGCCCGCACCGCCGTACCGGCTGCCACCCACGACATGAGAAGGAAGGATCCCCCGTAGCTTACAAAGGGAAGCGGGATTCCCGTAATGGGAACGATCCCGATGGTCATCCCGATGTTCACGAAAACATGGGTGATCCAGGCACCGAAGATACCGAAGAGGATGAGGGCGGCAAAGGGATCCGGGGCCCCCACAGCCATGCGGATGAGCCGGGTGAGGACCAGGGTGAAGCCCAGGATCACCAGGACCGTCCCCACGAATCCCAGCTCCTCCCCCACCACGCTGAAGATGAAATCGGTGTGCTGCTCCGGCAGGAAGTCCAGTCGTTTCTGGGATCCCAGGGTGAACCCCTTCCCCGTGATCCCCCCGCTCCCGATGGCCACCTTGGATTGGATCAGGTGCCATCCGGCCCCCCGGGGGTCCACCGTGGGGTCCAGGAACACCAGGAGCCGGTTCCGTTGGTATTCGGCCAGGGAGCGCCACAAGGGAAGGGCGATGGTCCCGGCGGCCAGGTTCGCCAGGACCACCGCCACCGACTCCACCAGGTAGAGGCGGTAACGGTAGAAGTAGAGGGAGAGGGTCAGGGCCACGATGTAGAGGGACCAGATCCGGGTATCGAAGCTCAGGATGAGCCCGAGCCCCGGACTGGCCAGGAGGAGGAGGAGGGGCACGGGAGTGGCAGCCCAGTAGAGCATGGCGAAGAGGATGCCCACGAAGGCCAGGGCCGTGCCCAGGTCCGGCTGGAGGATGACCAGGGCCAGGGGGATGGCCACCAGGGAGGTGGGGGCCACCAGCTCCCGGAGGTTCTGGGGGGCCTCGTTGCGGAGGGACAGCAGCCGGGCCAGGGCCAGGATCGTGGCGATCTTGGCCACCTCCGCCGGTTGGAACCGGAATCCCCCCAGGCTGATCCAGCTCTTCACCCCGGCGGCGGTCCCGGCCCCGGTTCCGATGACCAGGGTGGCGGCCAGGAGAAGAACGGCGGCCAGATAGGCCGGCAGAGCCGCCCACTCGAACCAGCGCATGGGAATCCGGGACACCACGGTGAAGACCACCAGGGCCAGGACCAGCCAGAGGAGTTGCCGCTGCCAGATGGACTCGGTGACGGGGCTCGGGATGTTCAGGACCCCGGCGGAGTAGATCATGGCCACCCCGAAGAGGGAGAGGCCCAGGATCGTGAAGACCAGGGGCGGATCCCCGGCCCAGCTCCGGATCAGGCGCACCACGGGCGCCTCCCGGCGCTACCCACGACCCTGTCCCTCACCCCTCCCCCTCCTCCTGGGCCCCGGCGTCCCGCTGGAGGTGAGCCGCCCAGGGGGCCGGACGCCCCACCCGGTAGTGCTCCCCCAGGGTCTGGATCGTGTCGGTGGGGATGCCGTGCTTCATCCGGAGGTAGTAGTCCGCCGTCTTGGCTGCCAGGGGCGCCGCCACCCCCGAGCCGCTCTCCCCGAACTCCACGATCACCACCACCACCACTTCCGGCGGCCCTTGCCGGGGCCCGGCGATGGCGGCGAACCAGGCGTGATCCGGGTTGGGCGGGTTCTGCACCGTCCCCGTCTTTCCCATGATGGCCCAGTGTTCCAGGGAGGAGAGGTAGGCCGTTCCTCCCGGCTCGGTGACGCCTCGGAGACCCTCCCTCATGATGGCCAGGCTCTCCGGGGACAGGTCCAGGCTCCAGCCTCCCTCCGGCTCTCCCTCCGTCCTCAAGAGCCGGGGGGGCGGAGCGGACCCGTCCCGGGCGATGGCCAGGTAGAACTGGGCCATCTTCAGGGGCGTCTGGGAGTTCGGCCCCTGTCCGATGGCCAGGTTCAGGACCTCCCCTTCCGTGGGCCTGTACCCCCGGGTCCGCTCCCAGTAGGAGGGGCCCTCGGGAAACTGGCCCTGGGCCTCGGAGGGAAGGTCGATCCCGCATTTCTGGTTGAAGCCGATGCGGGTGCCTTCCTGGAGCAGGCGCTCCAGGCCGATGCGCAGACCCACCTGGTAGAAGTAGACGTTGCAGGAATGCCGGATCCCTCCCAGGAGATCCACTTCCCCATGGCCCTCCGGGTCCCAGCATCTCCAGTAGCGGTTCCCGAAGGCCATGCCTCCCGTACAGCGCTCGGGCATGATTTCCTGGGGCTCCACCACCCCCAGGTCCAGGGCGATGGCCGCCGTAGCCAGCTTCCAGGTGGAGCCCGGGGGGTAGAGGCCCTGGGTAGCCCGGTTCAGGAGAGGCTGATCCGGGTTCTGGAGCAGGGCCTCCCAGCGGTCCGAGGCGATGCCACCCACGAAGGCGTTGGGGTCGAAGGTGGGAGCGGAGTAGAGAGCCAGGATTCCCCCGTCCTCCACGTTCAGGGCCACCACGGCCCCTCGCATGGTGTCCGGGAAAATGCGGTGAACCCACTCCTGGAGGGCCTGATCCACGTTCAACGAGAGGTCCTCCCCGGGAACGGGCTCCCGGGCCCTCTGCCCCCGAAACGATCCCACGATCCGGCCCCGGGCGTCCACTTCCACGTACCGGGTGCCCTCCTCTCCCTGCAGGGCCTTCTCGTATTGCCGCTCCACCCCGTCCTTCCCCACGATGGTCCCGGACTCATAGTCCTGGAACAAGGGCTCCTCCAGTTCCCGGGAGGTCACCTCTCCCAGGTAGCCCATGACGTGGGCCACGCTTTCACCGCTCAGGTACCGGCGCCGGGGGCGGGTCTCCAGGTAGAGACCCGGGAACCAGCTTCGGCGCTCCTCCACGGCCGAGACCTCTTCGAAGTCCGCGTTCACCTTCACCGTCAGAGGCTGCCCCGGGGCCACCCGGATCCGGCGTTCCAATTCCTGAATCCGCTCTGCCGTGAGATCCAGGAAGGGAGCGATGCGGGCCAGGGTCGCCCGGACCGTGTCCCGGGAGGACGGCAGGAGAATCACGGAGTAGCCCGGCACGTTGTCGGCCAGGACCCGGCCGTCCCGGTCGAAGATCGTTCCCCGGGCCGCCGGCAGGGGGAGGGGCCTGAGGCGGTTGGAGTCGGACTGGAGCTCCCAGTCCTGCGAGCGGAGGACCTGGGCCCGGAAGAAGGCCAGGCCCAGGATTCCCATGAGGGTCAGGACCAGCACGTACCCTCCTCGGGCCCTCTTCCGTCGGGCGATGGGGTGGTCCCGCTTCATGGCAAGGCCTCCCGTCCGCCGAAGGGAAGGAAGAGAACCAGCCCCAGAGCGCCCACATAGGCAGCCGAGAGCGTTCCCTCCACCAGGACCGCGTTCAGGAAGGGCTCCCGAACCCCTTCTCCCGCCGCCACCCAGTAGAGGAGATCCCGGAGGAGCTTTCCCCCGGCCAGGTACAGGAAGAGAAAGAGGAGGGAGTCTCCCACCAGCAGGTCCCGGGTCCGGGATCCCAGGATTCCAACCAGGGTCAAAGCCAGGGTATTGGCTCCGAAGGCCAGCATGGAGAAGGCGTCCTCCAAGAGGCCGAAGAAGAAGCCCAGGGCCCCCGCCGGTCCCATTCCCACCTCCCGGGCCGCCAGGAGAAGGGCCATGGTGAGAAGATCCGGGGCCACCCGACCCAGGCCCAGGCCCAGGTGCAGGAGGAAGTGGAGGATGACCAGACCGGGGACCAGCACCCCCAGGAGAACCCGCCGACTCACGATCCTTCCTCCTCCCGGAAGAGATCCATCAGGTCTCCCGTCACGTCGTCATCCAGGAGCACCAGGACGTGGGTCACGCTCCCCGTCTCCACCACCGGCCGGACCCAGTAGGCCTTCCTCCAGCCCGCCTCCGCCTCCGCCAGTCCCTGGACGGTGCCGATGGGGATGCCCCGGGGATAGACACCTCCCAGGCCCGAGGTGGTCACCACAGTCCCCACGGGGAGGGTCTCGCTGAAGGGAGTCCCGTCCAGGATCAGGCGATCCTCCTCCCGGAAGATGCCTCTCCGGGGCTCCACCATTCCGTAGATCTCTCCGTCGGCGGACATGGCGCTGGCCCGGAAATCCGGGTGGCTCCAATCGATCCCCAGGGAGGTTCCCTGCCGTACCTCACGAATCACCCCCACCAGACCCACCCGTCCGTCCCGCATGATCACAGGGTCTCCGGGGCTCACGCCCGCCGCCGAGCCCACGTCCAGCAGGAGCATGCTTTCCGACCCGGCCGTTCCGGGCCGGATGACCGAAGCGGGCACGAAGGAGAGGGGGGCCCGCTCGTGGAGATCCAGGAGCTCGTGGAGGCGTCGGTGATCCGCCACCAGGGGGGCCTGGCTCACGATCCGGGCCGCCATGGAATCCAGCTGGGCCTGGAGCTCCGCCGCGTCCTCGGCCCGGAGACGGGCCCGGGACAGGACCTCCTGGGTGAAGATGAAGGGCCGAAGCACCGACGAGCGCAGACCGGCGGCGATCCGTTCCTGCACGCCTCCAGGAAGGTAGAACACCACCACGGAACAGAGGAAGAAGAAGGCCGCCATGGAGAGATCCCGCCGGCCCCGGCCCGCATCGGAAGCGTCCGTGTAGCTAGCCATCCGTCGAAGAGATCAGGTGGATGGGACACACCACCGGTACATCACGTGGCGAGAACGGTCCTGTACTTGGCGATGTCGTCCAGGATCCTCCCGGCCCCCCGGACCACGCAGGTCAGGGGTTCCTCGTCCACATGGATGGGGAGGTTGGTCTCGTGGGCCAGGAGCCGGTCCAGGGCTCGGAGGAGGGCCCCGCCCCCGGTCATGACGATACCCCGGTCCACGATGTCGGAGGCCAGCTCCGGAGGGGTGATCTCCAGGGAGCGTTTCACGGCCTCCACGATGGCCTGGATGGGCTCCTGGATGCACTCCCTCACCTCCTGGGAGTGGACGGACACCGTCTTGGGGATCCCGCTCACCAGGTCCCGGCCCTTCACCTCCATCTCCTTCTCGTCTCCCTGGTCGAAGGCGGATCCGATCTGGAGCTTGATGGCCTCCGCCGTGGGCTCTCCGATGAGGAGATTGTAGTTCTTGCGCAGGAAGGTGACGATGGAGGTGTCCATCTCGTCCCCTCCCACCCGGATGGAGGTGTTGGAGACGATGCCGGAAAGGGCGATGACGGCGATCTCCGTTGTGCCCCCGCCGATGTCGATGACCATGTTCCCGGTAGGCGTCTCCACCGGAAGCCCCACGCCGATGGCGGCGGCCATGGGCTCGGCCACCATGTAGACCACCTTGGCTCCGGCGGCCATGGCCGAGGACCGGACGGCACGACGTTCCAGCTCCGTGATCCCCGACGGGACTCCCACCACCACCCGGGGCTTGATGCGGAAGATTCGCTTGGCCGTGACCTGCTTGAGGAAGTGTCGGAGCATCATCTCCGTCACGTCCACGTCGGCGATGACGCCGTCCTTCAGGGGACGGACGGCCTCGATCCCCTCCGGCGTCCTCCCCAGCATTCTCTTCGCTTCGAGCCCCACCCCCATGATCTTCCGGGAATCCTTCTCCACGGCCACCACGGAGGGCTCGTTCAGGACGATTCCTTCCCCCTTCACATAGACCAGGGTGTTCGCGGTACCCAGGTCCACGGCGATGTCGTTTACGGGAACGAGGCGTCCGGAGTTGAGCCAGCGGGAGATGAAAGAACTGTCTTTGGCCAATTCAGGTCTTGTGAGAAGAGAGGAGCACCGGCGCCGACGGGAACGGACCGCCGGGGCAACCGACAGGAAACGAACGAACCTACGACGACCTCAGAATCCTTGCAAGGCAAGGAACCTCAAGGTCTTGCCATCCAACGGGAGACCTCCGGGAGTTCTCCCCCCT
>CAZZEL010000103.1:0-13219 GCA_964652625.1 uncultured Gemmatimonadaceae bacterium
CGAAGTAGGGCGTGGGATGCTGGAAGGTGACCACGATCATCCGGGGGAAATCGTCTTGCATCCATGCATCGTAGAGCTCCGTTCCCTCCCGGAAGCCCAGGGGCGGCCTCAGGGAGAAGTGCCCCTGCCGGTAGAGAACCGGATAGGCGATGGTGCTGGACTCGTAGCCCCGGGGCAGGAGCACGGTGGCTCCCAGGTAGATGGGCCGACCCCAGAACTCGCTGAGCATGGGGCTCTGGAAGCGGAACCGCTTGACCCAACGGGTGTCTTCCGGAATCTCGATAGGCGGAATGACGTGGTCGGCCTCCAGGGCCACGTCGAAGCCCTCCCCCGGATCCAGCCGTACCTTCTGCACGTCGCTGTAGAGGTTTCCCGGGGAGCGTTGGAAGGCCTGACCCTCCCACCGGTCGTCGTGCATCCAGACCACGTGCCCGTCCGCACGCCGGAACTCGGAGTAGATGTTCACCATCCCCTGGATGTAGTACTCCCCCGGGGGTAGATCCGAGAGGCTCTCCAGGGGGGATCCCAGATCTGTCTCGTCGATGATACCTTCCCTCCCGGGCTCAAGGACTTCCACGTCCCGGCCGAAGAAAGGGGTGCCGCTTCGTCCGATCTGGAGGCGGGGCTCCCGCTCGGCGGTTCGGGAAATCATGACGAAGACCCGGCCGGTGATGGGACCTTCGTGGACGGTGGCGGGATAGCTCACCCGAAAGCGGGTGACGGGCTCCTGCTGCGCCTCCAGAGACGCGGGCGTGAGGAGGGGTCCGGCTCCCGCAGTCAGAGGGAGGATCAGGGCGAAGAGGCCGGCTGTGGACCCCCTGCGGGGTGGCCAAGCTCGGCGAGGCGTCTCAAACTGTGGCATGTTGGGCTCTCCGGGCGTGCGAGAATCGTCACCGGAATTCCGGAACAGGACTGGTCTAATGGACGGTGGTGTGCGAAACTCGGCAAGGAGAGGCCCTTCGCTCGGCCCCGGGTCCCGATGGGAATCCCCGGCATGCGGATTGCACCACGGCCGGGCGATCCGTGCGGCGACTACTGGCGACTACTGACGATCCACGCCGGAGGCAACAGCCATGATCATAGGCGTTCCCAGAGAGATCCATCGACTGGAACACCGCGTCGGTCTCACTCCCTTCGCCGTGTCCCAGCTCTGTGCAGAAGGTCATACGGTCTACGTGGAGAGCGGAGCGGGCAACGAGGCCTACTTCACCGATGGGGATTTCCGGGACGCCGGGGCCCAGATCGTCTACGGGCCGGAAGAGCCTTACCATCGGGCCGATCTCGTCTGCCGGGTGAGCCGGCCTTCCACCCAGGAGCTGGACCTCCTGAAACCCGGGGGGGTGATCACGGCTTTCCAACACCTGGCGGTGATTCCCAGGGAGAACCTGGACCGGTTCATGGAGCTGGGGCTCACTCTCATCGGCTACGAGGTCATGGAAGACGAGGCCGGGGACTTCCCCATCCTCAACCCCTTCAGCGAGATGGCCGGACGCATGGCCATCCCCCTGGCCTCCTACTACCTGCAGGCGGAGAACGGGGGCCGGGGCATTCTCATCGGGAACGTGCCGGGGGTACCGCCGGCCACGGTCCTCATCCTGGGTGCCGGAACCGTGGGCACGGCCGCTGCCCGGTCGGCGTTGGGTCACGGAGCCCACGTCCTGGTGGTGGACGACGACATGGCCAACATCCGGACCCTGAGCCGGGAGCTCATCGGCCGGCCCCACACCACCATCGCCACCGAGGAACGCCTGGCCCGCTACAGCCAGATCGCCGACGTGATCATCGGAGCCGTCCTGATCCCGGGACAGCGTGCCCCCTTCCTGGTCACCGAGGAGATGGTCAAGAACATGAAACAGGGGAGCGTCATCCTGGACATCTCCATCGACCAGGGGGGCTGCGTGGAGACCAGCCGTCCCACGACCCTGGACCGGCCCACGTTCGTCCAGCACGGAGTGGTACACTACTGCGTGGGGAACATGACGGCCAACGTGCCCAGGACCGCATCCCGGGTCCTGACGAACGTTGCCCTTCCCCATGTGAAGGCCCTGGCCCAGAAGGGGATCGCGGAAGCGCTGAAGGCCGATCTCCCTCTGTCCAAGGGCGTCTTTCTCTACCGGGGAGAGATGGTCCACCAGGGCCTGGGAGACCACTTCGGCATTCCTGCCAAGCCACTGAACGACCTCCTGAACTGAGGGAGGCCACGACATGAACTGGTTAGCCGACTACAAAGCGAAATTGACCACCGCCCAGGAGGCGGTTGGAGTCATAAAGAGCGGTGATCGCGTGTACTACGGCGGCAACGCCGCCATTCCCCAGGCCCTGGTCCGGGCCCTGGCGGCCCGGAGGGCCGAGCTGGAGAACGTGCAGCTGAATCACGTCCTCCTCCTGGGAGAAGACCCCCTCTCGGCCCCGGAGATGGCCGGCCACTTCCGGCACAACTCCCTCTTCGTGGGTCCGGCGGACCGTAAGGCGGTGAACGACGGGCGGGCGGACTACGTGCCCATCTTCCTCTACATGATTCCCCGTCTGTTCACCGAGCGGGTGATTCCGGTGGACGTGGCCATGGTGGCCGTCTCCCCCCCGGACGAGCACGGGTTCATGAGCCTGGGGGTGGAGACCCTGGCCTCCAAGGCCGCCTGCAACGCCGCCCGAATCGTCATCGCCCAGGTGAACGAGAAACAGCCCCGGGTCCTGGGAGACTCCTTCATGCACGTGAGCGCCGTGGACCACCTGGTGGAGGAGACGGAGGAGCTGCCCAACCTGGAGCCGGGCCCCCCCAGCGACGTGGAGCTGGCCATCAGCGACCACATCCTGGGGCTCATCGAGCCGGGCATGACGGTCCAGATGGGCATCGGGGGGATCCCTGATGCCATCTACGCCGCCATGGACGGGAGCCTGGACCTGGGCATCCACACGGAGATGCTCTCGGACCAGGCCATGAAGGCCATCGAGAGGGGTGTGGTCACCGGGATGCGGAAGACGCTGCACCAGGGCAAGGTGGTCATCACCTTCGCCCTGGGGAGCAACGAGCTCTACGACTACCTGGACAACAACCCCCTCATCGAAGCTCACCCGGTGGACTACGTGAACGATCCCTTCGTCATCAGCCAGAACGAGAAGATGCTGGCCATCAACTCGGCTGTGGAGGTGGATCTCACGGGGCAGGTGTGCTCCGATTCCATCGGAACCTACATCTACTCCGGGTTCGGCGGTCAGGTGGACTTCATCCGGGGAGCGGCCCGGTCCAGGGGGGGCAAACCCATCATTGCCGTCTCCTCCACGGCCAAGGGCGGCAGCATCTCCCGCATCGTCCCCATGCTGAAGCCCGGAGCCGGTGTGGTGACCAGTCGGGCCGACGTCCACTACGTGGTGACGGAGTTCGGGGTAGCCAACATCTTCGGCAAGAACCTCCGGGAGCGCTGTGAGGCCCTGATCCGGATCGCCCATCCGGATCACCAGGAGGACCTGGAGCTGGCCGCCAAGGAGCGCAAGCTCCTGCCCTGACCCCCCGGACGGCCCGGTAGAGGGCTGTTGACCAGCCCTCCAGGGGCAGCCCCGGAGGCCGCTCTTGACTATGTTGGGTTCGGACCGGGAGCTCGTCTCCCGGGCCGGACCCTTTCTCTTTCTTGGTCCCCGGCTTCTCGTCCCCGACGGGAGCCGACCCGCGAACGCATTGACCCGGATCCGGATGGAATGAGCCTCCTCCACCTCTACCGTACCCCCGGCCTCTCTTCCGCCCAGATTCGCCAGATTCTGGACAAGACCGCCACGGAGCTGTCCCGGCCCCTGGACGAGCTGAAGACCGAAGTCTGCTTCAACATCGAGACCGACGCAGCCCTCACGGCCCAGGAGATGCAGATCCTCCGGTGGCTTCTGGGGGAGACCTTCCAACCGGACTACCTGGGCGAGGTCAGCTTCCTGGCCCACGACGACTCCGTCCTGGAAGTCGGTCCCCGCATGAACTTCACCACCGCCTGGTCCACGAATGCGGTGGCCATCTGTCATGCCTGCGGCCTGGAAAGGATCCGACGCATCGAGCGGTCCCGGCGCTTCCTCCTCCAGCGCCGTCCGGATCTGGATTCCGAGGAGCGGAGGATCTTCCTGGAGCTGGTCCACGACCGGATGACCGAGACCCCCTATCCTCGGCCCCTGGAGTCCTTCGAGACGGGCCTGGAGCCGGAACCGGTCTTCGAGATTCCCGTGCTGGAGGAGGGCCGGAGGGCTCTGGAGCGGGTGAACCGTGAGATGGGCCTGGCCTTCGACGACTGGGATCTGGACTACTACACCGACCTCTTCGTGAACCGGATGGGTCGGAATCCCACGTCGGTGGAGGCCTTCGACATCGCCCAGTCCAACAGCGAGCACTCCCGGCACTGGTTCTTCAAGGGGCGTCTGGTCATCGACGGCCGGGAGGCTCCCGATCACCTCATCGCCGCCGTCCAGGCTCCCCTGGAGGCGAACCCGGCCAACAGCGTCATCGCTTTCAAGGACAACTCCAGCTCCATCCAGGGGTACCCCATACGGACCCTGCTGCCCCGGGAGCCCGGCCATCCCGGAGCTCTCCAGGAGGAGGAGGTGGAGTACGACATCCTCTTCACCGCCGAGACCCACAACTTCCCCTCGGGGGTGGCTCCCTTCCCCGGGGCCGAGACAGGGACCGGAGGACGGATTCGGGACGTGCACGCCGCGGGCCGGGGAAGCCTGGTGGTGGCGGGCACGGCGGCCTACTGCGTGGGCAACCTCTACATCCCGGACTACCCCCTCCCCTGGGAAGACCCGGCCTTCCGCTATCCCACGAACCTGGCCTCCCCCCTGGAGATCGAGATCGAAGCGTCCAACGGGGCCTCGGACTACGGCAACAAATTCGGCGAGCCGGTGATCCAGGGTTACACCCGTTCCTTCGGTCTGCGCCTCCCCGGTGGGGAGCGACGGGAGTGGATCAAGCCCATCATGTTCTCCGGGGGAATCGGCCAGATGGACGCTGATCACCGGGAGAAGGGGGCCCCGGAGCCGGAGATGCTGGTGGTGAAGCTCGGGGGGCCGGCCTACCGGATCGGCATGGGGGGCGGGGCCGCCTCCAGCATGGTCCAGGGAGAAAACGTGGAGGAGCTGGACTTCAACGCCGTCCAGCGTGGCGACGCGGAGATGGAGCAGAAGGTGAACCGGGTGATCCGGGCCTGCGTGGAGATGGGGCCGGACAACCCCATCGTCAGCATCCACGACCAGGGGGCCGGGGGGAACTGCAATGTCCTGAAGGAGCTGGTGGAACCGGAAGGGGCCCGCATCCAGGTCCGGGCCATCCCCCTGGGAGACGAGACCCTGTCGGTCCTGGAGATCTGGGGAGCGGAGTACCAGGAGAACGACGCCCTCCTCCTCAGGCCCCGGGACCGGAGCTTCTTCCAGGACCTCTGTGACCGGGAGAAGGTCCCGGTGGCCTTCGTGGGCCGGGTCACCGGAGACGGCCGGATCGTCCTCCACGACCATCGGGACGACTCCACCCCGGTGAACCTGGAGCTGGAGGACGTCCTGGGAGACATGCCCCAGAAGACCTTCGAGCTTCGCCGCATTCCCCCGGATCCTCGGCCCCTGGAGCTCCCGGAGGACCTGGAAGTGGGGCAGGCTCTGGACCGGGTCCTGCGCCTCCTGTCCGTGGGCTCCAAACGGTTTCTCGCCAGCAAGGTGGACCGGAGCGTGACCGGCCTGGTAGCCCAGCAGCCCTGCGCCGGCCCCCTGCAGCTCACCGTCGCCGACGTGGCCGTGATGGCTCAGAGCCATTTCGGCATCACCGGGGGAGCCACGGCCATCGGGGAGCAGCCCATCAAGGGGCTTCTGGACCCGGTGTCCATGGCCCGGATGACCGTGGGGGAATCCCTCACGAACCTGGTGTGGGCCCGGGTCAGCGCCCTGGAGCACGTGAAGTGCTCCGCGAACTGGATGTGGGCGGCCAAGCTGCCCGGAGAGGGTGCGGCTCTCCACGACGCCGCCGTTGCCATGGCCCGGATCATGGAGGAGCTGGGCGTGGCCGTGGACGGGGGCAAGGACTCCCTCTCCATGGCCGCCCTGGCCCCGTTGGAGGAGAGTGGGGAGGAGGAGACGGTGAAGGCCCCGGGCTCCCTGGTGGTCTCCGCCTACGTGACCTGCCCCGACATCACCCAGACCGTGACCCCGGACCTGAAGCTGCCGGGGAGGGGGCGGATCTTCTACGTGGACCTGGGAGGCGGCCGCAACCGGCTGGGAGGCTCCGCCCTGGCCCACGTCTTCGGGCAGGTGGGCACGGAGCCCCCGGACATGGAGGACGCCAGCCTTCTCAAGGGGGCCTTCGACACGGTCCAGGAGCTCCTGGCTGAGAAGGTCCTTTCCGCCGGCCACGACCGGAGCGACGGGGGCCTCATCACCACCCTCCTGGAGATGGCTTTCGCCGGGGACTGGGGGCTGGACGTGGAGTTGGACGGGCTGGCGGATCCCTCCGATCCCCTCCACCCCGCCGGACCCCTCTCCCTCCTCTTCTCCGAGGAGCTGGGCCTGGTCTTCGAGGCTCCGGCGGAAGAGGAGGACCGGGTGCTGGAGGCCTTCTGGGCCGTGGGCGTACCCTGCACGCCTGTGGGCACCACCCTCACGGAGTCCCGGGTCCGGGTGACGGTGGGAGGAACCGTTGTCCTGGACCAGGACATGCGGGCCCTCCGGGACGTCTGGGAGGAGACGAGCTACAGGCTCGACCGCCTCCAGGCCAGTCCGGAGCTGGTGGATGAGGAGCGGAGGGGTCTGAGAGGCCGGAAGGCTCCCTCCCTCCACGTCCCCTTTCAGCCAGGCCCCACCCCACCGTCCATTCTCCGCAGGGAGACCAAGCCCCGGGTGGCTGTGGTCCGAGAGGAAGGAACCAACTCGGACCGGGAGCTGGCCTCCGCCTTCCACCTGGCGGGCTTCGAAGTCTGGGACGTGGCCATGTCGGATCTCCTCTCCGGGCGGGTGACCCTTGGGCAGTTCCGGGGGGCCGCCTTCCCGGGCGGGTTCTCCTACGCCGACGTCCTGGACGCCGCCAAGGGATGGGCGGGTGTGGTCCGCTTCCGGCCGGAGCTGAAGGAGCAATTCGACCATTTCTACCGGAGGCCCGACACCTTCAGCCTGGGGGTGTGCAACGGGTGCCAGCTCCTGGCCCTCCTGGGCTGGGTGCCCTGGGAGGGTATTCCCCCGGAGTCTCAGCCCCGGTTCGTGGGCAACCTCTCAGGCCGTTTCGAGTCCCGGTTCGCCACGGTCCGTATTCAGGAGAGCCCCGCCGTCATGCTCCAGGGGATGGAAGGGGCCACCCTGGGCATCTGGGTGGCCCACGGCGAGGGCCGGGCCTTCTTCCCGGACCCGGAGATCTTCAACCGGGTAACACAACAAGACCTGGCACCCATCCGGTATGTGGACGATGAAGGAGAACCCACGACGACCTATCCCCTGAACCCCAACGGCTCTCCCCTGGGAATCGCGGCCCTCTGCTCACCGGATGGCCGCCACCTGGCCCTCATGCCCCACCCGGAGCGGTCCTTTCTGAGCTGGCAGTGGGGATGGACTCCCTACGAGTGGGAGGGGAGCACGACGGCGAGTCCCTGGCTCCGACTGTTCCAGAACGCTCGAAGCTGGTGTGACCAGGGGATTTGAGCCCGGAGGAAAGAGGATCCGTACAGGCGTAGGGGACCGGCATGCGTGAAGAAGATCACCCGGAAGGATTGACACCGGCCCGACCCAACGCCTAGGCTCCTTCCGGGAGGTTTGACGAGACGACTATGCGATCATCACACCGTCTTCGGATTCAGGGCCCTGCAGCCCTTCTGGTGGCGGTTCTTCCTGTTCTTTCCGGTGCCGTTCCGGTCCTGGACTGCGATCTCTACTTCGATGGGGAGGTCGTTCACGACGCGGGGCAGCCCTTCCACTCCTGCAAACCGCACGATCACTCCATCTGTATTCAGATGGGGGCCAACCAGTGGAGTGCGGCTCCCCCGCCCTCCCTTCCCCGCCCCACGGCCCGGGTCCCTCTTCTCCTCCCACCCCGATTCGCCACCCAGACCGGGTACCACCCCGTTACCCTTCCCCATCCCAGGGCGCCTCCAAAGGCATAACGCAGCAGGTGCCACGTCCCAGGACAGATCCGGGACCCTCGGGGTCCGGCTGTCCGGGCCGGCCCGGGGACGGAACCTCGCTCCCCGGGACAACAACGGGAACGAAGTGGAAGGAGAGGAGCGTTCATGTTCAATCGACAGATTCAAGGCCTGATTCTGGCCCTCGTGCTGACCCTCTTCCCCCTCATGGTGGAGGGGCAGCAACAGCGACAAGGGAGAGGACGGGGAGGAGGCAGCGGAGGAATGGTACGGGTGGTGGCCACCCAGCCCCCCTACGCCACGCTGGCCAATGCGGTGGGAGGGAACCTGGTCTCGGCCATGGCCATCAGCTCGCCGAACCAGAACCCCCATACCGTCCGCCCCAAGCCCAGCTTCGCCATGGAGCTCCGCCGGGCGGATCTCTTCATCACCACCGGTCTGGACATGGAGCTCTGGGTCCCCACCCTCCTGGACCGGGCCGGAAACCGTCAGGTCATGGAGGGAGGCCGGGGCTACGTCACCGCCTACACGGGCGTCAAACTCCGGGACATCCCCGTGTCGACGGACAGGAGCCAGGGGGAGATCCACCTGTACGGAAACCCCCACTTCCACACCGATCCCCTGCGGGCCCTGCAGGTCGCCGAGAACGTCACCATCGGCCTGAAGCGGGTGGCTCCTGAGCGGGCCGCCGAGTTCGACGCCGGGCTCCAGGCCCTCCGGGACCAGATGTATCGACGCCTCTTCGGCGACGAGCTGGTGGAGATCCTGGGAGGGGAGACCCTGGAGCGTCTGGCCATGGGCGGGACTCTCATGAGCTTCCTGGAGGAAAACCAGCTGGAGGGAACGCCTCTCATGGACCGGCTGGGTGGGTGGCTGAAGCAGGCCGAACCCATCCGGGGGCGGAACCTGATCTGCTACCACAAGAACTGGCAGTACTTCGAGGAGCGTTTCGGGGTGAACTGCGTGGAGTACGTGGAGACCAAGCCCGGAATTCCCCCGACACCGAACCACGTGGCCCACCTCCTGTCCCTCATGGAAGAGCAGGACCTGAAAGTGATCGTGGCGGCGGACTATTTCGACCGGAACAAGGTGGAGTCGGTGGCCCGGCGAGCCGACGCCATCCCCCTCATGCTTCCTTTGGCTCTTCCGTTGACCGAGGACGGCGACGAGTACTTCCGGCTCGTGGAACTCTGGATCTCCGGGTTCATCGACGCCTTCCGGGAAGCCGACGCCCTGACCCCCTGACCTGAGAGGCCGAGCCCATGCTGGACCTCATTCTCATGCCCTTTCTCGGCGTGCTGGTGATCCTGGCCATGCACGCCTACCTCGGTCTCCACGTCATCGTCCGTGGCGTGATCTTCGTGGACCTGGCCTTCGCCCAGATCGCCGCTCTGGGAGCCACCGCGGCCCTCCTCATGGGCTGGGACGCGGGCACCGGTGTCTCCCTCCTCTTCTCCCTGGGCTTCACTCTCCTGGGGGCCTTTCTCTTCAGCATCACCCGAATGGAGAACCCCCGGGTACCCCAGGAGGCCATCATCGGAATCATCTTCGTCGTGGCCTCCGCGGCGGTGATCCTCCTGGCGGGGCTCCTGGCTGAGGGGGCGGAGCACGTAAAGGAGACCCTCACGGGCTCCCTCATCTGGATCGACATGCCCACGATCCTGAAGATGGCCGGGGTCTACGCCGTCATCGGACTCTTCCACTGGGTCTTCCGGCGCCACATCCACGCCATCTCCTTCGATCCCGATGCCGAGCCCCATCTGGTCCTCTGGGATTTTCTCTTCTACGCCACCTTCGGCGTGGTGATCACCTTTTCGGTAGCCGTGGCGGGAGTCCTGGTGGTCTTCAGCACCCTGGTCATCCCCGGGGTCATCGCCTTCCTCTACACCCACCGGTTCCTTCCGGCTCTCCTCCTGGCCTGGGGTGCCGGCACCCTGGCCATCGTGGCGGGCCTGGGGATCTCCTTCTGGAAGGACCTGTCCACGGGCCCGGTCCTGGTCTGCAGCTTCGGAGGGGTTTTGCTCCTGGCCGCCCTTCTGCGCCCTCTCCTCCGGCCCGGAGGCCCGTCTACGGAGAACGCCCCGGCTTCCGGATGATCCCCATCTGACGGGTACCGTTCATGGTCACCAGCACGGGCTCACGGAAGCGGAGGTGGCGGACGCAGCCCACCTCTTCCTGGGCCGGCTGGGCGGCCAGCCAATCCCAGTCCACGAAGCCCTCCCCCGCCTCCTGGTTCACCGTGAAGTAGCCCACGTTCAGGGAGGTGAGGTTCTGGAAGAAATGGGTGCCCTGGGAGGGCGTGACCCGGAAGTCCTTGAAGCCAGCCTCCACGATGACCCGGGCATGGGCGATGTCGGCCCAGCGCACCGAGATCCCCAGCCAGGAGTGGGTGGACCCCCAGCGGCCCACCCCTACCAGAATGTAGGGACGGTCTTCCTGCTCCAGCCGGGCGTTGAAGTGGGCCACCGCCTCCACGCAGCCCTGACTCTCCGAGCGCTGGAAACGATTCCGGTCCACCACCACCATGTCGTACACATCGTCCAGGTGGCCGTGGCCCAGGGCCGAGGGGCTCTCGCAAACGAGGGCCTCCGGAGGCACCTTCTCCAGCTCCACCTCGTCCAACTCCCGGTTGACGGCCAGGGGCCGAAGCTGGAGGAAGGCGAATTCCCTGGGCTCCTCCGGGGGGGTGGTGAGGTTCACGGCAAACTCGATCTCCACGGGCGAGCTGGTTCCGGTAGACCCCACCTCCAGGATCTCCCGGAGGATCTCGGCCAGAGGAAAGAGATCCTGTTTCAGGATGGGAGCCATGCTCACCAACCGGATCCCGTCCCGGGACATCCCGTCGTAGACGGCGTTGTTTTCCGGGGAGTAGGTGGACCCCAGCCAGCGGAGCACACCGTGCTTTTCGGCCACGTCCAGGGTGGCCCGGACCAGGTCCCCCGCCTGCTCCCAGCGGGGATCCGGCTCCTCGGTTCCCGTCCTCAGGGCCCAGAAGTCCCGTTGTGAGTTCTTCACCATGTCCTCCACGGTGGAGAACTCCACGTTGTGCCCGGGATAGGAGGGACAGAACCGGAAACAGGGCGCCCCCTCCACCACGGTCTTTCCCAGGCCCAGGGCCACGGCGGCGATCCCATCCGCCGCCGTCATGGGAGGCGTGGGGTAGTAGTTGAAGGAGCGAGCCACTCCGGACAGGTCCGGGTAGAAGAGCCCCCCCCGTTCCCGCCCCACCATCTTCTGCACGATGACGGCCATGGCCTCCTCCTCCAGCCGGTAGGGCGTGGCGTCCAGGAAGGCCTTGCTGTCTCGGGAGAAGGTGGAGGCGTAGACATCCTTGATGGCCCGGATGACCTCCTCGAGCCTCACCGCCGGATCCGGGTGGTTGTTCGGCAGCATGAGGGTCTCGAAGATGCCGGCAAACGGCTGGTAGGGAGAGTCTTCCAGGAGACTGGAGGATCGGACGGCCAGGGGCACGGGATTGTCGTAGAGGAAGGAGGCCAGCTGTTGCCGGGCCTCCCAGGGGAACCGAGCGTCAGCGAAGGCCCGGGACACCTCCGTCTCGTCGTCGGAACGGATGGAGAGGTCCCGGAGCCGGTTGTGGTCCAGGAAGTCGTTGAAGACATCGGTGCCCAGGATCACCGCCGGAGGTACGAAGACACGGACCCCGGGGAACTTGCTCTCCAGGCCGAACTGGTCCACGAGCCGGGTGGCGAAGGCCAGGCCCCTTCCCTTCCCTCCGATGGACCCCCCGCCGATGCGCATGACTCCTCCGGCATCGGACAGGACCTCCGGATCGAAGTCCGCCACCGTGCTCCGGCTCCGCTCCCGGCGATAGGCCCCGATGGAGGTGATGAGGTCCTCCCGGAGATCCTCGACGGTCTCGTAGTCGGAAAGGAGCCGGGGCCGGAGGCGATAGGCCAGGGCGAACTCTCCCCGGGCCCTGAGCCAGCTGGAGAAGTCGTGCCGGGAGGCGTGGTAGGCGATGCTCTCCACGGGAACGGTCTCCAGCTTCTCCAGGAGGGAGCGGAGATCCGTGGCCCGGTCCACTTCCTCCTTTCCCGCGCCCATGCGGAAGACGAAGTCCCCGAAGAAAAAGTGCTTGGTGAGGTACTGGCGAATCTCCTCCAGCATGACCGGAGAGCCCTTCAGGAGGAAGCCGATGCCGATCTTCTCCGCCACCTCCCGGTTGTCCGGATTGCTGGACTGGAGGAGAACCGGGATGTCGGGCCGGGCTTCCCGGACCCGCTGGGCCAGCTCCAGGCCCGCCTTGGGGGTGTCCTCTCCCCCCCGGGGGAAGCGGATGTCGGAGATGATCCCCAGAACGTTGTACCGGTAGCTGCTGAAGTAGGACCAGGCCTCCTCGAAGCTGCTGGCCAGCACGATCTTGGGCCGGGCCCTCATCCGGAGAAGCTTCTGGTAGAGGTTCACCCCCTCGGAGAAGACGCTCTGGGAGAGCTTCATGACCTCGGAGTAGATGACGGGAAGGAAGGAGGAGTAGAAGCGGACGCTGTCCTCCACCAGGATGAGGACCGGGACGCCCAGCTTGGCGTCGGCGTCCAGGTTCACCTTGTCTTCCCAATGCTTCACCATGGCCAGGAGAATCCGGGCGTCCCCCTGCCAGATGAAGACCCGGTCGAGCTCGTCGAAGCCGTGTCGCCTCTCGAACTCCTTGAGCTCACGGTGGTCGTAGGCCAGGACCAGGACCGGGAGGTTCAGGCCCGCCGCCTTCATCCGCCGGGCCAGTTGGGCGGCGTTCATGTCGCCGAGCTGGAGGCTGGCGATGCAGACATCGAAGGGCTCTTCCTGGGCCAGGGCCAGGGCCTCGGCGCCGCTGGAGACCCGGGTGAGGTTCGGTGCCTGGCTCAAGTTGAGATCCAGGAATTTGCTCAGAATGAGCTCGTTGAGCTGCCCGTCCTCGGCCATGATGAAGGACTCGTAAAGGCTGGATACGAAGAGGATGTTCTGGACTCGCATACGCATGAGATCCTGGAGACCCCCGCTGCGCCCGCCGTACCCCTCCGTGAAGCCGAACTGAGTCGTGATGGCCATGGTGCTCCTTGCGATGATGTCGGGAAGAGCCGAAGACCCATCGGGTAGGGCGCGGCGGGTGAACACTCGGTAGGTTCGTCCCCTTGGCCGTA